>DASZAN010000095.1:0-11623 GCA_035945115.1 Allostellaceae bacterium
GCACGAACTCAAGGACGCCATCCATCGCTTCCTCGACCAGACCAATGCCAATCCCAAGCCCTTTACCTGGACCAAGGACCCCAACATGATCATCGCCGCCGTCAAACGAGGGCACCAAGTGTTAGATTCAATCCACTAGCAGTTCACGGTCGGCCATAGCGATCTCCTGAGAGTTTGCGGCGGTTCAAATGACGCGCTCGTCCTCGGCGGGCGTGTCCTTCAGCAGCTCGAGGATGGCGTCGACGATGTGTTTCCACATCGATTGCCCTTCGACATCGCCGGCAGCAAGGCACTCATCGGCTCGCTGAGCGGCAACGATCACAGCATCGCGGCCGTGCCGCTTTTACCAGGATGCTAGCGGCGCGGCATGTATCAATCTTGGGGATCATCATTGCCGTTGCACGACCAGCACTCTGGGCACGGCGCCGATGGTGTCCCAGTCGGCTGGATTAATCTGTTCAATCTGACCAACCTCAGTCTTGCCGTCATGATCGAATTGCGCACGACCGTACCTGATCGGCCGCACCTCAAGCTCCTTCTCGCCAAGGTCGACAGCGATCTTGGTTCCGGGTCGTTTCAGATAGAGATGCACGCGGTGAGCCACGCTAGTAAGCTATTGATTTTCTTGGCGTCCCCGACGGGATTCGAACCCGTGTTACCGCCGTGAAAGGGCGATGTCCTAGGCCTCTAGACGACGGGGACGTGCGCTTGGCGGACGGGTCTACCGGCAGGGCCTCAACAAATCAAGCGCGTTCCCCGCCCCGCTCCTCTTCGACGCGGCCCCGGGCGAAGTGCTGCTCGACATAGGCCAAGATTTGCTCGACACACGCCTCGAGCGGCGCCTCGACCGTGTCGACGACGAGGGACGGCGTCTCGGGCGGCTCGTAGGGGGCGGAAATGCCGGTGAAATCGCGGATTTCGCCGGCACGCGCCTTGCGGTAAAGGCCCTTGGGATCGCGCGCCTCGCAGGTCGCGAGGTCGGCGCTCACATAGATTTCATGAAAGCCGCCGGGTGGCGTTGCCGCGCGCGCGCGGGCGCGATCGGCGCGGTAAGGCGAGATGAAGGCGGTAATGCAGAGGAAGCCCGCATCGGCAAAGAGCGCCGCCACCTCGCCGACGCGGCGGATGTTCTCGACGCGGTCTTCGGGCGAGAAACCGAGATCGGCGTTGAGGCCGCTGCGGATATTGTCGCCGTCGAGCACATAGACGGCGTAGCCCTTGCGGAAAAGGTGCTGCTCTACCGCCATGGCGAGCGTCGACTTGCCGGCGGCGGAAAGACCGGTGAGCCAGAGCACGCCGCCCTTGTGGGCGAAGCGCGCCGCGCGCGCGCCCCGCGTCACCTTGTGGGCGACCGGCGTCAAATGCTCGTCCTTGTCGCTGAGGGCTGGGCGCTGATCGGCGACGTCGCGGAGCGAGGCGAAGCCGCCCGCAAGCGTCGCGCCGTTGCCGCGGAGCACGAAGCGGCCGGTGCGCGGCAGCCGCGCGTGATCGTCGAGGGCCAACAGCGCGGGGCTGCGAAGAAGGAGCTCCGCCACCTGATCACGCTCGACTCGCCCGAGCTCGACCGTGGCCAAGGTGTCGGTGTCGATGACGCGCTCGATGCGTTCGACCGTCACCGGCACCTCGCGCGTGCCAAGCCGCAAGCGGTCGTCGTATCCCTCGCGGAGCGCTTCGGCGCCGAGCCAAAAAACGCTGGCGCGAAAGCGGTTGGCGCGGAGCGGCGCGTGCTCGACATGGCTCGCCACCTCGCCGCGCTCGACGAAGAGCGGGCGATCGAGGATCACGCCGATGGAGCGGCCGGCTCCCGCCGATTCTGGTCGCGGCCCAGGCCATGCCTCAAGCGACTTGACACGCGCGAGCTTGTTCGAGGGCGAGAAGAGCAGCGTGTCGCCGACGGCAATGCGACCGCTTTCGATCCGTCCCACCAGAATGCGCTGATCGTCCTGACGATAGACATCCTGGATGGGAAAGCGCAGCGGCGCTGCCTCCGCCGTTGCCGCTGGGGCGAAGCCGGCGAGCGTCTGGGCCAGGGTCGGCCCCTCGTACCAGGGAAGCCGCGGGCTCGCGCGCGTGACGTTGTCGCCGTGCCGAGCGGAGGTGGGCAGCACCACGCGAGGGCGGATGCCGAGGCCCTCGAGGAGTGCCCGGGTCTCGCCCTCGAGCGCGCGAAAGCGCGTTTCCGAGAAATCGACGAGATCGACCTTGTTGACGACCGCAGCCACCTCTTCGAGCCCGAGGAGGCGCAGCAGATAGGCATGCCGCCGCGTCTGATCCTGCAAGCCCTCCGCTGCATCGACCACCAGCACCGCCGCATCGGCACCGGCAGCGCCGCTCACCATGTTGGCGAGGAACTCACGGTGTCCCGGCGCATCGATGATGACGAGATCGCGACTGTCGATCGTGAGACAGAAACGGGTCGTGTCGATGGTGACGGCCTGGTCGCGTTCCGCTTGGAGGGAGTCGAGCACGAACGACCATTCGAGCGGCACGCCGCGGCGCTCGCTTGCCTGCCGCAGCTCATCGACTTTGCCGCCCGGCAGCGCGCCCGCCTCGTGCAGCAGCCGGCCGATGAGGGTGGATTTGCCGTGGTCGACGTGACCGACGACGACGAGGTTAAACGGCGGCGCCATCATCACATGTATCCCTGCGCCCGCAGCCGCTCGAAGGCGTCTTCGCTTTCGTGATCCATGGCGCGGCCGGCGCGCTCCGCCTCGCGCGTGGCTTCGAGCTCGGCGATGATCTCGGCGATCGTGCTCGCGCTGGACGGCACCGGAAAGCAAATGTCGCGCTCGCCCAAGGAACGGAAGCGCTTGCCGTCGCGCGCGAAATAAAGCGGCACCACCGGCACGCCCTCGCGCTTGATGTAGCGCCAGACGTCGAGCTCGGCCCAAGCGAGCAGCGGATGGACGCGCATATGACCGCCCGGCGGCGGTTCGGCATTGTACTGATCCCAGAATTCGGCCGGCTGGTGGCGGAAATCCCAACCGCCCGCGGCGTCGCGCGGGCTGAAGACGCGCTCCTTGCCGCGGACCGCCTGCTCGTCGCGGCGGATGCCGAGGATCACGCCGCGGAAGCCGCGCTCGGCGATAATCCGGCGCAAGCCCAGCGTCTTGCGCGCGGCGGCCCGCGCCTTGGGCGGCAAGGACGGATCCGTCTCCTCGATCGGCGGACAGGGCGCGTCGATATAAGTGAGCCCCCATTCGTCGATGAGACGGTCGCGAAACGCGTAGACCTCGCGAAACTCGTTCCCGGTGTCGAGCAGGATCACGGGAAACGGCACTCGACCGAAAAATGCCTTGCGCGCCAGCCACAGCAGCGCGTTCGAATCCTTGCCGACCGACCACAGCATGGCAAGCGGATTGAGCCGGTTCACCGCCTCGCGCAGGATGAAAATCGACTGCGCTTCCAATGCCTCGAGCCGATCCATCGCCCTATCCCTGCTTCCGCGCGGCCGCTGCGCGCTTGGTCATGCTACGGCTGGCGAGCACGTCTTGAAGCGTCCCCAGACGGTGCGCGTAAGTGTGCGCGCTCATGACGTGCTCGTAAGCGCGATCGACGATCGCCTGCCGCGCCGGCGCGTCGTTGAGCAGCGCCAGCACCTCGCCGAGATTCCGGAAGTCTCGCGCGAGCACCACGTAGTGCTCACCCGGCTCAAGAATGTCGTTGAAGCGTCCCGGAAACATGATCTGCAAGGTCTTGCATCCGATCGCGTCGAAATGCCGTGAGGAGATGCATTTACTGTAGACCGGCGCCCGCGGGCCGTCGGCGAAGAAGCGGCGATGCACCTCGGCGAAATCGAGCCGCTCGGCGCCGAGCGCTTCGTGGCGGACCATCGTGCCGCGCAGAAAGCGGCGCAGCATGGCCTTCACCCCGTAAGGTAAGCGGCGTGCCAAATGCTGGAGCGGGGAATCTGCTCGCAACACCCACCCGGCCTCGCGCGCGGCATACTCGCGGATGGCGAGCACGGTCGCGTCGTCGCGCTCGAGATACCAGGAGCCCGCTTCCGTCGAGATGGTCGCCTTGCAGCGGTTGAGGAACGCCGCCCAGCCGGCACGGTCGTAGCGCGCCTCCGTGCTGAGGTCGAGCGCAAGCGGTGGATCAAAGCGCTGCGTCGCGAAGAAATCATGGAGGCGGTTGCGGTCGTCATCGCCGAGATAGGCAAGATAGCGGTAGGACCGCGCGCCGATATCGATCGGCCGCGCCGCTTGAGGCAGCGTCGGGTGAAAGACGTTGGGATTGAGCGCGTGCGGCAGCGCCACGACCTGGGCGGCGATCGAGCCGTAGAGCCACTCGCCCGCCTCGAGCGGCAGCTGCGTCGCGATCACCTCGGGCGCTATCGCCTGGAGCCAGGCAAGCTTCGCACCCAACGGCGCCCAGGGTAGATTCACCTCGTTGCCGACGAAGCTCACGAGAGGGCCGCGCCGCGCTTGAAGGATCGGCGTGAGGTCGGAAGCGTAGTGAAGCGTGTCGGCGGTGCAGCTGTGCAACAGCACGACGACGTCGTAAGCACCGATCTCGCCGGGTAGCTCGCGGCGCTCGCCGCGATGAAAAATGTTTCGGACGGTCGCATCGAAGAGAGGCGAATGCAAAAAGGCGTCGCGCCAGTCGTCGTAATATGAGGCGCGGCTTGGATACTCGAGAGTGAGGACGAGCGTCTTCACGCGACGGGAGCATAGCGCTCGAGGATGGCGCGGAGGATGCGCTCGCCGGCGCGGCCGTCGCCATATTCGGCTATATCGCGGCGCGGGCAGTAGCTCTCGACCTCCCAGAGCCGGTTCCAGCCGCAGGCGATCGTCTCGACCCACTCGGTTCCCGCGCGCAGGGTGACGCAGGGCACGCGGTGGAAATACGCTTCCTTCTGCAGGCCGCCGGAATCGGTGAAGACGAGCGCGGCATCTTGCAGCAGGCGGTGGATGTCGAAATATCCGAGCGGCTCGACTACATCGAGCGCGGCGAGCGATACGCCCGCGGAAGCCGTTGCCGCTCGCGTCCGCGGATGGATCGGAAAGACGATGCGGCGCTCTCGCGCAGCCCTCGTCAGATAGTCGATGGCGCGCTTCAACGCCGTTGGATCGTCGGTATTCTCGGCGCGGTGCAGTGTCGCCAGCGCATAACGGCCGGGCTCGAGGCCGAGGCGCTCGATGATGTCGGACCGCCCTGGCGCGGCGTCTCGGGCAAAGAGGGCCGCGTCGTACATTACGTCGCCCACGGCACAAACGCCGTCGCTGATGCCTTCGCGACACAAATTCGCCACCGCTGCCTCGGTCGGACAGAAGAGGAGATCGCTCGCGTGATCGGCGAGCACGCGATTGATCTCCTCGGGCATGGCACGATTGAAGGAGCGCAGGCCCGCCTCGACATGGGCCACCGGAAGACGCAGTTTCACCGCTGCTAAAGCGCCGGCCAAGGTCGAGTTCGTGTCGCCATAGACGACGACCACGTCCGGCTTCGCCGCGATCATGACCGGCTCGAGCGCCGCCAGCATGCGCCCGGTCATCTCGCCGTGGCCGCCCCCATGAACCCCGAGGTGGCGCGCCGGCGCGGGGATGGCGAGCTCTTGGAAGAAAATGTCGGACATGTTCGTGTCGAAATGCTGGCCGGTATGGACCATGATCTCGGTGGCGCCGGGCTCGGCGGCGATGACGCGACTCAGCACCGCCGCCTTGATGAATTGCGGCCGCGCGCCGACGATCGTCAGGATGCGCAGCGCCATGTCCGCTCGATCGCCGCCTCAGGCGGCTTCGACCGCGGCGGCCGGCACCTCGGCTCGCACGCTCCGGCCCAGGAGATCGAGCAGGATGAAGACCCGCTCGTGGTCTGCGACTGACAGCAGACGCCCGATCAGATTCTCGAACGGGCCCTCGGTCACGCGCACGGTATCCCCCGCGTGAAGACGTTGCGCCGGCGAGAGAAGATCGAAAGCCCCGTCCTGCTCGCGCCGCTGTAGCGTCTCGATCACCTCCGCCGTCACGGGCACCGGCTCGTCGCCATTGGCGACCAGCCCCACGACGCCGGCCGTGGAGCGGATCGGGCGCCAGCGCTGTGTCAGGCGATCGAGCCCGACGAAGAGGTAGCGCGGGAAGAGCGGCCGCAGCACCAGTGCGCGCTTGCGCGCATGGCGCACGAAGCGGCGATAGCGCGGCAGATAGAGCGTGTAGCCCTGGCGCCGCAGATGGTCGAGCGCCTTGGCTTCGCCATGGGGCTGGGTGTAGGCGACATACCAGGTGATCATCGCATCGCCCCTCGCCCGTTGCGTTTCCCACGCAGCGAAATGCGCAGCAATTCAGGCGCCAGGATTCGCTCGGACGGGATGCCGTGGCGTGCTGCGGCGGCGAGCATCGCCTCGAAGCGCTCCTGCGGCAGGCGCGTATCGGTGACGACGACGGCGTCGAGCGATCCTTCGCGGAGCGTCAAAGCAGCGCCAAGGTCCGCCACTACCGGCTTTCCTGCGCAATGACGCGCCGCTGATAGATCGATGACAGCGATGATCTCGACGGCCGTCTCGCCGGCGCTCAGCACCGCGATCTCCGCCAGCTCGCCGGCGCCGACCAGCACAACCCGCTGCCAGCCGCGGCTCGCGCAGGCAGCGAACAAGGCGGCGCAATCACGCCGCGCATGGCGGAAAAAATCGAAGGAGACGGCGAGGTACTCGGCGGTGAGGCGGCTCTTTTCGGCAAAGCCGTGCGGCGTCAGGTAATAAGCGTAGCGGTTGAGCGGCGCCTGCCGGATCTTGATGAGCCCCTTCTTGGCGCAGCGCCGGAGATAGGCGTTGGCCAAGCCAAGGGCGATGCCGAGCTCGCGGGCGAGATGGCGCTGCGTTACCGCGCTGTCGCGCTCTACGGCGCTCAAGAGGCCCAGCAGAACGCGCGGATCCTCGGCCCGTGCCGTCTGCTCCGGTTGCTCGACCAGGGTCTCGCCGCCAGTGTTCATGGCGCGAACGCATACCATGTTCATGGCGCGAACGTCAAATCCCCTAAAAGATCGGGGCCAGCTGCCAAAGTGATCCAGATCACGGTCGGGCACGCGAGTCGCTGCTCAGAATAACTATTGATGCCGAGCGCCGCCGACGCTTTACCCAATGGGCCGCCTATTGCGAGCGCATGGCAGCCGTCATGGAGGCGCGACTTCGCGGCCGCGATTAGGCCGCGGGGGCTCCCGCGAGCGCCGCTGGAGCCACCGGCGGCACCGCACCCTTGCGTTCCTGCGCGAGCCAGCTTTGCAGCATCAGCACAGCCCAGAGGCTCTGGCTCCAATCGCGCTGACCGCGCCGGTGTTCGCGCCAACGCACCAAGATCGGTTGGGGCGCGAGCCAGCCGCTACCGGCGAGCGCCGCCGGCGAAAGCAAATCCTCCGCCCAAGCGGCGAGTGGGCCGCGCAGCCATTGCGCGAGCGGCACGCTGAAGCCCTGCTTCGGCCGGTCGATAAGCGCCGCCGGAACATGCCGATAGAGGATTTGGCGGAGCCCCCATTTGCTGGTGCCGTGCCGCAGCTTCATCGCCAGCGGGAGGCGCCAGGCGAGCTCCACGACGCGATGATTGAGGAGCGGCACCCTCACCTCGAGCGCCACCGACATGCTGGCGCGATCGACCTTGGTGAGAATGTCGTCCGGCAGGTATGTGAGTGCGTCGAGCAGCATCATGCGCTCGGCGACATTGGGACAGAGATCCGCGACGCGCCTGTCCCACGGAAGGCCCTGGGGCTCGGATACCCCAGGCACGAGCTCTTCTGGCGCCGGCCACAGCGATACAAGACGGCGATAGATGCCGCCCGCCTCTCCCTCGCCGAGGAGCGCCGCAATTTTTGCGAGCTTCTGTTCGCCATGCACCGGACGCAGGCGCTGTGGTAAGGCGCGCAAGGTTGCTGACACCGCCGCGCTTGGCAGCGCGTCGATGGCGTGGCCGAGGGCGCGTCGTAACGGCCGCGGCAGGAGTGCGCGGGCGTTCTCGGCGTGCTCGGCCCAGCGGTGGCGCGTATAGCCACCGAAAAGCTCGTCACCGCCATCCCCGGAGAGCGCGACCGTGACGTGCTGGCGCGCGAGCCGGGACACCACTTGCGTCGGAATCTGAGAGGAATCGGCGAAGGGCTCGTCGTACCACTCGGGGAGATGCGGAATGACCGCCCGTGCCACCGCGTCTTCCACGTAGAATTCGGTGTGCTCGGTGCCGAGATGGGTGGCGACGCGTTTCGCGTGTCCCGCCTCGTCGTAGCCACGCTGCGAGAAGCCGATGCTGAAGGTCCGCACGGGTCGCGGGCTTTGCGCCTGCATCAATGCCGTCACCAGCGAAGAATCGACGCCGCCCGAGAGAAACGCGCCCAGTGGCACGTCGGAGACCATCTCGTTCCGCACCGCCCGGCGTAAGACGGTCTCGAGCTCGGCGAGCTGGTCGACCGCGTCACCGGCCGGCATTGGCGGCCGCGCCGCCACGACCGCGCGCAAATCCCAATAGCGCTCGATCCGTGGCTCGCTGCCGCTGGCGATGGTGAGCAGCGAGCCCGGCTCGAGCTTGAAAGTGTCGCGATAAATCGAATGCGGCGTCGGCACGTAGCCGAAGCGCAGAAAGCTCGCGATCGCCGCGGCGTCGATCTCCGGCCGCCAATCCGGATGATGAGGCAGCGCCTTGAGCTCGGAGGCGAAGAGAAAGAGCCCGCCGCTCCTACCCCAATAGAGCGGCTTGATACCGAGCCGGTCGCGTGCAAGCGTGAGCGTGCGCGTCTCGCGATCCCAGAGCGAGATCGCGAACATGCCCTCGCATGCGACCAAGGTTTCGCGCACCCCCCAGCGGGCGAACGCCTCGATCAGCACCTCGGTGTCGGAGCGACCTCGAAATATCACGCCGGCTTGCCGCAGGCGCGCCGCCAGCACGTCGTAATTATAGATCTCGCCATTGTAGCTAATGACGTACCGACCATCGGCCGTGGTCATCGGCTGGTGCCCGAGCGGGCTCACATCGATGATCGCCAAACGCCGGTGACCGAGAGAGATTCCCGCGTCGTGGTCGGACCAAAGCCCGGCATCGTCGGGCCCGCGGTGGGCGAGCGCGGTCGTCATGGCGCGGACGATCGCTTCTCGCGCTGCCGACGGGCGTACGCGTTGTTCGAGAAATCCGGTGATGCCGCACATGGATTTGGGTCCGTCCCTGTGCGGACCCTAGCATATTCCGCGCGGCCCCCAAATTCGGCCGGGTCGATCCGGAAACGAAACGATCAGTCGCCGATATTTCTGGCTTGACAGAGGAGCCGGTGATGGCGCTCGGCCGTCCAAGTCCGGCGAATGCTGTGATAGAGGGCAGGCGATCGGATCACCTTCGGCGCCAACGAACCCCGCACCCCGGCCAGCGGAAAGACGCTGACCAGATGATCGATCACGCTGCGGTCGTGGATCGATTGCCTTTCGACATCCTGGCTTCGCATTGGCTCGCCCATGAACTCCCTCCCGGCAACGCCGCGATTGAACGGCGACAACCCGCGACTCGTCAATCGTACATTGATAAAATTTTAGCGGTTGGGACAAGAACGGGGGCAAAATTGGCGCATTTGGCCGGGAAAAAGGGCCCAAAAGGGCTATCGAACGCCCTTTCGGGTGCGTTCTCGGTTATTCGCCGAACCGCCGCTCGCGCGCCTGATAAGCGCGGATCGCACGCAGCAGATCGATCTTGCGGAAAGCCGGCCAAAAGACGTCGGTGAAGTAAAACTCGCTATGGACGCTTTGCCATAACAGGAACCCGGACAAGCGGATCTCGCCGCTGGTGCGGATGATGAGGTCCGGGTCAGGTAAGCCTGCAGTGTAGAGGTGATTGGCAATCGCCTCGGGCGAGATCGAGCGAATGATATCCGGGAGGGCTTTGCCTTCGCCCGCCATCTCGCTCAGCATGGCGCGCACGGCGTCGGCGATCTCCTGGCGGCCGCCATAGGCGACGGCGATGTTGAGCTCGATGCCGTCGTATTCGGCCGTTGCCCGCTCCGCCGTGCGGATCGCGGCCAGCACCGGCTCTGGGAGCACGTCGAGGCGGCCGATCGCGCGGACCCGCACCCGACGGCGGTGAATGGCGGGATCGGCCGCGAGCGCCGCCATTTTTCTTTCGACCGCGTCGAAAATTCCCGCCACTTCTTCGGGCGACCGGCGAAAGTTGTCGGTGGAGAAGACCCAGAGCGTGACGCCGGCGATGCCGAGATCGACGCACCAAGCGAGGATGTCGTCGAGCTTCTGTGCACCGAGGCCGTAGACTTCGCGCGGCTCGGTAATCCCTCGCGCCCGGCCATGCCGGCGATTTCCGTCGAGAATGATGCCGATGTGCCGCGGCACCGGTCCGCGGCTCACTTGCCGCTGGAGACGACGCTCATAGAGATAGTAGAGAAGCCGCAGCAGAAAGGTCATCGACGCCGCCCCGATCGAGCGCAGACCCTAGCCGGTCGGCGGCGAAAAGACACCCGCGCGGCTCGAGAAACACCTGCTTGGGGCGTCGCGGCGCCCGGAGTAAGCTCGACCGCAAAACAACATGCAATCCTCGGGAGGACGGAATGCCGGTACCCCGCCACTACGACTGGATCAGCCATTACGCGCGCCGGCGCCCCGACGGGGTGGCAGCCGTCGATCTCGCCACCGGCCGGCGCTATACATACGTATCCTTCGACGAGCGCATCGCTCGTCTCGCCCGTCATCTCCGCGAGGAATGCGGCGTCAGCCGCGGCGAGCGCGTCGCCACGCTGCTCCACAACGCAACCGACGTCTTTGAGATCCAATTCGCTTGCGGCAGGCTTGGCGCAATCTTCGTCCCGCTCAATTGGCGCCTCGCCGTGCCGGAGCTCGAATTCATCGTCGGCGATGCGGCGCCGAGGGTGCTCTTCTACGATAGCGAATTCGCCGAGACAGCAGCCGTCTTGCGCCGCTCCTGCGAGGTCCCGCATCTCATCGCTCATGGTGGTGCCGACGCGCCTTACGAGCGGGCGATCGGCGCGGCCCCTCCCCTCGCCGCGCCCGAGACGCTCACGCACGACGATCTCTCCACCATCATGTACACCTCGGGAACGACCGGGCGGCCGAAAGGCGCGATGATCACCCACGGCATGACCTTCTGGAATGCCATCAACATCGGCGCGCCTCACCTCGTCAACCATCGCACTGTCGCGCTCACCGTGCTGCCGCTCTTCCACACGGGCGGGCTCAATTGCTACGCCAATCCGGTATTTCACGCGGGCGGTACGGTGCTGGTGATGCGCAGCTTCGATCCCGCCGAGAGCTTGCGCCTCATCGGCGATCCTGCAATCGGTCTCACGCACTTCTTCGGCGTTCCCGCCAATTATCAATTCATGGCGCAGCATCCGGCCTTTGCCGAAACCGACTTCACGCGGCTCATCACCGCCGGCGTCGGCGGCGCACCGACGCCCGTCGCGCTCTTGCGCACTTATGAGGCGCGCGGCATCGCCCTGGTGCAAGGTTATGGCATGACGGAGACGAGCCCCGCGGTAATGGCGCTCACAGCGGAGGAAGCATCGAGCCACGCCGGATCGGCGGGGAAGCCGGTCCTGCACGGCGAGGTGCGCATCGTGCGCGAGGATGGCAAGGACGTGGCGCCGGGCGAGATCGGCGAGCTCTGGGTGCGGGGCGCCCTCGTCACGCCCGGCT
>DASZAN010000096.1:0-4167 GCA_035945115.1 Allostellaceae bacterium
AAGGCGTCATGGATGTCAGCGACGTATTTGAAGAGAGCTTGCTGAAGCGGAAGACTTGCTGAGTGCTGTCATGGCCTTGTGAGACGAACGACCGCTACGAGCGAAATTGAGTCACGGTGGTGAATGGCAGCTCCTGGCCGATCGCTGCCGGCCGCCCTTCGGCCGACCGGGGGCGTTACGCGGCGCTTACGATACCGCCTCTATCTCAATAGCGGATGCCCATCAGGCAATTGATGCGCGTACCACGTCGCGAGCCGATGACGAATCGTCTTTTCGCTGACTTGGTCTTCCGGCATCGGCGCGATGACCTTGTCGTGCACGAGCAAGCGATAGACGTACAGTGCCTTGGCGCTTGCCGAGTCGGTTGCCTCAAACTCGGCGGCCTTGCGGCCTTCGGCATAGCGAATGCCAGCGAGCAACGCTGCTTTGAACAGCTCCGCTTCGTTCTTCAGCTTTTTCATTTCGCAGACCGTGCGAGCCACCGGTCGAGATGGCTCGCGAAGGCATTTCGGTCTGCCTGCGTGAGCGCTGGCGGACCTCCGCCGACCTGACCGCTCGCGCGCATGGTGTCCATGAAATCGCGCATTGTGAGTACGCCTCGTATGGTGTCCGCCGAGTAACGCTCGCCACGCGGATTCAGCGCTTCCCCGCCTTTTGCGATGACCGCCGCTGCGAGCGGAATATCCGCTGTGATGACGAGATCGCCCGGCGCCGCCCGCTTTACGATTTCTTGGTCTGCCACGTCGAAGCCGGCAGCCACCTGCAGCACGCGCAGACTAGGCACCCGCGGAATGGCGAGGACCTGATTGGCGACCAGCGTCACGGAGACACCCGTGCGGTCCGCAGCCCTGAAGAGGATTTCTTTGATGACGTTCGGACAGGCATCCGCGTCGACCCAGATGCTGGCAGTCGCCACGCTCGCACCCACCTCTCGAATTGGTATCGACACCACGATATATGCTCCCGCGCGCTTGTGCTGGAGAGTCCCTCAGGAGCCCAAACGGCACCCGAGCGAGGGAAGGCGCCTAGTCTAGCTGCGATCGAGCGTCTGCTACCGGGAGATCGGCCGGAACTTGTTGGACGCCCGGTTCTGGCCGGTTTCCGCCGGCGCCGAGCCAAAATGAAAGGTATTCACGTCGTGGATGACTATCATTTACGACGTAAATTTGTCCGCCCACAGTTGCCGAAGAACGGTGGCGACCTAACCGTGTTCAGTGCGGGGATCCCTAAGAGCGGTAGATAGTCAGAATCGGTAACGGTGCGGTGTCGTGAAGAGTAGAGGCAGCGCGAAGGTGGCTGCAGTAACATCGCCCTTCAATAGGGGATTTCCATGAGCTATGTTGATAGCACCTTGCTGCCCGGCGAGCAGGTCACATTCAGAACTCACCTTCACTGGATCATCTTTGTGCGAGCTGCCGCAGTTGTTTTAATTGGTGTGATCTTCCTCGTCAGCGCTCATTACAGCGCCAGCCTCTCGGTCATCGGTGGAATCCTGGTACTGATCGGCCTTGTGCTCTGGCTTGCAGCCTACATCCATCGGCGAACGTCAGAGTTCGCGGTGACGAATAAACGCATCATCGTGAAGGTTGGGATCCTGCAGCGCCGCACGATGGAGCTGCTGTTGCGGCAAGTCGAAGCGCTGGAAGTCGACCAAGGCATCCTTGGCCGCATCTTCGGTTACGGAACACTTCTCATTATAGGGACGGGCGGGACGCGAGAGCCCTTCCAGCGGATCAGTAAGCCCTTAGAGTTTCGTCGCGCCACCCAGGCGGCGAGCACTGCGTCGTAGGAAATCGCGGCCGGCTTCGGGAACAGCCCTGCACCGGCCGCCTACTATCGGAATGTTGCTACGCTGCCTTATTTATACGACTTGACAGTGAAGCTGAGGTAAGCCGACTGGACTACGATCGAGCGAAGAAGCTGGAGAACCCGACGACGCGCAGGCTCGCGCGTCAGGTGGTCGAACACCAGCACCGAGCGCGGCTGCCCCGCCGGCAGCCTAAACACGACAAGCGGTGACCTGACTGTCCGTATATGGACCCCTCCCCACTTGCTAGCACTCCGCTCTCTGGCGACGAGGTACGACTGCTCACGTATATCCGGCCTCGGTGTGACCTCGATCAACCGAGGTCGGGCCACGATGGGCTATTCGCGCGCCAGCTCCCCATTGCTTTGTCGGGCTTGATGCCCGCGGACAGTCTCGGGTTTTGCTAACGCCGGTTCGACCTGTTCGCCATCGAGTCAGAGTGCTCGCAACCGCGATAGATATCCTCCGTTGTCCGTGTTCTTAAAGCTCTACGCCGCCAGATGGTTCGGTTCGTAGGTCGTGCCATGCTTCAGCATCGCCCAAGCAACTCGCGCCATCTTGTTAGCGAGGGCTGTCGCAGCGACGTTCGGGTGCGAGCGCTGGGCCAGTTCCAACGCCCACCGGCTCAGTCGGTCGTTCTTGCCCGCCGCGGTACGCAACGCCGAGCGCGCACCGTGGATCAGAAGGGTGCGCACGTAACTATCCCCGCGCTTGCTGATCCCAAGCAATCGTTCCTTGCTGCCCGAACTATGCTGCCGCGGCGTCAACCCTAGCGCGACCGCGACTTGCCGGCCGTTCTTGAACTGCCTCGCATCGCCGATCATGGCCACTAACGCTGAAGCGATCAGCGGTCCGATGCCACGCAGCTGTTCGACGCGACCGACAGCTTCGTTCTCGCGGCCGATCGCCCGGATCTCTTTGTCGAGCTCACGCACCCGTTCATCGAGAGCCTGTAGATCCGCGTACAACCCCGACAGCACGGTTCGAAAGCGCACCGTCAGCCCATTGCTCGCGTCCTCAAGCCATGCCGGAACCGCACGGCGTAGCACTGCAATCTCCCGCGGCGCTGCCAACCCGTATTCGTACGCCAAGCCGCGCAGCTGGTTAGCCTTCGCGCCACGCTCGCTGATCAGTGCGGCACGCACCCGATGCACCGCCTGGATGTCCTGTTGCTCGATCGTCTTGACCGCCACGTAACGCATGCTCGGCCGGCTCATCGCTTCACACACGGCCTGAGCATCGTTCGCGTCCGTCTTGTTGCTCTTGACGTACGGCTTCACGAACTGCGGAGCAATCAGCTTCACCACGTAGCCTTTCGACTGCAGCAGTCTTGCCCAGTGATGCGCGCCGCCGCAGGCCTCCATACCGATCTCGCAGCCTGGCTCGACGTTGCGCTCGAGCTCCGCGATCCAGCGGCCCCGCTTCAGCCGCTGGCACCACACCGGACGCTCGGCGCCATCCACACCGTGTACCTGAAAGACCTGCTTGGCCAAGTCCACACCCACGCGAGTAAGCTTCATGACGATCCCTCCTCATTCCGTGACTGGTACTACACACGTCCAGTCTGGCACTCGATGCCGTTAGGAGTGAGGAGGGGTCCATCCCATTGCTATGAGGAAAAGTCAGAGGTCGCCGGCTACGGCAGCTTGTGGCCGGTCGGGTGCCTACGCGAGTAGCCTGGGCCGGATCGACGCGCCACGATCACCTTTCGCATTCGCAAGAGCCTACACCGGCGGCCCCACAAGGTCTTTAAGACGGGACATTGAAGACCTTGCTCATGATCTTCCAGGTGTCGTCGACCTTAAGCAGCGTAAAGAAGTCCGTATAACGGGTCCCCGTCCAGTTATTCAGTTCCAAGCGAGCCGTTGCGGCACTACCTGCGATGTCAATCGATACGATTTGAGCTTCGAGCTCACGAGCGGGACCGTTCTTTTCGTGCCAGTCATAGAGTTTCTGAATCGGGCCGCCGAATAGCGACTTTCCCTCATAACCGAAAATTGTCGCGCTCTCATGGAAGGCCAGCCTCATCTCGCTGCTGCGCCCAGATTTCGCGCCATCGATGTAATGCTGGAGCGCCCTGGTAATAGCTTCTTGTTCATCCATAGCCGTCCCGCTCCCAGATGTGGACCGGCAGGCTACCTGAACGGCAGCTTCGCGGAAAACTAAGCGTGCCCTCCGACCGGCTGGTATTGGCCCGGATGCTGACAATCTCGCAAGAGACTACAGAACCAGGTGAAGGAACTGATTGAAGTCACTCCGGCGGTATGCGGCAAACGCTTCACCGTCTCTGAACCCGCGTTTGCGATACAGGGCCAGCGCCGGCTCGAAAGCGCGCCCACTTCCGGTCTCCAGACTCAGGC
>DASZAN010000097.1:0-76659 GCA_035945115.1 Allostellaceae bacterium
CGCCGCCGCCGGCTACAACTTCAGCCTGCTCCTCCGCTGGCTCGCGGAGTTTTTGCGCGCCTTGATCGCCGTGTTCTCCGAGAAAGCCGCTGCCTCTCAGGTCGCTTAAATCGCACCCCACCCGCGTTCTTCACGGTCGACCTCTTAAGGCCCGGAGCGGGCGGGGCGCTCAGGGAATGTACGTCGAAAAGACGTAGTCATGGGCCTTTTGCGGCACGTGGCAGCCAAAGCATTGCTTGGCCGCATCCGTCACGATCGGCTTTGCGGGATCGCCGCCGGCCCAGACCTGGAAGCCCCAACCGCCCGTCGCCGCGTATTTCTTGGCATCCTTGACCATCACCGCGAGCCCCTTGCGGCCGGATTCGCTGTAGACGCCGTCGCTCACCGTGACCTCGTGCACGTCGCTGGCAAAGACGCTCCCATCGGGATAGGTACCGCCCGATTTCAGCGCCTTGAGCCCGGTCGCGTTCACATAGACGTTGTGCATGCCGCCGATCTGATCGAAGACCGGACTGTCCTTGGTGACGATCGCGGTGTTGACGTGGAACCACTGGCGATAGCCCTTGGGCGGCGCAAGCTTGGTGTCTGCCACTGCCGCCGCCCCCGCGCCGAGCAACGCCGCCACCGCCAGCGCGCCGACGAGCTTTCGAGATCCTCCGACCATCCTGCCCCCCTCTCAAGGTTGTCCGCGAGTGGTACCGAATCCAGCGATGGACGGCTAGTGCCGAGACGGCGCATGGAGGCGCTGAGCGGCGGCGGGACTTGCTGTCGACAAGGGCTATCGCGGCCACAGCCGCCTCCTCGACACGAGCCGGCGCGGCAAGGCGTATCAGGCTTTTATCGACGCGGTGTCGACAGTAGCGATGAACGAGATACGAGGACATCGACTGTCGACGAATGATGCCTCACGGACATTTGAAGAAGTCTGTTTAACTCGGCAAGTGGGTTAAGCTGATATCGGGAGGGACCCTTCTCGGAAGTCCCGCCATGCCCGCCGGTTCACGTACCTTCTGCGCTCTCGCGGTCATCGGCACGCTTCTCGATCTCGCCACCATCCGCCCAGCGCGGGCGGACGCCGCCGAGACCAAGTTCGAATCTGTGGTCAACGCCTACAACTCGCTGGTCGGCGACTACAATCAACGGAACGGTCACTGACGCGCGGGTCCTTGGCGCTACTCAGTGACCGACCCGACGATCGCGCACCCTCGCGCCGCGGCGATTTAGATTGGACTGCCGAAGCGGCGATGCCGCAGGTGACCCGATACGGTCGCCGCGACGCTTCGCGTATCGGTTGACCTTGATCTTGCTCTCGCGGCGCCGAGCTTCTGCGATGTCGTATGCCGTCTGCATTCGCAGCAGTGTGTCCATCTTCGGGCCGAAAGCTTTTTCGATGCGCAGTGCCATTTCCGGGGAAAGCGAGGCGCGGCCATTGAGCAGCGCCGAAAGTGCCGGACGCGTGACGCGGAGCGCCTTCGCCGCCGCGGTGACGGTGAGGCCAAGCGGCTCGATTACCTCCATACGCACGAACTGCCCGGGATGACTGGGCCGGACCATGTGAATCATGAGCTTATTCTCAAACGCTCTGGTCAAGTGTGCGCCTCGCCGAGAACGCGAACGTGGCCGCGAGCCCGACGGCGCGGCTTGGCCTTGACGACAATTTCCACGTCTTGACCGAGCGCATTCAAGAAACGCATCAGCCGATCGCTTGAGAAATTCGCGAGCCGGCCGTTGAGCAGCGCGGAGACCTTTGGCTGGTCAACGTCCATGATCCGTGCCGCCGCAACCTGGGTTAAGCGCCGGCGTTTGATGATGTGACGGATGTGCGCCGCTAGTTGCGCTTTTGTCAGCTCCTCCTCGGGCTCGGCGAAGCCCAGATCCGCAAACACATTGCCGGTACTCGGCGTTACCGGGATTTCGCCGCTGCGCTTCCTGACCATTGCTCGTAGTCCTCTCTGGCTCGCTTGAGTCGTTGCTCGATAAGTTCCAGTTCAAGCTTCGGCGTTGCGATTCCCCTTTTTGATTTCTTCTGAAAGGCATGCAGCACGTAGACGATCCCGGCGAAACGCACGGTGTAGACGGCGCGGTAGGTATCGCCGTCGAAGTCGTCCACGATCTCCAACACACCCGCGCCGGCGAAACCTTTCAGCGGCTTTGCGTACGCCGCTTTAGAGCCGAGCTGCGCTTCCCAAAGCGCAATACCGACGCGGCGACGCACGTCCTCGGGGAAGCGGCGCAGGTCGTCGAGGCTACGGCCTATCCAACGTACCGGCTTTGGCTTGAGATCGCGGTGCGCCGGCTTCGCCATGTGCTTGGTCCAAACGTAATATATGCCTGTTTGGGCATAATCACAAGCCTGCGAGCGCGAGGGTCAGGCCGCATAGACTTGCTCCTGGCTTCGCTCAATGCTCGCCTTGATGTAGGGGTTTTCCACCGCGCCGGACATGACGAGGTCGACGGGCCGGCCGAGCAATGCTTCGAGCGCCTCCTTCAATCCGAAGTAGGTGTCGAGCGCTTTCGCCGTTGCGCCGTTCTCAAATTCGACGACGAAATCCACATCGCTATTGTCCTCGTCGAATTCACCGCGCGCCGCGGAACCGAACAAGTCGAGCCGGCGCACATGATGGCGTCGGCATAGTTGAGCGAGTTCTGCCAGCCGCGCGGCGATGAAGGGCTGCATCGTTTCGCTACCCCCGATTCATCCGGTTCTCGACCAGATCCGTCACCACGGTGGGATCGGCGAGGGTCGAGACGTCGCCGAGTTGGTCCTGTTCGTTGGCGGCGATCTTGCGCAGGATTCTTCGCATGATCTTGCCGCTCCGCGTCTTCGGCAGGTTGGGGGCCCACTGGATCAAGTCCGGTGAGGCGATGGGGCCGATGTGCTTTCTCACCCACGCCACCAGCTCTTTGCGTAAGGGCTCGCTCGGCTCGTTGCCGGTCTTGAGCGTGACATAGGCATAGATGCCTTGGCCCTTCACATCGTGCGGGTATCCGACCACGGCGGCCTCGGCGACCTTGGGATGGGCCACCAGCGCGCTCTCCACTTCCGCGGTACCGAGGCGGTGGCCCGCGACGTTGATGACGTCGTCGACGCGCCCGGTGATCCAGTAATAGCCATCCTCGTCGCGGCGCGCGCCGTCGCCGGTGAAGTACTTGCCGGGGAAGGTCGAGAAGTACGTCTCGACGAAGCGCTTATGGTCGCCGAAGACGGTGCGCATCATGCCCGGCCAGGCATCGGCGATGCAGAGATTGCCTTCGGCGGCGCCCTCGAGCACGTTCCCGTCATTGTCGACGATGACCGGCTTCACGCCGAAGAACGGCTTCGTCGCCGAGCCCGGCTTCTGCGCGATGGCGCCGGGGAGCGGCGTGATCAGAATCCCGCCCGTCTCCGTCTGCCACCAAGTGTCGACGATCGGGATCTTGCTGTCACCGACGACGCGATGATACCAGAGCCAGGCTTCGGGATTGATCGGCTCGCCCACCGTGCCCAGAAGCTTCAGCGACTTCCGCGATGTCTTCTTCACGTACCCTTCGCCTTCGCGCATCAGTGCGCGGATCGCGGTCGGCGCGGTGTAGAAGATGTTGACCTTGTGCTTGTCGATCACTTGCCAGAAGCGCGAGGCATCGGGATAGTTGGGCACGCCCTCGAACATCATGGTGGTGGCGCCGTTGGCGAGCGGGCCGTAGACGATGTAGCTGTGGCCCGTCACCCAGCCGACATCGGCGGTGCACCAAAAGATGTCGCCGTCGTGATAGTCGAAGATGTATTGATGGGTGGATGCTACGAAGACGAGATAGCCGCCGGTGGTGTGCAGCACGCCCTTGGGCTTTCCCGTCGAGCCCGAGGTATAGAGGATGAAGAGCGGATCCTCGGCGCTCATCTCGGCGGGCGGACACTCCTTCGAGGCGGCGGCCATCGCCTCGTGGTACCAGACGTCGCGGCCCTCGACCCAGCCGATCTTGCCGCCGGTGCGGCGGACGATGATCGCCGTCTTGACGTTGGGGCATTGCTTCAGGGCTTCGTCGGCGTTGGCCTTGAGCGGCACCTTGCGGCTGCCGCGGAAGCCTTCATCGGCGGTGATGAGGATGTCGGACTTGCAGTCCTGGATGCGGCCCATGAGGCTCTCGGGCGAGAAGCCGCCGAAGACGACGGAGTGGATGGCGCCGATGCGCGCGCAAGCGAGCATGGCGAACGCCGTCTCGGGAATCATCGGCATGTAGATGGTGACGCGGTCGCCCTTCTTGACGCCGCGCGATTTCAGCACATTGGCGAGGCGGCAAACGCTTTCATGCAGCTCGCTGTAGCTGACATGGCGATGCTCATGCGGGCTGTCGCCTTCCCAGAGGATCGCCGTCTGGTCGGCGCGCGTCGCCAAATGCCGGTCGATGCAATTGTAGGACGCGTTAAGCGTGCCGTCCTCGTACCATCTGATGTGGACATTGCCGGTGAAGCTGGTGTTCTTCACCTTGGTGTAGGGCTTCATCCAATGAAGCCGCTTTCCCTCCTCGCGCCAGAAGCGCTCGGGATCGCGGAGCGACTCGTCGTACATGCGCTCATAGCGGGCGGCATCGATCCACGCCGTGCGCGCGTTGCTCTCGGCGACGGGGAAGAGGCTGGTGTCTGGCATGGCGCTGTAGCTCCCGGGCTTGTCGGCTGGGGGCGGCATCCCCGCAACCGCGATTGCCTTTGCCAAATCTAGGCGCGATCGGGCGCGCTCGACAAGCTGGGGGCCAGCCTTCCGCCGCCTCGGGCGGCGCGTGGCAGCCTGCGCCGTTTCTGGGCCATTCGCGCAAGCGCAGGGCGCCTCAACGGGTCAGAGCGCCCCAAAGTTGTATCCTCCCCCAAATAGGGTACGATCGGAGGTATGACTCCGGAGGCGCGGGCACGCGCCGAGATTGACGCGAAACTTCTGGCGAGCGGCTGGCTTGTCCAAGACCGCGACGAGGTCAATTTGGGCGCCGGGCTTGGCGTCGCGGTTCGCGAATTCTCGCTTCCCGCCGGTCCCGCCGATTACCTCCTGTTCATCGACCGCAAGGCTTGCGGTGTCGTCGAGGCCAAGCCGGAAGGCCATACGCTCACTGGCGTCGAGGACCAATCGGCGAGCTACATGGCGGCGCTCCCGCCCAATCTCGCGGCCTGGGGCCCGAACCTTTATTTCGAATACGAATCCAGCGGCGCCGAGACGCGCTTTACCGATCATCGCGACCCGCAGCCGCGTTCGCGCTTCGTCTTCTCCTTTCACCGCCCAGAATTTTTGCTCGAAACACTGAAGAAAGGCAGCAGCCTACGGCGGCGACTCCAGCTCCTGCCATCGGTCGATCCCGCCGGCTTGCGCGACTGCCAGATCGATGCCATCGCCAATTTGACCGTGTCGCTGAAGCGCGGCGATCCGCGCGCGCTCGTGCAAATGGCGACCGGCGCCGGCAAGACCTTCACCGCCTGCAATCTCGTCCAGCAATTGCTGAGCTATGCTGACGCGCGGCGCATCCTGTTCCTCGTCGACCGGAAGAACCTGGGAACGCAGACCAAGAACGAGTTTCAACGCTTCCAGCCGCCGGGCACTGGCAAGCTCTTCACCGAAATCTACAATGTGCAGCTCCTCTCGGGCCGCACCGTCGAGGCGTCGAGCAGCGTCGTTATCTCCACCATCCAGCGGCTTTATGCCGCACTTCGCGGCGAAGACCTCGATGAAGAACTCGACGAGACTTCGCTCGAAGAGATGCCTTCCGTCATCGCCGAGCGCCCCATCGTCTATAATCCCGCCATTCCCATCGAGACCTTCGACATCATCATCGTCGACGAATGCCATCGCTCGATCTACGGCGTCTGGCGGCAGGTGCTCGACTATTTCGACGCCTTCATCATTGGGCTGACGGCGACGCCCTCGAAGCACACACTCGGATTCTTCAATCTCAACCTCGTCGCCGAATATCCCTACGAGCGCTCGGTCGTGGACGGCGTCAATGTTGGCTACGAGACCTATCGCATCCGCACGGAGATCGGCGAGCATGGCGGCACGGTCGATGCCAGCTACACTGTGCCCGTGCGCGACCGCAAGACGCGGCGCATGCGCTACGAAGAGCTCGATGATGATCTGGAGTACGCGAAGAAGGATTTGGACGTACGCGTGCTCGCGCCCAACCAGATTCGCACGGTGCTCCAAGCCTACCGAGATACGCTCTTCACGGAGCTTTTCCCCGGCCGTAGCGAGGTGCCGAAGACGCTGATCTTCGCCAAGGACGATCATCACGCCGAGGAGATCGTGCAGATCGCCCGCGAGGTCTTCGGCCAAGGCAATGCCTTCGCCAAGAAGATCACCTATCGCGCCACCGGCGCCAAGCCCGAGGAGTTGCTGAAGGAATTTCAGACCAGCTACAACCCGCGCATCGCCGTCACGGTCGACATGATCGCCACCGGCACCGACGTGAAAGCACTCGAAGTCGTGATCTTCATGCGCGACGTGCGCTCGGCCAATTATTTCGAGCAGATGCGCGGCCGCGGCGTGCGCACGATCAACCCGACCGACCTCCGCCAGGTCACGCCCGACGCCAAATTCAAGGATCGGTTCGTGCTGATCGACGCGGTCGGCGTGACCGAGAGCGTCAAATCCACCTCGCAGCCGCTGGAGCGCAAGCGCGCCATCGCCTTCGACCGTCTGCTCCGCGACATCGCCACCGGCGACAGCTCGGAAGACGCGCTCTCGTCGCTCGCCGGACGCCTCGCCGCGCTCGCGCCCAAGGTGCCGCCGGAAGACCACGCGCGGGTACGCGCTCGCCGATGGCAAGGACATCGACGGCATCGCGCGCGTGCTGTGGAATGCGCTCGATCCCGATGTGGTCGAGAGTGAGGCTGAGGCGCGGGGCGCCACCAGCGATGCCGCCAAGGCGAAAGTCGCGGCCGAGCTGCGGGCGAAAGCGGCACAAGCCTTGGACAACCCGAAGCTCCGCAAGCTCCTTATCGAGCTCAAGGAGATGTCGGAGATCACCATCGACGAACTCTCGCGCGACCGCGTCATCTCCACGGGCTTCGACCTGAAGCAAGCGGAAGAGAAGACGGCGAGCTTCCGCCGCTTCATCGAAGAGAACAAGGACGAGCTGACGGCGCTACAGATTCTCTATAGCCGCCCGCACGCACAGCGCCGCCTCACCTGGAAAGCGGTCACCGATCTTCGCGACGCGCTCGCGCGGCCGCCCTGGCTCTTGGAGCCGGCGGTGATCTGGAGCTGCTACAAGCGCCTCAATGCCAGCAAGGTGCGCGAGCGCTCGCCGGGCAACGTGCTGAGCGACATGGTGTCGCTGGTGCGCTTCGCGCTCAGCCGGACCGACACGCTCCAACCGCTCTCAGTCGATGTCGAGCGGCAATTCAATCTCTGGACCGGCCGCGAGAAGAAGGCCGGCCGGGAATACACCGACGAGCAGACGCGCTGGCTCCTCCTCATCCGCGACCACATCGCCGCCAATGTCGAAATGACGCTCGACGACCTTCAGGACATACCAGCCTTCGCCGATCGCGGCGGCCGTATCGCCGCCAATCGCGTCTTCGGCAAGGAGCGCGTGCCAGCGCTGATCGATGAACTGAATGATGCACTGGTGGCGTAGCTAGTGGACAAAGAACGCGCGAGGCGCGAACCTTTGCCGTTAGGCTGGTCTTGGGCATGCCTAGACGACCTTGGATATTGGACCGGCGGTGGGACGCCGTCGAAGGAGAATGAGAAATTCTGGCGCGGCGGCGACGTCCCATGGGTGTCGCCAAAGGATATGAAGGCCGATTTTGTCGGCGAGAGCGCCGAAAGAATCACCGCTGCCGCGGTTGCGTCCTCGGCGGCCAAATTGATAGAGGCCGGCTCCGTTCTCGTCGTTACACGGTCTGGTATCCTGAAGCACACATTGCCCGTAGCGATCGCCGATTGCGCGCTGACTCTGAATCAAGATATGCGGGCCCTATACGCCGCATCCCGGAATCAACCCGCGGTACGTCCAATTCTATCTACGTTGGCAAAACAATCGAATTTTGTCTGAGTGCTCGAAAGATGGAACGACCGTCAGCAGCATCGAATTTCCCCGCTTTGCCAGCTTCCCCATTCCTCTGTCCCCGCCCGCTGAACAGAAGCGCATCGCGGCGCGCATCCAAGAATTGTTCGGCGAGATCGAGGCAGGCGAGCAGGACTTGGAGAAAGCGCGCGAAGCTCTAGAGACGTATCGTCGCGCCGTCCTCAAATCCGCCGTCACCGGCCAGCTGACCAAGGGTTGGCGGCAGAAGAAGAGCGCGGATGATGTACATTATGGTTTGCTGCAAGTTCGCGATGAAATATCAAAACATAGATCGGCGCTCACTAAAGGCACTCGTCTGCGTTCCGATCCAGGCGCCCCGCTCGATCCCGCAAAGCTCCCACCTGTACCCGAAACATGGGCATGGGCAAAGCTCGAAGAGCTGATAGTCGAAGGCCCGACCAACGGATATTCGCCCAAGGCTTCGCAAAATCAGAGTGGCACCCTCGCATTGAAGCTCACCGCAACGACTGCCGGGTCGCTGAATCTATCGAGTTCGGCGATCAAGCGCCTGTCGGAGCACATACCTGCGTGTTCCAGTCTTTTCCTAGAACCTGGCGACGTCCTCTTTCAGCGGGGCAACACGCGAGAATATGTCGGTATTGCCGCAGTGTACGACGGTCCTCGTGATACCTACGTTTATCCTGACCTCATGATCCGCGTCCGAACAGTGACTGACCTTATGGCCGCGTGGATCTGGCGCGTGTCCAATTCCTTCATTGGGAGAGGACATATGCAGCGTTACGCTGTCGGGACGGCAGGTACGATGCCGAAAATCAATGGTGACGTGGTTCGGAACCTGCCGATACCCGTCCCGCCGCGTGAGGAAATGTCGGAAGCGCTAAAAATGCTGTCGGACGCTCTCGTCGCTATCGATGACCTCGAGTCGGAAATCGCAAAAGCGGAGACTGCGGTGAGCGCGTTGCGGCAATCCACATTGGAATCTGCTTTCGAAGGCGGCCTCGTACCGCAGAATCCCGGCGATGAGGCTGCATCGACTCTGCTCGCGCGAATAAGAGCTAGTGGTACCAATCTGACATTTGGAATCCTATCCGCACGAGTCCGATCAATGGGATAGGAGATGCGGGCCGGAGCCAAGTGTCAGATTCGATCCACTAGCATGCGGTCTCAGCCGACCGGCGGTGTAGGGAGCCAACGCTCGCGCCGCAGGGCGGTCAATGCCGAGGACGCTCAGCAATGAGCGAGTACTACTCCACCCTCGTCGCCAAGGTCTGGAACTACGCGCATGTGCTGCGCGATGCGGGCGTATCCTACGGCGACTACATCGAGCAGATCACTTGCCTTCTCTTCCTCAAGATGGATGAGGAGCGATCCGAGAATCTCGGCCATCCGTCGATCGTGCCGAAAGAGCACCGTTGGGACAAGTTGCGGCATTTGAAGGGAGAGGCGCTGGCGACGGCTTATGCCGAGGCGCTCGCGGCACTCGGGCGGAAGGATGGACTCTTGGGCGCGATCTATCAGAAAGCGCGCAACACCATCGAGGACCCGGCGAAGCTGCAGAAGATCGTGCAGCTCATCGACGACGAGGAATGGCTCGGCCTCGGCGTCGATGTGAAGGGTGCCATCTATGAAGGGCTTTTGGAGCGGAACGCCGCCGAGGTGAAATCCGGTGCCGGACAGTACTTCACGCCGCGTCCGCTCATTGACGCCATCGTCGAGGTGGTCGATCCGGCGCCGGGCAAGACGGTGTGCGATCCCGCCTGCGGCACCGGCGGGTTCCTCCTCTCGGCTTACGCACACATGAAGGAGAAGCCCGAGGCGCGGAACAAGGCGATGGCGCAGAAACTCCGCCACAAGACCTTCACCGGCTTCGACATCGTACCGGGCGTGGTGCGCCTCGCCGCGATGAACCTCTATCTCCACGGCATCGGCGAGGAGGATAGCCCCGTTCACCGCGCTGATGCGCTCCTCGCCGATCCCGGCGTCAAATGGGATTACGTCCTCACCAATCCGCCCTTCGGCCGCAAGCAGAGCTTCAAGGTCTTCACCGATGACGGCGACATCGAGACCGAGCGCGAGGATTATCAGCGGCCCGACTTCAAGGTGACGACGGGGAACAAGCAGCTCAACTTTCTCCAGCACGTCATGACGATCCTGGGCGAGGGCGGCACCGCTGCCGTCGTCGTGCCGGACAACGTGCTATTCGAGACGGGCGGCGGCGGACGCATCCGACTGCGCCTTCTCGACGATTTCGACTGCCACACCTTGCTGCGGCTGCCGACCGGCATTTTCTATAAGCAAGGCGTCAAGGCGAACGTACTCTTCTTCGACAAGAAGCCTGGCTCGCCGGATCCCTGGACCAAACATCTCTGGATCTACGATTTCCGGACCAATCAGCGCTTCACGCTCAAGGAACGGCCGCTGAAACGCGAGCATCTGCAGGAGTTCGTCGATGTCGCGCGGCTTGCCGAGCGGCATGCGCGTAAGGAGACGGAGCGCTTCAAGCGCTACGGCTATGACGAGCTCATCAAGCGCGACAAGCTCAACCTCGACATCTTCTGGCTCAGGGACGCGAGCCAGGACGATCCCGAGAATTTGCCGCCGCCCGAAGAGATCGCCGCCGAGATTGCCGAAAGCCTCGAAGCGGCGCTCGCGCGCTTCCGCGCCGTGGCCGCGCGGCTCGCCTCGCGCTGATCGCGCGCGCGATGCGCGCAAGCCGCATCTCGCCCTCGCCGCACGCGGAAGAGAGAATCGGCACCTTGTCCTTTTTGGCGACGGTGCGCGCCCTTGCGCCTGGGGCAAGGATGTGGCACGTGGTGACGATGGCCTCGGCTCGGAAGGCGCCTCACCCCATCTGCGTGCTCGTCGTCGAAGACATCGCCGAAATCCGGGAGGCGATGGTGGAGACGCTGCAGAACGCAGGCTACGAGGCGGAGGAGGCCGCCGACGCCGGCGCCGCGCTCGCCCTCATGCGCCGCGCGCCGCCGCCCGATCTCCTCTTCACCGATATCGTGCTGGGCCGCGGCCTCAACGGCTACGAGCTCGCGCAACGCGCGGCCGAGCTCAATCCCGCCCTCAAGGTGCTCTACACCACCGGCTATGCCTTCCGGGCGCCGGAGACGCAGGCAGCGCTGCCGGGAAGCCGCATGCTGCTGAAGCCCTACCGCATGGGGCAGGTGCTGCAGGAGATCGCGCAGCTGCTGGCCGGCGCCTAGCGGAACGCCACGCTCACGCCAAACGGAAGGGACCCGGCCGCTGGGGGGCTGGGCCGGGTCCCTAGCCGCGTCGCCGCGGCGCCGAGGAACGCTTCCTCGGGCTTATCGGCAAGCGTTTACTTGGCGATCGCGCCGTGGCCGTTTTGCGCGAGGATGCCCGGCAACGGGAAGGGGCCGTGGCCGGTGGCGAGCAGCGCCGCCTGGGTGCGGTTCGAAACGTGCAGCCGCTTGATGATCTGCTTCACATGCGCCTTGACCGTGCTCTCCGACATCGAGAGCGCGTCGGCGATGAGCTTGTTCGACTTGCCCTGCGAGATCAGCGCCAGCACGTCGCGCTGACGTCGCGTCAGCTCCGACCACGGCTCGCTCGGCCGGTCGATGCCGCCCTCCGCCCGCTGCGGCGGCGTGTCGAGCAGCGAGGAGGGGACGTAGACGCCCCCCGCCAGCACCAGGTCGAGCGCGCCCATCAGCACCTTGAGGCTGAGGTTGGTCGGGAGGAAGCCGCGCGCGCCGCTGCTCAGGATCTGCCGCGCCCGCTGCGGATGGCCGTTCTCGGCGATCACCACGACCGGTGTCTCCGGCAAGGTCTCGCAGACGAGCTCGAGCTGGCGCAGGTCGACATGCTCGGCGGTGGCGGCGCCGATCAACACCAGCTCCGCCGTCGGCGCGCCGCTGTCGAGCGCGCGCTGCAGCTCCTCGGCGCTGGCGAACTCGCTCACGCGCCAATGCGCATTGTGCTGCGCCAAGGCGAGGCGCAGGCACTCGCGGCGCAGCCGGCTCACATCGATGAGTGCCACGACACGCGGTGTTGGAACGGTGGCGAGGCTGCCGGTTGCGGCGATGGTCAGCTGCTCTGGGTTGCGGTCTAGACGACCCACGGATTCCTCCATTCTTGCGCGCTCCATTTGATCGCCGGACGACTCGCGTGCCGAGAGTACGGTCACACCTTATCGTCGCTCGCGGGTTTATCCTCTCCCCTGTCGACAGGATTGACGGTTGAGCCCTTGGGATGAAGTAATTTTTTGTGTGTTTCTGTAACAGAATATGTCCGAAGGAGGGGGCGTTGCTATCCGATCGGGGCAGGCTCCAACGAAGGCGACGCCGTCCGGACGGATTTAACCGACCTTTTATCGATCGCCTCCAAAGTGCTGCGGCGCCATGGCGACTCCCACGCAACCTCTCGGCCTTTCCGCAGCGGCAATTGCCGTTCTGCAGGCACGGCAAGCCCGGCCGCCTCAGCCCGATAGCGAGACGGCACCTGCGCCGGCGACCAATCCGACCCCGCGCGCCAACGCCACAGCCGCTGGACGCGGCCGTTTCATCGATCTTCTCGTCTGAGGGCGTCAGTTGGAGGGCGTTCCTCACAAAGTAGTTGAATGCTGCCACCTTTTGAGGCATGGTGCCACCTACCGCCAGGGGGACGTGCGTTGGCAGCGACGGGCAATCGGCCGCCACCGAGCGAGCAGGATCTTCAGGACTACATCGACGGTCGCCTAGACGCGGGCCAACAGGCGCAGATGGCCGCCTACTTGGCCGAGCATCCCGAGACCGCGGCGCGCATCGAGCGCTATCGCGCGCATATTGCCGGCATGCATGCGCTTTACGACGGCATCCTCACGGAGCCGATTCCGCCGCGCATGCAGGCATTGCTACAACGCGCGTCGAGGCGGCGCCGGCGCCCCCTCGCCCTTGCCGTCGCTGGGCTGGTGGGCGCGGTCATCGTCGGCATCGCCGTCCTGAGCTGGGGTGGCAGCACGCGCGTCGAGGGCGATGTCGCCGCAGCGCAGGAGGCGCATCTCCATTTCGCCGTTTCCTCCTCCTGGGAGAGCGACCTCGCGGAGCTGCGCGACGACAGCCTTGAGCGCGTGCTCAGCGCGTCCTTGGGCGCACCGGTGACCTTGCCCGATGCGGCGCGCGCGGGCCTCACGCTGAAGGCGGTTCGCCTGTTGCCGGCGCCGCATCCGGCGGCGCTTCTCCTCTATCGCGACCGTGTCAACCACCCCGCTTCGCTCTATGTCGCGGCCAGTGCAACCCGCGGCGAGCGTGGCGACAGCGCCGCCGCGGGCGTCCGCACCTTCTTCTATAGCGCCGATGGGGTCTTCTACGCGCTCACCGTCGCCGCCGGCGAGCCGGACGAGATGGTGCGGCGAGTCTCCGCCATGACCCCCTGAGGCACCTCGCCTCGCTCTTGCCGATTCCGCCGGCGATGCCACACTCGCTCCCAACAAGCGAGCGGGAGGAAGACATGCGGCTCAACGGCAAAGTGGCGATCATCACCGGTGCGGGCTCGGGCTTCGGCGAGGGGATCGCCAAGCGCTTTGCCGAAGAAGGCGCCAAGGTCGTCGTCAACGACATCGACGATAGGGGCGGCGAGCGCGTCGCGCATGAGATCGAGCGCGCGCAAGGTCAGGGCAGCGCCTCATATGCGCGCGCCGACGTTTCCGACAATGCCGCGGTCGAGCGCCTCGTTGCGCGCGCGCTCGAGCGTTTCGGCCGCATCGACATCATGGTGAACAACGCCGGCACCACTCACAAGAACGGCCCGATGCTGGGCGTCGACGAAGGCACCTTCGACCGCATCTATGCCGTCAACGTGAAATCGATCTATCTCGCTGCGCGCCATGTGGTGCCGGTGATGCGCCGCCAAGGACAAGGCGGCGTCATTCTCAACACCGCCTCCACCGCCGGCATCCGCGCGCGGGCCGGTCTCGTCTGGTATTGCGGCTCGAAGGGCGCCGCGGTGATGCTGTCGAAGGCGATGGCGCAGGAGCTGGCACCCGACAAGATCCGCGTCAACGCACTTTGCCCGGTGGCAGGGGACACGCCGCTCTTGCCGAGCTTCATGGGTGGCGACACGCCGGAGCTCCGTGCCAAGTTCCTTGCCTCGATCCCGCTCGGGCGTTTCGCGACGCCCCTCGACGTCGCCAACGCCGCGCTCTATCTCGCCTCCGACGAGGGCGCCTTCATCACCGGCGTCGCCTTCGAGATCGACGGTGGCCGCTGCGTCTGAGCGCGCCTCAGTGGCGGAAGTGGCGGATCCCCGTGAACACCATGGCGATGCCGGCCTTGTCGGCGGCGGCGATCACCTCCTCGTCGCGCACGGAGCCGCCCGGCTGAATGACCGCAGTGGCGCCCGCCGCCACCGCCGCCTCAAGCCCGTCGGCGAAAGGGAAGAACGCGTCCGACGCGACGACTGACCCGCGCGCCGGGCTTTCGGCCAGTCCCGCGGCCTTGCCCGCTTCCTCCGCTTTCCACGCTGCGATACGCGCGCTGTCGACGCGGCTCATCTGCCCCGCGCCGATGCCGACGGTGGCGCCGTTCTTGGCATAGACGATCGCGTTCGACTTCACGTGCTTCGCCACGCGGAAGGCGAAGAGAAGATCGGCGAGCTCTTGCGGCGTGGGCGCACGCTTCGTCACGGTCCTGAGATGGGCCGTATCGATGCGGCCGTTGTCGCGCGTTTGCAGTAGGAATCCCCCGGCAAGCGAGCGGATGGTCAGGCCAGGCGCTTCCGGATCGGGCGTCTGCCCGGCCGTCAGAACGCGGAGCGAGGGCCGGCGCGCCAGCACCGGCTTCGCCGCCGGCTTGAGCGCCGGTGCGATGACCACCTCGGCAAAGCGCTTGACGATCTCCTCCGCCGTCGCTTCGTCGAGCGCATAGTTCACCGCGATGATACCGCCGTAGGCGCTGACGGGATCGCAGGCCAGCGCTTTGACAAAAGCCTCGCGCAGCGTCTTGGCGATGGCGGCGCCGCAGGGATTGGCGTGCTTAACGATAGCTACCGCCGGTGGTTTCGGATCCAAATTCTCAAACTCCGCGACCAGCTCGAAAGCTGCGTCGGTATCACTCAAATTGTTGAACGACAGCTCCTTGCCTTGAACTTGCCCCCGTCCGGTGGCGATGCCCGGCCGTTCGTCGCCGCCGACGTAGAATGCCGCCTGCTGGTGTGGATTCTCACCGTAGCGAAGCACTTGTTTCAGTTTGCCGGAGAAGGTGATGAGCGGTGGAAATGTCGTGTTCTGCTCGGCAAAGAACCAGCGCGAGATCGCGGCGTCATAGGCGGCGGTGCGCGCATAAGCGAGGCTCGCCAGCTTCCCGCGCAGCGCAAGCCGGGTCGCGCCGTTGTTGGCGGTGATCTCCGCCAGCACCTCGTCGTAATCCCCGGGATCGGTCACCACCACCACGTCGGCGTGGTTCTTCGCCGCGGCGCGGATGAGTGCGGGGCCGCCGATGTCAATGTTCTCGATGCACTCTTCATAGGATGCGCCGCGCGCAACGGTCGCTTCGAAGGGATAAAGCGTCACCACCAAGAGGTCGATCACGCCGATACCATGCCGGGCGAGCGCCGCCATGTGCTGTGCATCGTCGCGGCGCGCGAGCAAGCCGCCGTGAATCGCGGGATGGAGCGTCTTGACGCGGCCGTCGAGCATCTCGGGAAAGCCGGTCAGCTCGGCGACTTCGATGACTTTGAGTCCCGCCGCGGCGAGTGCCTTCGCCGTGCCGCCCGTCGAGACGAGCTCGACGCCGCGGGCCGCCAGCGCTTCTGCGAACGCGACGAGCCCGGTCTTGTCGGACGTGGAGAGCAGGGCGCGCGTGATCGGCCGAAGCGATTCCTCAGGCATGGGGGTCTCCCTGATCGGCGGACTTCTTGCCCTCGCGCCGCAGCGCCCATTTGACCTCGGCACCGGTGCTGCCGACATGTCCGTCGAGCACCACTTGCTGCGATTTCCTGGGTTCGCCGCCGCCCAAATAGATGCTTTCGGCGAGACTCATCACCGCGCCTTGCGCGCGAAGCCGAAATCCCGTTCCGCTCGGCAAGCGCAGGAGCACAGCGCTGCCCTCCTGCGTCAGCGACGCCTGCACCAGCGGATGGAGATGGAAGCGGATGGCAAAAGCCTTTCCCGCGCGTCCGGTGAGGCGGTCCTCGCCGCGCAAATCGTCGCCGTCGGCGGCGAGAAAGAGCTGGCGCGCATGGACAAGTCCGAAGGATGGCTCGTAGCCGTCATGGCTCCCCCGAAACCATTGCGCGCCATTGTCGTCGGCGCGCTCCGAGGCGAGGAGGCGAGGCGCGCGCGCAAACCCGCCCTCGGCGCGGAGCTCGCCCGCGTTGGTGTCGGCGACGATGAGCGTCGAATGCGCCGCCGTCGCCCGCGCCGCCACGCGCCATTGCGCGTTTGCTCCATCATAGCCGCCGCAATTGACGATGAGGCGCTCGCGGGCGTAGCTCATCTCGAACGAAAGAATCCCGGCATGGGCGGCGCCATCGAAGCCGCGCGGCGGCGGCGCGCCGGCATCGGCGAGCACCAGCGTGCGTCCCGCCTGAAGGCGCTGGAAGCCGCAGTGCGGTGCCGAGAGGGGCGCGCGTCCCTTGGCGTCGGCGCGAGCCAGCACCAGGTCGATGCGCTCGGTGGATCCTTCATCGCTGCCGTTGAAGAGCGCGAAGCGGCCGTCGCCGTGGCGGAAGAAGCGCAGCATCGGTGCGGCGCGGTCGATCGCCGATTGCAGCGCCTGCGGCACTTCGCTCTCGGAGGCGCGCAAGACGGCGCGCGCATCGACGAGCGTCACGAGTGCGGCGAGCTGCGCCTTGGGACTGCGCGCGGCATGCCCGCCATCGGGAAGGATCTGGCGGTCGAGCTCGCGGGCGAGCTTGCGCAAGGCGCGGGCGAGCTTGCGCTCGGCCGCACAAGCTGCCGCCGCCGCGATGAGCCCGCGCAACGCCTGCAACCGCGGCACACCCGGCGCTTCCGCGGCCGCGATGCGATCGAGATGGCGCATCTGCCGGGCGATGCTCGCCATCAAGCGGCGGCGCAGCGTCGCGTCCGCGGCGAGGCGGCTCCAATGCATGAGCCACGCGAAGAGGCGATCACCCGTCACATCGGCGCGCCAGGCGATCTTATCCCAGGCATCGCAGCGCTCGAGCCAATCGGTGGTCCATGCCGCGGCCTTCTTCCACCCTTCCGGCGCGCGCGACGCAGCGATATCGTCGAGCCACGAAAAGCTATGGAGGGCGGCAAGCATGTCGTGCAGGAGGGGTGCGCGATGCATCACGTCGGCCGTCCACGGTGGCGGTTCTCCCCGCAATGTCGCGCCGGCGAGGCGAAACTCGCCCGCCAGCAGCGCGTTCCCACGCTCGGCATCGCCGGGCCAGGGATCGCTGAGCCTCACCGCCGGCTCGGCCGGCGCCGGACCCCAGAGGCTCAGATGGTAGGGCGCCGAGCCGAACAGGACCGAACGCGGGAGCGCCATCAATGGCGGGCGCCGAGGGCGGCGCTGCGCAAGCGCTGCAGGTTCGCCGGGTAGCTCGAGGGGCCGCCGGCAAAGCTGGCGCTACCGGCGACAAGGACGTCGGCACCGGCGGCAACCGCAGCGGCGGCGGTTTCCGCGTTGATGCCGCCATCGACTTCGAGATCGATCGTTCGTTCGATCCCGTCGAGGCGGCGGCGCAGCGCCCGCAACTTATCGAGCTGAGCCGTAAGGAAGCTTTGACCGCCGAAGCCGGGATTGACGCTCATCACCAGCACCAGATCGACGATGTCGAACACAGGCTCCACCGCCGCAACGGGGGTCGCGGGATTGAGCGCGACGCCCGCTCTCTTGCCGAGCGACTTGATGAGCTGGAGCGTGCGATGGAGATGCGGTCCCGCTTCGGGATGGACGGTGATGATGTCGGCGCCAGCGGCGGCGAATTCGCCGACATAGGGATCGACCGGCGCGATCATGAGATGGACATCGAAGGGCAGCGCTGAGTGGGGGCGGAGCGCCTTAACCACCGCGGGACCGATGGTGAGGTTCGGCACGAAGTGGCCGTCCATCACGTCGACATGGATATAGTCGGCACCCGCGGCGGCAATCGCGCGCACTTCCTCGCCCAGGCGCGCGAAATCAGCCGAGAGGATCGACGGCGCCAAGCGAACCGGCTGCTGCATGGGCGCTTGGTACCAGGGAAGCGGCGATGCCGCAAGCCGGCTCAGCCCTCAAGTCGGTCTACCGCAGAGGCGCGCGGCAACGGGCTCAGGCGACGCGTACGAGACGTGCAGCGTAGAAGCCGTCGATGCCGTCGTATTGGGAGAGGTGGCACGGCAGTGTGCGAAGATCACCCTCCGCGGTCACGGCGTCGCTGAGGCCGCCCACATCGGCCGCGGTGATGGGCCAGCGCTTCACCGGCGCGCCGCGCTGGAAGAGGCGCTGCACCTGGAGCGGCCCTTCCTGCGCCTCGAGCGAGCAGACGCAATAGACGAGCGTGCCGCCCGGCGCCAGCATGTCGATCGCCGCGCCGAGGAGGCGCTCCTGCACTGCCGAGAGCCGCGCCACGTCGTCGGGCGATTTGAGGTGCGGCACGTCGGGATGGCGGCGGATCGCGCCGGTGGCGGTGCAGGGGGCATCGAGGAGCACGAAGCGCGCCGGCTCCGGGGGGCGCCACACGGCGGCATCCGCCACCAGGCTTTCGACGGGAAGACCGAGCCGCGCGAGGTTGTGGTTGAGCCGGTCGAGCCGCCGCGGCGAGCGGTCGATTGCCGTGACATAGGCGCCGGCGGCGGCGAGCTGCGCCGTCTTGCCGCCGGGCGCGGCGCAGAGATCGATGACGCGCTCGCCGGCGAGCTTGCCGAGGAGCGTCGCTGGAATGGCCGCGGCGGCATCCTGTACCCACCACGCGCCCTCGCCATAGCCGGGAAGGCTCATAATCGCGCCGCCACCGGTGCGACGCAGCGTCCCGGTCGGCAACAGCACCGCATCGAGGAGGCCGCGCCATTTCTCGACATCGCCGCGGACGGTGATATCGAGCGGCGCTTCCTTGAGATGCGCTTGCGCGATCGCCCGCGCTCCCGCATCGGTGTAGGACTGGCTCCAGCTTCGCCAGAGCCAATCGGGCGTGTCGAGGCGCGGCGCGTCTTGCTCGGTGACGAGCCCGGGACCTTCCTGGCTCAGGCGCCGCAGCACTGCGTTCACCAGGCCTTTGTGCGAGATGAAGCCGCGGATGTCGGCGAGATCGACGGTGGTGGCGACAGCGGCATGCGGCGGCGTGCGCAGGAAGAGGAGCTGCGCGATGCCGAGGCGCAGCATGTCATGCACCATTGCGGCGCGCGGCGGCAGCGGCGTGTTGAGGCAATGCGCGATGAGCGCGTCGATCTGGCCGAGCCGGCGCAGCACGGTGGCGACGAGGAGGCGCGCAAAGGCGCGATCACGCGCCGGCAGGCCGGCCATCTCACCATTGTCCTCAATCGCATCGTCCAGCGGGCGCTTGCGCCGAAGAACGGCGCCGATGAGATCGATCGCGACGCTGCGCGCGGAGGCTGGTGCGGTGTGGCTGGCCACGGAATGTACTACCACAGATCGCGTCCCTGGATTCCCGGCGATGTCGGCAAACGCCGGCTCGCGCCGATTGTTCCGGTCGTAATGGCGGTTCAGGCCGACCGTTGCGCTCCCCACGGCCCCGCAGGATCAAGCCGCAGCGCCGTCATCGGGGACGGCCCATCGCGTAGGGCGTGTCGCCTCCGCCCAAATCCCAATAGAGGCCGGCCATGATGGCAAGGCCGCTCCGCGCCACGCCTTTGAGGAGGTGCTCGTTGGGCGCGTGCTGCGAGCAGCCGGCGTAGGAGTGCGGCACCCACACCGTCGGCAGGCCCAGAACCTCGCTGAAGATGTCGTTCGGCAGCGAGCCGCCGAGATTGGGGAGAATGGCCGGCGGGTGGCCGGTGCTGCGCTTCATTGAGCGCGCCGCCCAGGTCACCCAGGGATCCTCAGGATCGAGGCGGGTGGCGGCGAAATTGCCCTTCTCCGCCGGCGTGATCTCGACCATGGGGAAGCCGGCGGCATCGAGGTGACGGCGGAGCGCCGGCAGGAACGCCGTGGGATCGGGGCCGACGACATAGCGGATCTGGCAATGGGCGAAAGCGCTGGGCGGGATGGCGTTGACGGGCGCGTCGGGATTGCCGGTCTTGAAGGCGAGCACTTCGAAGCTCGACCAGCCGAAGACGCGTTCGGCCGGCGAAAGTCCGGGCTCGCCCCAATCGGGATCGATTGCCGGCCCATCGGCACCGCCTTCGACGGCGATGTCGGCGAGCGCGTTGCGCACCGAATTGGGCAAATGCTTCGGTACCCACTCCCGCACGCGGATTGCGCCTTTGGCCGAGGTGAGGCTGGCGATGGCATGCGCCAGGATGATGCCGGGATTGGCGAGGAGCCCACCCCAATTGCCGGAGTGGTGTCCGCCAGCGCGCAGATTGACGGAGAGCCGGAAGTCGACGATGCCGCGGGCGCCAAGGAAAAGGGTCGGCCGCTCCGGCGCCACGCGCGGCCCGTCCGAGGCGAGGAAGAGATCGGCGGCCAAGCGCTCGCGATGCTCGGCGCAGAGCTCGCGTAGCCCAGGCGAGCCCACCTCCTCGCCGGTCTCGATCAAGACCTTGGCGTTGAAGCCGAGCCGGCCGCGGCTCTTCAGAACCGCGGCGAGCGCGCCCAGATTGACGCTGTGCTGGCCCTTGTTGTCGGCGGTGCCGCGGCCATAAAGCCGCTCGCCGCGTTCCTCGAGGTGCCAGGGCGAGAGCCCGTCGAGCCACTGGCTCTCAAGTCCGCGAATGACGTCGCCATGGCCGTAGCCAAGCACCGTCGGCGCCGCGTCATCCTCGTGCCGCTCGGCGAAGAGAAGCGGACCTGCGTCGCGCGGATTCGCGAAGATGTGGCAGCGAAAGCCCAGCGCCTCCAGCGTCGGCCGCATCTCTCCCTCGAGGTAAGCCATGAGCGCATCGGCGCGCGCCGGGTTTTGGCTTTCGGTTGGAATGGCGACGCGGCGGGCGAGGTCGCGCACGAAGCCGCCTTCATCGAAATAGGCCTCGGCGGCGGCAATGGCGGCATCGCGGCTCATGGGCGGCCCCTCGGTTGCGCGGGAAGGACTTACCTCACCCGTCGCGGGGCCGCCAGAGGTCAGCTCGAAAGGTCAGTCCACATGCGCGGGATGGCCGGTGGTATGCGGCGTCCAGGAGGGAGGATCGCTCGCCGGGAAGCTCTCCCCCGAAGCGCGTTCGATCTCGTCATCGGACGAGCCGTCGCCACGCTGGTCCTGCGTCATGTCCGAGCGACCGTTGAAGCCGAGCGCGCGATAAAGCGAGCAGTGACCGGTGGCGCCGCGCTCGAGCAGCATGGCGCCGCCGATTGCCATCAGGATGCTCGCCATCGACGGCCGCCGCGCCAAGCCATAGGCAAGCAGCATCGCCCCGCCCAGGCCCGAGGCGGCCCGCTCCCAATCGCTGACGTTGCGCCAATCGGCTTCGGCGGTGCTGACCATGGCGGAGCTCCACAAAGAAATGCGCGCAGTACCCTAACAAACACCCTTTCGCCGAGGTTCCCCGCTCACTCGGCTCGCTTCTCGCCGGTGATGAGGCGCGCGCCGCGGGCATAGGTGAGCCAGGCCCAGACCCAATTGACGAAGACCGTGAGGCGATTGCGAAAGCCGATGAGAAAGTAGATGTGGACGATGCCCCAGAGCACCCAGGCGAGCCATCCCGTGAGCTTCACGAACGGTAGATCCGCGATCGCCGAGGAGCGGCCGATGGTGGCAAGCGCGCCCTGGTCGCGATAGCGGAAGGGCTTGGGCGCCGGCCCGCCGGCGATGCGCGCGGCGATGACGGAAGCGACGTAGCGGCCTTGCTGTTTTGCCACCGGCGCCACGCCCGGCAACGGCTTGCCGTTCCTGTCGAGCACGAGAGCCGCATCGCCGATGACGAAGATCCCGGGATGGCCGGGCACCGACAAGTCGGGGGCAACCTTCACCATGCCGCCGCGCCCGGCTTCGGCGCCGAGCCAGCGCGCCACCGGCGTCGCTTCGACGCCGGCGCACCACACTACGGTCGCGGCGGCGATGCGCTCGCCGTTGGCGACGACGCCATCCCCGTCGATTACTTCGATCTTGGTGTCGAGCAAGAGCTCGACGCCCATGCGGTGGAGCGACGTGGCGGCAAAGGCGGCGAGCTTCTCGGGAAATCCCGCAAGCACGCGCGGTCCCGCTTCGATCAAGAGGATGCGCGCGGCGCGCGGATTGATGCGGCGGAAATCCTCGGCAAGCGCCGCGCGCGCCAGCTCGGCGAGCGCGCCCGCCATCTCGACGCCCGTGGGTCCCGCGCCGACGAGGACGAACGTCAAAAACCGCTGACGCGCCGCGGCATCATCGGTCGTCTCGGCCTTCTCGAAAGCGAGGAGCAGGCGGCGGCGAATGTCGGTCGCATCATCGATGCTCTTGAGCCCCGGCGCGTAGCGGGGCCAATCGGCATGGCCGAAATAGCTGTAGACCGAGCCGGTGGCGAGGACGAGATAATCGAAGCCGAGCGCGCCGCCATCCCTGAGGCGCACCGTGCGCGCGCCGGCGTCGACCCCCACGACTTCGTCGAGCAGCATCGTTGTGTTCTTCTGGCGGCGCAGCACGTGGCGGATCGGCGCCGCGATGTCGGCGGGCGAGAGCGCGGCGGTGGCAACCTGATAGAGCAGCGGCTGGAACAGGTGATAATTGTGGCGATCGATAAGCACGAGCTCGATCGGCGCATGTGCCAGATGCTGAGCGGCGGTGAGCCCGCCGAACCCAGCACCGACAATGACGATGCGTGGCGCTCTCCGCGATTCTGCCGAAGCTACGGTCATCGTTTCTACGCAATCACCATGGGCGTTTCGGGCGCGTGGCACACGGCCTCGATGCGATGGCCGTCGGGATCGAGCACGAAGGCGCCGTAGTAATGCTCGTGATACTGCGGCCGCAAGCCCGGCGCGCCGTCGTCGCGTCCGCCCGCCGCGAGCGCCGCGGCGTGGAAGGCGCGCACCGCGGCGCGATCGGGCGCGCGGAAGCAGAGATGCGCGCCGGGGATGGGCGTCTTCACGCCTGCCTCGCGGGTGATGGTGAACTCGACACCGAGCGAGCCCGGTGCCGCGCCGTAGTCGGAACCGCGCTCGGCGAAATCGACGATGCGAGTGAGCCCCAGCGGGCGCAGTGCCGCATCATAGAAGCGGCGGCTTCGTTCGAGATCGCTGACGCCGAGAGAGACGTGGTCGAGCATGCGAACGTCGCCTCCATGCTATGGTTCACTTTCCAGGAAGGATGCGCAGCGGAGCGGGAGGCATCAATGGACTATCGCGGTCGTCATGTCGTCGTTACCGGCGGCACCGGCGGGCTCGGCACGGCGGTGGTGGGGGCGCTTCTCGAGCGAGGTGCGCACTGTCACGTTCCTACCATCGATGAAGGCGAGGTCGCGCGCTTTCGCCACCGCGCCAATGAACGCGTGCGGCTCGCCGAGGTCGCAACCTTGGCGGATGAAGGCGAGGTCGCGCGGTTCTATGCCGGCGTGCCGCGCCTCTGGGCCTCCATCCACATCGCCGGCGGCTTTGCCATGCAGCCGCTCGCCGAGACCGGCAAGAAGGCGCTCATGGCTCAGCTCGAAATGAACTTGGTGAGCTGTTTTCTCTGCTGCGCCGCGGCGGTGCGGGCGATGAAAGGGGAGGGCGGGCGCATCGTCAATGTCGCGGCGCGTCCGGCGCTCGAGCCCCGGCTCGGCGCTGGCATGACGGCTTACACGGTGAGCAAAGCAGGTGTCGCCGCGCTCACCGGCGCGTTGGGACAGGAGGTGGCGGCGGAGGGCATTCTCGTCAACGCGGTCGCGCCCTCGATCCTCGATACCGCCGCGAACCGCGCGGCGATGCCGACGGCCGAGCACGCACTCTGGCCCAAGGTCGAGGAGGTGGCCGCCACGATCCTTTTCCTGGCGAGCCCGCACAACAGGGTGACGCGCGGCGCCGTCGTGCCGGTCTATGGGGCCGCCTGAAAACGACACCGCCCGCCGAGAGGCGGGCGGTGCGGAGGTCCGTGGATCGTTGCGGCGTCAGTCGCGGCGCGAGCCGAAGAACTGGAGCAGCAGCAGGAACAGGTTGATGAAGTCGAGATAAAGCTGCAGCGCGCCCATGATCGCCTTCTTGCCGGCAATCACCGTGCCGTCGCTTTCGAGGTACATCTCCTTGATCCGCTGCGTGTCCCAGGCGGTGAGACCGACAAAGACGAAGATGCCGATCACGGAGACGGCGAACTGGAGCGCCGTGGAGCCGATGAAGATGTTGACGAGGCTCGCGACGATGATGCCGATGAGGCCCATCATGAGGAATGAGCCGAAGCGCGAGAGATCGGTGCGCGTCGTGTAGCCGTAAAGGCTCATCGCCGCGAACGTGCCCGCGGTGATGAAGAACACGCGGGCGATGCTTTCGGTGGTGAAGAGCAGGAAGATGCTGGCGAACCACAGACCCATTAGCGCCGAGTAGCCCCAGAAGGCCGCCTGAAGCGCGCCGAGGCTCATGCGCTGGACGCCGAAGCTCATCACCATCACTAAGCCGAGCGGCGCGAGCAATACCAGGAACTGGAGCGGCGTATGCGCGATGTACTGGGCATAGATGCCTTGGCTCAGATACGCGATCACGCCGGTGATCGCCAAGCCGCCGGCCATGTAGTTGTAGACGCGCAGCATGTACTGGCGCAGGCCGACATCGATATCGACTTGCGGGACGGCGGTGCGCGCCGTCCAGCGGTTACCTGAATCGTATGCCATAGGACCCCCTGAGGGTTGAAGGCTCGACCAGCAATATTGGCATGGCCCTGTTGCAATTCAATGAGATAAGGGCAACCGATGCAAGCCCTTGCCGGCGCAGGTTTATTCGTTTCGCAAATAGGGCGCGGCCTTGGCGCCGAGCGCCCGCCAGGTGCCGAGGTAACCGACCGCCAAGGTCAACACCATCGCCAGCATCGCCGTCGAGAGCGTGGCGCCGGGCAAGAAGGTCCAGTCCTGGTGCATAATCCGGGTCAGCACCAAATAGGCCGCGACCGTGCCCAGCACCGCCGCGAGCGCGGCCGTGGCAAGGCCCAAGAGCCCATACTCGATGAGGAAGGCCCCCGTCACATCACGCCGGGTCGCGCCCAGCACCTTCAACACCACCGCTTCGTAGACGCGGCGGCGATGGCCCGCCGCCACCGCGCCCGCCAGCACCAGGGTCCCGGCCAGCAAGGTGATCGCCGCGGTGGCGCGGAGGGCGGTGGCGATGGCGCCGATGATCTGGCTCACCGCGGCGAGCGCGTCCTTGACGGGAATGGCGGAGACATTGGGAAAGCGGTCGGTGACGGCGCGCTCGAGCGCTGTCTCCTCCTCGGGCGGCACGCGGGCGGTGGCGATGTGCATTTGCGGCGCCCCGTCGAGAATGCCGGGCGAGAACACCAGCACGAAATTGATGCCGAGCGAGGTCCAATCGATCTCGCGCAGGCTCGCGATGGTGGCGGTGACCTCACGCCCCAGCACATCGACCGTAATGGTGTCGCCGATGCCGAGGCCCATGCCTTTCGCCACCTCGGCATCCATCGAGACGAGCGTGGGTCCGCGATAATCCGGGGGCCACCATTTCCCGGCGACGATGCGCGAGCCCTCCGGTGGTGTTGGCGTGTAGGTCAGGCCGCGCTCGCTTTGCGCTGCCCATTGCGCCTCGGGCTTCACCACCGCCTGCTCGATCGGCACGCCGTTGAGCTTGACGAGGCGACCGCGCAGGCTCGGCACGCGCGCCACTTGGCTGACGCCCGGCGTCGCTTTCACTAGGGCGTCGAATGCCGCCACCTGGTCCGGCTGGATGTCGATGAAGAAGAAGGAAGGAGCGTGCTCCGGCAGGCGCTCGTCGATGGTATCGCCGATATTGCCCTCGATGAGCGCGATCGCCACCAGCACGGTAAGCCCGAGGCCGAGCGAGGCGACGACACCGGCGGTGGGCGCGCCGGGACGATAGAGGTTCGCAAGCGCAAGGCGGAGGCCCGGATGGCGTGGCCGTCCCGCGCGCCGCGCCGCCAGCACCAGCCCCGCCGCAAGCAGGCGAAACGCCAGCAGCGATCCGGCGGCCGCAGCGATGAACCAGAAGGCGGTGAGGCGATCGTTCGCGCTCAGGATGGCGAGCGCCGCCAAGATCGCAGCGGCGGCAATGGTGGCGACGACATAAGGCGGGCGCGGCCGCCGCGGCGCGGGATCGACGAGATCGCGGAAGAGGCTCCCCGCGGCGATCTCGCGCGCGCCCGCGAGCGGCCAGATGGCGAAGACGAGCGTCGTCAGCACGCCGAAGAGCGCCGCTAGCAGCAGCGGCAGGGGGTAAAGCCCGAGGCGGGCGGCGATCGGAAACGACTTGAGTAGGGGCGAAACCAGGAGCGGCGTCACCGCGCCCAGCACCACGCCGACGCCAATGCCAATCCCGGCGAGCGCCAAGATCTGCAGAAGGTAGGCGGCGAAAATGAGCCGCGCCGGCGCGCCCAGGCATTTGAGCGTGGCGATGGTCGCGACCTTGCCGCCGAGATAGCCGCGTACCGCGTTGCCGACGCCGACGCCGCCGACCAAGAGCGCGGTCAATCCGACAAGGCTCATATAGACGGTGACGCGATCCAACAGCCGCTGCAGCATCGGCGAGGCGTTGGCGAATTCGCGGATGCGCCAGCCGGCATCGGGAAAGCGCGTCTTGACGGCCGCGATCCACGCGTCCGCGTCGCCGCCGGAAGGCAATTTGAGCCGATAACTGTAGCCGATGAGGGCGCCGGGCATGACGAGCCCGGTATCGGCGAGCGCAGCGCGCGTGATGATGACGCGGGGGCCGAACTCGAATCCGCCGGTGGCGGCGTCGGGCTCGTGCGACAAGGTTCCGCGCAGGACGAAGCTCGCGTCGCCGACGCGAATGCTGTCGCCGATTTTGAGCTTCAGGCGACCGAGCAGCGATGGTGCGGCCACCGCGCCCCAGGCGCCGTCGTCGCGCGCGAGCGCTCCTGCAAGCGGCTGCGCGGGATCAATGCCGACGGTGCCGTAAAGCGGGTAAGCGTCGTCGACCGCCTTGAGCTCGATCAGGCTCCGGTCGTCACCGTCGGGCCGCCGCGCCATGGCGCGCATCGTCGCGACGGTGGAGAGATCGCCGTCCCGCCGGAGATAGGCCAGCTGATCCGCCGTCGCTTGTCGGTGCACGAGATGGAGCTCGACATCGCCGCCCAACATGGCGCGCGCGTCGGTGGTGAGGCCGAGACGGATCGCGCTCGAGAGCGAACCCACGCCGGCGATCACCGCGACCCCAAGCGCGAGGCAGGCGAGAAAGACGCGGAACCCTCTGGTGCCGCCGCGCAGCTCGCGGCGGGCGAGGCGCCACGCCAGCGCCAGCATGGTCATCAGCGCGTCCCTCGCCGGGCAACGCCGACGGACTCGGCCGGTTCTTGCGGCGCATCGACGATGCGCCCGTCGGCCATGTGGACGATGCGGTCGCAGCGCGTCGCAAGGTCGCGGTCATGGGTAATGAGGAGCAAGGTTGTGCCGCGTGCGGCGCTCAAGGTGAAGAGCAACTCGATGATATGGGCGCCGGTGACCGTATCAAGATTGCCGGTCGGTTCATCCGCGAGCAGGAGCTTGGGTCCCGCGGCGAAGGCGCGCGCCAGCGCCACGCGTTGCTGCTCGCCGCCCGAGAGCTGGCCCGGATAGTGCAAGAGGCGATGATCGAGCTCGACGGCGGCGAGGCCCTCGCGCGCCGCTTCGAAGGCATCGCCGCGGCCGGCAAGTTCGAGCGGCACGGCGACGTTCTCGAGCGCGGTCATGGTGGGAATGAGATGGAACGACTGGAAAACAATGCCGATGGTGTCGCGGCGGAAGCGCGCGAGCGCATCTTCATCGCGGCTCGCGAGATCGACGCCCGCCACCACGACGCGGCCGGAGCTCGGCCGTTCGAGACCGGCTGTCACCATCATCAGCGTCGATTTGCCGGAGCCGGAGGGGCCGACGAGACTCACGGTCTCGCGCGTGGCAACCTTGAGCGAGACGCCGCGCAGGACATTGACGGCGCCCGCCGCGCTCGCCAGTGTTAAATGGACGTCGTCGAGAAGGACCATCGGATCGTCGGCAGCGAGCGGAGTAAGCGGCGTGGCCTGCATGTCACCTCTTGTCGGGCGGGAGCCATTGAAATGCCGTAAACGCCCGCGCGCGCCCCGGCGATATGGCGATGCGGGCGCGCTTGTCAACATGATGGCGGCACTCTGCCTGTGCGTCACCCTCGCCGCTCCCGGCGCGGCGCTCGCCGGTTCGGCGCCGCGCATCCTCGCCTTCGGCGATAGCCTCACCGCGGGGCTCGGCCTCACCCCCGACGCGGCGTTTCCGGCACGGCTCGAGTCGGTGCTGCGATCGGACGGCATCGACGCGCGCGTCATCAATGGCGGCGTCTCTGGCGAGACCACGGCGGGTGGCGTCGCGCGGCTCGATTGGGCGCTTGGTGACCATCCCGATCTCGTCATCCTCGAGCTCGGCGCCAACGACGCGCTGCGCGGCATCGATCCCAAGCTCGCCTACGCCAATCTCGACAAGATGCTGGGGCGGCTCAAGGCGAGCGGGGCGAAGGTGCTGCTCACGGGCATGCTGGCCCCGCCCAATTGGGGCCGCGACTATCAGCAGGAGTTCGCCGCCATCTTCCCGACGCTCGCCGATAAATATCAGGTGCCGCTCTATCCCTTCTTTCTCGACGGCGTCGCCACGGACCCGTCGCTCAATCAGGCCGACGGCCTCCATCCCAATGCGCAAGGCGCCGCGCTCATCGCGTCAAAGGTGGCGCCCTATGTGGAACGGCTGCTCAACGGCGAGACGGCGACGCCATGAACCCCGTGCTCGATCGGAGTTTCGTCGCCGCGCACGCCCGCGGCGGCGGCTGGGCCGAGGTGGCGAAATCCTGCGCCGACCAGCTTCATTCGCTGCCGCCCGGCGCCAATCTCGGATTTCTCTACGCGACGGACGCGCTTGCGGCCGATCTCGGCAGCATTCTGACATTCTTGCGCGAGCGGACGCGCATTGCCGATTGGGTTGGGAGCGTCGGTCTCGGCGTGTGCGCGAGCGGGCACGAGTATTTCGGCGAGCCGGCGCTCGCGGTGCTGGTTGCGACGCTGCCGGAGGGCCGCGCGCGCCTCTTCACGCCCGCCGCCGCCAATGCGGCGACGCTGACGCAAGACGAATGGTTCGTGCGCGTCCGCCCCATGGTGGCGATCGCCCATGGCGACCCGCGCGACACCGACATCGGCGAGCGTGTGGGCTCGCTTGCCGCCGATGCCTCGCTTTATCTCGTAGGCGGCCTCGCCGCCGCCAGCGAGGCGCCGGTGCAGGTGGCGGGGCGCGTCGTCGAGGGTGGCCTCTCCGGTGTGCTGCTGGCGCCGGACGTTCCGGTCCTCACCGGCCTTACCCAGGGATGTTCGCCGATCGGTCCGATCCACCGCATTACCGAGGCAAGTGACAACATCATAGCCGCGCTCGACGATCGGCCGGCGCTCGACGTCTTCAAGGAGGACATCGGCGAGTTGTTGTCACGCGATTTGCGGCGCGTCGCCGGCCTGATCTTCGCGGGGTTTCCGGTCGCCGGCTCCGACACCGGCGACTATCTCGTCCGCAATCTCGTCGGCATCGACATGCCCCGCGGCTGGCTCGCGGTGGCGCAACCGGTCTCTGTCGGCGATCGCGTGCTTTTCTGCCGCCGCGATCCCGCCAATGCCGCCGCCGACCTCACGCGCATGCTGAGCGAGCTCAAGGCGCGCGCCGGCGCTCCGCCGCGTGCCGGCCTCTATTTCAGCTGCGTCGCGCGCGGCCCCAACCTCTTCGACGAGCCGATGCGCGAGACGGCACTCATCCGCGACGCCTTCGGCGATTTCCCCCTCGCCGGATTTTTCGGAAACGGCGAGATCGCGCACAACCGCATCTACGGCTACACCGGGGTGCTCGCCCTCTTCATGTGATTGCCATGTTGCGTCTCTTCGTCGGCATCGCGCTTCCGCCCGAGCTCAAGCTGCGTCTTTCGCTGCTGGCTAATGGCGTTCCTGGTGCGCGCTGGGTCGATCCCGGCAACTACCACCTGACCTTGCGCTTCATCGGCGAGGTGGACGAGGGCGTCGCCGGCGACATCGATGCGGCGCTAGTGCAGCTTCGTGCGCCGCGCTTCGAGGTGTCGCTCGCCGGGGTCGGTCACTTCGGCGACCGCATGCTCTGGGTGGGCGTCGAGAAGAATCCGCCGCTCGGCCATCTCCGCGACAAGGTGGAGAGTGCTCTGGTGCGACTCGGCCTTCCGCCGGAGACGCGCCGCTATGCCCCGCATGTCACGCTGGCGCGGTTGCGCAACACCAGCGTCGCGAAGCTTCAATCCTTCATCGAGGCGAATGCGCTTTTTCGCGCCGACGCGTTCCGCGTCGATCGCTTCAGCCTGGTCGCGAGCTATCTGACGAAAAGCGGCGCCATCTACGAGGATCAGGCCGATTATCCGTTGCGGTAAAAAAGTGGCCGCGGCTGGAAGGGCGAGGGGAAGCCGCAACCAGCCGCGGCCGTCGCGCGCGAGACTTAGGCGATGAGGCTCTTAAGGCCCATCGCAAGGACAAACAGTTGGCCGATCAGACCTACCGCCGAGAAGACCAGCACCGCCGCGAGATCGTCGCTCGACGCGGCGAACGGACGGTTGTGCACCAGCTTCAGCGATACCTGTGACATTACCGACGGCCCCTCTTGATCTTGGAGCCAGTCTGCCAGTAGCCGATTAAGCCGGGGTAAAGCTGGGAGCACAGATCATCGAGGTTATTGCGAGAATTTTATGGACCAGGAGGAGGCGCGCCCGCACTCTCCTCACACTAATTGCATGAACCAAAGATCGCGGCAAAAGTGGTTATTCGAATTCAAATCCATTGTTTCCTGGTGCCCTGCCGACAAAATAGTACCGTCCGTTGTACGGATACACGACATCGCCTGAAGCAGTTACCAGAATCTTGTTGATTTGCCGTCCTGACCGGTACGTTTCCCGCAGCCGATCGATAAGGAGTTGAAGCTGGGCGGCGTCGGATGGATCGGCGATATTTTTTGGCGGTAGGACAAATCTCACGTTTCCGTCAACCTTCTTTGCGATTAGTCGGCTATCGCGTTGTAAGACGGAAAAACGCTCAGCGCCATCAACAGAAAATGGATACACTGCGCCGAACTCCAACCCACTACCAACTCCAGAAGACTCCTCGCAGAGTTTCTCATCCCTTTCGAAAAGCGGCTCTGGCGACTTACCAAGGAAAACGATGGTCGAGGCGCTGCCGCCTCTTTCAGGTTTCAAAATGTATTTGCGCACCGGAGTCACGGCAAAACGACCACCGCCCCTAAGCCACTTTAGCAAGATCGCCCGCGTTGCCGGGGAAGGGCGCAGGAGGCGACCAGAGTTGTCGATTACATTCCCCCCTGTGTCGATGCTGTACAGCGTTCCCTCATAACTGCCAGGATATCGCTCTCCTACACTAAGATTCGACTCTTCGATCGCTTCGTCGGCAAGTGGCGGACGCCGTGGCGGGGCATCAACCATCCGTGGCTCAGTATGGCCAACCTCGGGCCAGTGATAATATTCGTTTCTGTCCGCGCCAATGAACATTTCCCAATCGGCCTTTTCGTAAATCATTTCATCAACAGTCTGCATGGCGTATAGCACGACCAAACGCGCGTTTTTCTTCCTAACTGGGTCAGGTCGAAGGAGCCGACCTAGCGTTTGAACACGCTGCCTAACAGATCCTGATGCGGCAGCGATTATGCCGATATCGGCAGATGGCACATTGAAGCCCTCTATTAGCGACTTCGCCGACACGATGATTTGCGCGATACCCATTCTGAAGAGTCTGATTGACTCGCTCCGGAGCCTGTCGGGAAATTCACTATGTTCCGCAACGACCGGAAAACCGAGCCGCCGAAGATTATCGAAAATGATCATTACGTCGCTGATGCTCTCGTGGAAAATAATAATGCGCGGCTTTTCGCCCTCTTTAAAAGCTCGCTCGATGAGCTCCCGAACAGCTCTGATTCTAGCTTCCGCGCGATACAAGAGTAGTTTTCGATCTTGCGTCAGAGAAATGAACCGGCGAGCTCTTGGGTCACTCCGGCCGCGCGCGGATCTGCACCATTTTACAAGTGCAATCCCTCTCCGCGTCCGAGTTTCTAGGTCACGCCGAAGATCAGTGATCTCTCGTGAGAGCTTCTCGTATCTGTGTCTTTCGTCAGCGGACAGTGATAGCCCATAGTGCTCTATCACGAACGGAGCCAGCACGCTCTCTCGAATCGCTTCGGCATAATTCATTTCGAAAACTACGGGGCCTATTTCGCTGAATAATACCTCATCGCCACTCGGCTTTCGCAGATCAGCCTCGTCAAGCTCGAGATCGCTATCGTCCCGATCGTCGCGCTCCGGAGTCGCCGAAAGGCCAATTGAGTATGCGCGCGGCGTCTCGAATAGGCGTCGGCGCTCCAGCGCACCTGCCCGGTGACACTCGTCCACGACCAGAAAGAGGGAATGACCAATCCCCGCCCGCTCGACTAAGTCTGGCAGCTTGGCCGCAGCCGAGTTCAACACCGCGATAAGTATACGAACATTGGAGCTAAATTCATCTATCGTGCTGTTGCCACCTAGCGTGGCAATAGTACTCGAAGGCAAATTGCTCCGCGATAAAAGTTCATCCGCCCATTGGTCCATCAGCACTACTGTGGGAACGATGATTGCCACACGCAGGTCTGGGACGATGTCTTGCAGCCTTTGGATTGCAGCGAGCGCTAGTACTGTCTTGCCTGCTCCCGTGACGACTTTGATAATCCCGCGTCTTCCGGCGCGCGCCCATTGGTCTAGCGCGCGCTGCTGCCATTCATAGAGTGACACCTCTCGCAAGAGGTTCCACTTTGTTGGCAGGTGATCGCGTTCCGGCATCTGCGATTGGAGCAAGTCGATGCTTCGAACGTGATCTTGCCGCCGACCCTGTTGTAACCAATGGTTTAGCTGCGCGAGTTGTTGCAGTTGGAGCTGCTCAGCGTCGGTTAATCCTTCGACAGTCAGGGATGGCTTTGTCGCGGTGCTGGGAATAGGGTCGATTTCGGGCATGGAATCAGGGTGCTGGCGCGATAGGGGCTTGTCTACAGGCCCGATGATGACGGATCGAGTTCCGCAATGCGAGACGCGGTTGCGAGCGTCCCATTTCGGTGATAATTGGAGCTTGATTGTATCAAAACTCAGGGCGTCAAATTAGTTCTACCACCTTCTGATCTGATAACAGGGAGCGGACCGAAAACGGAGGAGTTGAATGGCGACGGGAGTCTTCATTTCGCGTCAAGTCAAGGCCTCTTGGGGCCTGCCCTGCAATCAAAGCGCTGATGGATCGCTATGGGCCGGGAAGGGCTATGAAAAGGGGCTGGAGGGCCAATTCGGGCATTCGGTGGCACAAGCTGTTCGTCAGGCATTAGCGCGTGTGCGAGGCGACCGTTGCGGTCGTTTCTGGATCGATCTCGAAGAGCGCACGGTCACGATGATGGTTGGCGACTCGGTGGATAATGAGGTGGTGACCGAGCCTTTTTAGTCGAGTGTGCTCGCGCGGCAGAGGGACGAGCTCTGCTGAAGAGGGACCGGCAAAACCGCGTACAGCCGGCGGGTGTTTCGGCTGCAATTACTTCCAGTAGAGACGAATGCGGCCGGCATTTGCCGGCCGCTTCCGATGCCGTGCTCGCTACTACCGCGGCTGCGGTACGATGCGGAGGTAAGGCCGCGGCGCCTTCCAGCCTTGGGGGTAAATCTTCTTCGCCTCATCGTCGGAGACGGAGCCGGCAATGATCACGTCCTCGCCTTGCTTCCAGTTGACCGGCGTCGCCACGCGATGCTTTGCGGTGAGCTGGAGGGAGTCGATGACGCGCAGCACCTCGTCGAAGTTGCGACCGGTGGTCATGGGATAGACCAGGATCAGCTTGATCTTCTTGTCGGGGCCGACGACGAAGACGTTGCGCACGGTCTGATTGTCGGCGGGCGTGCGCTTGGAGGCATCGCCCGAAGCGGCAGCCGGGAGCATGCCATAGAGCTTCGCCACCTTGAGCTCGGGATCGCCGATGATGGGATAGTTGGGCGCGGTGCCTTGCGTCTCCTTGATGTCGTTCGCCCAGCGGCCATGGTCGTTCACGGCATCGACGCTCAAGCCGATGATCTTGGTGTTGCGCCGGTCGAACTCCGGTTTGATCCGCGCCATATAGCCGAGCTCGGTGGTGCAGACCGGCGTGAAGTCCTTGGGATGCGAGAAGAGCACCGCCCAGCTGTCGCCGATCCAGTCGTGGAAGCGGATGCGCCCCTGCGTCGTCTCCGTCTCAAAATCCGGTGCCACATCGCCAATTTGCAATGACATGTCGTCCTCCTCTGTCGTTCGATTGTCGCGCGTCAGTGCGTAGGCAAGTCGCTGGGCCGCGGCCCGTGCCACCCGTCATCGGGTAGGACCAGCGGGGTCCCCATAATACATCTTGGCGCAAACCCCGCGCCGAGGGAATGTCTCAGTTCACAGCCGAGCGAATCGCCCGTCATCCCGCGCGCTGGCGCGCGATCCAGGGTCGGGCGTCTTCCGCCGGCTGATAGAACAAGCGGAAATCCTCGAACGCCGCGAGCCAATTCTCGGCGACGGCGCGCTCGCTCACCTCGAAGGCATCGATGCCGCAGCGCCGCATGAAAAGAAGCTGGTCGCGCAATACGTCGCCGGTAGCGCGAAGCTCGCCTTCAAAGCCGAGACGGGTGCGCAGGAGGCGCGCCTGCGAATAGGCGCGGCCGTCGGTGAAGCGCGGAAAACTGAGTGTGACGAGCGCAAAGCGCTCGACATCGCGGCCGAGGCTCGTGGGCGGCACGTCATTGGGAAGGCGGAGGCCAAGCTCTCCCTTGCGGCGATAGAGCGCGTCTCGCTCGCTCGACCAGCGCTTCAACGACACCGCCACCGCCGCACCCTCGGGTGCCGGCGCGGCATCATCGAGATGGCGCCAGCGATCGGCGACGAAGCGGCCGCCCTTAATGAGTGGCATAGAGCGCCTCCTTGAAGGGCGCCGCGCCAATCCGGCGATAGGTCTCGGGAAAGCGCTCGCCGGCGCGACGGGCGTGGAGATAGACGTCGATGAGCTTGTCGACGGCGCCTGTGACCGCGTCAGCGGCGACCGCGGGACCGACAATCGCGCCCAACGCGGCGTTCTCGTCGGCGCTGCCGCCGATGGTGATTTGGTAGAACTCCTCGCCGTTCTTGTCCACCCCCAAGATGCCGATGTGGCCGACGTGATGGTGGCCGCAGGCATTGATGCAGCCGGAAATCTTGATGCGAAGCTCGCCGATCTCGTGATCGCGCGCGGCGAGATGCTCGCTCAGTTGCTGCGCCACGGGAATTGAGCGCGCATTGGCGAGGCTGCAATAATCGAGGCCGGGGCAGGCGATGATGTCGCTCGCCAGCCCGGCATTGGCATGGCCGAGATCGGCTGCTTTGAGTTGACGCCAGACTTCCGGCAAATCACCGCGGCGGAGATGCGGCAATACCAGGTTCTGCTCGTGCGTCACGCGAATCTCGCCCAAGCCAAAGCTCTCGGCGAGATCGGCGAGGAGCTCCATCTGCTCGGCCGTAACATCGCCGGGCGGTTTGCCGGGCGGCTTCAGCGAGACGGTGGCGATGGCGTAGCCGGGCGCACGATGCGTCACGACGTTGCGGTCGAGCCAGCGCCCGAACTCAGGGTCGCCGGCACGTGCCAACGCCAGCATCGCTTCGTCCGCGGCGCCGGCGGGCGCATAAGCGGGCGGCGCGAAATGGGCGGCGATGGCGGCGATCGTCGCCGCCGGGAGCTCGAGCGGGCTTTCACCCATCGCGGCGAATTCCGCTTCGACCGCCTCGCGCATCTTCTCGATGCCGAGACTCTGGACGAGAATCTTGATGCGCGATTTGAAGAGATTGTCGCGCCGGCCGAATTCGTTATAGACGCGAAGCGTCGCCTCGAGATAAGGCAGAAGCTGCCGCTTCGGCAGAAATGCACGGAGCGTTTTGGCGATCATCGGCGTGCGGCCGAGACCGCCGCCGACGAGCACTTCGAAGCCCACCTCGCCCGCCTCGTTGCGCCGGAGATAGAGGCCGATGTCGTGGACGCGCACCGCCGCGCGATCGACCGAAGCGGCGCCCGATACGGCGATCTTGAACTTGCGCGGCAGGAACGAGAACTCGGGATGGAGCGTCGACCATTGGCGGATGATCTCGCAATAAGGCCGCGGGTCCTCGATCTCATCCTCGGCGACGCCAGCGAGCGGGTCGGCGGTGACGTTGCGGATGCAGTTGCCGCTGGTCTGAATGCCGTGCATCTCGACGGTGGCGAGCTCGGCGAGAATGTCCGGCGTCTCCTCGAGCTTGATCCAGTTGAACTGGATGTTCTGCCGCGTGGTGAAATGGCCGTAGCTACGGTCGTAGCGCCGCGCGATCTTGGCGAGCATGCGCAGCTTTGCCGGCGAGAGCGTGCCGTAGGGAACGGCGATGCGGAGCATATAGGCGTGGAGCTGCAGATAGAGGCCGTTCATCAGCCGGAGCGGGCGGAACTCGTCTTCCGAGAGCTCGCCCGCGAGACGCCGGCGCACCTGATCGCGATATTGCGCGACGCGCGCCTCGAGAAAGCGGCGATCGAACTCGTCATAACGATACATGCGCCGTCTCCGTCTTGCTCAGGGGCCGGCGCCGACGGTCGGGCCGAAGGCGCGGATGCGCTCACGCAGACCGACGGGGCGAAGCCGACCTTCACCGAAGGTCACGTCAATGAGGTATGGCGCAACGACGGGATGCGGCCTTCCATGCTGCGCTTCAGCCAACAATCGCTCCGCTGCATTGGGCGCCACATGCGCGGCCTCTTCGATCGCTTCCGACCAACGGCTGCTGCCGACGAAATAAACCGGACGCCCGTCGCGCAGGCGGTTGCCGGTGACGGCGCGGCGGATGACGCTGGACGCCGGCGCGAGCTCGCCGCTTGGCGGAGAGGCGAGCGCGCCGGGATCGGTGCCGCTGTCGAGTGACATATCTCAGTGCGCCGACGCGCGCGGTGCAGATGAGCGCGTCGGCAACCACTGGCGCGCGATCGTCCAGGCCTTCGTGCGCTCCGCCACGCCCACGTGATCGGCGCCGCTCAGCCGCCAGCGACGACGTAGGAAGGCGAGTTCCTCGATGCGGCCGCGCCATTCCGGGCCGAAAAGCGTGTGCAGGAAGCGCTTGATTTCGGCGGCGAGCGCGGGAGAGCGGCCGCCGGTGGAGACGGCAATGACGAGATCGCCCCGCCGCATCACCGCCGGCGCATGCACATCCGAGAGGGTGGGCTCGTCCTCGACATGGACCATCGCGCTCACGCTGCGTGCGGTGAGCGCCAGCGCGCGATGCTCCGGGGAGGCCTCGCTGATGAACACGACGCGTGCGGCGGCAAGCTCGTCGGGCCGTGGGAGACGGCGAATGAGGCGCTCGCCGGCACGGTGCGCAAGCGCGGGCGAGGGGGCAGTGGCATAGACCGAAATGTCGCTTGCACCAGCTTCGTCGATCAGCGCCAAGCGCCGCTCGGCGGCGCTGCCATTGCCGATGAGCGCGAGCTTCAGCCGCGTCACGTCGAGAACGAGCGGCAACATCGACCCACCTCTCCTATGCCCTTCCGCCAGCCGGCGCGTGAATACAGGTAGTTTGGCCCATCGAATTTGTCAAATATGAGCATTATACATATTAAATCAGTTAAATACGGCTTTCGGCATCGCCCGCCGATCCGCTAAGACCGTCGCCATGGCCTGGGATCCCACGCTCTATCTCAAATTCGGCGACGAGCGGCTGCGGCCGGGATTCGAGCTGTTGGCTCGCATCGGCGATCTTCCGGAGGGACCGCTTTACGAGCTCGGCTGCGGCACCGGCGTTCACGCTCGCGCGATGGCCGCACGCTGGCCCGAACGGAGGCTTGTCGCCATCGATCGCTCGCCGGAGATGCTGGTGAAAGCCGCCGCCGAACCCTCTACCATCAACTGGGTTGAAGCGGATATCGCGCAGTGGTCGGCGTCGGAGCGTGGCGCGCTCATCTTCTCGAATGCGACGCTGCAATGGCTCGGCGAGCATGACCGGCTTTTTCCGCATCTCATGCGGCAGCTCATCTCGGGCGGCGTGCTCGCGGTGCAGATGCCGCGCAATTTCGACCAGCCCTCGCATATCTTGATGCGCGAAACGGCGGTCGACGGTCCCTGGGCGGCGGCGCTCGCGCCGGTGCTCGCCGCCGCCACCGTGCTCCGCGCCGATCCGGTGGCGCCGCCCGAGCGCTACTACGATCTCCTGGCGCCGCTCGCCCGAGGCGGACTCGATTTCTGGGAGACCGAGTACCTGCACGTCCTCGAGGGCGAGGACCCCGTGCTCGAGTGGGTGAGCGCAACGGCTTTGCGGCCGGTGCTGGAAGCGCTCGGCACCGACGGGCGCGCCGCCTTTCGCGCGGCCTATGGCGCCAAACTGCGTCGCGCCTATCCGCGGCGCACCGACGGCAAGACGCTGCTGCCGTTTCGTCGCCTGTTCCTCATCGCCCGCGCCTGAGCTAGGCTCAAGCGCGATGCGTCACTGGCTCCTGAAATCGGAACCTTCCGCCTATTCCTGGGATCAGCTCGTCAAGGACGGCGGGACCCATTGGAGCGGCGTGCGCAATTTCCAGGCTGCCGCCAACCTGAAGGCAATGAAGAAAGGCGATCGCGCCTTCTTCTATCATTCGAACGAAGGGCTCGCGATCGTCGGCATCGTCGAGATCACCAAGGAAGCCTATCCCGATCCCAGCGATAAGGAAGGCCGCTTCGTCATGGTCGACGTGAAGCCGCTGATGCCGGTGAAGACGCCGGTGACGCTCGCCGAAATCAAGGCCGAGAAGAAGCTCGCCGACATCGCGCTGGTGCGGCAGTCGCGCCTCTCGGTCCAGCCGGTCGCGGCGGCGGAATGGCAGACGATCTGCAAGATGGCGGGCGTCAAGCCCTGAACGCTCGCGTTCTTTGCCGCGTCGATGATCTCGCGGAAGGAAGCGCGCGGGGCTTCCGCTTCGGCAGCGGCGTGGCGGTGCGCGCCGTTTTCGTCGTGAAGAAAGGCGGCGCGATCTACGCCTATGACGACGCCTGTCCGCATATGGGAACGCCGCTCGCATTTTTGCCCGATCGCTATTTCGACCGCGACGGCCGCGATCTCCTCTGTTCCACGCACGGGGCGCGCTTTCGCGTCGAGGACGGCTTCTGCCTCAGCGGGCCTTGCGCGGGGCGCAGGCTTGCTCGCGCGGCAATTCGCATCGAGAGCGACGTTATCGTACTCGCAGGCGAAGAGCCGAGACTCAGCGATCCGCCAGCGTGACGGCAGGCTTGGCGACGCCGGCGATCTCGCGCACGAGCTTGCCGAGGATGGCGCTGCCGAAGCCGTCGAAATCGCTCACCGCCACGACGAACGAGCCGGGGCCGCCGATCACGTTGTCGCGGTAGTAGTCGTCGAGCGTCGGATACTCGGTCAAGATCGGCAGGCCGTTGATGGAGATGCCGGCATTCACCACGTCGTTGCGCGCGTCATTGATCGGCCGGCCGTTGTTGTTGATGCCGTCGCCGGAGACGTCAATGACGCGGCGAAGCGGCGTTACGCCTTCCACTTGGTCGAAGAGCGCCAGCGCGAAATCGAGCGCGCCGCTGATCGAAGTCCAATCGGCGTAGGCGCGCGGCGTCTCGGAAATGGCGCTGCCGAAGGCGAGCGCGGACTGGGCATCGGAGATGATGGTCCAACCGACCATCTGCCGCTGATGCGTGGCGCCCGACCATTCGACAAGCGTCACCGCGATGGTGCGGTTCTCGCCGGCGGCGATCGCATCGATCACCTCGCGGCTGGCGAACGCCTTGGCATAGCCCTGGCGCTGCAGCTCGAAGCGCTCGGCATTGACGCTGCCGGAGACATCGACTGCGAGCACCAGTGCGAGATCGACGGTGCGCGCGGCAGCGGCGGCGATGCTCACCGCCAACACCGCCGCCGCGATGACCAATCGCATGCCCCAGCTTGCCATGCCCGGGCCCCTTCCTCGTGGCGCGAGTCTCCGGCAGGCTAACGCTGTGAGGCCGCCGATTCTCCGCTGGCGGCCGTTCAATTCCTCAGGTGACGCGGAAGTTCTTGAATTGCCAGGGATCGCTCGCGTCGACATCCTCGGGGAAGAGGCGTCCGCGATCGCTGAGCGGCGTCCAATCGCTGTGGGCGCCCACCACCTTGCCGAGATAGGGCCGCATGATCGCCATGCAGCGCTCGAAATCCATCTCGTCCGGCTCGATGACGCCGGCCTCGGGATTCTCGAGCGCCCACACCATGCCCGCCAGCACCGCCACGGTCACCTGTAGGCTGGTGGCGTTGTTGTAGGGGACAAGGCTGCGTGCTTCGTCGACCGAGAGCTGCGAGCCATACCAATAGGCGCCTTTCGCATGGCCCATCAGCAGCACGCCGAGCTCGTCGATGCCGCCCTCGCTGATCTCCTCGACGATGAGCCGCTTTTCCTCCTGCAGGCGCCAATTCTTCCCGGCGAATTCGTGTAGCGACAGCACGGCGCCGTCGCAGGGATGGTAGGCATAGTGCACGGTCGGGCGAAAGCGGACGCTGTTGCCGTCGCGGAGCGTGAAGTAATCGGAGATCGAGATCGACTCGCCATGCGTGATGAGGAAGCCGTGATAGGGGCCTTCCAGCGGCGTCCAGCTGCGAACCCGCGTCGAGGCGCCCGGCCGCAGCAGATAGATCGCGCAATCGGAGCCGAATTCGTGCCGCTTCCCGTCGCCGGGAAAATGCCGCTCATGGCTGCCCCAGCCGAGCTCCGCCGGCTGCGAGCCCTCGCTGACGAACCCGTCGATCGACCAGGTGTTGACGAACTCGCCGACGCGCTTCGGATGGGGCGAGACCTGCGTGTCGCGCTCGGCAATGTGGATCACCTTGATGCCGAGCCGCGCCGCGAGCTCGCCCCAGCCGCGGCGGTCACGCGGCTTTTGCGCGTCGAGCCCGATGTCGCGCACCAGATTGAGCATCGCCTCCTTGACAAGATGCGAGACGAGGCCGGGATTGGCGCCGTGCGTCAACACCGCGGTCGGCTTCTTGCTGCCGTGGCGACGTAGCTCGAGCGCCTTCTCGCGCAGCGCATAGTTGGAGCGGAGCGACGGCGAGAGCGAGGGATCGGTGTAGCCACCGGGCCACGGCTCGATGCAGGTGTCGAGATAGAGCGCGCCTTTCTTCCAGCAGAACTCGATGAGCGCGATGCTCGACACTTCGACCGAGACGTTGAGAAGGAAATCACCGGGACCGAGCAGCGGGTCGAGCATGCGGCCGAAATTCTCGCGCGTCAGCGGCTCGATGATGAAGCGGATGCCGAGCCCGCGCGCTTCCTCGTGACCGCGCTCCTCGGCGGTGACGATCGTGATCTGCTGCGGGTTGACGGCGATGTGCCGCAGCAGCAGCGGTAACACGCCTTGGCCGATGCTGCCGAAGCCGACGATGACGAGGCGGCCGGCAAAGGTGACGTGCTTCGTGTCGAGAGCCATGGCGAGCATCCGGGCGGTCGGGCGGGAGCGGACGCGTAAGCGCCAGGGCCGGCGTTGTCAAGGCAGGGCTTCGGGCTCTCGCCGCCGGCATGGTCACAAGACTGCGCCTCATCCTACTGATGGGTGCATGTCGGCGAACGCCTTCTTCGAAGGGGCTCATCGATCATCGGCCCGCTTGACTCATCTGGTATGCCAGATATTATTCTGTGGTATATCAGATCGCCGTGACCTTATCCCTTCGCCGAGGAGCGAGCGTCCGTGGCCATTCCGAGACTAGACGTAAAGCCGATCGACACGCAGTCGAGCTTTCGCACCCAGGCCTACAACGCGCTGAAGCAAGCGATCACCTCCGTTAATATCTACAGCCAGCCGCACGAGATTCGCCTTGACGAGCGCCAGTTGTCGCAGGACTTGGGCGTAAGCCGCACGCCCATCCGCGAGGCGATGACGCTTCTGGAGCAGGAAGGCTTCGTCAAAACCCTGCCGCGCCGCGGCATCTTCGTGGTGCGCAAGTCCAAGCGCGAGATCATTCAGATGATCGAGGTCTGGGCGGCGCTCGAAAGCCTCGCCGCGCGGCTCATCACGCTGCGCGCCTCGGACGCGGAGATCGCGGCTCTCCGCCGCCTCTTCGACGAGTTCCAGGGCGGACATTCGCCCGAGGGCCATCTCGACGAATATTCCGATGCGAATATCAAGTTCCACCAGGCGATCATCAAAATGAGCGGCAATCAATGCATCGCCGATATGACGGAAAACCTCTTCATCCATGTACGTGCGATCAGGCAGATGACGATCGGTCAGAACGATCGTGCTCAGCGGTCCATCGTGGATCATCTCAAGATCATCGAGGCGCTGGAACGGCGGGACACCGAGCTCGCGGAGAAGCTCGCCCGCCAGCACACGCTCGATCTCGCCGCGCATGTGGAAAAGCACTGCAACTTCCTAAGCTGAACGAACAAGGGACCAGGGTTGAGCGACCCGGCAGGAGAACAGCCTGATGACGCAAGCAACAACGCTCGAAGAGTCGGCGAGGGGCGCGGCGGACGAGACGGAAGAGCTCACCGACGGCTTCCACCTCCTCATCGACGCGCTGAAGCTCAACGGCCTCACCACCATCTACGGCGTGCCCGGGATCCCCATCACCGATTTCGGCCGCATGGCGCAGGGCGCCGGAATCCGCGTGCTCTCCTTCCGTCACGAGCAGAATGCCGGCTACGCCGCCGCCATCGCTGGGTTCCTGACGAAGAAGCCCGGCATCTGCCTCACCGTGTCGGCGCCCGGCTTCCTCAACGGCGTGACGGCGCTCGCGCATGCCACGACCAACTGCTTTCCGATGATCCTCATCTCCGGCTCTTCCGAGCGCGAGATCGTCGATTTGCAGCAGGGCGACTATGAGGAGATGGACCAGCTCGCCATCGCCAAGCCGCTTTGCAAAGCCGCTTATCGCGTGCTGCACGTTGCCGACATCGGCATCGGCCTTGCGCGCGCGATCCGCGCCGCGGTCTCAGGACGGCCGGGCGGCGTCTATCTCGATCTTCCGGCAAAGCTCTTCGGCCAGGTGATGAATGCCGAGGCCAGCCGCAAGTCGCTGGTCAAGGTCATTGACGCCGCGCCGGCGCAGATTCCGGCGCCGGCCGCCGTCAAGCGCGCCCTTGAGGTGCTCAAATCCGCGAAACGGCCGCTCGTCGTTCTCGGCAAGGGCGCCGCCTACGCGCAGGCCGACGAGGCCATCAAGACGCTCGTCGAGAAGAGCGGCATTCCCTTCCTGCCGATGAGCATGGCGAAAGGGCTGTTGCCCGACACGCATCCGCTCTGCGCCGGTGCGGCCCGCTCGACCGTGTTGAAGGACGCCGACGTGGTCATGCTGATCGGCGCGCGCCTCAACTGGCTCCTCTCGCACGGCAAAGGCAAGACCTGGGGCGAGGCGGCGAAGAAGTTCATCCAGATCGACATCGAGCCCAAAGAGATGGACAGTAACGTCGAAATCGCCGCGCCTCTCGTCGGCGATATCGGCTCGTGCGTTGCCGCCCTCCTCGAGGGGATGGGCGCCATCTGGCCGGCAGCGCCCGCCGACTGGACCAATGCCGTCAAGGGCAAGCGCGAAGAGAACGTCGCCAAGATGGCGCCGCGCCTCATGAACAACAATGCGCCGATGGATTATCACGGCGCGCTCGGCGCCTTGCGTGCGATCCTCAAAGAGCGGCCCGATACGGTCCTCGTCAACGAAGGCGCCAACACGCTCGATCTCGCGCGCGCCGTCATCGATGTCCACAAGCCGCGCAAGCGGCTCGATGTCGGCACCTGGGGCGTGATGGGCGTGGGCATGGGTCAGGCGATCGCCGCCGCGGTGGAAACCGGCCATCGCGTGCTCGCGGTCGAAGGCGACAGCGCCTTCGGCTTCTGCGGCATGGAGGTGGAGACGATCTGCCGCTACGACCTGCCGGTCTGCGTCGTCGTCTTCAACAACAACGGCATTTATCGCGGCACCGATGTCAATCCCACCGGTGGGTCCGATCCCGCGACCACCGTTTTCGTGAAGGGCGCGCGCTACGACAAGATGATGGAAGCGTTCGGCGGTGTCGGCGTGCAGGCGGAAACGCCGGACGCACTGAAGCGGGCGGTCGAGGCGGCACTCGAGTCCGGCAAGCCCACGCTCATCAATGCAGTGATCGATCCGGCGGCGGGCAGCGAGAGCGGCCGCATCGGCAATCTCAACCCGCAAAGCGCGCTGCGCAAGAAATAGGACAGGCACCATGGGTAAAGCACTTGCGGGCGTGAAGATCCTCGATTTCACGCATGTTCAATCGGGACCGACCTGCACGCAGCTCCTGGCGTGGCTCGGCGCCGACGTGATCAAGGTCGAGCGTCCCGGCGAGGGCGACATCACCCGCGGCCAACTTCGCGACATCCCCGATGTCGACAGCCTCTACTTCACCATGCTCAACCACAACAAGCGCTCGATCACGCTCGATGCCAAGAACCCGAAGGGCAAGCTCGTTCTCGAATCGCTCGTCAAGCATTGCGACGTGCTCGTCGAAAACTTCGCGCCGGGCGTCCTCGACCGCATGGGCTTTACCTGGGAGCGCATTCAACAGCTCAATCCGCGCATGATCGTGGCCTCGGTGAAGGGCTTCGGTCCCGGTCCTTACGAGGACTGCAAGGTCTACGAAAACGTCGCGCAATGCGCTGGCGGCGGCGCCTCCACCACCGGCTTCGACGACGGCCCGCCGCTCGTCACGGGCGCGCAGATCGGCGACAGCGGCACGGGCCTGCATCTGGCGCTCGGCATCGTCGCCGCACTCTATCAGCGCAACAGCAGCGGGCGCGGCCAGCGCGTCCTCTGCGCCATGCAGGATGGCGTGCTCAACCTCTGCCGCGTCAAGCTGCGCGATCAGCAGCGGCTCGAGCGCACCGGCGTGATGACCGAATATCCGCAATACCCCCACGGCAAGTTCGGCGATGCAGTGCCGCGCGCCGGCAACGCCTCGGGCGGCGGCCAGCCCGGCTGGATCTTGAAGTGCAAGGGCTGGGAGACCGATTCCAACGCCTACATCTACTTCATCACCCAGGCGCCGGTCTGGGAGGCGATCTGCAAGGTGATCGGCAAGGAGGAATGGATCACCCATCCCGACTATGCCAAGCCCGCGGCGCGCTTGCCGCGGCTCAAAGAGATTTTCGACACGATCGAGAAATGGACCATGACCAAAGACAAGTTTGAGGCCATGGAGATCCTCAACAAATACGACATCCCCTGCGGCCCGATTCTGTCGATGAAGGAGCTCGCTTACGAGCCATCGCTGCGCCAGACCGGCACGGTGGTCGAGGTCGATCACCCCAAGCGCGGCAAATATCTCTCCGTCGGCAATCCCATCAAGCTGTCCGACAGCCCCTCGGAGGTGACGCGCTCGCCGCTCCTGGGCGAGCACACCGAGGAGATTTTGGCGGAGCTCGGCTACGGCAAGGACGAAATCGCGGCGATGCGCAGCGCCAAAGCAGTCTGAGCCACGCATCACGCAACGGTAATCAACACCCGCTCCGGCGGCGTCTTCGAACGAGGTTCGGGAGGAAGAGGTAATGGCAAAAAACGGCATGGCACATGACAAGGCGGCGGTTCGCAAGCTCCTCGACAAGGCGAAGGCCGACGGCAGGACGGCGCTTACCGCGCCCGAGGGCAAAGAGCTCTGCGATGCCTATGGCATCGCCGTGCCCAAGGAGGGCGTCGCCAGCTCGGCGCAGGAGGCGGCGAAGCTCGCGGCGAGCATGGGCTTTCCGGTGGTGATGAAGATCGTCTCGCCGGACATTCTTCATAAGACCGAAGCGGGCGGCGTCATCGTCGGCGTCAAGAGCGCGAGCGAAGGGGCCGCCGCCTATGACACGATCCTCGCCAATGCGCGCAAGTACAAAGCGAGCGCCAAGATCGACGGCGTCCAGGTGCAGCAAATGCTGCAAGGCGGACAAGAGGTCATCATCGGCGCGGTCACCGATCCGAGCTTCGGCAAGCTCGTGGCCTTCGGCTTGGGTGGCGTGCTGGTGGAGGTGCTAAAGGACATCACCTTCCGCTTGGCGCCCGCCGACAAGAACGAAGCGCTCTCGATGCTCGACGGCATCGCCGCGGCGGAAATCCTGAAGGGCGTGCGCGGCGCCGATCCGGTGAACCGCGAGGCGCTGGCGAGCCTCATCCAGAACGTGTCGGCGCTGGTGAGCGATTTCCCGGAAATCGCCGAGATGGATCTGAACCCGGTCTTCGCCACCAAGAACGGCGCGGTCGCCGCCGATGTGCGCATCGTGCTTGACTGGAATCCGGCGCCGGCGCGCTACCGGCCGAGCCAGGACGAGATCGTGCGGCAGATGAACCGCATTATGAAGCCCGACACCGTGGCGGTGATCGGCGCCTCGGCCGAGGACGGCAAGATCGGCAACTCCGTGATGAAAAACCTCATCAACGGCGGCTACCAGGGAAAGATCTATCCGATCCATCCCAAGGCCGACGAGATCATAGAGCGCAAGGCCTATAAGTCCGTCAAGGACGTGCCGGGCGACATCGACGTCGCCGTCTTCGCCATTCCCGCCAAGTTCGTAGCGCAAGCTCTCGTCGAATGCGGCGAGAAGAAGATTCCGGGCGCCGTGCTCATTCCCTCGGGCTTCGCCGAGACCGGCAATGTCGAGGGCCAGCGCGAGATCCAGGAGATTGGCCGGCGCTACAACGTCCGCCTCATGGGGCCGAACATTTACGGCTTCTACTACACTTGGAAAAATCTCTGCGCCACTTTCTGCACGCCCTACGATTTCAAGGGCCACGCTGCGCTCTCGTCGCAATCGGGCGGCATCGGCATGGCGATCATCGGCTTCTCGCGGTCGGCCAAGATGGGCGTCTCGGCGATCGTCGGCCTCGGCAATAAATCCGATCTCGACGAGGACGACCTATTGACGTTCTTCGAGCAGGACGAGAACACCCACATCATCGCCATGCATTGCGAGGATTTGAAGGACGGCCGTTCCTTTGCCGAGGTGGCAAAGCGCGTCTCCAAGAAGAAGCCCGTGGTGGTGCTGAAGGCGGGCCGTACCGCACTGGGTGCGCGCGCCGCCTCCTCGCACACCGGCGCGCTCGCCGGTAACGACAAAATCTACGAGGACGTGCTGAAGCAGTCGGGCGTGGTGCGCGCTCGTTCGCTGCGCGATCTCCTCGACTTCGCTCGCGGCGTGCCGCTTTTGCCGACGCCCCGAGGTGAGAACGTGGTGATCATCACCGGCGCCGGCGGATCGGGCGTGCTGCTCTCGGATTCCTGCGTCGACAACGGCCTGTCGCTGATGAAGATGCCGCCCGATCTCGATCAGGCCTTCCGCAAGTTCATCCCGCCCTTCGGTGCCGCCGGCAATCCCGTCGACATCACCGGCGGCGAGCCGCCGACGACCTACAAGAACACCATCAAGCTCGGCCTCGAGGACAAGCGCATCGACTCGCTCATCTTGGGCTACTGGCACACCATCATCACGCCCCCCATGGTCTTCGCGAAGCTGGTCGTCGAGGTGGTGGAGGAGATGGCGGCCAAGGGCATCCGGAAGCCGATCGTCGCCTCGCTTGCCGGCGACATCCAGGTGGAGGAGGCGTCCGAGTACCTTTACGACCACGGCATCCCCGCCTATCCCTATTCCACTGAAATCCCAGTGGCGGTGCTCGGCGCCAAATATCGCTGGGCGCGCGGCGCGGGGTTGATAAAGTCGTAAGGTGCCGGTTGTTGTTCCAGTCCATTTTCTCCAATGTCATTCCCGCGAAAGCGGGAATCCAGGGTTGCAGGAATCCGTCGCTTTCCCCTGGGTCCCTGCTTTCGCAGGGACGACGCAATCTTATTAGAATCTAGCCATGATCGAGGCGCGGCGATGAACATCCACGAGTATCAAGCGAAGGCGCTGCTGCAGAAGTTCGGCGTCGCCGTGCCGAAAGGCTTCGTCGCCTACACGCCGCAGGAGGCGGAGAAGGTGGCGCGGCAATTGCCGGGCCCCGTCTGGGTCGTGAAGTCGCAGATCCATGCCGGCGGCCGCGGCGCCGGGCGGTTTGCCGACAACCAGCAGGGGAAGGGCGGGGTGCGCGTCGTCAAATCGGTCGAGGACGTCGCCAAGAACGCGGCGGAGATGCTGGGCCATGTGCTCGTCACCAAGCAGACCGGCGCCAAAGGCCGCGAGGTGAAGCGCGTCTATATCGAGGACGGCTGCGACATCAAGCGCGAGCTTTATTTGAGTATGCTGGTCGACCGCAAGACCGCGCGCATCACGGTGATGGCGTCCACCGAAGGCGGCATGGAGATCGAGGAAGTGGCCGCCAAGCATCCCGAGAAGATTCTCCGCACCGCGGTCGATCCCGCGACCGGGCTCCAGGGCTTTCATGCGCGGAAGCTCGCCTATGGCTTGGGTCTTGAGGGCAAGCAGGTCGGCGCCGCCACCAAATTCATGCTCGGCATCTACAAGGCCTTCACCAGCCTCGATGCCTCCGTGATCGAGATCAACCCGCTGGTGGTGACCGGCGCGGGCGAGGTGCTGGCGCTCGACGCCAAGATGAATTTCGACGACAACGCGCTCTTTCGCCATAAGGACGTGGAAGAGATGCGCGATGAAGCGGAAGAGGACCCGACCGAGCTCGAAGCCGCCAAGCACTCGCTCAACTACGTGAAACTCGACGGCAGCATCGGCTGCATGGTGAATGGCGCCGGCCTCGCCATGGCGACGATGGACATCATCAAGCTCTATGGCGGCTCGCCCGCAAATTTCCTCGATGTCGGCGGCGGCGCCACCAAGGAGCGCGTCACCACGGCGTTCAAGCTCATCCTCAGCGATCCCCATGTCGAGGGCATTCTTGTCAACATCTTCGGTGGCATCATGCGCTGCGATGTGATCGCCGAAGGCATCGTCGCCGCGGCGCGCGAGGTGGCGCTCCACGTGCCGCTGGTGGTGCGGCTCGAGGGTACCAATGTGCGCTTGGGCAAGAAAATCCTCTCGGAATCGGGCCTGCCGATCCTCTCCGCCGACAACCTTGCCGCCGCTGCCGAAAAGGTGGTGAAGGCGGTGAAGGAGGCGGCCTGATGTCGGTCCTCGTCAATGCCGACACCAAGGTAATCTGCCAGGGCTTCACCGGCGCCCAGGGCACCTTCCATTCCGAGCAGGCGATCGCGTACGGCACCAAGATGGTAGGCGGCGTGACGCCCGGCAAAGGCGGCACGACGCACCTTGATCTTCCTGTCTTCGACACCGTCGAGGAAGCCGTACGCAAGACCGGCGCCACGGCGAGCGCCATCTATGTTCCGCCGCCGTTCGCGGCCGACGCTATCCTCGAAGCGGTCGATGCGGAGGTGCCGCTCATCGTCTGCATCACCGAGGGCATTCCCGTTCTCGACATGGTGGCGGTGAAACGCGCACTTTCGGGGTCGAAAAGCCGGCTCATCGGCCCCAACTGCCCGGGCGTCATCACGCCCGAGCAATGCAAGATCGGCATCATGCCGGGCCACATCCACACCAAGGGCCATGTCGGCATCGTCTCGCGCTCGGGCACGCTCACCTATGAGGCGGTCGCGCAGACCACGGCCGCGGGCTTGGGCCAATCCACCTGCATCGGCATCGGCGGCGATCCCGTTAACGGCACCAACTTCATCGACTGCCTCGAGCTTTTCCTCGGCGATGCCGACACTACATCGATCATCATGATCGGCGAGATCGGCGGTTCGGCCGAAGAAGAGGCGGCGGATTTCTTGAAGCGCAGCAAGCAGAAGAAGCCCGTGGTGGGCTTCATCGCCGGTGCCACCGCGCCGCCCGGCCGCCGCATGGGCCATGCCGGCGCCATCATTTCCGGCGGCGCTGGCTCCGCCAAGGACAAGATGGAGGCGATGCGGAGCGCCGGCATCACCGTGGCGGTTTCGCCGGCCGCCTTGGGCAGCACCATGCAGAAAGTGCTGAAAGGCTGAGATGGCGGAAGGCGCGGCGCGGCAGGAAGGCAAGAGGCGCTTCCGTCCCGGCATGGGCCGGCGCGGCGGGCGCAATGTGCCGAAGGGCCGCCAGGTCGAGCCGACCGCGCTCGCCGAAGTGGAGGCGCTCCTCGGCGAGCGGCCGCGCCAACGCGATCTACTGATCGAGCATCTCCATCTCTTGCAAGACGAATACGGTTGCCTCCATGCGCGCCATCTGGCGGCGCTCGCGCATGAGATGAAGCTGGCGCTTGTGGAGGTCTACGAAGTCGCGACGTTCTACGCCCATTTCGACATCGTCATGGATGACGAAGCGCCGCCGCCCCCCGTCACGGTGCGGGTCTGCGACAGCCTCACTTGCGCGTTGATGGGCGCGCCGAAATTGCTCGCGGACTTGCCGCAAGCGCTCGGTCCCGCCGTGCGCGTCGTGCGCGCGCCCTGCATGGGCGGTTGCCATAACGCGCCGGTGACGGCGATCGGCCATGCGCTTCACGAGCACGCGACAGTGGCGAGTGTCGCCCAAGCGGTGATGAAGGACGAGACGCATCCGCATCTGCCGGACTACCGCAACTTCGACGACTACTGCGGCGATAGCGGCTATGCGTTGCTGAAGCAGTGTCTCTCCGGGAAGATGCCGCTCGAGGAGCTGCTGAAGAAGCTCGAGGATTCCAATCTCCGCGGGTTGGGTGGCGCGGGATTCCCCACCGGCCGCAAATGGCGCTTCGTGCGCGCCGAGCCGAAGCCGCGGCTGATGGCGGTGAACGCTGACGAGGGCGAACCCGGCACGTTCAAGGATCGCTACTATCTGGAAACCGATCCGCATCGCTTTCTCGAAGGCATGCTCATCGGTGCATGGGCGGTCGAGGCGAGCGACGTCTACATCTATCTCCGCGACGAATATCCGCAGTGTCGGGTCTTGCTCCAGGCGGAGATCGCCAAGCTCGAAGCGGTGGGCCTCTCAAAGCACGTGCGCATTCATTTGCGCCGCGGCGCGGGCGCTTATATCTGCGGCGAGGAATCGGCGATGCTGGAAAGCATCGAAGGCAAGCGCGGCCTGCCGCGGCACAAGCCGCCTTATCCCTCGCAAGTCGGACTCTTCGGCCGGCCGACGCTCATCAACAATGTCGAGACGCTCTTTTGGGTGCGCGACATCGTCGAGAAGGGGCCGGAGTGGTTCGCGAGCCAAGGGCGTCGCGGCCGCAAAGGGCCGCGCAGCTTCTCGGTCTCGGGCCGGGTCAAAAACCCCGGCGTGAAGCTCGCGCCCGCCGGCATCACCGTGCGCGAGCTCATCGACGAGTATTGCGGCGGCATGGCCGACGGCCACGTCTTCAAGGGCTATCTGCCGGGCGGCGCCTCGGGCGGCATTTTGCCGGCGTCGATGGGCCATCTGCCGCTCGATTTCGGCACGCTCGAGCAACACGGCTGCTTCATCGGCTCGGCCGCGGTGGTCGTGCTCTCCGACAAGGACGACATGCGCGAGGTGGCGCTCAATCTGCTGCGCTTCTTCGAGGACGAGAGCTGCGGCCAATGCACGCCCTGCCGCGTGGGCACAGAAAAGGCGGTGAAGCTCATGCAGAACCGCCGTTGGGACAAACCGCTCATCGAGGAGCTGACGCAAGTGATGAGCGACGCCTCGATCTGCGGGCTGGGCCAAGCGGCGATGAATCCGGTGAAGATGGTGCTGAAGCATTTCCCGGAGGATGTGTCGTGACCGACGCGATCAAATTCATCCTCGACGGCGCCGAGGTCGAGGCGGCGTCGGGCGAGACGATTTGGCAGGTGGCGAACCGGCGCGGCGTCGAGATTCCCCATCTCTGCTACAGCCCGGCGCCCGGCTATCGCCCTGACGGCAATTGCCGCGCTTGCATGGTGGAGATCGAGGGGGAGCGCGTGCTCGCCGCTTCCTGCATTCGCAAGCCCGCCGCCGGCATGAAGGTGAAGACGGCGTCCGAGCGCGCCAAGGCCTCGCGCAAGCTCGTCTTCGAGCTTCTCGTCGGCGATCAGCCCGAGCGCGCCACGGCGCACGATCCCGACTCGCGCTTCTGGCGCTGGGCCGATCGCGTCGGCGTCGGTGACAGTCGCTTCCCCAAGACCGCACATCCCGGCGCCGACCGCAGCCATCCTGCCATGGCGGTCAATCTCGATGCCTGCATCGAATGCACGCTCTGCGTCCGCGCCTGCCGCGAGGTGCAGGTGAATGATGTCATCGGCATGATGGGCCGCGGGCATGGCGAGAAGATCGTCTTCGATTTCGACGATCCCATGGGCGAGAGCACCTGCGTCGCTTGCGGCGAATGCGTGCAGGCGTGTCCCACCGGCGCGCTCATGCCGGCGACGCTCGTCGACGAGAACAGCGTCTTCACCACCAAGCCCGACCGCGAGGTGGCGAGCGTCTGTCCTTATTGCGGCGTCGGCTGCCAGCTCACCTACAAGATCAAGGACGACAAGATCCTCTATGTCGACGGCCGCGACGGCCCCTCGAACCAGAATCGCCTCTGCGTCAAAGGCCGCTTCGGCTTCGACTACGTGCATCACCCGCATCGGCTGACGGTGCCGCTCATCCGCAAGGAGGGCGTGGCGAAGAGCACGCATGACCAGATCGATCCCGCCAATCCTTGGACGCATTTCCGTCGCGCGAGCTGGGACGAGGCGCTCGACCGCGCGGCGCATGGGCTGAAGCGCATCCGCGATCAGCATGGCGGCAAGGCGCTTTCCGGATTCGGCTCGGCCAAAGGCTCGAACGAGGAGGCCTATCTCTTCCAGAAGCTGGTCCGCACCGGCTTCGGCACCAACAATGTCGATCACTGCACGCGGCTCTGCCATGCCTCGTCGGTGGCGGCCTTGATGGAAGGCATCGGTTCGGGCGCGGTGACGGCGCCCTTCATGGCGGCGAAGGACGCCGATGTCATCATCGTCATCGGTGCCAATCCCACCGAGAACCATCCGGTCGCCGCCACCTTCTTCAAGAACGCAGTGAAGCGCGGCGTGACGCTCATCGTCATGGACCCACGCGGCCAGACCCTGAAGCGGCATGCGACGCACATGCTGCAGTTCAAGCCGGGCCGCGATGTTGCCATGCTCTCGGCGATGCTCAACGTCATCGTCAGCGAGGGGCTTTACGACAAGCAGTATGTGCAGGCGCATACCGAGGATTTCCAGAAGCTTGCCGAGAACGTAAAGGACTTCCCGCCGGAGAAGATGGCGGAGATTTGCGGTATCGACGCCGATACCTTGCGCCTCGTCGCACGCAAATACGCGCGTGCGCAGGCGGCGATCATCTTTTGGGGCATGGGCATCTCGCAGCACGTGCACGGCACGGACAATTCGCGCCGTCTCATCGCGCTCTCGCTGGTGACCGGCCAGATCGGCCGGCCCGGCACCGGGCTTCATCCGCTGCGCGGCCAGAACAATGTGCAGGGCGCGTCGGATGCCGGCCTCATCCCGATGGTCTATCCCGATTACCAGTCGGTCGAGGATCCAAAGGTGCGCGAATTCTACGAGAAGCTCTGGGGCACCAAGCTCGATCCCAAGCGCGGCCTCACCGTGGTCGAGATCATGAACGCCGTCCATGACGGCGTCATTCGCGGCATGTACATCATGGGCGAGAACCCCGCCATGTCCGATCCCGATGTCGAGCATGCCCGCGAGGCCCTCGCCAAGCTCGAGCACCTCGTGGTCCAGGACATTTTTTTGACGGAGACGGCGCAGTATGCCGACGTGGTCCTGCCCGCCTCGGCGTGGCCCGAGAAGACCGGCACGGTCTCCAACACCAACCGCCAAGTGCAGATGGGCCGCAAGGCGCTGCCGCTGCCCGGCGAGGCGCGCGAGGACTTGGCGATCATCATCGACCTCGCGAAGCGCATCGGCCTCGACTGGACGTACTCGCATCCCAGCGAGGTCTTCGCCGAGATGAAGAAGGCGATGCCGTCGCTCGACAACATCACCTGGGAGCGGCTCGAGCGCGAGAACTCCGTGACGTATCCCTGCGACGCCGAGGACAAGCCCGGCAACGACATCGTCTTCGGCGACGGCTTTCCGACGCCATCGAAACGCGGCAAGCTCGTGCCGGTCGAGCTCGTGCCGCCGGCGGAGGAGCCGGACGAGCACTACCCGATGGTGCTCACCACCGGCCGGCAGCTCGAGCATTGGCACACTGGCGCCATGACGCGGCGCGCGAGCGTGCTCGACGAGCTCGAGCCCGAAGCGGTAGCGAGCCTTTCACCCTCGGACCTGCGCCGCATGGGCCTCAAGCCCGGCAGCATGATCCGCGTCGCCACCCGGCGCGGCGCCATCGAATTGAAGGCGCGCGCCGACGGCGCCATCCCGCCCGGCATGGTCTTCATCCCCTTCTGCTATGCCGAGGCCGCCGCCAACATCCTCACCAATCCGCAGCTCGACCCCGTCGGCAAGATCCCCGAGTTCAAATATTGCGCCGCCAAGGTCGAGCCGGTCGCAGCGCCCGCCGAGTAACGCGTAAATGAACAAAACGTAAGGTGTCGGTGTCCCCGCGAGTGCCTATTATCTAGGTACAGGGTTCGTGCGCAGGCGCCTCGCCCGGCCGCGCGCGGGTAAGGAGGAGACCATGACGAAGGCAACGACAGGCGCTCTCTTGGCCGCAGCGATCGGGTTATCGCTGGTCGCCTGCGCGGGCTATGAGCCGGGCCGCGTCTCCTCCGCCATCGGAACAAGCCAGGGCGCCTACAGCAATCCGCTCGAAACGCCGACGCAATATCGCGTGCCGCAGACGAACATCGTCACCAGCGGGATCCCCGGCGAAAGCGGCGTTTCGGCGGTCAGCAGCGCACTGAGCGGAGGCGGCGGTGGCGGTGCAGGCGGCGGTGGTGGTGGTGGCGGCGCCGGTGGTGGCAGCGGTCGCTGAGCGGTCAGAACCAGTATTGGTGGGTCCCATCGGCGACGGTGCCGGCATTGAGCGCCATCGCCGCTGGCTTGCCCGCGACGCCAAGGAACGCGAAGAGCCGGTGCTGCGCCGCGGCTTCGCCGAGCTCTTCCGTGCGCAAGAGGAAAACGCGCGCGGGCCAATGGTCGGCGAGGGCGCGGAGGGCCTCATTGTACTCACGGACGTAGCGGCGAATGGCCTCGAGCTTGACGCCATCGGGGTCGCTCGCCGCGCCTGGCGGCAGCGGAAACGTCGGATAGGCGGGATCCCAGATGTTGTGCCGCCAGATGCCATTGTTGGGTGGCGCCCAGTGATTGATCGAGCCACGCCCCAGCGCCTTCCGCGCCAGGAATGATCGGGCGCACGCTTCGAGCTCGCGGTGAAGGCCGACGATCTTGCCGTCGGGAAAGCGCGCGAGAAACGACTCGGCGAGATTGAGCCACCAGTGCGAGACGTCGAAGACGAGCGCGAAGTGCCCGGCGAGGCGCGCCAAGCGCTCGAAATGGAAGTCGCGCTGCTCGGCGAGCGGCTCCCAGTAGACGAGCGGTGGATTTTCGTGAGTGGCGATGCTGCCGGCCGCCGATCCGACGAGCGCCGTCAGGCTGGTCGAGCCGCAACGCCCGCTGCCGAGGCCGAGCACGACGCTCCCAGGCGATGCGCGGCGCGGCCGTCCCGCCAAGAGCCGCTCGAGGTTCTCGAAATAAGCCGCGCGCAGCGGCGCAAGCGGAAAGGTGTCGCCGATGATGCTGAGGAGATGCTGGCCGCGTTCGACGGTGCCGAGCGGAAAGCGATCCCGCTGCATCGCGAAGAGAACGCGCGCGAGATTCTCACGCGCGCCGCGGTCGTAAGGATCACTGCTCCGCCGCGCCGCCCAGTGATGCGCTTCCGCGGTGAGCGCGGCGATGTTTGCTTCGTTGCCCGACACGCCCCCTCACCCTGTCCCTCTCCCCGCTGGGGAGAGGGAACGATGCCGCGCCGTCATCCCCCTCTCCCCTCGGGGAGAGGGTTGGGGTGAGGGGGTCGGCGCTCCAGCCGCATCATGACAAAGGAAGGCGCACGGCAAAAGCAAAGCGGCGGCCCGGAGGGGGCCGCCGCAAGGTGGCGGGAGGATGGTTAGAACCGGAAGGTGGTGCCGACGGAAATGCCGGCGAGATCTTTGCCGGGGAAGGTCTCGTTGAATTGGTTGCGCTGTGCGGCGACGATGCCGTGGCCGCCGGTGCCGAGCACGAAGTGGCCGCAGGGATGGTTGTGCATGTAGCTCCCAGCCGCATAGACGCTGACCGCCGGACTGAAATAGTGGCGGAAGCCGAGCGAAAACTGATCGGCGGCATCGTCGTTGTTGTTCGGGGTATTGGTCGCGGGATTGGCGGTTTGCGGGCAGAGCTCCCCTTGGGCAGGCGTCGTTACGTTGAAGTTCACAGTGGAATTGATAAGCGGGTTGCCCGGCGTGGCGAAGGCATGGTTGTAGGAGAAACTGACGTCGTCCTTCTCCGTCGCGCGCCAGGTTATGCTAGCGTAAACGCCGTCGCGCGTGCGCTCGTTGAAATCGTCGGGCATGTTGGTGCGCCGCATGATCTCATAAAGCGCATAGACCTTGACCACGCCAAAATCGTAGCCGCCGCCGAATTTGGCTGCCCATTCGTTGCGGGTGCTTACGAGACCTGAAATCGCCTGTCCCGAAGACGTGAACGTGGCCGCGGCTATATCATTGGGAATGCCACTCGTGGGAACCACGTCCGAGAGACGGTTGACGGCGTGGTGGAGTTCAGCAGCGGCGGTGGCAATGAAATTGCCCTGCTTGAAGATAACGCTGCCGCTGTAGAGATCACCGAAGGCGCCGTCCGTGCACTCGCCGAAGCCGCTGCCGATCGTCGATGTACCGAGCACGTTGCTGCCGACACCGCCATTGTTGGCATGCGGCTGGTTGACACCGTTCGCCTGGCCGGCGGCGACTGCCGAGGAATTGCCCGTACTGCCGAAATTGTTCTGCGTGCCGGGGTTGCCGCTGCCGCTCGAACCGAAGGTGCCGCCCGAGCAGGTGTTGTCGCCGAGCGGGAAGTCGGTGTTGTCGCCGGCGAGGTTCTGGCCTGGGGACCACAGCAAGTTGAACTGGAAGGGGCCCAGATTTGGCGACTCGTACCAGATGGCGTGCGCCGCTCGCACCTCAAATTCGACGCGGCTGTCGCCGCCGGTGTTGCTGACGATCGAATTGTAGTCTGCGATCGTGTTCGCGAAGGGGTCCCACGCCGCGGTCGAGCTCTTATAGGGCGTGTCGTTCTTGCCGGCCTTGATCGAGCCCCAACTCTTGTTGACGAAGCCGACAAAGCTGTTGCGGAAGCCGAAAGTGTCCTTGACCGAGGGGGTTGCGGCGACATCCGCCTGGCCTTCGATCTGCGCCACGGCCCGCCAATCGGGACCGAGCGTCGTGCTGCCGCCGAAGCCGACATAGGAATTGTTGGATGAGATCGCCGGCAGGCTTTTGAGACCGTTATCGATATAATCGACCGAGACATCGACGCCGCCATAGACGCGGATTTCCGTATCCGCCGCCCAGGCCGCACCGGTCGAAGCCAGGACGATCGGGAGTACCCAGCATACCCTCGATTTGTTCATCGACATTCCCCCTGGTATACAAAATTACTAATAATCACGGTAGTTAAGTATAGCTCCGCATGCCTCGCTCCTCCCAATGAAAGTTGCGCCAATGGCGGCGAAAGACGGCGTAAGTTGCAGGAATGACACAATCGCCGCAAGATCGCGACTCGGCGGTCCATTGACCATCGCAACGGCTGGTTTTGATCGCCGCCGTGGCTAGTCCCGGGTGTCGTTTTCCCGGTTCGGCCGAGCGCGGAGCAAGGCTAAGGTGACGCCGGGGCGGCGGGAGAGACGGAATGACCGAGCGAGGCGCGGCGAGTCGGCTGAGTGACGCCGCCCAGCTCTTTGAGGCGGGCCGCCTCGATGCGGCGGCCGAGCTTTGCGCCGCGGTGCGCCGCGAGCAGCCGCGGAGTTTCGATGCGGCCTTTCTCTTGGGCGCGATTCGCGGCGGTCAGGGCCTTATGGCGGCGGCGGCGGCTTGCTTCCGCGACGCCGCCGCACTCGATCCCCGCTCCTTCCCCGCGCAGCGCAATCTCGGCGTCGCGCTCTCCGCTTTGGGCCAACACGAGGCAGCAGCGGCGAGCTTCGCGCGCGCGCTCGAGCTCAATCCCAAAGACGCGGCGACGCATAACGATCTCGGCGTGACGCTGGCGCGATTGCGGCGCCACGAGGGCGCCCTCGCGCATTTCGACCGGGCGCTCGCGCTCAAGCCCGGCTTTGCCGATGCCATCGGCAACCGCGGTGCTACGCTGCTGGCGATCGATCGCGCGGCGGATGCGGTGGCGACGTTCGAGCGGGTGCTCGCGCTCAATCAGCGCGACGCCGATGCGCATCACAATCTCGGCACCGCCCTGAACAAGCTGCGACGCCACGCGGACGCGATTGCGAGCTTCGAGCGGGCGATCATGCTCCGGCCCGATCATGCCGCCGCCAACAACGGGTTGGGCGTGGCGCTCGCGGCACTGGGCCGGGAAGAAGCGGCGGCGGCAAGCTTCGAGCGCGCGCTCGCGCTCCAGCCAGGCTATCTCGAGGCTCGCCTCAATCTCGCCAACGTGCTCAGGAGCGTGAAGCGCTACGAGGCGGCACTGGCGAACGCGATGGCGGTGCTGGAGGGCATGCCCGACGATGCCGCAGCGCTCACGCTCGCCGCCGCGCTGAAGCGCCATCTCTGCCGCTGGGAGGGCCTTGCGGAGATCGACGCCCGGTTGCTGGCGCAAGTGGCGGCGGGCAAAGGCGCGGTGTTGCCTTTTGTGTTCCTGACGGTCGTCGACGATCCCGCGGCGCAGATGCAATGTGCGCGGCAATATTGGATGAGCAAGCGGGCTCACTCCGCGGAGCGTCCCCTCACCCCAACCCTCTCCCCAAGGGGAGAGGGAGGAACGGGGCCGCGCTTCCCCTCTCCCCAGCGGGGAGAGGGACCGGGTGAGGGGGCGGCTCCGCGCCGCACAGCGAGTCCGACTGCGCGACTACGGCTCGGCTATCTCTCCGCCGATTTCCATGACCACGCGACGGCGCGCCTCGCGGCCTCGCTCTTCGAGGCGCATGATCGCACGCGCTTCGAGGTCGTCGCTTTTTCCACCGGCCCCGACGACCGCAGTGCCATGCGGCGACGGCTCCAAGCGGGCTTCGACCGATTTTTCGATCTCCGCAGGGAAAGCGACGAAGCGGTCGCCGCGTGCATTCGCGACGCCGGCATCGACATCCTCATCGATCTCAAGGGATATACCGAAGAGGGCCGCCTCGACGCCCTGGCGCCCCGCGCGGCACCGTTGCAAGTGCACTATCTGGGATATCCCGGCACGCTCGGCGGCGATGCCGTCGACTACTTCATTGCCGACCGCATCGTCGTGCCGCCGGGCGCCGAGCGATTCTTCACCGAGCAGCTCGTCTTCCTCGACGGCTGCTATCAGGTGAACGATCGCCATCGCGCCATTGCGGCGGAGACGCCCAGTCGCGCGCAGGCGGGCTTGCCCGAGAATGGTTTCGTCTTCTGCTGCTTCAACAACAATTACAAGATCACGCCCGCGGTGTTTGACGTGTGGATGCGGCTCTTGGCGGCGGTCGAGGGCAGCGTGCTCTGGCTCTTGGCCGACCGGGGCTCGGAAGACAATCTGCGCCGCGAGGCGGAAAGCCGTGGCGTCGACCCGCGCCGGCTCGTCTTCGCGCCGCGCCTGCCGCTCGCCGCGCATCTCGCGCGCCATCGCGTTGCCGATCTCTTCCTCGACACGGCGCCCGTCAACGCGCACACCACCGCGAGCGACGCGCTCTGGGCCGGTCTGCCGCTCATGACCTGTGCCGGCCAAAGCTTCGTCGCCCGCGTCGCCGCGAGCCTCCTCTCCGCGCTGGGCTTGGCGGAGATCGTCACCGCCGATCTCGAGCAATACGAGAGGCTCGCCCTTGCGTTTGCCCGCGATCCGGCGCGACTCGCCGCGCTTAGGCGACGGCTCGAGGCGGCGCGTCTCACGGCGCCGCTCTTCGACACCCTCCGCACCTGCCGTCAGCTTGAGACGGCCTACCTCACCATGGAAGAAACCCGCCGCCGCGGCGATCCGCCGCGCTCCTTCACCGTGCGGGCGCCCTGAGGATCAGCGCGAGAGGATGATCTTGTAGAAATTGGGCGAAGCTTGGCCCGCCACCGTCGGGACCTTCTCGATGAAGTCGGTGTGCCAACCTTGCGCGGCCATTTCCTGGCGGGTGAGCGTCCCGGCGGTGCCGCAATCGAACTTCTCGGTGTCGGCTGGGAATTCTGGGTAGGACTTCAGGCTGCGGCATGACGCGGCGCGCAGCGCCGGCGCTGCTGTGGCGGGGGCTGCTGCATAAGTGGGCACCGCCGCTGGCGCCGCGGCCGTAACCGTCGGGGTACCCTGGATCGGCAAGGGCGCCGAGACCGGCGGCGGCGCGATGGTCACGACCGGACGGCCATTCACCACCGTGGCGCTCGGCGGCGCCTGGGTCTGGTATTGCGGCTGATAGATGGGCTCGGTCGGCGCGGCCGGTTGCTGGTATTGCTGGGGTGCGGCGGGCGCTGCGGCTGTCGGGGCGCTGCCGCCTTCCGGATGCGTCTTCTTGTACTCTTCCCACTCGTCGTAGGTGAAGCTCTGGCCGTCCGAGAAGATCAAATCGCCGGCGCCAATGGAAAAGCGCGCCTCGGCCAGCGACGGCGAGAGGCCGGCAGCGACGACGAGAGCGGCAATGAGCCGACGATCCAACGGAACCTCCGGCGGCAGATGACGCGCTCAGTCTAATCGCGATCGGCGCATTCCACAATCGATCGCTGCTGAAAGGCGCCGGCGCTTCGGCTAGAGTTCGGCCGGGCCGGGCATTTGCCAGTGATGGGGAGAACATGATGGTGCGTGTCGCTCTGCGCCGAGGATTGGTGCTATCGCTTTGCCTTGCCGTCTGCGGCGCGTGCGCGCGGAAGCAAGAGCCGCCGCTCGAGCCCGGCACCTGCCGAGAGATTCGCTACGAATGCGACAGCTGCAGCAAGGACGGCATTTTGGGCTCACGCCACATTCACAAGGACTGCTCCGTCACCTGCGACATGATCTGCGGGCGGAAGGAAGGGTATTAGAGGATCGAGTGGCGGATCGGGCCGAGCAACGCACCGAGGCGCCGGCGGTCGAGCGGCGCAGAGGTCAGCAATCCGTCCAAGAGCGGAGAGAGCAAGCCGTGGCGCTTGATCTCGGCGGCGACCCCGTGGGCGCTTTCCTCGATCCGGCAGAGCAGCGTCTCGCCCGCCCTCGACGCAAAGCGCTCGGCATGGCGCTGATCGCGCGGATCGGCGGCGCCAAAGAACAGGACATAGCTCAAGCCTTGCTGCATGTGCGGCACCGCATCGGGTGCCCGCCAATCGGAAATGTGTTGCGTCCATTCGCGCCAGCGGTCCTCGAAGGGGACGACCGCGGGGCACACCGATGATTGCGGGCCGAAGGCGATGGCGCGGCGGCACTCTCTGAGCGCGCCGGCGAAAAGCACCGCGCCGAAGCCGCCCATGCTGTTGCCGAGCGTGAAGCTCTCGGCGATGCGCCGTTCCGCAAGCGAACGGTTGACGGTCGCGAGGACGGTGTCATAGCAGCGATTGTACCAGCGCCGCTCCTTGTCGATGACGTAGTAGATGTCGAAATGCGAGCCGTCGAGCGAGCGACGGAATTCCTCCACATGGATGCCGCCCAGTGCGTATCCGACGCCGGCGAAGGAGATCACGGCTCGGCCGTTGTCGCCGGGCTCGTGGACGATGCGGCAGGTTTCATCGTCGAAGAGAAGCTCCACCGCTCAGCTCCAGAGCTTCTCGCCACGGTCGAGCTTCGCTTTGATCTCCTGCTGAAACTCGTCCGGGCCGAAGGCGTAGCAGTCGTCGCCGCGGTGATAGACGAGCGGTCGGCGCTCGCGCTGGGAGAAGTCCTTGAGCCAGCCGAGCGCCTTCTCCTTGGGTCCGCCGCCGGTCGAGACGGCGACATCGACGCGCATGCCGCGCCAGAGGAATTGTGCCGGCAACAGCACCAAGCCCGCCTTGTCCGGCCGCATCCATGCGGGGAGCGGACTGGTAGGCTGCAGCCAGCCGCAGATGAAGGTTCGGCATGGGTCGGTGGGATGCTGGCCATAGATGGTGCAGCCGTTGCCGCTGCAAAAGGGACAGGGCTTCCCGGGATAGACATCGTGCTCGAACACCTTGATGCGGAGCGAGCCGTCGCAGCAAGCGACGCAGCCGCCGCATTGGCGGACCGCGGGCGTCGCGGTCATGATGCCGCGTCGTCGAGGTAGCGGCGCGCCAAGAGCGCGCCGATGCGCTCGTTCATCATCTCGCTGGAGCCGTCGACATAGCCCGCAATCCGCGCACAGGCGATGTGGCGGCCGATGGGATGATGCTCGCGCAAGCCCTCCGCGCCCATCGCCTGCATGCACTCGCCGAGCCGCTGCTGTGCCATGCGCACCGCGAATTTTTTCGCCATGGCGGCGGCGAGCACGGCGTCCTCGCCGCGCTCGATCAGTTCTGCGGCGCGCCAGGTCAGATGCCGTGCCGCCTCGAGATCGGTGGCGACCTCGACGAGCGACCAGCGCAGCCCCTGATGATCGAGGAGACGCTTGCGGAAGGTGCGCCGCCGTTCGGCGTAGTCGAGCGCGATGCGGAGCGATTTCGCGACCATGCCGCAGCACATGGCGGCGACATAGGTGCGGGCGCCGTTGATGCCGGCGAGCGCGCGCTTGAACGCCTCGCCCGGCGGATAGAACAACGCGTCTTCATCGACGCGGACACTGCTCAAGCGCAATCCGCCGGCGCCAATCGCGTGCCCGCCCATCATCGCGTAGGGACCGACGCGCTCGACACCCGGCGCGTGGAGATCGACGAGGAAGCAGGCGATGCCGGCGCTTCCCGGCGCGGCATCGGTCTTGGCATAGAGCGCCACCGTGTCGGCGATCGCGGCATTGGTGAGCCACGCCTTCTCACCGTCGATGATCCAGCCGCCCTCGATCCGCCGCGCCGTGGTGGCGATCGCGGGGAAATCGCTCCCCGCTTGAGGCTCGGTGAGCGCGGTGCAGCCGATGCGCTCGCCTGCGAGCAGCGGCTCGAGATACCGCGCGATCTGTGCCGGGCTGCCGTGGCGAGCGACGCGCGCGGCGAGATTCTGCGTGTTGATGAGGCTGAAGGCGAACGCCATGCAGGAGCGCGCCAACTCCTCGGCGATGCAAGTCTTGGCGAGAAACCCGGTACCCGCGCCGCCCTGCTCGCGCGGCACCTCGATGCCGGTGAGGCCGAGGCGCGCCGCGGCACGAAGTGACTCGCGCGGCACGATCCGTTCGCGCTCCCAGCGCGCGGCCTCGGCTGCCACCACCTCGCGGCGGAAGCGCCGGGCCTTTTCGAGGAGCGCCTCTCCGGCGGCGTTCAGCGCCAGCGCCTCACGCATCGGTTTGCCTCGCCATGGCGTCGATTTGACACGGCCGCCGCGCCGCCGCAAGCGGGCAAAGAAAACGGGCGGGACCGAGATCCCGCCCGTGCTCGTTAGGGATGATGATCGATCGATCTATTCGGCGGCGCGGGCCTGCGCGCGCATGGGCGCTCTCTCTTCGCGCGCTTGATGCGCGGCGCGCAACGGTTTCAGCACAGCCAGCGCGGCGATCGCGGCTGCCGCATTCATCAATGCACCGATGACGAACACCCAGTACCAGCTGCCGGTCGCCTGCGCCAAGACATTGCCCAACGGCACGAGCAAGGAAGCCGTGCCCTTGGCGGTGTAGAGCAGGCCCGCATTCGTCGTTGCATATTTCGTTCCGTAGGTATCGGTGCAAGTGGATGGGAAGAGGCTGTAGATCTCACCCCAGGCAAAGAAGACAAGACCGCTCAAGATGACGAACAGCACGGGATTCTGCCCGACGGTGCTCAGCGCCCAGATGCCGATCGCTTCGAGGCCGAACGCGATGAACATGGTGTTCTCGCGGCCGATGTTGTCCGACACCCAGCCGAAGAAGGGCCGAGTGACGCCGTTCAGGATGCGGTCGATCGAGAGGGCAAAGGTGAGGGCCGGCAAGGTCAGACCAAGCAGGCTTACGGGCATCTTTTCGATGCCCCAGTCCTTGGCAATGGGCGCCAATTGCGCCGTCGCCATGAGCCCGCCGGCGCCAACCAGGACAAACATCGCATACATGACCCAGAAGATCGGCGACTGCAGGGTCTCGACCGGCGTGTAGTCGCGCACGGTCTGGTGCACCTTGACTGGTAGTGCCGCGGGTGCCTGGCCCGGCTTCGGCGCGGCCAGAAGAAGGGACATCAGCACCACCACGACGCCTTGACCGATGCCGAACCAGAGGAACGTCGACTCGTAGCCGCTCGACGCGATCATCTTCTGGATAGGGATGATGGTGAGCGCCGAACCGGCACCGAATCCGGCAGCGGTCAACCCGGCCGCGAGGCCACGCAAATCAGAAAACCATTTGAGCGCATTGCCGACGCAGGTGCCGTATACTGCGCCAGCACCCAAACCGCCGATCGCCGCGGCGACGTAGAGTACCGCGAGCGAATCGGCCATGGAATTCATGACCCAGGCGATGGCGACGAGGACGCCGCCGATGAGCACCACGATTTTCGGACCGAAGCGGTCGACAAACCACCCTTCGACCGGCACCAGCCATGTCTCCAGCAGCACGAAGATCGTGAACGCCACCTGTATCGAGGCGCGGCCCCAATGGTATTTCTGATCGATCGGATTGACGAAAAGGGTCCAGCCGTATTGCAGGTTGGCGATCATCACCATGCAGATGATGCCGACCACAAGCTGCACCCATCGCATTGATGTGGCTTGGCTACGCGTAGCTCCGGTCATCGACATTTCCGTCCCCTGACGTTGGTTCGAGCACAAGTTTTTTAACGCCTGAGGCCATTGCGGCCGCCATTGGTGAAAAACTTAGCACGAACCTACTAGATGTGAATAGATAAAACCGCCCCTCTCCGGGCACCGCCACAAATCTCTGACCAGTTGGTTCTGTCTTCTCTCTCGATATGTAAAGGTTACCCTTGGAAGCGATGAAATAAGAAGAAATAGTCTAGCGACGCACAGAGTTCGTTGTCAGATTATCGTTAACGACCAACTCCAAGATATTGTGTATACCAGAGTATTATTTAGAACCAACGACCGATTATTCAACGACATGACAAAATCCGCGCCCGCTCTTGCGTCAGAAGGGGATTTCGTATTCGAAGCGCCAGCGCACCGCGCCTCTTTCCGCCGCGTGTGTCAGGCCGAAGAGATAACCCGCCTCATATCGGATGTTGCCGAGACGATAGAGCGGATAGATGCCGGCGAACATCGGCCCGATGCGGTGCTGCTGGTCGGCGAATTTGCCCGGGGCCGCGATATCGTCGACAACGCTGAAGAGCTCGATACCCGGCTCGAATTGCGGGTGGAGCCGCACGCGCGATTGCCAGGAAAAGAAGAGCGGCGTCGCGGCGCTGCGGTTGCGGCCTACCTCCTTGCCGAAAAAGAGGTTGAGAGTGTGAAGCGTGTCCTGACCGAAGAGGTCGGGCACCTCCTTCTGCACCATGGGACCGAAGGTGATGGCGTCGGCATCGGCGCGCGAGGCGGCGTGCGAATATTCGGCGAAGAAGCCGAGATCTGCCCAGTATTTCCCTTGCGGCGTCAGCTGGAAGAAGTTCTCGAGGGTCGCCGCCTCGTAGCGCAGGTTCTCGCCCGAAGGCGCCGCCGATTCGCCCTCGAGCCCGACCTTCCAAAACGGGGTCGCGCCGATCTCCACCTCGTTCGTATAGCTTTGATTGTTGCTCTTGCCGCTTTTGCGACGGTCGAACGTGGTGTCGCCGTTGTGCTCGAACTCAATCTCGCGGTAGTCGATGATGGGATAGAAGAGCTTGAACTCGGCGCGCGCGGGAAGCGTGCCCGCGAGCAGTGCGGCGAGGAAAAACGCGGCGCTCGCCCAGAGATCGCGCGGCCGCGCCGCTTCGCGCTTCGCTGTCATTTGGCGATCAGATGGCCGCGCGCCGTGTCCGGATTGAAGTCACCGAAGAACTCATAGCGGCCGGGCTTGAGCGGTCCGATATAGACCGTGATCTCGCTCCCGCCCGTCACCACCTTCTCGCGATGAAGCTCGATGCTTTCGAATTCCTCGGGCGTGGCGTCGAGGTTCTTGACCACCAGCGCGATCTTCTTGCCCGCGGGAATCTCAAGCTCGGTCGGCTCGAAGCGGTGCTGCCGGATGGTAAGGGTGTAGCTCGGATCATCCGCGGCGCGGCTCGGCGCGACGGCGAGCGCCAACGCCATGACCACCCCGAGGAAAACCGCCCGCTGGTTCGACATCATCTTTGCTCCGGGCACAGATGCTAATGCGAGGCATTCGCAAATGCAACTGCGAATGCGAACTATTCGCAAGTGGCGCCGGGCGTTCAGGTCGCGCGCGGCGACGCGTTGCTCGGCGCGTCTCTCTCGCCCTTTGGCACGCAGCCCAGAGCTTCGAGACTTCCCCGCACCGCTGCCTCGAGCTGTGTGTGCGGTTCCGCGCCGATCAGCGATACGAGCTTCCGGTTGTCGAGGCGCAGCGGGAGGTGCCAGAGATAACGCATCTCGACTGCTTCGCGCAGCGTCGGGCTCGCGATAGCGCCGAGATAAAGCAGGAGCGCCGGAAATGGCAGGATCGGCGCCCGCGGCACGCCGGCGACGCGGCGGATCGCTTGCGCAATCTCCTCGCCGCGCTCGAGCCAATGACCCCGGAAATGCACCACCTCCGCCGGTGCGAGCAGCGCCTCGATGTCGGCTAGCCGCGCCATCGCCTCGGCGAGGTCGGGGAGATAGGCGAAGCTGTGGCCGACGCCGCGGCGCCCGGGATAGATGATGAAGCGCACCGGCCGGCCCGGCCGCACCATCAGATTGCCGAACCAAGAGCTCGGCCCGTGTGGTCCGAAATAGTCGCCAGCGCGGACGACGAGCGAGCGCATGCCGTCACTCGCGGCAGTGGCGAGCAGCGCCTCCATCTCGACGCGCACTTGGCCTTTGCGGGTGGCGGGATGCTGCGGCGCGTTCTCGGCGACCGTATCGCCGGCATCCGGGCCGAAATTGTAGAGATTGCCGGGGAGCACGAGGCGAGCCTTCGCAGCACGCGCCGCGGCGATGGCGTGCCTCAGCATGGGAAGCGCCAGCCCGCGCCAATCGCGGTAGCCGGGGGATTGACGGCGTGGACGATGAGAGACGCGCCGCGCGCCGCCGCGACGACGTCGCTCTCGCGCATGGCATCGCCCGCGATCCACTGGACCGCGCCGAGGCGCGTAAAATCCCGCTCGGCGCGCGCCTTGTCGCGCGTCATCGCCCGCACGCGCCAGCCCCGCCGGAGCAACGCCACCGCCGTCTCGCTGCCGATACCGCCGGTCGCGCCGATCACCAAGGCGGTGCGATCCATCCTCTCGCTTGCCATTGCCCTCACTCCCATTCCGACGAGGCGAGCATCGCGCCGGTACGGTAATACGTAAATTGCCTATGATCATCTATCTGATATACATTTTCGCATGGAGCCAGGCTGGGAGCTTTACCGGTCCTTTCTCGCCGTCATGCGCGAGGGCAGCCTCTCAGCTGCCGCGCGGCGTCTCGCCATGACGCAGCCGACGCTGGGCCGTCATGTCGCGCAACTCGAAGCGGCGCTCGGCATCGCGCTCTTTACCCGCTCGCCCGGCGGCCTCGCGCCGACCGAGGCGGCGCTCGCCCTCTTGCCCCATGCCGAAGCGATGGAGGCGAGCGCCGCGGCCGTCGTTCGCGCCGTCTCGGGCGCGGCGGGCGACGAAGGAGGGACGGTGCGGATCACGGCGAGCGAGATCGTCGGCGCCGAGGTGTTGCCGCCGATCCTGGCCGCCTTTCGCCGCCATCATCCCGGCATCGCGCTCGAGCTTGCGCTCACCAACCGCACCGAGGATCTGCTGCGGCGCGACGCCGATCTCGCTGTGCGCATGGCCCGGCCCACGCAGGACGCGCTTCTCGCGCGGCACGTCGGCCGCGTGCCGCTCGGGCTCTATGGGCATCGCCGCTATCTCGCTCGCTTCGGCACGCCCGCGAGCGTCGACGAGCTGCGCCGCCATCACCTCATCGGCTTCGATCGCGATCCGCGTTCGTGGCAGAGCCTCGATGAGCCGCATCTCGCCTTCGACCGCGCGCTCTTCAGCTTCCGCGCCGACAACGACCTGGCGCAGCTCGCCGCGCTCCGCGCCGGTCTCGGCATCGGCGGCTGCCAGCGCCCGATCGCCGCGCGCGACAAGGCGCTCGTCCCGGTGCTGCCCAAGGCGATCGCCCTCAGCCTCGACATGTGGCTCGTGATGCACGAGGATCTGCGCGCGAGCCGGCCTCTTCGCTTGGTCTTCGACCACCTCGCCGAGGGATTACGGCGGTATATCGGGAGTGCTGCCGCTGCGTGGGGCGGCAAAAGAAAGGTCCTTCGGATTGAGCGCTTTCAAGCCGACGGTGGTTGAGGCGGCAATCGCGTCTCGCTGATCAACCGTCCTTTCCATCCGCATTGAGTGGCGCAATCGCCATTTGGAGGCGCCGCGCCGCGGCGAGGTGAAGCGCATTGCGGCGATCGAAGATGGCATCCGTCACAGCGGACAGAAGAATCCCGCCATCGCCGAGGTTCTCGATTGTGATGTCCTCTGGCTGATGCAAACCAGAAGCTAAGGCCTGATCGAGATACATCATCCATCCACTCTCGTATTTCAACAGCTTTTTTTGCGGCAGCAACATGTCCAGATAATTGCCGCCGGCCGCCACGGCCGATTCGCAATCCCAGGTCGACGCAGTGACTAAAAGCGCATTGCGCACGACAGCGGTTAAATGGTCGACGCTATCAGTATCGCGATCAGTGAAGAAGGTGGTCCCGATCCGATTGCCGAACCAGTCGCGACGAAGCGTGCATCTCGGGCTAAGCCAGAAATTCGCATGTGGGAGGGCTTCGTCCGGCCGACGTGCCATGATGTAATAGCCGGCGAGATGTTTGCGACCATCGCGCGACTCGATCGACGGGTTTTCCTCAAGCCAGATTCGCAGCTCCTCGACGACGGTTGGCATCGTGATGGCGCGCGGCACCACCGAGCGGTGGCGCATACCGTTGCGGTGCCAACGCGTGAAGCGCTGATCAAGGACGGCAATGTCGGCGAGCCAGCGCGCGAGCCGGCCGGCTGTTGCTTCGGTGCTCTCAAGGCGCGGTCGCCAACGCGCCGTGATATTCATATAAGGGACCATTACGGGACGCTCGCTCTTGGCCTTTGTGCCAAGGTGCTCTGCCGCTATGGTTGATGGCAAGAGGCTCTCGAGGTCCGTTCGTGTCCGATGATTGGATGATCGTACTGCCCCTCGATCCCTTGGCGGTGCCGGGGAAGGAACGGGCCGAGTCTGCCTTCGAGGTGCTGCGCGCGCTGCGGCCCAAGGCGGACGAGCACGAGCTTCACCTCTCCGACGCACCGCAATTCTTCCATTGCGGCGGTAACTACGAAACTGTGTTCTGCCCCCTTTGCGAGACGGATATCGGCGACTGGGCGCTGGGCGCGATCGGTGCGTGGTGGGAGAGCGCCGATCGCCGGGCTCTCTTAGTGGAGACGCCGTGCTGCAGCCGTTCGACTTCACTCAACGACCTCGATTACGTCTGGCCGCAGGGGCTCGCTTGCGTCGGCTTCGAGCTCATGAATGGCGGCCCCGACCTCGAGCCGGAGGAGCGCCAGCGCGTGGAAGAAGCGTTGAGTCTCCCGGTGCGCGTCATCTGGCGGCACATCTAGGCGGGCGTCACCGACGACTCCTTTTGCAGCACCTCGTGGCGCGAATTTGTCCACGATCGATGAAAGCTCATCTTTTGAGCAGGGCACTGACCAAAAATCGAGCAGGATCCGGTAGCGCCTTCATTCACGGCTGACCAGCTGCAGTCGAAGTCATTGGATTCGGTCGCACATCCCACTTGGCCCGCTTCTTGCCATGACCCTTTCGGGCGGTTCGTGCCGCCAGCATCCGTAAGAAAGGGAAGGCCGATGATATCGCGCAACGTGTCAAAGGTGCTGGCCTTGGCCGGCACTCTCGCCGTTTCGACCGCGCTCACGCCGGCGCAAGCCGAAGACACCATCAAGATCGGGGTATTGCACTCGCTCTCGGGCACGATGGCGATCAGCGAGTCGACGCTCAAGGACACCGTCCTCATGATGGTGGACGACGTCAACAAGCATGGCGGCCTCTTGGGCAAGAAGGTCGAGGCGGTGGTGGTCGATCCCGCCTCCAACTGGCCGCTCTTCGCCGAGAAGGCGCGCGAGCTCATCTCGAAGGACAAGGTCGCGGCCGTCTTCGGCTGTTGGACCTCGGTGTCCCGCAAATCGGTGCTGCCGGTGTTCGAGGAGCTGAACGGGCTTCTCTTCTATCCCGTGCAGTATGAGGGCGAGGAGAGCTCGAAGAACGTCTTCTACACCGGCGCCGCGCCCAATCAGCAGGCGATTCCCGCCGTCGAATATCTCATGAGCAAGGATGGCGGCGAGGTGAAGCGCTGGGTGCTTGAAGGGACTGATTACGTCTATCCCCGCACCACCAACAAGATCCTCGAGTCGTTCCTGAAGTCGAAGGGCGTGGCCGCCGAAGACATCCTGATCAACTACACGCCCTTCGGCTTCTCCGATTGGCAGACGGAGGTGTCGGCGATCAAGAAATTCGCTGCGGCTGGCAAGAAGACGGCAGTGGTCTCCACCATCAACGGTGATGCCAACGTGCCCTTCTACAAGGAGCTCGCGAACCAAGGCATCAAGGCATCGGACATTCCCGTCGTCGCCTTCTCGGTCGGCGAAGAAGAGCTTTCCGGCATCGACACCAAGAACCTCGTCGGCCATCTCGCCGCCTGGAACTACTTCCAATCGGTGAAGGGGCCAGTGAATGACGCCTTCATCAAGCAGTGGCACGCGTTCATCAAGAGCGACAAGCGCGTCACCAACGACCCAATGGAGGCGACGTACATCGGCTTCAAGATGTGGACGCAGGCGGTGATGCAGGCGGGCACCACGGACGTGAACGCCGTGCGCCAGGCGATGTACGGCCAAACGGTGAAGGCGCCATCGGGCTTCGTCGCCGTGATGAACACCAATCATCACCTCTCGAAGCCCGTGATGATCGGCGAGATCCAGCCGAACGGTCAGTTCGAGATCGTCTGGCAGACCAAGAACGCCATCAAGGCGGATGCCTGGAGTCCCTACCTGCCCGAGGACAAGGGCAAGGTGGCGGACTGGAGCTTCCCCTGGCTTTGCGGGAATTGTACCGAGCCTAAGTACAAAACTCTCGCGAACTAGGGCGAAGAACGGCCGGGCGCGGCGCCCCGATCGCCGCGCCCGCGCCGACCAATCTCGGGGGATTGGTCAAATGCGCTCGTTTCGTTTCGTCATTGTCGCGCTTGCGACGCTCATCGCCACGATCGCGCCGGCCGCGGCGGCCGATTTCGCCGAGCTGGTGGCGAAGCTCGGCGCCGACGATTTCGCCAGCAAGATCGAGGCGGTGGAGGCGCTGGGCGCGCTCGGCGAGCCCCGCGCCGTTCCCGTGCTCAAGGCGCTCGCCGACGGCGCGCTCTACACCACGGCCGAGCACAAGCTCGTCATTGCCGAGCCCGCGGGCAGTGGCTTCCGCCTGTTCGATCCCGTCGACCATTCGCCCGTCGGCGAAGCGACAAGCGACGCCATCGACAAGGTGCGGGTCAACAATCGGCTTCGCGGCGCGATCGAAGGTGCCCTCGGCGGACTCACTCTCTTCAGCGACAATCCCGACGAACGCATCAAGGCCGCGGAAGAGGCGCTGAAGCATCCTCGTGCCGACGGCGCTGCCGCCCTCGAAAAGGCGCTCGCGTCCGAAAAGGACGCGGAAGTGCGGCCGGCGCTCACCGCGGCGCTGGCGGCGGCGCGCTTGAGCGGTGGCAGCAAGGAGGAGCAGCTCGCCGCGATTTCGGCGCTTGCCGGCAGCAGCGACCCGCAGATCCGTGGCCTTCTGCTGCAGCAGCGCGCCGCTGCGAGCGATCCCGAGGTCAAGCGTGCGATCGAGGTGGCGCTGGGCGCGATCGAGGGTCGCTTGAAGTTCATCGGCGCCGTCGTCACCGTGTTCGAAGGCGTGAGCCTCGGCAGCATCCTGCTCCTCGCCGCCATCGGTCTCGCCATCACCTTCGGCGTGATGGGCGTCATCAATATGGCGCATGGCGAGATGATCATGCTTGGCGCCTACACCACCTTCGTGGTGCAGCAGCTCTTCCGCGCCTTCCTGCCGCCCGGCTGGATCGACGCGTATTTGATCGCCGCCCTTCCGGTCGCATTTCTCGTGACCGCCGCCGTCGGCATCGCCCTCGAGCGCAGCATCATTCGCCTGCTTTATGGCCGGCCGCTCGAAACGCTGCTCGCGACCTGGGGCGTGAGCCTTTTTCTGCAGCAGCTCGTGCGCACGATCTTCGGCTCGCCGAACAAAGAGGTGGCGAACCCATCCTGGATGACGGGCGGGATCGAGCTCGTCGGCGGCACCACGATCACCTGGAATCGCCTGGTCATTCTCGCCTTCTGCTTTGCCGTGCTTGGCGTGCTGGCGCTCGTCCTGCGCCGTACCACCTTCGGCCTCCATATGCGCGCGGTGACGCAGAACCGCGACATGGCGGCGGTCATGGGGATTCCCACCGCCGCGGTGGACGCGCTCACCTTCGGCTTGGGCTCGGGCATCGCCGGCATGGCGGGCGTGGCACTCTCGCAGATCGGCAATGTCAGCCCCAATCTCGGCACCATCTACATCGTCGACAGCTTCATGGTGGTGGTGTTTGGCGGCGTTGGCTCGCTGTTGGGCACGCTCACCGGCGCCATGAGCCTCGGCATCGTCAACAAGCTCCTGGAGCCGGTGGCGGGCGCGGTACTCGGCAAGGTCGTCGTGCTGGTGGCGGTCATCCTCTTCATCCAGCGGCGCCCACGCGGTCTCTTCGCCCTCAAGGGGCGGGCGGCGGAGAGCTGAGATGAACGGCCCGCGCCTTCTCTCGCCCCGCACCTGGCTCATCTTCCTTTTGGCCGGCGCACTTCTGCTCGTCGCAGTGCCGCTGGCAAACCTGCTCCTGCCGCCGGGCTCGCCATTCCATCTCCCCGATTACCTCGTGCCGCTCTTCGGCAAATACGCCTGTTATGCGCTCCTGGCCCTCAGCCTCGATCTCGTCTGGGGCTATGCCGGCATTCTGAGCCTTGGCCACGGCGCCTTCTTCGCGCTCGGCGGCTACGCCATGGGCATGTATTTGATGCGTCAGATCGGCACGCGCGGCGTCTACCGCGACCCCGTGCTGCCGGATTTCATGGTCTTCCTCAATTGGAAGGCGCTGCCCTGGTACTGGTACGGCTTCGACCATTTCGCCTTCGCTCTTCTCATGGTCGTGCTGGTGCCGGGCGCGCTCGCCTTCGTCTTCGGCTGGCTCGCCTTCCGCTCGCGCGTCACCGGCGTTTATCTCTCGATCATCGCCCAGGCGCTCACCTACGCGCTGTGGCTCGCCTTCTTCCGCAACGATATGGGCTTCGGTGGAAACAACGGGCTTACCGACTTCAAGGACATCTTGGGATTCGACGTGCACGCGCCGGGAACGAGGCTTGGTCTTTACATCGCCTCGATCATCGCGTTGGGATTGGGCTATCTCGCCTGCCGCTTCATCGTTGCTTCCAAGCTCGGCCGCTTGCTGTTGGCGTTGCGCGATGCGGAAAGTCGCGTGCGTTTCTTGGGCTACTCCGTCGACCACGCGAAGCTCTTCGTCTTCACCGTCTCCGCCGTGCTGGCCGGCATCGCCGGCGCGCTCTATGTGCCGCAGGTCGGCATCATCAATCCGAGCGAGTTCTCCACTGCGAACTCGATCGAGATCGCGATCTGGGTCGCCGTGGGTGGCCGCGGCACGCTCGTGGGCGCCATCATCGGCGCTGTGATGGTCAACTACATCAAGACTTGGCTTACGGGGTCCATGCCGGAAGCCTGGCTCTTCGTGCTCGGCGCGCTCTTCGTGCTGGTGACGCTGGCCTTTCCCAAGGGGATCGTCGGTCTTGGCGAGAAACTGCGCGAGTTTCGCCGCGGCGTTCCTCCCCTTCCCCTTGCCGGCAAGGAGCACGCGCCATGAACGCCAGTACGTCGCCCGCGCCGCCGCTCCTCTATCTCGACGGCGTCACCGTCAGCTTCGACGGTTTCAAGGCGTTGAACGGCCTCTCATTCCTCGTCGAGCGCGGCGAGATCCGCTCGGTCATCGGCCCAAACGGCGCCGGCAAGACGACGATGATGGATGTCATCACCGGTAAGACGCGGCCCGATGCCGGCGCCGTTTTCTTCGACGGCTCGCACGATTTGACGCGTCTCGACGAATCGCAAATCGCCAATCTCGGCATCGGCCGCAAGTTTCAGAAGCCGACGGTATTCGAGAATCTCACCGTCTTCGACAATCTCGAGCTCGCGAGAAAATCGGCGCGCGGCATCGGCCGCACGCTGATGGCGCGGCTCGCGCCTGCCGAGTGGGGGGAGATCGACGAGATGATCCGTCGCATCGGCCTCGGCGGGCGCGAGCACACGCTCGCCGGCGCGCTGAGCCACGGCCAGAAGCAGTGGCTCGAGATCGGCATGCTGCTGATTCAGGATCAGCGCCTTCTCCTCCTCGACGAGCCTGTCGCCGGCATGACCGATCGCGAAACCGAGGCGACAGTCGCGCTCATCCTCTCGCTCAAAGGTGCCCATACCGTGCTCGTCGTCGAGCACGACATGGAATTCGTGCGCAGCCTCGAGACGCGCGTCACGGTCCTCCATGAAGGCGCGGTGCTCGCCGATGGCTCGATCGACCACGTGCAGAATCATCCCGCGGTCATCGAAGTGTATTTGGGGCGGTGATGAGAGAGATCGTGCGGTTGACCCCCCTCCCCAAGCCTTCCCCTCAAGCGGGGAGGGGGTATTCATCCGCCCTCACGAAAACCCGCTCCCCCCTTGAGGGGGAGGGAGGGGTGGGGGGTGCGCAGCGCACCCGCGCGCGGAGTTAAGCCATGCTCGTCGCCGAAAACATCGACCTTTATTACGGCGCGAGCCACATCCTCCGCGGCGTCAACGTGCTCGCTGAGAAGGGTTCCGTCACTTGCGTTCTCGGACGCAACGGCGTCGGCAAGACGAGCCTCTTGCGCGCACTGGTGGGCTTGCAGCCGATCCGCCGCGGGACGATCCGCTGGGAGGACCGCGACATCACCGGCCTCAAGCCGCATGAGCGCGCGCGCCGCGGCATTGCGCTCGTGCCGCAAGGGCGCGAGATCTTCGCGCGGCTCACGGTGCAGGAGAACCTCGCGACGGGCTTGGCGGCGCGGCCGCGGCAGCACCGTCGCATTCCCGACGAGATCTTCTCGCTCTTTCCGGTCTTGCGCGACATGCTGAAGCGGCGCGGCGGTGATTTGAGCGGCGGTCAGCAGCAGCAATTGGCGATCGCCCGCGCGCTGGTGACCGAGCCGCGACTCCTCATCCTCGACGAGCCCACGGAAGGCATCCAGCCTTCCATCATCAAGGAGATCGAGCGCGTCATCCGCGACCTCGCTGCGCGCGGCGACATGGCGATCCTGCTGGTCGAACAGTATTTCGATTTCGCCCGCGCGCTCGCCAACCGCTATATCGTCATGGAGCGGGGCGAGGTGGTATTGTCGGGCGATGCCCGCGACATGGTCGAAAGCGATGTCCGCCGCTATCTCACGGTATGACCGCGCCGCTCCTTTGCCCGCTGCCAGTCCGCTTCCCGCTCTCGAACGCGGCGACGGCGTCGCCGAGATCGTCTTCGCGCGGAACGGCCTTGCGCGACTCTACCAGCGCACTCCCTGCCGCGTGCTGTTTCCGACGCCGGAACCGGACGACATTCCGATGGCGGCGCTTCTCACCACCTCGGGCGGGCTTGCCGGCGGCGATCGCCTCAGCATCGCCGTTGCGGCCGAAGCGCGCGCGCGTGCGGTAGTTGCGACGGCGGCGGCGGAGAAGGTGTACGGCTCGCAAGGCGCCGAGACCCGCGTCGCAGTGACCCTGCGTGCCGAGCAGAGCGCATGGCTCGAATGGCTGCCGCAGGAATCGATCCTGTTCGACGGTGCCCGTCTCGTGCGCTCGCTTGCGTTCGAGGTGGCAGCGGGCGCGCGCCTGCTCGCGGCCGAGACGCTGGTCTTCGGCCGCATCGCGCGTGGCGAGCGCTTCCTCCAGGGATTGCTGCATGAGAGCTGGCGCGTCCGTCGCGGCGGCCGGCTCGTCTGGGTCGATACGACGCAGCTTGCCGGCGATGTTGGGGCGGCGCTGGCGCGGCCCGCAGCGTTCGGCGGCGCCGACGCCTTTGCGACGGCGCTTTATGTCGGCGAGGATGCGGCATCGTTGCTGGAAACCGCGCGCGATCTCGCGGCAAGCGGCACGTGCCGCAGCGGCGCCACGGTGGTGAGCGGCGTCCTTGTCGCGCGCTTCCGGGGGGCGGCCGCCAGCGTGCGCGCGGCGCTGATGCGCTATGTCGCCGGCCTGCGCCAGAGGGCGGCGGGCCTGCCGCCGCGCTTGCCGCGGCTCTGGCATAGCTGAGGGAGGCGGACATGAACCTGACGTCGCGCGAGAAGGACAAGCTCCTCGTCGCCATGGCAGCGCAA
>DASZAN010000098.1:0-42141 GCA_035945115.1 Allostellaceae bacterium
CGCCACCACCGCTTCAAGGGCGACACGATCGGTGGCGCTCAATCGAATGTTCCTTCGCTTGTGCATCCCGCAGACTCGCACAGGCGAGCCTCGCGGGGAATCCCACGGCGAATCGAAGTGTCAGATTTGATCCACTAGGTCGACTTGGCGATCCCGACGAGGTCGCGCAGACCGTGGCCTTTCTCCTTTCGGATGAGGCCTCGTTCATTACCGGCACCGATATCGCCGTCGACGGCGGTTATTCGGCGATGGGACCCGAGCAGGGCGAGCCCGCCATTCCCAAGCTGACGCTCTAACGAGAGGAGGGACCGCGCATGCGCAAGATCACCATCGTCGGCGGAGGTCAGGCCGGCATGCAGCTGGCGATCGGCCTGCGGCAGAGAAAATACGAGGTGCGCGTCGTTTCCAATCGTACGCCCGATGATATTCGTGCCGGCAAGGTGCTGTCGAGCCAGTGCATGTTCGACGACGCGCTTCAGTCCGAACGCGACCTCGGCATCAATTTCTGGGAGCGTGACTGCCCCGATGTCGACGGCATCGGCGTGATCCTTCCCGCGCCCGACGGCTCCGGCAAGGCGCTCGACTGGGCGTACAAGCTCGACAAGCCGGCGCAAGCGGTCGATCAGCGCGTGAAGATTCCCGGTTGGATGCAGCACTTCGAATCAATCGGCGGTGAGCTCGTCATCAATGAGGCCGCCGTTGCTGATCTCGAGGTGTATTGCCGCCAGAGCGATCTGGTGATCGTCGCGTCGGGAAAGGGCGATATCAGCCGTCTCTTCGAGCGCGACGCGGCGCGCTCGCCCTTCGACCAGCCGATGCGCGCGCTGGCGCTCACCTATCTTACGGGCATGACGCCTTACGAACCGTTCTCGCGCGTCAGCTTCAATCTGATCCCGGGGGTGGGCGAGTACTTCGTCTTTCCTTCACTCACCACGACCGGTCCCTGCGAGATCATGGTGTTCGAGGGAGTGCCCGGCGGACCCATGGATTGCTGGAGCGACGTGCGTACGCCCGACGAGCATCTCGCACGCAGTAAGGAGATTCTGCAAAAATTCATGCCGTGGGAGGCGGCGCGCTGCCGCAACGTGGCGCTCACCGACGCGAACGGCATCCTCGCCGGTCGACTTGCGCCGACGGTTCGGAAGCCCATGGGTCAGCTTCCCTCGGGCGCTTTGGTGCTGGGCATGGCCGATGCCGTCGTCCTTAACGACCCGATCACCGGCCAAGGCTCCAACAACGCGGCGAAGGGCGCCCGCGTCTACTTGAATGCCATTCTCGACCATGGCGACAAAGCCTTCGATCGCGCCTGGATGCAGCGAACGTTCGACGCCTACTGGGATTACGCGCAGTGGGTCACGGGCTGGACCAATGCGCTTTTGCTGCCGCCGCCGCCGCATGTGGTGAACATCCTCATTGCGGCGCAGAAATCGGCGCGGATCGGCCGCGCGTTCGTCAACGGCTTCGATGATCCGCGCACCTTCTTTCCGTGGCTCGCCGACCCTGCAGAGGCGGAGAAATTCATCGCGGCGGCGTCGGTGTAGGCGCGAGCCTCGTCAGCCGCAGGGCGCCACCGTTACCTTGAGTCCGTCGCGCGGCTTCGGAATGGGCGTCATCTGCCATTTTGGCCGATAGCCCGGCGCGCTCGACACCTTGCTCGTGGAAAGGAGGTGAAAGGCGAAGCACTTCGCCTGCATGTAGGCGAAATGGAGACCAAGGCACATATGCGCGCCGCCGCCGAAGGGCGCATAGGCAAAGCGGTGCCGGCCGCGCGAATTTTCTTCGGCGAAGCGCGTGGGCTCGAATCGCTGTGGCTCCGGCCAGATCTCCGCCATGTGGTGGGTGAAGATGATGCTCGCGTTGACGCGCGTGCCAGCGGGAAAGCGGTAGCCGGCGAATTCGAAGTCGCGCATGGCGCGGCGCGGCAGCGAAATCACCGGCGGAATGAGGCGCATCGCTTCCTTGAAGGCCATTTCAGTGAAGCGCAACTCGTCGAGCCGCTCGAAAGGGAGGGGCTCGCCAGATTGAATCCCAAGGCCCAGCACCTCGGTGCGCAATTTTTCCTGCCATTCCGGATGCGTGGTGAGGAAATAGACGAAGGTGGAGAGCGAGGATGTCAGCGTGTCATGCGCTGCCATCATGAGGAAGCTCATATGGTCGGCGATGTCTTCGACGGTCATGAGCGAGCCGTCGTCGTAGGTGGCGCGGCAGAGCTGCGAGAAGATATCCTCGCCGCCGCGCTCGCGCCGGCGCGGCGCCTGGCGGCTGAAGTACTCGATGATCCGCTGGCGCCCCACGACGCCGCGCCGCATCGGCGTGAGCGGCAGCGGTGTGCGAATGACGGCGACCGATGCCGCCACCATGTCGATGAAGGCGCGCTTGATCGCCTCCACCTCGGCGCCCAGTGCATCGCCCAAAAAGGATGTTGCGGCGAGATCGAGCGTAAGCTGCTTGATCGCGGGGTAAAAGAGGATCTCGCGTGGCCCTTGCCGCCATTGAGCGAGCCGCGCGGATATGCCGGCATTGAGCGCGGCCAGATATGATTTGAGTGCCCCGGCCTTGAAGGCAGCCGACATGGCGCGGCGATGGAGACGATGGTCATCGAAGTCGCGCAACATGAGTCCGCGCGGGAAGAGCAGGCCTAGGAACGGATCCCAACCCTCCATCGACGAGAAGAGCTTCGTCTGGTCGAAGAGAACGAAGCCCAGTCCGTCTGGCCCCAATAGCGAAACCGAGCGCAAGCCGAAGACGCGCGTGCGGTGGACGAGCCCATACTGGCGCGCCATCTCTTCGGCGTAGCCCAAGGGATCGGCGATAAAGCGGAAGGTATCGCCGACCAGGGGAAATCCGTCATCGCCGGGAATATGCGCGAGCGCGGCGCGATCGGGCGATGGCATCGCTGGCTTTGCGGCGATCGAGCCATTGAGAGCGGTGGAAGTCATGATTGGCCTGCCTCTCGTTCTCGGCCAAGCTCGGTCGAGAGTAGCGACAAAAGAGGGAAGGCATCAATCCTCGAGAAGGCTCAGTCGCCGCGCCGTCCATGCGCTCGCATTTGCGTGATCCAGCGGGCGCGTCTCTTTTCATTCGCGAAGGTAAGGCCGTAGAAGCTTTCGCGGATCGGCTTGATGCCGGCGAAGCGCAGCACGCTCCGCTCGAAGCCTCGCACACCAAAGGCACCGAAGTACCAGCGGTAAAGCGGCGCCGGCATGCCCATGGTGACGACGATGCGTGCCGAACGTCCCGCGAGGAGGCGCTTTGGAAAGCCGCTCTTCTTGCTGTAGTCCATGGCGAAGCCAGGGCGGAAGATGTGCTCGAGAAAGCCCTTGAGGAGCGCCGGCATGGTGCCGTGCCAGAGGGGAAAGAGGAACACCCAGTGCTCGGCCCAGCGCATATCGTCGCGGGGCTGTGCGAGCGCCGGTGGAAGCGCCCCCGTCTCGAACTCCGCCTGCGTGCGCAAAAGCGCAAAATCGAGGCCCGCCACGGCGATGCGGCGCACATCGTAGCCTGCTTCGCGCGCGCCTTCGGCATAGGCATTGGCGAGCGCATTCAAGAGGTGCCCGCCAGCTGGGTCCGGATGTCCCTCGATGAGGACGATGCGTCGCCCCATTGGCACTCCTCGCGACACGCCATCTAGCCGAGGCGGTGCCGAGGTCAGCATTGATCTAAGTCAGCGCATTCGGCTCACCGAATGGCGAGAGTCGCGGCATGACCGAGCAGTTGCCAGTGGCCGCCCACGAGCGGCGCTTGCCGCGCTATACCAGTTACCCCACGGCACCGCATTTCCATCTCGGGATCGGCGCTGACACCTATCGCCGCTGGCTCGAGGCGGTGCCGCCAAGCACGCCCGTTTCGCTTTATCTCCATGTGCCCTTCTGTGCCGCTATGTGCTGGTATTGCGGCTGCCACACCACCGTGGCGAAAAGTTATGCGCCGATCGCGGGTTACGCCGCGTTGCTCGCGCGCGAAATCGAGCTTGTCGCCGCGTTCCTGCCGGCGCGGCTGCCGGTCTCGCATATCCACTGGGGCGGTGGCACGCCCAACCTGTTGAGCAGCGACGACCTGCGCCGGCTCGCCGCCGTGATCGACACGCATTTCGATCATTCCGCCGAGACCGAGATGGCCGTCGAGATCGACCCGCGTACGCTCGCTCGCGACACCGTGAGCACGTTCGCGCAAATCGGCATCAACCGCGCGAGCCTCGGCGTGCAGGATTTCGATCCACGCGTTCAGGAAGCGGTGAACCGCGAGCAGAGCTACGCGATGACGGCGGAAGCGGTCGCCATGCTCAGGGCGAAGGGCATAGCGCGGCTCAATCTCGACCTGATGTACGGCCTGCCGTTCCAGACGGCCACAGGTGTGGTCGACACCGTCGCAAAGGCGGTGGCGCTCGCAGCCGATCGCCTCGCACTCTTCGGCTATGCCCATGTCCCTTGGATGAAGCCGCATCAGCGGCGCATCGAGGAGGCGGCGTTGCCCGACGGCGCCGCACGCCTGGCGCAATACGCCGCCGCAAGCGAGGCCATTGTCGCCGAGGGCTATCGCGCCATCGGCATCGACCATTTTGCCTGGCCCGACGATGCGCTGGCGCAAGCGGCGGCAACCGGGCGCCTTCGCCGCAATTTCCAGGGCTACACCACCGATAACGCGCCGCTCCTCCTCGCCTTCGGCGCTTCGGCCATCGGCCAATTGCCGCAGGGCTACGTGCAAAACGACGCATCGCTCGCCGGCTGGCGGCGCCGGATTGCCGCGGGCGAGCTGGCGACGCAGCGCGGCATCGCACTCGGCGACGAAGACCGGCTCCGCCGCACCGTTATCGAGCGCCTCATGTGCGATCTCGCCGTCGATCTTGCGCGAGAGTGTGCGGGCGCGAACGCCGATCCCGCCACCTTCGCGTCGGAGCTCGCCGCCGTTGACGCGCTTGCCGGCCGCGGTATCGGCTGGCGGCGCGGCTTCCACCTGGGCGTTGAGGAAAAAGACCGGGCCTTGGTACGCCTCCTCTGCGCCTGCTTCGACGCCTATCTGCCGCACAGCGAAGCTCGCCACTCGCGGGTGGTGTGAGCGAGCGCCGGTACCCTTGCGAAAGGCCGTCGAATGGCAATCTCTAGCGGATGTCCCGCGAGAGGAGGCGTGCCCCCATGAGCATCATTCTCGATCACACCATCGTGCCGGCGCGCGACAAGGAGGCGAGTGCGCGCTTCTTCACGCGCATCTTCGGCCTTCCCTATGAGGTCGGCGGCGGCCATTTCGCGGAAGTGCGCGTCAACGACACCCTCACCTTCGACTTCGCCACCGAGCAGGGCTTCGAGAGCCATCACTACGCCTTCAAGATCAGCGAGGCCGAGTTCGACGCGATCTTCGCCCGCATCCAAAGCGAGCGCATCCCCTATGGCAGCGGGCCCTTCTCGCTCGAGAACGGCCAGATCAATCATCGCAATGGGGGCCGCGGCTTTTATTTCCTCGATCCTTCTGGCCATGTGCTGGAAGTGCTGACGGCGTAGCACGCGCATCATGGGCGAGCGCATCTTCCTCGCGGGCGCGTCGGGCGCTGTCGGCCGCCGCCTCGTGCCGCTGCTCGTCGGGGCCGGCCATCGCGTCACCGGCACGACACGTGTTGCCGAGAAAGCGGACGAGCTCCGCGCGCTCGGCGCCGAGCCGGTGATCGTCGACGTGTTCGACGCGATGGCGCTGGCGCAATGCGTGGCGGCGTCGCGGCCGGCCATCGTCATTCACCAGCTGACCGATTTGCCCAGGGATCTCGATCCGCAGAAGATGCCGGCGGCGCTCATCCGCAACGCGCGCCTGCGCGATGAAGGGACGAAGAACCTCGTTGCCGCCGCGCTGGCGTCGAGTGCGCGCCGCTTCATCGCGCAAAGCATCGCCTGGGTCTATGCGCGGGGCGCCGAGCCGCACCGCGAGGAGGACCCGCTCGCCACCGCTGGCGAGGGCGAGCGCGGCGTCACGATCCACGGCATCGTCGCGCTCGAGGAGCGCGTGCTCAACGCGCCGCCCCTCGAGGGTATCGTGCTCCGCTACGGCCTCCTTTACGGCCCCGGCACGCCGTACCAAGCAGCGGCACGAGCGATCCCCGTGCATGTCGATGCCGCCGCCTTTGCCGCGCTTTGCGCCGTCGATCGCGGCGCGCCCGGCATCTACAACATCGCGGAGGCGAACCCGCATGTTGCCACCGAGAAGGCGGAGCGCGAGCTGAGCTGGCGCGCGGATTTCCGGCTGCCGCCACGCTAAGAACGACGCGATCCTCTCAGGGATGAAGTGAAGTGGAGCCGGTATCGCAGGGCTTTCGCTTCGAGCCACAGAATGTGTAAATCGAGCGTTTCACCCCGCGACCATCGATTCGAGAGGTGCGGAGCGTTTCATGACCGCTCCTTTCACGCCGAGGCTGCTACTGCCGCTTTTGCTCGCCGCTGCCGTGCCGTTGCCGTCGCCCACGGCGCCGGCGGACGATCCCGATTTCTCACACTGCCTTCGGACGAGCGATGGCGTTCGTCTCGCCTGGGAGCCGTCGAGCGATGGCCTTCGCGTCTATCTTCTGGTCAAGCGGCTCGACGAGAGCGGAAATTGGCGGGTTTGGCTCAGGACGGAGCGGGCCAATCCGCCCTTCACGCTCACGCTCCGCGCGCCCGCAGCGCGGCGCAGCCGCTTCGCCTGGATGCTGTTCGCCGTCACGCCCGAGCAGCAGATCAAGCGCGGCGAGTGGCGCTTCTTCTGCACGGAATGAGGCGTGGGATCAGCGGTGTTGCTGGTCCTTGGCGTAGCGGTCGTCCGCGACCGGCGGCAGCGGCGAGGCCAGGATTTTCCGCGCCCGCGCCACGGTGTTGTAGCAGTCGACTTCGTCGGCGCTCTCGCTGCGCTCGAGCTTTTGCAGCTCGCGCGCCGCGGCCTGGGACGGCGCCGTCGGCCGCGTGGTGTTGAGCGTATCGACCTGCTCGCGAATTTGGCCGAGCTCTTGCAGGCAATCCGCTCGTGCAGCGCCGAGGGAGCCAATGATCAGAGCAATTGTCAGGACTGCAACACGCATTCTCGCTTGCTCCCGCGGTGGTGGAGCCTTGCTGGAAATACTGCCCTACCAGCGTTAATCGATCGCAGCGATTGCGTTGAATCTTACGCGATTACGGCGCGAGGAGTTCCGCCATGCCGCACATTTGATCCATCTCGGCCGCACCTCTTTCGGGTGGTGGGCGAGGGCTCGACCCGCGCCGCACGGTTTTGGGCATCAAGGGCGTCAACTACGACGCGGCGTTCCGCGACATCGTCGCCGGCGTGATGCGCCTCGCCTCCGGCCACGGCGCGCCGGAGTGATCCTGACGGTGTTACGTGCTTTGACCAGCGGCGCGGCGGCTTGACGCGGCCGCGTTGTGCGGCTCGGGCACCGGCAGGTGCACGGTCACCACCGTGCCCCGACCGACGGCGCTCTCGACCCGGAGCTCGCCGCCGTGGAGACGCACCAATGAATCGACGAGCGGCAGGCCAAGTCCGGTGCCGCCGTTCCGCGCATAGCCGTTGGTCGCTTGCTCGAAGGGTCGCATCAAGCGCGGCAAATCGGCCGCAGCGATGCCGATGCCGGTGTCGGCGACGGCGATCTCGAGGCCGCGATCGGCGCTGGCGTCGAGCCGCACCGTCACGGTCCCGCCCTCGGGCGTGAACTTGACCGCGTTCGAGAGCAGGTTGAGCAGGATCTGCTTGAGTGCCCGCTCATCGGCGAACGCGCGCAGCGGCGGCGCTGGCGCTTCCACCGCGAGGTGAATGCGTTTCGCCTCGGCGGCGGTGCGCACGAGCCGCAGCGCCGCCTGCGTGACCTGCATCGCGTCGAGCCAAATCCGCTCGAGCTCGAGTTTCCGCGCCTCAGCCTTGGAGAGGTCGAGGATGGTGGTGATGAGATCGAGCAGATGATTGCCGGAAGCGTGGATGTCGTCGGCATATTGGCGATAGCGCGGGTCGCCGAGCGGTCCGAAAATCTCGCGGCGCTGAATCTCGGAGAAGCCGATGACGGCGTTGAGCGGCGTTCGCAGCTCGTGGCTGACTGTCGCCAGGAATTCCGATTTGGCGCGGCTTGCCTCGTCGGCGCGCTCGCGCGCTCTCTCCAGTTCGCCGTTGCGGTCTTCGAGCTGCCGCTGCATGCGCTCAGCCGCGATCATCAGCAGCACGCCGACGATGAGGATGTGGACGACGATCGCGACCAGGTAGTGCGTGCCTTGCGCCGCCGTGCGCGCGAACACATCGGGTTCGGGCGGATCGAGTAGCGTCGAGACCGCGCGCACGGTCAGGGTGAGCGCCACCGCGGCGAAGCAGAGGGCGCCAAGCTGCGCGGTGGGGCGCGGCATCTGTCTTCCGGCGCGCAGAAGCTCGGCGGTGCAAAGGGCGCAGAGCGTCGCGTAGACCGCCGACATGACGACGATGCGGCTCAAGACATCGTCGACCACATAGGTGTGGTGGACGATGAACGCGATGGCGGCGCCGGCGGCGAACAGCATGGCGGTCCAGCGCGCCGGCCGGCCGATAAAAAGCCGGATACCGTTCCACATGGCCGCCATGCCGATCACGGCGAGCGCATGGACGGCGACGATCGAGAGGAAATCGGGAATAACCCCGCGCAGCGAGCCGCCGACGCTGGCGATGCCGGTGAGCGTCGCGCCGAGCGCCCATTCGCCAAGCCCCGGCATGCGACGATGGCCGAGCCAAAACCCCGCCATGAGGGCGGCAAGCGCCACCGCGACCAGGGCATGCACCACCAACAAGGTGCGGATGTCGATGTCCATCGCGCGACGTTATCGGGCATTTCCTAATCCGATGCTAATCATAAAATCGCGACGCCCGCGTCAACCCGTCTGAGGGCTGTTCGGGCGCGGTATGGCTGCGCCATCGGCGGTGATGCTACGATTGCTCGATCGATCGGGGAGGGGATCATGCCCAGTCTAGTGAGATGCTTGGCTCGCGTTCTCATGGGCGGCCTCTTCGCTGCGCTCGCAGCGTTGCCGAGCGCGCGTGCCGAAGAAGGCGGCGACCTCGCGGTGATGACCTCGGTGGCGCTCACCTCGGCACTCGACACGCTGAAGCCGAATTTCGAGCGCCGCGACAATCTCAAGCTCGCCATCACCTATGGCCTCATCGCCGATCTCAAGAAGCGCGTGCTCGCCGGCGAGAGCGCCGACGTCATCATCCTGTCGCAGCCGGCGATGGAGGATCTCGCGAAAGAGAGCAAAATCGTCTCGGGCAGTCTCGTCCCGGTGGCGATCACCGAGGTGGGGGTGGCGGTGCGCGCCGGCGCCCCCAAGCCCGACATCTCCACCGTCGACGCCTTCATGCAAGCGCTGCTCGCCGCGAAATCGATCGTCTATGCCGATCCGGCGAAAGGCGGCGCAAGCGGCGTCTATTTCGCGCGCGTCGCCGAGCGACTCGGCATCGCCGATCAGCTCAAGGGCAAGACGATCCTCGTGCCGGGGGCGCAGGCGGCGGACATGGTCGCCAAGGGTGAGGCTGAGCTTGGCATCGGGCAGGTATCCGAAATCGTTCCAGTCGCCGGTGCCCAGTTGGTGGGCCCGTTCCCTGGCGAGCTCGCCAACAAGCTCGTCTTTATGGGCGCGATCGGCACCGGGGCGAAATCGCCCGCCGCCGCGAAAGCCCTCTTCCAGTTCCTCGCCGGCCCCGACGCCAAAGCGGTGCTGAGGAGCAAGGGCTTCGAGCCGGGGTAAACGTCCTCTCCCGCCCGGGGAGGGGCGCCGGTTGCGCTATCCCGCGAGCGCTAGGACCGCACTTGCGATCGAATGCCAGGCCCCGCTGCCACTTAAGGGCGCCTCGATGAGCTTGAGCGCGAGATAGGCGCCGCCGCCGAGCCAGTAGACGGGATGCGGACGCCCACGCGTCCGCCAGTCGAAGACCATGGCGACGACGAGCAAGAGCAAGGCCACCAATGCCGGCGGCGTGCCCGCGAAGACGGGCGGCGGGCCCGCCAATCCCGGTGGCGCCAGGAAGGTCAGGAACCAGCGCGCGATGGCGGCATCGAGGATCGAGATCGCCGCGAGCAGCATCAATCGCTGATGCACCTCCGGCCGACGCCGGTTGGCGATGGCGACGGCGATCGTGATTGCGAAAAACAGGATGCCGCCCAGCGGCACGATGGCGAAGGCTTTTCCTTCCGCGGCAAAGCCCAACGCCGCCGAGCTTGCCATGAGATTGATCGCCGCCATGGTGCCGAAGAGCGTCATCGCCGTGGCAAGCGATATGCCGAGGAGGCCCATCGCACGATGGCGCCGGAGCCGTCCCGACGCGGCGAGCCAGGTCTGCAGCACGAAGAACAATGTCCACGAGAAGAAAACGATGCCGTGGATATGGACGAGCGGGCGCACGCCCTTGAAGGTGCCCTCGGCCAGCGGCAGCCAATAGGTGGGCGCGAATCCGAGAAAGGCGACGACCGCGCAGGCGATCGCCATGTAGACGTAGAAATACTCTGTCCTCGACCGCGCGGCAACGCGCGCCGGCTCGTTCACTGTCGTGGTCACGATTGCTCCCCCAGTCGCGCCGATGATCTTATCGGCGATCGAGCAAATCCGCACGGAAATGCGAACGTCTTCCGCTGTCAAACACGGGCAGCCGCACCGCCTCAGGGCAAACGGAAGGCGAGGAGGTCGGCGGAGTGGGCGTCGCCGGAGCTGGGTGCCCCGGCCATGAAATAGGCGACATCGCCGACGGTCGCCGCGGCAAACGCGTGTCGTGCGCCGGGCAGCGGTGCGAGCGTCGTCCAGCGATCGGTTGTGGCGTCGTAGGCCGTCACATCGTCGAAGGCCTCGCCGCCGCGCGGCCCGTCCCTGGGCCGGCATTCGCCACCGGCATAGAGAATGCGGTCGTCGAGCACGGTATAGGCGCCGCTCGAGCGCGCGACCGGCAGCGGCGCCGCCTTCGACCAGGTATCGCTCTTGGGGTCGTAAACATCGTGGTCGGCGACGCTGTAGAAGCCGCCATCGGCAGTGCGGCCGCCGAAGATGTGGATCTTGCCGTCGAGAACGGCGATGCCGGCGTGGTCGCGCGCAAAGGGGAGCGGCGCCGCCACGGACCAACGCGCCGTCGCAGGATCGAACACCTCGTGCGTCGCCACCGTCGCGTTGTCGAGGCCGCGCCCGCCGATGACATGAATCTTGCCGCCGAGCGCCGCCGCGGCGACCGAGCCGCGCGGGCTCGAGAGGGTCGGCAGCGCGCGCCAGCGGTCGGTCGCGGGATCGTAGACGAAGGCGTCGTCCCGCGCGCGCCCATGCTGCGCCGCGAGGAAGCCGCCCATGACGTAAATCTTGCCGTCGAGCGCGGTGACGCCGGGATGGCTCAAACCTTCCGGCATCGCCGCGCGGCTGCGCCAGCGATTGGATGCTGGATCATATTCCGCGACGAGCGGCGAGTGATCCGCGTCCTTCGTCTGCCCGCCGATCACATAGACCTTGCCGCCCACTGCCGCGCCGCCGACTTCGTCCATCGCCTCGGGCAACGCCGCCTCGGCGCGCCAACGGCCGGGCGCGCCGTCATCGGCGAGCGCGGCCTGGACGAGCGCCAGCACGATCGCCGCCGCCAGCGACAAGGGTTGCGACTGATGTGCGCGCATCGCACTCAATGTGTCGCCGGTGCTCACCTTTTCAAGGTTGCTCTGGGCCTGCAACCCGATCGATAAAATTTGCGACAAATGTGCTGCTCATTTTAGGCGAAAGTGCCCCGGCTTTGGCGGGTTTTCGAGTACATTTTCGGCGCGAACTTTTCTGCGAAAGCGGGGTCGACGAAATGTCTTACCGCATGACCGGCGTCATCACCTTGCGCGAAGCGTCTCGCCAGTGCCGCGCGCTGGCCGACGCCAGCGATGACGGGCTCAGCGCCTTGAGCTATGCGCAGCTCGCCGATGAAATCGACGGCATGATCGACCGCCGCGACGTCACCGTCGCGACGGCACCCGCCGAAATGGGGCTGTCTTCGTCATCCACGCTCGCTGTTGGAGGTCAATCATGAAGAAGCTCGCCGCCGTTTTCGCTGCCGCATTCGCCGCGATGGTCTTGATCGCCTCGACGACGCCAGGCCGCATCGAGCCCACTTCCGTGAGCCAAATCGCGCCGCTGGCGATGATGGCCGGGCAGCACCTGGCGTCGGAGCATACCGCCGACTACTCGCTCGTCTTCGAGTAAGCCGTACCTCCATCACATCGATCCGATCATAAGATTTCCCCTCCCCCTCGAGGGGGGAGGGGCTTGCTACTGAGACTGTCGGAACGAGACCCGCCTCAGCGCGCCGCGTGCGGCGGCGCGAGCGGCGTTTCCCAGACGTCGTAGCCGTAGACCCAGCTGGGATCGACGGCGTGCTTGCCCCAGGTGTTTTGCCGCGAGGTCAGCTGGATGCGCGCGGTGCGCTCGAGCCGCGTCGCCTCGTAGCGCTGGAAGGCTTCCGCCGCGTCGTCCGATGTCTCAAGACACCGCGTGATCATCGCCGCGTCTTCGAGCGCGGTGGCTGCGCCTTGCGCCATGTAGGGCGTCATCGGATGACACGCGTCGCCCAGAAGTGCCACCGCGCCCTCGCGCCAGCGCGGCAGCGGATCGCGTTCGAAGAGCGCCCATTTGTGGACATGGGGACAATGGGCGAGCACGCGCTGGACGTCGTCATGGAATCCGGCAAAGGCGCGCCGCACCTCCGCCATGTCGCCCTGGGACGACCAGGATTCCACATCCCAGTCCGGCTCCGGCACGCTGGTGACGAAGTAGGTCTCGTCGCGCCGGGGATTGACCGGATAAATGACGATGTGGCGGTCGGCGCCCCACCACTTCGTGCAGGTGTCGACGAGATATCCATTCATCAGGGACGAGGGAAAGACGGTGCGATGGGCGACGCGCCCGGTGAAGCGCGGCTTTTCCGGGCCGAGCAGGAATGCGCGAACGACGGAGTGGACGCCGTCGGCGCCGATGACGGCGTCCGCGCTGGCGTCGCTGCCATCGGCAAAGCTGAGCCGCAGCGCGCCCGCCCGCCGCTCGATCGCGACGAGCGTCTTGCCGAAGGCGATCACCCCAGCCGGCACGGCCGAGAGCAGGGCCTCATGGAGATCGCCGCGATGCATCAAGAGATAGGGCGCGCCATAGCGCGCCTCCGCGTCGGCCCCGAAGGTGAGGTCGAAGAGCGGCGCACCGGTATCGGCGACGCGATTGCTCCAGGCGTGCGGCTGAAACGCGAGCGCGCGCAAGCGCGGCTCGAGGCCGAGCGCGCGCAGCACGCGCACCGCATTGGGGCTCATCTGAATGCCCGCGCCCAAGCGGCGAAACTCGCTCGCCTGCTCGTAGACGGTGAGCCTGACGCCGCGCCGCGCCAAAAACCCCGCGAGCGCCAGCCCGCCGATCCCGGCGCCGATGATGGCGATCGTGCCCTTGTAGTTCACCGGGACGAAGACCTCCGCCTGAGCCGCGCGATGATGGCGCCGCGCGGAGCGCGTGGGAAGCCTTAAGCCGCCTTGTCCTTCCGCGACGGCCGGATCAGCACCTCGGCCGAGATGCCGAGGCGATCATGCAAGCGGCGGATCATGGCGATGGACAGGCTGCGCTTGCGGTTCAGCACTTCGGCAACCCGCGTCCGCGTGCCGATGATCGGTTCGAGATCCTTGCGCGAAAGGCCCTGCTGCTCCATGCGGAATTTGATCGCCTCGACGGGATCGGGCGGGTCCATCGAATAATGCTCGTTCTCATAGGCGTCGATCAGCGTTGCCAGCACGTCGAGCCGATCGCCCGCCGGCGTTCCGCTTTTGGCGCCCCAGAGCCGCTCTACTTCGGCAAGTGCGCGCCGATAGTCCGCTTTGGTGCGAATTGGCTTCAGCTCACCCGCCATGCTCCACCTCCGTCACATCGATCCGATCATAGTTCCTGTGCGTACCGATCCATTTGATCCAGACGATGCCTTTCTCGAAATCCACCGCAACCACCAATCGGTTGGCGTTGCCTTTGATGTTGAAGACGATGCGGTCGGCGCTGATGATGCTCGCCGTGGCGTAAGCGCGCTTGATGTCGGCCGTGTTCTTCCATTGCGCCTTCTTTGCTTCGTGGAACCACGCATCGAGCGCCGCCTTCACCGCCCGCTGATCCTTGTGCCCGGCGCGCGACTCCACGAATTCGCGCAAGGTGCGCCGGGCAATGATCCGCATGCACTCATCATATCATGTGCCCAATTTGGGCGCAACTTTCAGGAGATTGCGCAGGTGAGGGGGAAGAGCGACTCGCTTGAGGCAGATCAACGCCGCGCGCCGTCGCCGCTTCTAGAGTTCCCGCACGGCAAAGCATGTTCGGCGGCGGATGGTGAGTCCATCCGACCGAGATCAGGTGGTTTGTGGAGGCGGCCGATGGATGAAGCCATCAGAGGGAAGATCCTCGCGCTCTTGGATGAGCACCGCATCATGACGCTTGCCACCCTTCGTCCCGACGGTTGGCCGCAGGCGACGACGGTGGGCTATGGCAATGACGGCCTCACGATTTACTTTCTCTGCGGCCCCGAGAGTCAGAAAGCGGCCAATCTCGCGCGCGACAATCGGGTGTCGCTGACCATCGATCACGATACGCCGCAAGTGATGGAAATCACCGGCCTCTCCATGGCGGCGCGCGCACAAGCCGTGACCGATCCCGCCGAAGGCGAGAAGGCGCTCCGCCTCCTCATGGCGAAATATCCGGAGCAGCGCTCGCTGCCGCTGCCGATGCCGCGCCCGGCGGACGTCCGCATCTTTCGCCTGACGCCCATTGTCATCTCCGTGCTCGACTACACCAAAGGCTTCGGCCACACCGACTTGGTGGGGTGTTAGAGAGGATGGAGCCAAGGGCGAGAGTCCGCAACTTGCCCTCGCGATAGACAAGCGCGCCGAGTGGTGAGCGAGAGCGAGGTGGTACTCTAGCTCTGACCCCAATTCCCCGCGACGATCGGGTCTCAATAAGCCGACTGTACTGACGCGGTTAGTTATGACAGCTCGGTCGATCGATTCCGCGCTTGGAGCGGGTAGCATGGCTACGCTAAGGTTGAGAAAGAGTAGCACACTACAATCGCATTTTAGGTGGTTCCATATGGCTGGGGGTCCACCGCACATAGGATGGCTCAGGGACACGGGAAAACGGCTTGCAACAGCCGATGGCAAGACAGTCGAGATATGGGAGCTGGATCATGTCCCGGATCAAGCAATCCTTTCAGCCTGGGCTACCCATTTTCGAAACCATTATTGTAGTGACGCGGATCTTCCTGATCTCGTCGCTGGCACTGGCATGTCTCCGGCGGAATATCTTGCCACGGTGAAATTTCCTGACGCTAAGGCCCCTCCAGGTCCCAGCGTCCGAGCAGGCGATTTTGCTGAGATTCTTGTCGCCGATTTTGTTGAATTCGTTCTCGGATACTGGTGCCCTCGCGAACTTCGTTATCAGGATCGCTGGAATCGCAATGACTCTACCAAAGGTATCGACGTAATCGGCTTTAAATTCGCTTCTGAAAGCATCTACGATCCCGACGATGAATTATTTGCCTTCGAGTCCAAAGCGGCAATGTCCGCCACCAACGATAACCGTCTTCAGAATGCGGTGGACGACTCCGCGAAGGACCTAATGCGCGAGGCGATGAGCCTCAACGCCATCAAACAGCGCTTCTTAGAGCGTCACGACCGTGCGAGCGCGCTTAGGGTACAACGCTTTCAAGACATGGCGGATCGCCCGTTTCGTCGATTAAGTGGTGCTGCAGCGGTGCTCGATAGCGGCGTTTTCGATGCTGATGTTATTTCGGCTACTAATGCGGGGAACCACCCAAACGCTGGCAACTTGAAGCTCATCGTGATTCGCGGAGTAGCCCTGATGAGCCTCGTACATGCACTTTATGAAAGAGCCGCCAATGAAGCCTGAAGCGGCCGCAATTCGCGTGCTATCAACCACGCGAGCAAAGGCGAAAATGTTCGAATTTCGCGTGCCGCTGGAGGACCATATTGAGCTCCCGCGAAATCCTAACATTCTTTTCTCCCTAGCAGTCGGTATCCTCGGAGATGCCGCTGCGGCTATTGCCGATGGGTTTCTTGGCGCCGCTAGCAAACCATCCGGGGGGCAAGGTGCCAAAATGACGGGAGAATCTTGGGATCCTGGCGATTCGACCTTACGCGACTCGTCACAGGGATCGATGACTTTTGCAGCCACCTATTTCGACGCCTTCCTCGGCTCGCATCTAGACGAAACACTCACTGGCGAGTTCTCGCTTCTATGCGCGTCGTCCTACTACTTGGCGGGCAGCCCGGGTAGCTCGCGCGTCATCATAAGAAACACTGAGGCGCCCAGCTCTACCAATGAAGGAGGACTACCCGCACTCGCATATGCGATCTTGGCCGATGACTTTGCTGCAGTGGATGGACCGTATGAGTACGCCGATTTCGGCGAGCCACTACGTGCTGCGTTGCGGGGGTTTTTTGCCACCGAGAATGATGGAACAGCGCTCGTCGCTGCATGCCGGTCGCTGCGAGAAAAGGCGTATGCCCTCGGCACGGCTCGTCAGCTGCTGTATGCAGATGTTAGCGTCGCCCTTTGCCACAACAAGCTCGCAAATGCCTCGCGTAGCTTACTACCGCTGGCGTCCGGCTTGACCCTAGATGCATGGCGATCGCCTCTAGTGAAACCGCATTTTCCGAGAGAGCTTTGGCCGGCGCAAATGAAAATTTGTGACGCTGGCCTTCTCAAGGGACGCTCTGCAATAATTCAGATGCCGACAAGCGCAGGTAAGACACGTGCGACAGAACTCATCATTCGCAGCGCGTTCTTGTCAGAGCGAACGTCGCTAACGGTTATCGTCGCACCATTCCGCTCTCTCTGTCATGACATTCGCGCAGACCTCGCGGTAGCATTCGCAGGAGAAAATGTCGCGCTCAACGAAGCGACCGATTCCTACCAACTCGACTTGTCACTCGACGAAATGCTTGCGCGCAAAACAATTTTGATCGTTACGCCAGAAAAGCTTCTTTACATGCTGCGACGCGTGCCTGAACTCAGCGAAGGAATCGGGCTCGTGATCTATGATGAAGGTCATCAGTTCGAAGGTATGGCCCGTGGCCCCACGTATGAGTTACTACTCACCTCGTTGAAAGTGACGTTGCTAGCGGGGACACAGGTCGTACTGATCTCTGCAGTCATTGGTAATGCGCGTGATGTCGCCGCTTGGCTCATAGGTGACCCAGATTCAGTTGTACACGGAGAAGGCTTGCTGCCGACAACGAAAAGCATAGCCTTTGCGAGCTGGGGTACTGCGCGTGGAAGATTAGAGTACGTAAGCCCACATGATCCGGATGAACGCGAATTTTTTGTGCCTCGGGTGATCGAGGCTGCGTCGCTCGATAGGCGTCCTCGCGAGCTTAAAGATCGTGTTTTCCCAGAACATAAGGGAACCGATGTGGGCTTATATCTCGGCCTGCAATTGGTTCTGAATGGAAGCGTCGCAGTGTTCTGTGGGCGGAAAGATAGTGCCGCCCTTCTTTGCGATAGAGCTATCGAGATCTTTTCTCGAAACGCGCCATTCACCATGCCCGTCAAGGTCTCTGACGAAGCTGAAGTCAGCAAAATTGCGTTCTTGTTTGGACGCCATTTGGGTCCGGAATCTAGCTCTGCTCGAGCGGCGACTCTCGGGATTTTTCCGCATCACGCCAACGTGCCGCAAGGCCTTCGCTTGGCAATCGAGCACGCTATGAAAGAAGGCCTGGCGAAGTTTGTTATCTGCACGTCGACGTTGGCGCAGGGTGTCAACTTCCCTCTCAAGTACTTAATTGTCACTACCACCCAACAAGGCCAAGAGCGAATTATGGTCCGGGATTTCCACAACTTGATCGGAAGAGCGGGTCGAGCCGGAATGCATACCGAAGGCAGCATTATTTTCGCATCGCCTGAGGTTTACGACGAGAAGGCTAGCTCCAGCAGGGGACGTTGGCGTTGGCAGGCGACGAAAAATCTCCTTAACCCGAATAACGCAGAGCCTGTCTCTAGCAGTATCCTTTCCGTATTCGACCCCTACGAGCAAAGTCATCCTCCGATAAATCTCGAGATCACCACCGGCCAACTTCAATCACTTGCTTTTGCGGACGCGGCGGCGGTCGAAGCTGTCGTGATGCAGGGACTAAGGAGAAACCCGTTGGTTAGCGTGCGGGAATTTCGAGCTTTCCTGAATGGACGTGCGCGCGCGGTTCAAAGCATCGCGACCTTTTTGTTATCTCACGTGACGTTCGAGGATGATACCGCTGCCGATCGAGTAACTGAACTCGCTACAAATACTTTGGCGTACCACCTGGCCGCTCCAAACGCGCGATCTGAGCTTGTTGACCTCGTTCAGGGCATAGCGGCCATGATCGTTAATAACGCAGATGCCGATCTACGTCCGTTTATCAGGAAGTCTCCGCTATCGCCTGCTGCGACCACCGAGCTAAGGAGATGGATCGAAGAAAATCTGGAATCTCTTCGCACGGTTTCTCACGAGGGGCTACTGCAAGCGATCTACGAGCAACTTAGCATTTATATCACCTCGCCATCGGTGAAGACTTTTTCCGATCAGAATATCATTCGTCCCGCGCTGCAGGCATGGATCGGCGGTGAGAGCTTTCGAGAGATCCACGCAGTAATTGCCGCGGCAGATGCTCGCATTGGGAACCGACGTGCAAAGATTGAGGATACTGTCGCGCTTTGTGAAAGCGGGTTCGGGTACGACGCAGCGATGATTGTCGCATCGCTCGCTGACTTTGCCGAGACACTGGACAGTGATCTCCGGAACTCGCTAGCGTTACTTCAGCAGAGAGTTAAATATGGCTTGAGCACAGCCTCGGCGATTGGATTCTTTGAGTGTGGTTTTGCTGATCGCGTCGTCGCGATAGAGTTGGCACAGGTATTTCCGAATGTACAAGATCGCTCGCAAGCGAGTACCGCGGTGAGGCGAAACGCAAAGATGATCAGAACTGTGCTCGCTGAATTTCCAAACTACTTTACTTCGGTGCTGGACGAAATTGCCGGCGTATGAGTTATCTGCGTAAGCCTAAACACCTTAGTTGTATTTGCTTTCTCCTCTGGCGCCGGCTCTAACAAGGGCTAACCGTGCTTGGAACGACGCAACTGGCTACACATCCAAATCCCGCACGAACTTCGCTCGCTCCTGGATGAACTGATACCGGAGTTCCGGCTTGCGGCCCATCAGGCTTTCGACGAGCTCGACCGTGGCTTTGAAGTCGCGCTCGCCGTCGGGCGGCAGCTTCACTTGCAATAACGTGCGGGTCTTCGGGTCCATGGTGGTGGTGCGGAGTTGTGGTGCCGGCATTTCGCCGAGGCCCTTGAAGCGGCTCACCTCGACCTTGCCTTTGCCGGTGAACTCCTTGCGCATGAGCTCGTCCTTGTGCGCGTCGTCGCGCGCGTAGATCGTCGTCTCGCCTTGATGCAGGCGATAAAGCGGCGGCGCCGCGAGATAGAGCTTGCCCGCCGCCACCAGCTTCGGCATCTCGCGGAAGAAGAAGGTCATCAAGAGCGAGGCGATGTGCGCGCCGTCGACATCGGCGTCGGTCATGATGATGACGCGCTCGTAGCGGAGCTTCTCGTCGCTGTAGCGCTCGCCCGAGCCTGAGCCCAGCGCCTGCAGGAGATCGGCGATCTCCTGATTTTGCCGCAGCTTGTCGGCGCTCGCCGACGCCACGTTCAGAATTTTTCCGCGGAGCGGCAGGATCGCCTGCGTCTCGCGGTCGCGCGCCTGCTTCGCCGAGCCGCCGGCGCTGTCGCCTTCGACGAGGAAGATCTCGGTGCCCTCCGCCGCGCTCCGGCTGCAATCCGTGAGCTTGCCGGGTAGGCGCAGCTTGCGCGTGGCGCTCTTGCGGTCGAGGTCCTTCTGCTGGCGGCGGCGCTGGCGCTCCTCGGCGCGCTCGATCACCTCGTCCAAGAGCGTGCGCGCCGCCTCGGGATCGCCGGAGAGCCAATGGTCGAAATGGTCCTTGAGCGCGCCTTCGACGAGCCGCGCCGCTTCGGGGGACGCCAGGCGCTCTTTGGTCTGGCCCTGGAATTGCGGGTCCTTGATGAAGAGCGAGAGCAGCACCACCGCGCCCGCCATCACGTCCTCCGCCGTGATCTGCGCCGCGCGCTTGTTGTTGGTGAGCTCGCCATAGGCGCGGAGGCTGCGGGTGAGGCCGGCGCGGAGGCCCGCCTCGTGGCTGCCGCCTTCGGGCGTCGGCACGGTGTTGCAGTAGAAGGACTGGAAGCTCTCGAGATCCGCGGGCCAGGCGATCGCCCATTCGACGCGGCCGCCCGAGCCGTTGAAATCGTGCTCGCCCAAGAAGGGCTGCGGCGTGACGGTGGGGCGTCCCTCGAGGAGGGAGGCGAGGTAATCGGCGAGGCCGCCCGGGAAGTGGAAGGTCTCCTCCTGCGGCACGTCCTCGCCCCGCTCGAGCTTGGGATCGCACCACCAGCGGATCTCGACGCCGCGGAAGAGATAGGCCTTGGAGCGGGCGAGGCGATAGAGCGTCGCCGGCCGGAAGCGAAGCTTCTCGCCGAAGATTTGCGGATCGGGATGAAATCCCACCGTCGTGCCGCGACGATTGGCGACGGCGCCCATTTCCTTCAGCTTCGTCTTGGGCTTGCCGCGCGAATACTCCTGGCGGCAGAGCTTGCGGTCGCGCGCCACCTCGACCCAGAGCTTGTCGGAAAGCGCATTCACGACGGAGACGCCGACGCCGTGGAGGCCGCCCGAGGTCTTGTAGACCTCGCCCGAGAACTTTCCGCCCGAATGCAGCATCGTCATGATGATCTCGAGCGCCGACTGCTTGGGGTATTTGGGATGGGGATCGGTGGGGATGCCGCGGCCGTTGTCGCTCACCACGACGCTGCCGTCGGCGTGGTACTCGAGGTGGATGCGGCTCGCATGGCCCGCCACTGCCTCGTCCATGGCGTTGTCGAGGACTTCGGCGACCAGGTGATGCAGCGCCCGCTCGTCGGTGCCGCCGATATACATGCCGGGGCGCCGGCGGACCGGCTCGAGCCCTTCCAGCACCTCGATGTCCTTGGCGGAATAGCCGCCGCCGGGCTTGCGGGCGAGATTGTCGAAGAGGTCGGACATGGCACCAACACGAGTCCAAATTGGGATAGATATGGGGGCGCGGGCGCGGATATCCTACAACATCTCGCGCGCCTGCGAGGACAATAGCGGGAATCGCCGATGAACGGAACAGCAGAGCGCAAGGGGCCGCCGCCTTATGAGCCCTCGATCCGCGCCATGCCCATGCCGGCCGACGCCAACGCCAACGGCGACATTTTCGGCGGCTGGGTGTTGTCGCAAATGGATATTGCCGGCGGCCAGGTGGCGGCCGAGCGCGCCCAAGGCCGCGTCGCCACCGTCGCCGTCACCGGCATGACCTTCCACCAGCCGGTGCTGGTCGGCGACGAAGTTAGCTTTTATGGCGAGATCGCCAAGGTCGGCCGCACCTCGATCGCGGTCAAGATCGAGGCCTGGGTCCGCCGCGGTCTCGGCCGCGAGCGCATCAAGGTGACGGAGGGACTCTTCACCTATGTCGCCATCGGACCCGACCGGCGACCCCGGCCGGTGCCGCCTTCTCGCTCTATCGTTGCGCAGCCGGGCCAGTAATAAACAGAATAGATTGAATTTTTGGGAACAACCGGCTAAACTTCGCCGTTCTCAGAATCAAGAAACGCACCAATAAAGTAAACAGGAGGTGAGACCGTGACGAAGAGGCACCGGTTAAGCTTCTGCATTTATTGGCTTGCTGTGGCGGTATCCGCCACGGTCATTGGCGTTGATTTCTCTGCGGAAGCGAATATCCCGACGAATACCGGAGCGGCATTTACCATTGCTGTTGCCGACGAGACGCCGCCGGTCACCGCCGTGCTCGCTGAAGCGGTCCCGGGCGAGGTTGACTTGACGCTCGCCGCGGAGCAGGTGGGGCTCGCCTCCTGGTATGGCGCCGACTTCCAGGGCAAGCCCACCGCCAGCGGCCAGATCTTCGACGAGGAGAAGCTCACCGCGGCACACCGGACGCTGCCGCTGCGCAGCCGCGTGCGCGTGACCAACCTCGAGAACGGCCGTTCGGTGGAAGTGCGCATCAACGACCGCGGCCCCTATGTGCAGGGCCGGGTCCTCGACCTCTCGACTCGCGCCGCCAAGGCGCTCGGTATGCACAAGGAAGGCCTGGCGCTCGTCCGCATCGAACTGTTGCCGACCGAGCTTGCCAGCGCCGCCAATTAGCCCCATGCCGCCGGAGCAAAGGAGGGAAGGCGAGCGCGACCGGGAACCCTCGGGCCGCGCCGGCCTTCATCTCAATAGGATGATGACGAGCGAACGGCAGATCTGGGAAGCGGCCATGCTGCTGGTCCGGCGGCACGGCGAGGATGCTGCCGACGTCGCCGGCCGCGAGGCGAAAAAGCATGGCGACGGCGACGACGAGCTCACTTATGTCGTCTGGTGCTGGATCGCGCGCGCTACCGCCGAGCTCATCAAGGCCGAGCCCGAGGAGGGCGAGCATGTCCATTGATTCGGGTGGTCCGCTCCTGCGTCATGGCGCCGCAGCCTTGGCGGAAACGCCGGCGGTCGAGCGTTCTTCCCGCATGTTCGAAGGACCCGATCCCCTGCAGATGGCCCGCGCGCTCACCGAGAAGTACGGGCCGGACGCGCTTGCCTTTGCCCGCGAGCGGGCGGCGCGCGCGCACGCGGTCGGTGACGAGATCGCGTTCGACGCCTGGCGTCTGGTGATCGAAGCAACGGAGCGTCTGCTCGGCGAAACGGCGGACGCTTAAGCGCTTCCACGCATTCACCATTTCGGCCCGCTCGGCCACAAAAAAACTTCTCGTTAACCCTAAACAATCGTTGCTCGAGGGCAGCACTCTCGGCCAGGATGAGGCCGGTCGCCCCTCGCGCACCTCGCGCGGAACTTCAATAGGGACGCCGTCGTTCAACCATGAGCATGGGCCACGACCGCAATATCTGGACCGTCGCCGTTTGGCTCGTCGCCAAGCACGGCGAGGCCGCGCCCAAGGTGGTGAGCGCCCGCATCGCCAAGCTGCGCGAAGGCACGGTCGAGAAATCGGCGATCAGCTCGTGGCTTCAGGTCGATCACGCCGTCCATGAATTGACGCGCGCCCCCAAGGAGGGCGAGCGCGTTAACTAAGCTTCGTCGTGCGCCCTGATGGCCGCGCGATGGGGGTGTTGCGGCGCGTTGCGCTGTCGAATGCCGCCGCCTCGAAATCATCGGCAAGCTCGTCAAGCGCTCGTCCCAACGCCGCGTCCGTGGTGGCGCGCGCCAAACGGCGGCAATAGGCGGCCTTTTGCAAGAGATCAAATGGCTTCATCGACCGGCCCTTCGCTGGGTTGCGCGAGACATTGAGCGATGGCCGCGAGCAGCGCGCCGGCATCGATCGGTTTCGTCAGCGTGGCGCACGCTCCGAGTTGGCGCATGGCATCGAGGAACATCGGCCCCCCGACGGGCCCGTCGCCGCTCACGGCGATGATCGGCAGCGCCGGAAACCGCTGGCGGACTTGGCTCAGCACCTCGAACCCGTCCATCTCCGGCATGAAGACATCGGTGATGACGAGGCTGGCGGAATGGTGCTGCAGAAATTGCACGGCGGCGCTCGCTGCCGTGAACGGCGCGACGGCATATCCGGCGCGCCGCAGCAAAGTCGCGAGGTAGTCGAGATATTCCGGGTGGTCCTCGATGACCACGATCGGCGCGAGGTTGGTATTTTGCATGTGCGAGAAGCTATGCCGTCACGCAGCCGTCACAAAGCGCACCGAGGGATAGCGGCAGCGAGCAAGCGGATAGAGCGGGCGCCGTGACCCCATACCTTTGTCACGCGACCCCCATACCAGCGCGAGCGGCGGCGCGAGGGCAAACCGGGTAGTCTAGATCAGCGGGAGCCGCCCATGACCCTGACCTCGACGCTCTTAGAGCCCACGCTCGGCTTGCTGCAGAACGCGGCTCTGCTGGTGCTCGGCGTGCTCGGCTATTGTTGGGCGAGGGGGCCGCTCTCTCGGCAAAGCCGCTGGGTCAGAGAATCGATCGAGGGCGTGGTATGTGCCGCGCTTGCGTTGCTTTGCGTTGTCGCGCCGCTCTGGCTCAGCGAAGGCGTTCGCATCGACTCGCGCAACGCCATCATCGCCGTGTCGGTCATCTTCAGCGGCCCGCTTGCCGGCTTCATCGCCGCCGCGGTCACCGCGCTCTTTCGCCTCTGGCTTGGCGGCATCGGCGCGCTCGGCGGCGCTCTCATCGCGCTTGGTACATATCTTACTGCCCTGGCTTACCGCTATTGGCTGCGCCGCTCCGGTTCGGCGCCGAGCTACCGGCAATTGGCCGTTCTGGGGTTGCTGGTCTACGCCTTCATGGTGGTCGGTCTCGTCATCCATCCCGTCGATGTCGCGCTCGAGATTCTGCAGACCGTCGCGTTGCCCGCGCTCGCGATCATTCCTGGTTCTGTCTTCCTGCTGGGCAGCCTGGTGCTCCGGTTCGACCGTGATCGCGCGCTCGAGCACGCCATTGCCGCGAGCGAAGCGCGCCTGCGTTCGATCATCGATAACCTGCCGCATCCTCTCACGATCAAAGACCGCGACAATCGCTTTCTCGTCGTCAACAAGGCTTTCGAACGAGCGACCGGGCTTAGCGCGCCCGAGGTCATCGGCCAGTCGATGGACGTGGTCACGGAAATGGTCACCGGCGGTGGCGCGCTCTCGGAAGTCGCGCGCGAGGTGTGGCGCACGGGTGAGACGCACACGACCGAGCCACTCTGGTTCCGCTTCCGAGGGCGGCGATATTCGGTGATCGTCACGAGCTTTCCCATCCGCAACGCCGAGGGGAACGTTGACGCGATCGGCGCGATCAATATCGATGTGTCCGAGCTCGCCGAGGCGCGAGAACAGCTCGAGCGGCGCCGCGCGTTGCTCGAGCGGCAGCAACGCGCGCTGACGGAGATGGTACGCGCCAACGCATTCATGGAACGCTCCGTCACCTTCTCCGACGCGGTTCGCGCCATCACCGAGATGGCCGGGGAGGTGATGGAGGTCGAGTACACGCATGTCTTCGAGATCGACAATCGAGCTGGCGTCGCCCGCTGTCTCGACGAATGGGTGCGTAGTGCCGCGCGCCACGATCGTGCGCCGGATGCGGATTTGCGTCAGTACGAAAAGCTGCTCGCCGATGTCGATCGTGAGCAGGTGATCGCCATTACCGATCTGATGGCTGATCCACGTGTTGCTGCGCGCCGTGAGGTGATGAACGCGAGCGGCGTCCAATCCGGCATCATTGCCGGTATCTATCTGGGCGCGGATATGCTCGGCTATGTCGCATTCGTGGACGTCACCAAACGACGATGGACGGCGGAGGAGATGGCCTTCGCGCGCTCGATCGCGGATCTGATCGCGCTCATGATGGTGACGAGCCGGCATCGCGAAGCGCTCGCCTCGCTCGACCTCGTCGAGGACGGAATCTATGTCGAACGCGAAGATGGACGGGTGATCTACGCCAACCATGCCGCCCTTATCTTCGCCGGACAACCCGCCGCCGCGACCGCGACTTACGACCGCGCAACGTCCTTTCCCCGCGCTCCGGCGCCGCTCGAGGCCGATCGCGATCAGCACGAGATAACCTGGGTGCGCGACGGCATGTCGCGCGACCTCCAGCTTCACCGCACGCGACTGCCGGGAGGCGGCATCGTCAGCGTGATCGAAGATGTCACCGAGAAGAAAGCGGAGATCCGTGACCGCGAGCGCTTGCAGCGTCACCTGCAGCAGGCGAGCAAGATGGAGGCCATCGGCCAGCTCGCCAGCGGCATCGCGCATGATTTCAACAACTTGCTCGGCGCCATCATCGGCTTCGCCGGGTTTCTGGTGCAGGATTTGCCGGCTGGATCCGAGCAGCATCAGTTCGCCGAGCGAATTCTCCGCGCCTGCCATCGCGGGAAGGACCTCGTGGCACAAATTCTCGCCTTCACCCGCACGCGCACGCTGGAGAAACGGGTGGTCGATCTACGGTCCGTCCTCAAAGAAAGCCGCGAACTGCTCGCGGGGTCATTGCCGTCGACGCGACGGCTCGTGTTCGAGCCGGTCGAGCAGCCGCTCGTGGTCGAAGGGAACGAGGCGGAGCTGGGCCAGCTCATCGTCAATCTCTGCCTCAATGCCCATGATGCGATGGGCGCCGATCCCGGAGAGATCACCGTGAGTTTGGCGAGGATACGGCCGGGGCATGCGGATTTTCGGCGGACGCTCCTGGTCGGCGAGCTCGCGGCGGACCGCACATACGCACGGCTCGACGTCACCGACGTCGGCGCGGGCATTCCGTCGGAAAATCTGCCGCGGATTTTCGAGCCGTTCTTCACGACCAAGGAGCGCGGCCGCGGCACCGGCCTCGGCCTTGCGGTCGCGCACGGAATCATCACTTCCTCCGGTGGCGCGTGTGCGGTCACGAGCCGAACCGGTCACGGGACGCGCTTTTCCGTTTATTTGCCGCTCTCCAAGAAGCCGGTTGCGGCGGCCGATATCGCCGCGCCTCGCGACCTCCGCGGGCGCGAGCGCATCCTGGTGGTCGATGACGAGGTCGACATCACCGACATGCTCTCGATCGGATTGGAGCGCATGGGCTACGAAGTGGCCGCCTTGAACGACCCGACGGAGACGCTGGAGCTCGTCGCGGAGGACCCTTCGCTCTGGCATGCCGCGATCATCGACCATCTCATGCCGGGCATGCAGGGGGCGACACTCGCGGCAAAACTCAAGTCGCTCCACCCGGAGCTGGTGATCATCCTCTGCACCGGGCTCGATGATGGGGCGGTGAGACGCCAAGCGGGCGCAGCAATCGACGCATTCTTCGTGAAGCCGGTCGAGCCCGAGCAGCTCGCCGCCGCGATTCGCGAAATGTCCAGCGGTTCGCGGGGCGGTCCGGCTGAGTGACAGCAAAGGCGCGGACGCCCCCAGCGTGTATCAGGGTTTGACGGTTCACGGAAAATGCGAATAGCATGGCGGCATGCGCGCCGTGGTCGCCGACGACCATCCGCTGTTTCGCGAGGCGGTCCACCTCAGGCTGGACCGGCAGTTCCCCGGCGCGGTCGTCCAAGAGGCGTCCAACCTCGATGAGTTGTTGGCTGGGCATCGAGATCCCGCCGAACCTGTCGACCTCATCTTGATCGATTTGCACATGCCGGGCATGGCGAGTGATGCCTTCGAACGGGTCGTCCGCGAGTTTCCCCGCTCGGCGGTCGTTCTGATGTCGGGTGTTGCGCGTCCCGAGGACGTGCGAAATGCGGTGCGCGCAGGGGCGCGCGGTTTCCTGCCGAAAACCATGCCGCCCGAGGCCTTTGCCGCCGCACTCTCGATCGTGGTTGGCGGCGGGACCTACGTACCGGCCGAGCTCGTGAACGCGCCGGACGCTACACCGGAAGCGAGGGAAGGCGGCTCGCTGAGCGCGACGATGAGCGCGCTCACCCCGCGCGAGCAGCAGGTGCTGGTGAGGCTCGCGACCGGCGCGCAAAACAAGGAGATCGGCCGCGAACTGGGCCTCGCCGAGGTCACGGTCAAGCTGCATGTTCGGCAAATTCTCAAGAAGATCGGCGCGCGCAATCGCTCGGAAGCGGCGTCAATCGCGACGCGTGCCGGCCTGATTTAACCGCTCACTTCAGCGGCGAGAACGCCGTCTCGCGCGTCCGCGTCAGGATCAGGAACGAGATCAGCGCCGCCGCCAGCACGTAGAAAGTGGGCGCCAGCTTGTTGCCGCCGGTGACGTCGATGAGCCAGGTGGCGATGAAGGGCGCGAAGCCGCCGAAGACCGCCACTGCGATATTGTAGCCGATCGAAAGTGCGGTGTAGCGCACGCGTGTGGGGAAAATCTCGGCATAGGTTGCGGGACACGCGCCGGCGTAACAGGCGAGGAAGAGTACGAGCGTCAGCTGCATGGCGAAACACCAGGCGAGATCGCCCGAGGATGCCATGAGGAAGAGTGGGTAGGTGAGGACGAGATATCCCAGGCAAGAAGTCATCAGCAACGGCCGCCGGCCGATGCGGTCCGAGAGCGCCCCGGTGAAGGGGATGATGACGACGAAGGCGAGAAGCGAGAGCGTGTTGATGAGAAGCGCCGTTCCCGCCGACAGCTTCACCTCCTTGATGAACCAGGTGTTCACATAGACGAGCGCGATGTAATAGGCGACGGTGTTGTGAAGCGTGAGGCCGAAGGCGAGCAGCGTCTGCTTGGGAAAGCGCGTCAGGGTCTCGACGAGCGGCGTCTTCGCTACCTCGCCATGCGCTTGGATCTCGGTGAATTTCGGCGTGTCGTCGAGCCGCCAGCGAAGATAGGCGCCAACCGCGCCGACGAGAATGCCGAGCAGGAACGGGATGCGCCAACCCCAGCTCAAGAGTGCCTCGGGTGCAAGACCGCGCGTCAGCACGGCGGCCGAGAGCGAGCCCAGAAGGAAGCCTGCGCCGACGCTCACCTGCTGCCATGCGCCGATCGCGCCCCGCCGCCCCTCGGGTGCGAATTCGACGATGTAGGCGGTGGACCCGCCCCATTCGCCGCCCGCCGACAGCCCTTGGGCGAGGCGCGCCAGCACGAGCAGCACCGGGCCCAGGAGCCCCGCTTGCGCGAAGGTCGGCAAAAGGCCCACGGCGAGCGTCGAGAACGCCATCAGGAAGATCACCGCGCTCAGTGCCAGTCGGCGCCCGTAGCGGTCGCCGAAAATGCCGAACACCACCGAGCCGATCGGGCGCATGACGAAGCCCACGCCGAACACGGCAAGCGTCGTCAGCAGCGACTTGTATTCGTTCTGGTCGGGAAAGAAGAGCTGCGAGATGACGGGCACGAAATAGCCGTAGACAGCGAAATCGTACCATTCGAGCACGTTGCCGATGACGCCCGCGACCACCGCCTCGCGGCGCGACGATTTGCCGCCAATCCCCAGCGCGACCGACGTCATGACGTTCCCCCTTCTTTTGCGGCTCGGTTGCATCCGGCCTCGTGATATTGGCTCAAGGCTAACCCGGCCGTCGTGCGGCTGTCCATTCGTGTGAATGTTCGCTGCTGTTGCAGCACCCTCTGCGATGGCGCTCAATCACCGGCGGGGAGGATCACCATGGATCTCATCATCAGCAACGTTCGGCTCAGCGACGCGCCGGAGCGCGGGCCCGTCGATATCGGCGTCGAGGCGGGCCGAATTGCGGCCATCGCGCCGCGGCTCGCCGCCGAGGGCGAGCGTTTCGATGGGAAGGGCCGGCTCGTCTGCGCCGGTCTCGTCGAGACCCATATCCACCTCGATAAATCCCGCATCATCGATCGCTGCGGGCCCGAGGAGGGGCGCGAGGTCGCCGCCGTGAAGCGCATTCGTCCGCTCAAGCCGCATTTCACCCTCGAGGATGTCCGCGAGCGCGCCGAGGCGACGCTCACGCGCGCCATCCTCAATGGCACGACGCGCATGCGCACCCATGTCGAAGTCGATCCCGGCGTCGGCCTGCACGGCTTCGAGGGGGTGCACTCGCTCATCGATGATTACCGCTGGGCGATCGATCTCGAGATTTGCGTCTTTCCTCAGGAAGGACTCACCAACTATCCCGGCACGGAGGAGCTGTTGGTGGCGGCGCTCAAAGGCGGCGCCAAGGTGATCGGTGCCGCACCGAACTACGACACCGACCATGGCGGCCAGATCACGCGCATTTTCGCGCTTGCGCGGGAGTTCGACGTCGATATCGACATGCATCTCGACTTCGGCAATACGCCGGCGGCACCGGACATTCCGCTGGTGCTGGAGCTCACCGAAAAATACAAGCTCGGCGGCCGCGTGGCGGTGGGGCATATGACCAAGCTCTCTGTCATGCCGCACGAAGAGGTCACGACGCTGGCGCGGCGCTTGGCGAATGCCGGCATTGCCATCACCGTGCTTCCGGCGACCGACCTCTTCCTCATGGGCCGCGACCAGGAGCACAGTGTCCGCCGCGGCGTCGCCGACGCGAATTTTCTGCTGGAGCACGGCGTCAACTGCTCGATCTCCAGCAACAATGTGCTGAACCCGGCGACGCCTTATGGCGACTGCTCCCTCATCCGCATGGCGAACCTCCACGCCAATGTGCTGCAAGTGAGCACGCGCGCGCGTTTGCGCGATTGCTTCCACATGATCTCCCAACGCTCGGCACGCTTGCTCAATCTCGGGGATTACGGCCTTACCGTCGGCCATCCCGCCGACATCGTCATCATCGATGCAGTGACGCCGGAGCAGGCGATCGCCGAGGTCCGCCAACCCGTCACCGTCTTCAAGCGCGGCCGCCAAACCGTGACCTGGCCGACGCCCGAGCTGCACCGCCCGAGCTGAGGATCAAATCGTCAGCGCCGGCAGGTCGACCCACCGGCGCTCACGCGCGCTTTGATACGCGGCTTCCGCGAGCTGCACGCCCTTCGCTCCTTCGAGCAAGGTGGGCACGAAGGGTGCGTCTTCCGCCACGTGGCGGAGGAAAAGCTCCCAGCAGCGGCGAAAGCTGTTGGGATAGACCGCATTCTCCGGCATGAGCTGCCATTGCTCGCGAAAATCCATGGTCTGCGGCGCGTCCGGGTTCCACTGCGGCTTCGGCGTGGCGACGAGCGGCTGGACGCGGCAATGGTGGAGGCCGGCCACGGCGGAGCCAGCCGTTCCGTCGATCTGGATGGTCATGAGATCATCGCGCCGCACCCGCGTCGCCCATGAGCTCGTGAGCGTCAAGGGAATGCCGCCCTCGAGCTCCAGAAGCGCATAGGCACCGTCCTCGACATCGACGTCATAGGGTTCGCCGTGCTCGTCGCGCCGGCGCGGGACATGCGTCTTGATGAGCGCCGAGATGCGCGTCACCGGCGCGATCAGGCGATCGATGATGTAGCGCCAGTGCGAATACATATCGAGGACGAGGCCGCCGCCCTCGCTTTTTCTGTAGTTCCAGCTCGAGCGCTGCGCCGGCTGTTGCTCGCCGTCGAAGATCCAGTAGCCGAAATCGAGGCGCACCGCAAGGATGCGGCCAAAGAAGCCGCTGTCGCGCAGCAATTCGAGCTTCTGCAACCCCGGCAGGAACAGCTTGTCCTGGATGACGCCGTTCTTGAGCCCGGCGCGTGTTGCCAGTCGCGCGAGCTCCAGTGCCTCTGCGAGGGTGGGGGCGGTTGGTTTTTCGATATAGATGTGCTTGCCGGCGGCGATGGCGCGCTTCCCGAGCGCCGGCCGAGTGCCGGTCGCCGCGCAATCGAAGAAGATCGTATCGCCACGCTCAGAAAGCGCCGCGTCGAGATCGGTCGTCCAGCGCTCGACCTTGAGCGCGGAAGCCAGCGCCGAGAGCTTACCGGGATCGCGTCCAACCAGGATCGGGTCGGGCACAAGCCGGTCGCCATTCGCGAGGGCAAGGCCCCCTTCGTCGCGAAAGGCGAGGAGGGCACGGCGGAGATGTTGTCCCCATCCGTCCGGTGGCGCCGTGAAGAATGACGCCGATGCGCCGCTCGCCCATGTCAAACCTCGCCGCTCGTTTGCGCCGAGCCTAGCATAGCGGCACTATGGCGCGAGGCCGTCAGGCGAAGCGGTCGCGATCATCGGGAGGGATCCGCCATGGCACGGCATATCGTCTGCCTCACCTTCGATTTCGACGCGATGTCGGGCTTTATTGCCCGCGGCATGACGACGCCGACGCCGATCTCGCGCGGCGAATTCGGCGTCGTGGCGTCCGAGCGCATTCTCACGCTGCTGCGCCGCCACGAGATTCCCACCACCTGGTTCATTCCCGGCCACACCATCGAGACCTATCCCGCCGCCTGCGCCAAGGTGATGGAGGCCGGCCATGAAATCGGCCATCACGGCTGGACCCACGTTCCGCCGGCCAATCTCTCGCGCGAGGCGGAGGAGGCGGGTCTCGTGCGGGGCAACGAGGCGATCAAGAAGCTCTCGGGCCAAAACGCGCGCGGCTATCGCTCACCATCTTGGGATCTGTCGCCGCATACGATCGAGCTCCTGCTGAAGCACGGCTTTCTCTACGAAAGCAGCATGATGGGACACGATTATCTGCCCTACCGCGCGCGCCAGGGTGACGTCATCGAGCTCGAGAAGCCGGCGGTGTTGGGCCGCGAGACGAAGCTCGTGGAAATGCCGATCAGCTGGACGCTCGACGATTATCCGCATTTCGAATTCGTGCGCACCCCGACCGCCATCCTGGGCGGCCTCAAACCCGCTTCGGGTGTGCTCGAGAACTGGTACGACGATTTCGATTACATGACCCGCATCATGGATTGGGGCATCATCACCTACACCTGCCACCCCTTCGTCATCGGCCGCGGCCACCGCATGCTGATGCTGGAGCGCCTCATCGAGAAACTCCGCGCCCGCGGCGCGGCTTTCCTGACGATGGAAGCGGCGGTGCAGGAGTGGCTAACGCTCAAGCCGGCGTGAACATCGGCACGGGCGGGCCGCCGTCGCTGGGGCGGAAGGCGAGCGTGACGCGCTGGCCGATGCGCACGGCGTTGGGGTCGCAATCGACGATGTTGGTCATCATCGTCACGCCTTCCTCGAGCGTCACGTAGGCAATGACGTAAGGCACCTCGGTGCGCCGCATGATGCTGTAGGAATAGATCGTGCCGCGGCCGGAGGCGGCGAGCCATTCGGTCTTGCCGCTCGAGCAGAAGGGGCAGAGCGCGCGCGGGTAATAGTGCACCTCGCCGCACGCGTGGCATTTCTTGAGGAGGAGGGTGCCGTTGGCGGCCGCATCCCAGAAGGGCTTCGTCTCGGGATTGACGGGCGGCGGTGCGATGCGTCGTTGCTTGCCGGCCATGGTCTTACTCCCGCTCCAGGACGAGGGTGGCGCTCGCATGGCGCGTACCGATCGAGCCGCCGGTGCCGTGCGCGAGCGCCAGCGCGCAGTTCTTCACCTGCACCTTGGAATGCGCTTCGCCGCGCAGCTGCCGCACCGCCTCGATCACCTTGGTCATGCTGCCACGATTGCCGGGATGATTGTTGGAGAGACCGCCGCCATCGGTGTTGAAGGGGAGCTTGCCGACCCCGGAAATGAGATTGCCGTCGGCGACGAAGCGGCCGCCTCGACCCTTCTCGCAGAAGCCCAGATCCTCGAGCGTCATCACCACGGTGATGGTGAAGCTGTCATAGATCGAGACGTATTGGATGTCCCCCGGCTTGACGCCCGCTTCCTCGAAGGCGCGCTGGCCCGACCAGCGTGCGCCGGTGTAAGTGAGATCGACCTTGCCGCCGCTTGGGTTCTTGCTCGCTTCGCCGGCACCCAGCAGGTTGATCTTCGGCCGCTTCAAGCTCTTCGCCACCTCCGGCGCGACGACCACCAGCGCGCCGCCGCCATCGGTGATGACGCAGCAATCGAGCCGATGGAGCGGGTCGGCGATCATCGGCGATGCCATCACCTCCTCGACGGTGACCACCTCGCGCAAGAGCGCATGCGGATTGTGCTGCGCGTGATGGGACGCCGCCACCTTGACCCAAGCGAGCTGCTCGCTCGCCGTGCCGAATTCGTGCATGTGCCGCATGGCGCAAAGCGCATACATGTTGGCGGTGACGGGACCGAAGGGCGCCTCGAAGCCCACATCCGGTGCGGCGGGATTGTAGACGCGGGGCGTCGTGCCGGTCGCCATGCCTTCGGCGCGCGGCCGGCCCGCGAGTGTAATGAGCGCCACCGAGCATTTGCCCGCGGCGATCGCCTCGGCCGCATGGGCGACGTGCACCGTGTAGGAGGCGCCGCCCACTTCGGTCGAATTGTAGTGGCGGAGCTTCAGGCCCATATAGTCGATCATCGACATTGGCCCGAGCCCCGGCGCGTCGGTCGCGCAGAAATAGGCGTCGACATCCGCAATGCTCAATCCGGCATCGGCAAGGGCACCTTGCGCCACCTCGGCGTGAAGCTGCGCCAGCGATTTGTCGGGCGCGTGCCGCGTCGGATGCTCGTAAACCCCGGCAATGCAGGCTTTGCGCTTGATGGTCATGGCGGCGACTTTTCCCCCGGTGCGAGCGGCGCAGCGAGGGATTAGCGGTTGAGGTAGTGGAGTGGCAAGCCCGGCCGCGGCCACGGCACCGCGACCAGCCGCCCGCTGCCGGACAACGTGACATAGGCGGTGCGGAGATCGGGGCCGCCGAAGCAGATGTTCGTGGTATAGAAATCCGGCATCGGCACGTGCTCGATGTGCGCACCATCCGGCGAGATGATGGTGATGCCACCGTTGAAGAGCGTCGCCACGCAAATGTTGCCCTCGGCATCGACGGCGAGGGAATCGAAGAGTTGGTAGCCCGGCAATCCCGCCACCAGGATACCGCCATTGGGCGAAGGGAAGGGGCGTCGCCTGATCTCGCCGGGCGCGGCGATGTCGAAGGCCCAGAGCCGGCCGGTGACGGTCTCCGCGACATAGAGGCGCTCGCCGGCGGGCGAGAGGCCGATGCCGTTGGGCGTGACGAGCGGAAAGATCACCTCTTTGATGAGGCTGCCATCCGCCTTGGCGTAATAGACGCCGCCGCGATCCCAATCGCGCACTCGTGTCTTGCCGAGATCGGTGAACCAGAAGCCGCCGGCATCGTCGAAGACGATGTCGTTGGGCCCGCGCAGCTTGTGGCCGCCGACCTCGGTATAGAGCACCGTCACCGCGCCAGTGGCGAGATCGACGCGCTCGATGCGGCCGCCCGAATAGTCGTCGGCCTGCAGCAGCGGCCGCAGCACGCCGTTCTGCTCATGCCAACGGAAGCCGCCATTGTTGCAGATGTAGCAGGCGCCGTCGGGTCCGATGGCGGTGCCGTTGGGGCCGCCGCCGGTGACGGCGATGACGCGCTTCGTCCCATCGGGGAGGACGCGCGTCAACCGCTGCGCCTCGATCTCGACGAGCACGACCGACCCGTCGGGCATGGCGACGGGTCCTTCGGGAAAACGAAGCCCGGCAGCGATTTCGCGGAGCGCCATGGTCAGCGCTTTGCCGACGCACCGCGCTCGCCCATGACGAGGCCAAGATCGATAGCGTTCCCCATGGCGAGATAGCCGGCGCGGTTGGGATGGCGCTTGTCGCCGGGCGTGCCCGTGGTGCTGTCGGGCACGAACTCCGCGCGAAGCTCGCCGGTCTTGGCATCGACCGTCGCCTGGTCGAAATCGGCGACCCCGTCGAACAGCCCGGTATGGCGGATGAAGTCGTTGAGCGCCTTTCGCTTCTGATCTTGTTCGGGTGAGCCGTGCGCGCGATCGTTCGCGCCCAAAGCCGAGGTGACGGTAGCGCCGATGACGCGCACGCCCGAGATACGCGCGCGAATGCGGCTCGTCACGTCGCGCATGCCGGCCTCGACCGAGGCGACCTCGGCATTGCCGTTCTTGCTGAAGTCGTTGATGCCTTCGAGCCAGATCACCGTCGAAACGCCGCTCAGGCTCAAGACGTCGCGCTCGAGACGGTCGCGCGCCGCAGGACCGCCGGCAAATGGTTTCTCCACCGAGTACTCGCTGGGGCCGACCACCTGATTGCCGCCGATGCCGGCGTTCACCACGGCAACACCGCCGCCATACTTGGCATGAAGCCGCCGCGACAGCACATCGGGCCAGCGGTCATCGCCGTTGAGCGTCGAGGCCGTGCCGTCGGTGATCGAATCGCCGAAGGCGACGACGACGCGCGTCGTATAGGGCGCTTTCACCTCGACCGCATCGAGGAAGTACCAGGAGGTGGTGCTGAGCGGAAAGGGCGCCTCGGCTTCCCATTGCCCCTGCGCGCCGGCGCCCGGCGGCGTCAGATAAGAGGTGGTGAGCGCCTTTGCATGCCAGGTCATGGGTCCGCTCGCGCCGGCGACATGGAAGCTCACCGCGAGTTTGCGCCCGGCAAGCTCCGGCGCGTTGGCATCGCGCACGAAGGAGAGCCGGATCGGGTCGCTCCAGACCGATTTTCCCGGCTGGATCGTCACGCTCCGCTCGTGGCCAAAGCGCACCGCCGCGTTCGTCCCGGGGATGATCGCAGCGCCGCTCAGCTGAACGCCGGCGAAGACGCCGTCCAAGGTGAGGGGCCTCGCGCCGAAGACATTGGAGAAACGCAGCCGCGCCTCGCGGCCCCAGATGTCAGGCCGGACGATGAGGCGAAAGGTCTGATCCCGCGCGCCTTCTTGTGCGGCGGGAAAGGCGGCGCGCAGGTCGGGTTGGGCCGAGGGATTGCCAACGGGGTAGGGTCCTTGCACCGATCCGGTCCAGCTCGCCACCCACTTCTCCGATTGCGCCGAAGCGGGCGACGTCGAGAGGGCAAGCGAAAGGGCGACGGCGAGCCACAGCAAGCGATGCATGGGTTCCTCTCTAGGCGAGCGCGATCATCGCCGCGTCGCGGCGATGATGCGATGGCTCGCCGTGATCGCGCAACTGTGATCGCCGCGTCCCGTGCGATTAGCCGATGGGTTGAGCTTCTTCGGCCAAGGTTCAGCCATACGCTTTGCGAGTTGGTGAGGCTGGTCGGCGACGCGCTACCGGCCGAGTGCGACTTTAGTCCGCCTTGACGGATAAATGATGTCTTTAGTAAGCTGATTTGTTGGACACTAACGCACAAAAGCCACCTGACCAGACCAGAGTCAGGTAGAGGGGGGAGCATGAAATTCTTCGCGAGCGCCGTCGCGTTGCTTACCGCCATCTTCGCTTTCGCGGCTCCAAGCGCACAGGCCCAAGAGGCCCCAAAGCTCTATGTCTTCACGTCCGGTTCGCTAGGCGGCTTCCCCAAAGCTGCACTGCAGATCGGCGGGCAGGGCAACATCGATTATGCACCCGTCGGGTTCTACGTCCTGAAGCACCCCAAGGGGACTGTCATCTTCGACACGGGCAACAATGACAAAACGATCACCGATCCCGATGGTTGGTGGGGTCCGCTGGCGAAGGGCTTCGGCCTCAAGATGACCAAGGACGATGCGATGGCGGTGCAGCTCGGCAAGATCGGGCTGAAGCCGGAGGACATCAAATATGTCGTCGTCGGCCATATGCATCTCGACCACGGCGGCAACGTCTCGCAGTTCCCGAACGCCACGTTGGTCGTGCAGAACGACGAAATGAAGGCGGCGTGGTGGCCCGATGAAGGGTACTCCATCTACTACATTCCCGGCGATTTTGCCGACACCAAGAAGATGAAGACCATTCGCCTCGAGGGCGATCTCGATCTCTTCGGTGACGGCAGCTTCCGCGTCTTCCGCTCGCCGGGCCACACGCCTGGGAGTCAGTTTGCCGTCGTGCGCCTGCCAAAGACCGGCGCCGTCATCTTGACGAGCGATTGCGTCTATCTTCAGGAGAGCCTGGAGAAGGGTCTCATTCCGCCGATCCCGGGGACGTTTAGCCCGATGGGCATGTATCAAGGCTATGCCAAGATCCGCCTGATCCGGGATACGGAGAACGCAAAGCTCTTCATCGCGCATGATGCGGAACTGTTCAAGGCGACCAAGCACGCGCCTGAATTCTACGACTGATCCCCAGAAGCATCGGGTGATCGCCGGCGGCCCAGAGGTAAATCTGGGCCGCCGTTTGCGTTCTTGGCGACGTTATGAATAGAGCCGGAGAGTCCTCAGATCCAGTCGCCGACAGGCCACCCGGCGAGGGAGCGCCGCTGATCTCAGCTCGAGCCGTGAGCAAACGCTATCAATCCCACGTTGCGCTCGATCGGCTCGACCTCGACATTCACCAGGGTGAGGTGTTTTGTCTCCTTGGTCCCAATGGCTCGGGCAAGACGACGTTCATCCGCTTGCTGACCGGCTATCTGACCCCGTCGAGCGGCCGGTTGACCGTTGCCGGACGCGACGTGACCGCCGATGGCCTCGCGGTCAAACGCATGATCGGCTACGTGCCGGAAAGCGTGCCGCTCTATGGTCACATGCGTGTCGAGGAGTTCCTTCGCTTCATGGCGCGCCTTCGCGCCCTGCCGCATGCCGCCATCGACGGCGCGGTAAAGCGTGTCGTCGAGCTCTTGTCCCTCGAGGCGGTCGTGCGCAAGCCCATTCGTGCGCTCTCGCGCGGCTACCGGCAGCGCACGGCACTGGCGCAAGCCCTCGTACACGATCCCGAGATCCTGGTCTTGGACGAACCCACCAACGGCCTTGATCCGCGCCAGATCATCGAGACGCGCGCCCTCATCCGCTCGCTTTCCGGCCACCGCACGATCCTCATGAGCTCGCACATCTTGAGCGAGGTCGAGAAGACCGCCCATCGCACCGCTCTCCTCTTGAACGGCAAGCTGCTCGGCGTGCGCGCCATCGCCGAGACGCCCGATCTCGAAGCCTGGTTCCTGTCGGTGACATGAGAAGCCTCGTCGTCCTCTTTCGCAAGGAGCTGCATGCGAGCTTCACCTCGCCGATCGGTTACACCGTGGCGACGGTGTTCCTGCTCGTGCTCGGATACACCTTCAGCCTCACCCTCTTCGCCACCAAGGTCGCCAATCTCACCTACATCTTTCACCAGATCTATGTGCTCTCGATCCTGCTTGTCCCTGTCTTGACCATGCGTGCTTTCGCCGAGGAGCGTCGCTCGGATACGCTGGAGTTGTTGCTGACCGCGCCGGTGCCCGAGGTCGCCATCGTGATGGCGAAGTTTCTCGCCGCCTTGGCGCTGGTGCTCGGCATGTTCTTGGGTTCGCTCGCCTATGCGGTGATCCTCGGCCTTTTCGGGGACCCCGATTGGGGCCCGATCTACAGCGGTTACCTCGCGCTGACGCTGCATGCCGGCCTTCTCGTCTCCGTCGGTCTGCTGATGTCGAGCCTGACCGAGAACCAAGTGGTGGCCGCAGCGTTGTCGCTCGGCACCATGCTGATGTTGTGGTTCGCCGATGCGGTGGCCTATCTCTTGCCGCAGCCTCTCGAGGTGTTCGTCCTCAATTTGTCGCTGATCGGGCATTTCAGACCGATGGTGAGCGGCTCGGTTTTCCTCTCGGACATCGCCTATTTCATTACCCTGTCGCTGCTGGCGCTTTTCCTCACCACGCGGCGCCTCTCCGAGCGATGACGACGGAAAGCATGTTCGGTGAGCCGATGGCGGCGCTGTGGTTCGTCGGCGTCCTCGCCGCTCTTGTTCTGCTCTTCGTCATCGGAGCGCGATTGCCGATACCGCTGTCGGGCTTGCGCCGCTGGCTCGTGCGCTGCGCCATTCTCGGCGGCGCCGTCGGCATCACCATATTGGCGAACATGGCGCTATACCGGCACGACTCGCACGTCGACCTGACGCGGTCGGCGGCGTTCACGCCCTCGGCCGAGGCGCAACAAGTCGTGCGAAGCCTGCGTCACCCGCTCGATCTCGCCTATTTCTATCAGAAGCAAGATCCGGCGGCTCGCAGTGTCATCACGACGCTCAACCTGCTCGCGCGGCTCAACCCGATGCTCCGCTTGGAGACTGTCGACACCGACCAGAACCCGGCGCGAGCGAACGAACTCGGCGTTCGCATTTACAACACCGCCGTGGTGCGGAGCGCCGACCGCCGCATCGAGGTGCTGACCACGGACGACCGCGAGATCGCTCTGGCGATCCTGCGGGCAACGCGCGAGCGCGAGACGGTGATCTGCTTCGCCACCGGTCACGGCGAGTACGACATCGACAATTTCGAATTCCACACGCATTTCGAGGGGAGCCACAGCCATAGCCACAACGTCGAGGGAATGGCGGTGGTGCAGATGGAGCAACATGGCCTCGGCCGATTGCGGCGCGCGGTCGAGAAGCTCGGCTTGATGCCGCGCAAGGTGACGATCGCCGCCGGGCAATCGGTGCCGCCAGATTGCGCGGCCCTCGTCGAGGCGAACCCACGCACGCGCTATGCCCCGCCGGAAAGCGGCATTTTGCGCGCCTATCTCGAGCGGGGCGGAAGCCTGCTCTTGCTGATCGAGCCGGACTATCCCGTGGATGAGACGCTGGCTGCATTGGCGACCGATGCCGGCGTGCGCATCGGCGAGGGCGTCGTGGTCGATCCCGCCGGACATTATTTCACCGACGAGCAGATGATCGCCATCACCCAATATGCCCGCCACCCGATCACGCAAGGTCTCGCTCTCTCGATCTATCCCGGTGCCCGGCCGATCGCGCCGGCCGCATCCGATCGGGTGAACGCGATCGTCCTGTTCTCGACGTCACGGCAGAGCTTCCTCATCCCCGAGCGGGGCGGCGTGAGCGGCGCCGCCATCGAGGGCGAGCGAACCTCGATGCCGTTGGCGGTGGCGGCGGAGGGGCGGTTGGGCACGAGCAGCGATGGCCGGCCGTTCCGGGTGGTCGCCGTCGGCGATGCCGATTTCGCCAGCAATTCGTTCTTTCCCTATCTCTCAAACGCCGATATGGCGCTCAATAGCCTGGTCTGGCTCGCGCACGAGGAACGAGCGCCAAGCGCGCGGCCGGAGGTGGAAGTCTTGCCGACGGTCGTGCTGACCGGCTCTGACGTGCGGTGGATCTTCATCGCATGCGTCTTGATATTGCCAGGGGTGGTGGCACTGCTCGGGAGCGTTGTCTGGTGGCAGCGGCGCTCGTGATGCGATGGGTCCGATTGGCCGCGGCAGCGACGGCGATCGCCTTCATCGCCATTCTCGCCTTCCATGGCGAGCGGCCGGAGCCAGGGCTCGTGAATTTCCAAGCCGCGGGGCTGCTGGCGGACTGGGCCGTCGATGGGGTGACGTCCGTCACTGTCATCGCCGGCGGCAAGCAGCGATCGTTTCACCGTCTCCCCGGCAACCATTGGCGAGCCGATGAGGAGGGGGCGCACCCGGTGGCGACGGAGCGCATCAACGCCGGGCTGGCGCTGCTTCGCGATTCCGCGCCGCAGCGTTGGCTCGCCGCGGATGAGATCGGCGACCGCTCGCTCGCCGAATTCGGTCTCGACCCGCCGCGGCTTACGGTCACCATGGGCAAGACAGGAGGCGAAAGCATTACCATCGGGTTTGGCGGCACCAACCCGCTCGGTCTTGCTCGCTACGCGCGCATCGACGGCCGGCCGGGACTGGTTCTGCTGCAATCCTTCGTGGCCGACCCCTGGGAGCAGGTGGCCGAGCAATGACGAGGGCGGCGTGGCGCGCGACCATCGCACTCGCTGTTCTGATGCTTGCCGCGCCGGCGGCCGCCCATGTCACGGCCACCGGATTGGCGGAGATCACCGCCGAGGATGAAACCATCACCTATCGCTTGACGGTCGTGCTCGCGGAGCTGCCGGAGGAAGCGGGGCTCATGCTGAGCCGAGCGGCGAGAGGCGACCAGGTCGCCGCCGGGACCCTGGCTGAGAGCCTGCGCAACCACGTGGTGTTCAGCCTTGCGGGCGAGATGTGCCGGCCTGGCCGCATCCTCATCCAGGGCTCAGACATTGGCGAGCCCAAAGCGACGCTCATCTACCGGGTGAGCTGCTCTCAGCCGCCCGGCCGCCTCGACCTCGACGAAGATTGGACCGGGCTCTTCGGGGCGCACTACCGCACGATCGTGACGGTCGCAACCGCGGCCGGGCGCAGCGAATTCGTGCTCGGCGAGGAGACGCATCGAAGCTCGGTCGATTTCGGCGCCCGCGCCCGAACCAGCCTCTGGAGTTTCATCCGTCTCGGTGTCGAGCACATTCTCACCGGCTACGACCATCTCCTTTTCCTTCTTGCTCTTCTGGTCGGCGCTTCAAGCCTGTGGCGCGTGCTCGGCATTGTCACGGCCTTTACGCTGGCGCACAGCATCACCCTGTCACTGGCCGTGACCGGTCTCGTGCGCGCGCCAAGCGCCGTCGTCGAGCCGCTCATCGCTGCCACGATCCTTTGGGTGGCCGTCGAGAATTTGCTCGGCCAAACCCGCCTGTGGCACCGCTTCGTCGTCACCTTTCTGTTCGGTCTCGTGCATGGCCTCGGATTTGCCGACGCGCTCATCGAGCTGGCGCTGACCGGCTGGCCGCTGGCGCGCGCGCTCATCGGCTTCAACGTGGGTGTCGAGCTGGGACAAGCGATCGCCATCGCTGTGGCACTGCCGGTGCTCCTCTATCTAGCGAGGCTACCTCACGCCCGCCTGATCTATCGCGGCACGTCGCTCTTCGTTGCGAGCGCGGGCGCGTACTGGCTGGTTCAACGCCTGTTTTTCACCTAGAGTCTGATTCGTTTGGGCGGAATCGCTTTTGAGGATTCCCAAGGGGCTCGATTTCTGATTCAAGATGCTGGCTGGAGTTGGGGGGCCAGCATGGATGGCGAGACCCTATTCGCTTGATCT
>DASZAN010000099.1:0-3647 GCA_035945115.1 Allostellaceae bacterium
CGCCACCACCGCTTCAAGGGCGACACGATCGGTGGCGCTCAATCGAATGTTCCTTCGCTTGTGCATCCCGCAGACTCGCACAGGCGAGCCTCGCGGGGAATCCCACGGCGAATCGAAGTGTCAGATTTGATCCACTAGGTACTGATAAGCCGCGACGCTGCGTGGGTTGGCCGCTAACGCCCGCTCGCTGCACAGAATCGCCTCGCGCGCATCATTGGCGGTAAGCTGCGTGAGATACCAGCCCGCGGCTCGCAGGGGACTTGCCAGGGGATCGGGTGGCTTGCCTTCGCCGCGTACCAGCACGTGCCACAGCGCGTATTCGACTCCGCCGACCACGTCGCGGATGACCTCGTCCTGAAGCTCGAACGGATCGGTGATCTCGCGATCGAAGCGTCGCGCCCAGACGTGAATGCCGGACGAAGCCTCGATGAGCTGGGCGTTCACGCGCGTACGCTTACCGGCACGCCTTACGCTGCCTCCCAGCACATAGCGTACGCCCAGGTCGCGCGCCACCTGACGCAGATCGGGTGATGCACCCTTGTAGGCGAAGCTCGAGGTGCGCGAGGTGACGCGCAGCCATCGGAAGCGCGATAGCGCTGCGGTCAAATCTTCCGACAGACCGTCGCAAAATGCTTCCGTATTGGCGTCGCGTCCAATGTTGTCGAACGGCAGGACCGCCAAGCTGGGCCGCGAGGCGCGCTCGCCCGCCGACGCCTGGTCCGGCGCTGACCGCTCGGTGGTCGAAGCTGCCGGGCCGGCGATACGAACCGCCCACGCTCGCACCGGCCGGGCGATGTTCTTGACGATCAATTCGCCGAGATCGTCGAATTCGGCTTCGATCCTGCCCCGCACCTCCTGATGGACGAAGTCCGACAGGCAGATGCCGCCCGGTTTGGCGATCTCCTGCAGCCGGGCGGCGACATTAACGCCATCGCCGAAAATGTCGTCGTCGTCGATGATGATATCGCCGACATTGACGCCGATGCGGAACTCGATGCGGCGCTCCTTCGGTCGATCGGCGTTGAAGGCCGCCATCGCCACCTGTGTCTCGATGACGCTGCGCACCGCGTCGACGGCGCTGGCGAACTCCAATAGAAGGCCGTCGCCGGTTGTCTTGACGATGCGTCCGCCATGTTTGGCAATGCGTGGATCGACGATCTTGCGTCGCGCTTCTTTAAGACCCGCCAAGGTCCCGCTCTCATCCTCGCCCATCAAACGGGAGTAGCCGGCGAGGTCCGATGAAATGATGGCGGCAAGTCGTCTTCGCTCGCGGGCCACGTTCGCTCCTCCTAATATGAGGGCATGCAATCGTCATCCGACGAGAGTGAATTGACAAGGGGCAACCACTGCGGACACCTCAGGCCAAGCGGCCCGAAGACGTATGACTGGTCCAGGAGCAGCGCAGGATCGAATGTCCGCTTGGGGTCAAAGGGGGCTGTCTTGAGCGTATGGCTGCATTTCCGCTCTTGTACGGATAGTGTTGCAAAAGTCGGTCGGATGGATTGGCGGCGCAATTTTCACTCCGCCACGGACAGCATTTTGAATCTTCCTTCCCTTGTGAAGGCCGACGACGAATCAATGTTGCGCGCGCCGCAGCCAAAAATACTTTTGCAACAGCATCGTACGCTAAACGGAACTCATGCCGCTCTGTTAGGAGGTCTCAGAGGTGCCAACAGCCGAAATCGCGAACGGCATACCGGGAGAGCAAGTAAAAGGTGTCGCAACAGTTGATCCAAACGGCTGTGAGCCAACTCACAGCTCTCGAAAATAGATGGATGCAGAGTTATGCTTTCGTCGCGACAGCGAGGTCTCGCGCCGGGCTTTGCTGTCTCGGAGCCAATTCTTCAACAATCGGCGCGCTAACTGCGGAGGCGGCCATGGCGCTTGATGAAAATAGGCTTCACGAGTTCTTGGGCAGAGCGCTTGTCGATCTTGGCGGCGCGGTCAACGCCGTCCTGATGGTGATGGGTGACAGTCTTGGCTTGTACAAGGCGCTGGCAAAAGGACCGCTCTCTTCGGCCGAACTCGCCGCCGAGACCGGTACGACTGAGCGCTACGTGCGGGAGTGGCTCAACAGCCAGGCCGCTGGCGGCTATGTCACTTATGATCGGGCGAGCCGCAAGTATTCGCTGAGCGAAGAGCAAGCGCTCTGTTTGGCAAATCCGAATGGACCGGTCGACTTGCCGGGCGCCGCTTTGGTGATGCAGGACTTCTTCCATGTGCGCGAGCGCGCGACGGAGAATTTCCGCAGCGGCAAAGGCATGGAATGGGGCGAGCATCATCCCTGCCTCTTCCACGGTACCGAACGCTTCTTTCGCGCCGGCTACAATGCCAATCTTCTCTCATCGTGGATTCCTGCGCTCGATGGCGTAGAAACCAAGCTTAGGAAAGGCGCCAAAGTGGCCGATGTCGGCTGCGGGCATGGGGCCAGCACCATCTTGCTCGCAAAGGCGTTCCCGAATTCCGAATTTACCGGTTACGACTACCATGCTCCGTCGATTGCGACGGCAACGCAGCGGGCCAAGGATGCCGGCGTCGCCAACGCAACGTTCGAGATCGCAGAAGCGACAGGTTACAGCGGCAGGCAATTCGACCTGATTGCCTTCTTTGACTGCCTTCACGATATGGCCGATCCCAGCGGAGCTGCGGCCCATGCACGGCGCGCGCTTAAGTCAGACGGAACCTGCATGCTGGTCGAGCCTTTTGCTGGAGACGATGTCGCCGACAACCTTAATCCGGTCGGGAGGCTCTACTACGGAGCATCATCGCTCGTCTGTGTACCGGTATCCTTGGCCCGGAATGGCCCGGCGCTTGGCGCGCAGGCGGGAGAGCGGCGGCTGCGCGAAATCATGGTCGACCAGGGAGGGTTCGCTGCCATGCGGCGCGCCACCGAGACGCCGTTCAACATCGTCCTCGAGGCCAGGCCTTGAACTGGCGGAGCCACGGGTTGGGACGCGCATACGGCTCAAAGATGAGAGGAACCCATTAGTCGGTCGCAGGTTTCTGGGGTCGGCCGGCGAATACCTGTCAGCGATCGGCACCACGTTGCTCCGTCAGAAATAGGAACAGCGTGGCGCTGAGCGCGTCATTTGGCGCGCTTCATGACAGCTTTGGGTCAAAGGCGGCGGTTCCACGATGTCCGCGACATGTCCGCTTAGAGGGCGAACTCGGAAATGCCGGTTGCGTCTTCATGACAACGTCGCGGACTTCTGATGGGAAGAGTCACGCATCGCCGATTTTCAAATCAGTTCACGCCCTCTCCGCAGCCGCGATGGCGCGAGAGCCGAAGATTTCCGCGACCGATAAGCTTTCCATCATTACCACAGCATAGCCACGGCATTGAATGCGCGCGGCGCGTGGACCGCCCCGGGCGGCGTGTAAGCATCCCCACAATGCGAAACTTGCTCGCCCGCGAGGTTTCCCGCGCAGTTGTCTCTTAGCAGCCTCTACTCTGGCACGGCTTTGTGCCGTTCACGTGAGCGCTGCCTGCAGTCTCATTGCGAAGCGCGCGAAGCTCAAGAGGGCACGCGTGCACTTTTCATACCGTGTCGTTCATCGATGGCGACGCTATCCGCCGGGCGTTCGAACGGCATCGGCGCCGCTTCCCCCCGCACACGCTCGCGCCCGATCGTCGCAAAGAAATCCTC
>DASZAN010000100.1:0-2205 GCA_035945115.1 Allostellaceae bacterium
ATGATAGTAAAGACGTTCATTCTGCTCTACTCCACTCCATGATGATGGCGCGCGGGGTGCGCGCCGCCATGTATCCCGCCGCTATCAGCGTCATTCCCAACTTTGACAGTTTCGTCCTAGATTTGTCGGCCCCGGCTGAGCAACCGACTGATTTTGTTTAACATTATTTCCTGGCGCCGGTTTTGTGTCGATATTGTGGTGCTAAATTAGTTTGATGTGCTGGCATTGCTATTGACTTAATGCGCCTTTCGTGGATGCTAACTCCATGTTCGTGCGCGAGAAGCGAATCGGCGCCTACAGCTATCTGTATCTGGTCGAGACCGTTCGCGAGAATGGCAAGACGAAGCAGCGCATCATCCGCAATCTCGGACGCACGGAAGATGTGGCGGCACGTGGTGATCTTGATCGCCTCGCGCGCTCGGCCGCCCGGCTGTCGCAACGCTCGATGATTCTGTCGCTGCTCGGCGATGACGAGGTGCCGAAGCTTTCCTGCCGTCGCATCGGGGCTGCGCTGCTGTTCGAGCGGCTGTGGATCGAGAGCGGCTGCCGTGGCGTGATGGAGGCGATCGTGGCCGGGCGCCGCTTCGAGTTCGCCGTGGAGCGTGCGGTGTTCCTGACGGTTCTGCATCGGCTGATGGTGTCGGGCTCGGATCGCGCCTGCGAGCACTGGCGCGAGGATTACCGTATCGATGGCATCGCGGACTTGCAGCTGCACCATCTCTATCGCGCCATGGCGTTTCTCGGCGAAGAGCTTGCCGAGACGGAGCAGGCGGGCCGCACGCTTGCTCCGCGCTGCATCAAGGATGCCATCGAAGAGCAGCTGTTTGCCGATCGTCGCGACCTGTTCAGTGAGCTCTCCGTGGCGTTCATGGACACCACGTCATTGTATTTCGAGGGCGGCGGCGGAGAGACGTTGGGTCAGTTCGGTCACGGCAAGGACTACCGGCCGCATCTCAAGCAGATGATCGTTGGCGTCATCATGGATCAGACGGGCCGCCCGGTATGCTCGGAGATGTGGCCGGGCAACACCGCCGACGTGACGACGCTGGTTCCGGTGATCGACCGCCTGCGCCGGCGCTTTGCCATCGGCCAGGTCTGCGTGGTGGCCGATCGCGGCATGATCAGCGCCGAGACCATCGCCAATCTCGAGGCACGCGGGCTGGAATACATTCTAGGCGAGCGGGAGCGCTCCTCGAAGGAAGTCCGCCAGATCGTGCTCAACGATGCCAAGCCGAGCGTGCCGCTCACCATCCCGCGCAGGTCTCGCCCTGACACCGAGCTCGAAGCCAAGGAGGTGCGCGTGGGGGCGCGCCGCTACGTGGTCTGCCGCAATCTCAACGAGGCCAGGCGCGATGCCTTGCTGCGCGAGAACGTGCTGAACAGTCTGCGCACCAGCTTGCGCAGTGGCGACAAGTCACTGGTCGGCAACAGCGCCTACCGCCGCTACCTCAAGACGCCGGATCAGACGCATTTCGAGATCGACCAGCAACGCGTCGCCGAGGACGCGCTCTATGACGGTCTCTATGTCCTGCGCACCAACACCAGCCTCGATCCGCTCGCCGTCATGCTGCGCTACCGCGAGCTTCTCAAAGTCGAGGACATCTTCAGAACGACCAAGGCCATTCTCGACACCAGACCGATTTATCATCAGAAGGATGCCACCATTCGCGGCCACGTGTTCTGCTCGTTCCTGGCGCTCGTGTTGCGCAAGGCGCTCGAAGACCGCCTCGCCGCCGCGCGCATGAAAACCGAATGGGGCGCGCTGATCAGAGAGCTCGATCGCCTGCAGGAAGTCGAGACCGAGCAGGATGGCAAGCGCTTCATCCTGCGCACCCCTGCCACCGGAGACGTGGGCAACATCTTCAGGGCTGTCGGCATCGCCCTGCCGCCAAACATTCGCGACGCCGAGGCGTCACAACCGGTGGACTGACCCGTCCCGCTCCCACCGCTCCCAACTGTGGTGCTAACAACCCTACGCCTGCACGTAACTATCTGATTTCAAACGGCTCTGCCGATGATGGTGTCAAAGTTGGGTATGACTGGCGCAAGGTCGAGGCGCGGCTCAACGGCGTGCCGAACTTCATCACTGAAATCGACGGGCTGGACATCCACTTCATCCACGTCCGGTCGAAGCACGAGAACGCACTGCCGCTGATCGTGACGCACGGCTGGCCTGGGTCGGTCGTCGAGCAACTGAAGATCATC
>DASZAN010000101.1:0-18523 GCA_035945115.1 Allostellaceae bacterium
TGCGGGTGATCTGCATGTCCGGTTCGATGAGCGGGGTGTGGAGACGGAGCCATGGTAAAGCTATTTAGGCACCGCCAACCGAAAGGGGCGGCCACGGCTAAGCCTCACCTGTCGCCACCGCGTCACATCCCGACTCTACCATGTTCGTAGATTGGCCGACGGCAACATGTCGGCTTTCCACTCGGAGCCGACCGAAATCATTCGGTACCAAGCGTCAGATTTCATCCACTAGAGCGCCGTACGCAAGTCCCAAAGTTCTGGAAAGAGGCGCGCTTCGAGGAGCGCGCGGAGATAGGCGACGCCCTTGGTGCCGCCGGTGCCGGGCTTGGCGCCGATGATGCGTTCCACCGTGGTGACGTGGCGGAAGCGCCATTGCCGGAAGAAATCCTCGAGGTCGACCAGCTCCTCGCCGAGCTCGTAGAGATCCCAGTGGTGGGTGGTGTCGCGATAGACCGCGGCCCACGCCGCCTCGACCGATTTGTTCGCCGCATAGGGCGTGCGCCAGTCGCGCTCGCGCGCGGCGCGGTCGATGGCGAAGCCGCGCCGCGCCAGCAGCATGATCGCTTCGTCATAGATGCTGGGCGATTGGAGGAGGGCGGCGAGCGCGTCGTGAATATCGGCGCGGTGACGGAACGGCGCCAACATCTCCGCACGCTTGTTGCCGAGCAGGAACTCGACGGCGCGATATTGGTGCGACTGAAAGCCCGAGGCGCGGCCGAGCGCGCCGCGAAAGTCGAGATACTCGCTGGGCGTCAATGTCGAGAGCACGTCCCAGGCCTGGATGAGCTGCGCCATGATGCGCGAGACCCGCGCCATCATCTTGAAGGCGGGCGCGAGATCGTCGCCGCGGATATGGGTGATCGCCGCCTTGAGCTCGTGAATGACGAGCTTCAGCCAGAGCTCGGTGGTCTGATGCTGGATAATGAACAGCATCTCGTTGTGATGCGGCGAAAGCGGATGCTGCGCGTCCAAGAGCTGGTCGAGGTGGAGGTAATCGCCATAGCTCATCGACGCGCTGAAATCGGTGTGCGCGCCGAGCGAGGAGCGGGATTTCTTGGGCAAGGCCTCCTCCGGGTGGTCAGATCACTGCGGCGCGGCGATGGAAGTGCGGCTGGTCCCAGGCGTGCGTCGCCAGCACCTCGCGCAACGCTTCCGCCGCATCCCAGGCGTCGACGAAGCGAAGATAAAGCGGCGCGAAGCCGAAGCGCAGGATGTCGGGCGCGCGGACATCGCCGATGACGCCGCGGGCGATGAGCGCCTGCATCACCGGATAAGCCTGCGCATGGGTGAAGCTCACCTGGCTGCCGCGCTGCGTCGCTTCGCGCGGCGAGATGAGGGCGAGGCCGAAGCCGGCGCATTGCTGCTCGACGGCGCGAATGAAGAGGTCGGTGAGCGCCATCGCCTTCGCCCGTACCAGGGCCGGGTCTACGGATAGCGCGAGATCGACGCCCACCTCGAGCGCCGCCAACGACAGGATCGGCGGCGTGCCGCAGATGAAGCGGTCGATGTCCGGTGCCGGACGGTAGGCGCTCTCGAAGGCGAAGGGCGCGGCGTGGCCGAGCCAACCCGAAAGCGGCTGGACCGCGCGCTCCTGATGGCGCTTGGCGGCGAAGACGAAGGCGGGCGCGCCCGGTCCGCCGTTGAGGAACTTGTAGCCGCAGCCGACGGCGAAGTCGGCCTTGGCGGCGCCGAGATCGACCGCCAGCGCGCCGGCGCTGTGGGCGAGATCCCAAATGGTAAGCGCACCCCGCCGCTGCACCGCGGCGGTGAGCGCCGCCATGTCGTGCACGGCGCCGGTGCGGTAGTTGATGTGGCTCAGCAGCAGGACCGCGGTCTCGTCGTCGATGGCGCCCGGCAGCGCGTCCGCCGCGACGAGGCGCAGCTCATGCCGCCGGCCCAAGAGATCGATGAGCCCTTGCGCGATATAAAGGTCGGTCGGGAAGTTGTCGCGCTCGGAGAGGATGACGCGCCGGGCGGGATTGAGCGCGAGCGCCGCCGCCAGCACCTTGAAGAGGTTGATCGAGGTGGAGTCCGCGACCACGACCTCGCCCGGCGCGGCGCCGAGGAGGCGGGCGATCTTGTCGCCGACGCGCCGCGGCAGGTCGATCCAGCCATGCTTGTTCCAGCCGGTGATGAGATCGCCGCCCCATTCGCGTTCGATCACGGCGGCGATGCGCGCCGTCGTCGCGCTTGGGAGCGCGCCCAAGGAGTTGCCGTCGAGATAGATCACACTCTCCGGAAGCGTGAAGTCATCGCGCTTTTCCGCCAGCGGATCGGCCGCGTCGAGCGCCCGGCAATCCTCGCGGCTGAGGCGCGTCATCGCGCGTGCTCGGCTGCGTCCGGAACCCGGTTGGTGAGACGTCCGGCGAAGCGCACGATGCGCCGTCCCGCCTCGGCAAGCCGCTCATCGGGAGCGGCAAGCGAGATGCGGAGATGCCCGACGCCGCTCGGACCGAAGCCGTCGCAGGGCAGCACCGCCACGTCTTCTTCGTGGAGGAGCGCCTCGGCGAATTCCTCCGAGGTCAAGCGGGTGCCGCGCACGTCGAGGAGGACGAACATGCCGCCTTCGGGCGGAATGACGCGGCAGTGCGGCGAGGCGGCGAGCATGGCGGCGAGCATCGTGCCGCGGCGGCGATAGTCCGCGCGGAGGTGCGACACGTCCGGCAGCTCCTGCTCGAGCGCCACGAGCGCGCCCTTCTGCGTGAAGGTCGGCCCGCCATAGGTCATGCACAGCATGAGATTGAAGAGATGCTTGATGAGCAGCGTCGGTGCCACCACCCAGCCGGCGCGGAAGCCCGGCACCGCGTGCGATTTCGAGAGGCTCGATACCACAACGGTGCGCTCGGCCATGCCCGGGAGACTGCGCGGGCTGATATGCGGGCGGGCAAAGGCAAGATCCTCGTAGACCTCGTCGGAGAGGAGCCAGAGATCGTGCTGGCGGCAGAGCGCGGCGATCGCCTCGAGCTCGTCGGCGGTGAAGACCGCGCCCGTCGGATTGTGCGGGCTGTTGACCCAGAGGACGCGGCTCTTGGGTGTCACGGCGCGCGCCAAGGCGTCGAGGTCGGGGTGAAAGCCCCGCTCCGGGCGGAGCGGCACGGTGACGAGGGTCGCGCCGCTTGCGCCCGCCACCGCTTCGTAGGTGGCATAGGTCGGCTCGAAGGCGATGACCTCGTCGCCGGCGCCGGCGAGGCAGAGCACGCTCGCGAAGAGGCCGGCTTGCGTCCCTTGAACGATCGCCACGTTGGCGCCGCTGCAGGGGACGCCGGTCCGCCGGGCGATGCGTCGGGCGATGGCGGCGCGGAGTTGGTCGAGGCCCAGGATCGGCGAATATCCCGTGTCATGCGCCTTCAAGGCGGCGATGGTGGCCGCCAGCACCGGCTCGGGCGGCGCCTGGTCGGGATCGCCCACCGTGAGCAGGATCACGTCGCGTCCCGCGGCACGCTGCTCGACGGCCTCGAAATGAATGCGCCAGGCTTCGGCGCCTTTGCCGGCGACGCGGCGGACCAGAGATGAAAATCGCATGAGACCCCTCCGGGATCGCAGGCACGGCCTCAGCCTAGCGGCAGCCGGGAGCGTGGGCGAGCATCCGGCGGGCGCGGCTGGAAAATCGGACCACCCTACCTCTAAACTGTGGCCGATCGGTAAACGCTCGCGAGGGTGAGATGCGCGAAAGCTATGACAGATCGGTCGAGGATCTCGGCAATGTCGTCGCCCTCGAGCATGTGAACGTGCGCATTCCCGATCAGCGCCTCGCCACCCTCTTCTATGTGAGCGGCCTCGGCCTCACCCGCGATCCCTATCTCATGACCGGGATCGACAATATGTGGATCAATATCGGCCGGAGTCAGTTCCATCTCCCGACCGGCGAGCCGCAGCTCCTGCGCGGCATCGTTGGCCTGGTGCTGCCGGAGCGCGCGGGGCTGCTGAAGCGATTGGCCCGCGTCCGCGGCGATCTCGAAGGCACGCGCTTTCAATTCCGTGAGCACAATTCCTTCATCGAGGTTACCTCGCCCTGGGGCAACCGGCTCCGTTGCCATGAGCCCGAGCCGCGCTTCGGCCGCATCACGCTGGGCCTGCCCTATGTCGAGTTCGAGGTGCAGCCCGGCACGATCGCGGGCATCGGCCGCTTTTATCGCACGTTCATCGAGACACCCGCGGATGAGGCGGAGGACGAGCGCGGCCGCCATCTCCGCGTCGCCGTCGGCGCGCAGCAGTTTTTCGTTTTTCGCGAGACCGAGACGCTGCTTCCCCCTTATGACGGGCATCACGTGCAAATCTATGTGGCGGACTTCTCGGGCGCGCATCGCCGTCTTGTCGAGCGCGGCCTCGTCTTTGAGGAAAGCGACCAGCATCAATACCGCTTCAAGGACATCGTCGACCCCGAGACGGGAAAGCTCCTCTACACGATCGAGCACGAAGTGCGCAGCATGCGCCATCCGCTCTACAACCGTCCCTTGGTCAATCGCAATCCCGCGCAGACCAATCGCAACTACGCGCCGGGCCACGATGCCTGGCGCTGGGCGATGCCGGCCGACGGCACCGCGTGAACCAAGCGGCCGCAATCTCACGGGAGGATTGGCTCGAGCGCGCCGTGGCGCTCGCGCCGGCGATCGCCGCCGCGGCCGATGAGATCGAGAGGGAGCGGCGCATCCCGGCAGCGCTGCTCGAGCGCATGCTGGAGGCGCAGCTTTTCCGCCTCTTGCTGCCCCGGCCCTTCGGCGGCGGCGAGGTCGATCCGCTCACTTTCGTTGCCGTTATCGAGGAGATCGCCAAGCACGATGCCAGCACCGCCTGGGTGCTGTGCCAGACGGCGGTCTGTGCCATGTCCGGCGCTTATATGCCGGCGGCGACGGTTGCGGAGATTTTTGGCGATGAGCGGACGATCGCCGCCTGGGGCGCCGGTTTCGGCGGCAAGGCGGTGCCGGTCGAGGGCGGATATCGCCTCAATGGCAAGTGGCTCTTCGCCAGCGGCGGCCGCCACGCCACCTGGTTCGGCGGCCATTCCCTCATCTGCGATGATAGCGGCACGCCGCAACGCACCGACAAAGGCGCACCGCTCACCCGCACGCTCTTCTTTCCCGCTGATGCCGTCACCATGAGCGATGTCTGGCACGTCACCGGCTTGCGCGGCACCGGCAGCGATGCCTACGAGGTGAGCGACCTCTTCGTCTCCGCCGCGCGCAGCTTCCGGCGCGACGATCCCGCGGATCGGCAGTACCACGCGCCGCTCTATCATTTGAAGACCGACACGATGTTCTCGGCGGGCTTCGCCAGCCTCGCGCTCGGCTTGGCGCGCGCGATGCTCGATGCGCTGCGCGGGCTCGCATTGGAAAAGACACCGCGGGGTTATGCCAACCCGCTCCGCAACAGTCCCGCTTTCCAGAGCGAGTTCGGCGAGCTCGAGGCGCAGCTCCGCGCCGCCCGCGCCTATCTCATGGGGACGCTCGCCGGTGTCTGGGAATCCGTGCGCGAGACCGGTGCGCTCGGCCTCGAGCAGCGCTTCTCCATGCGCCTCGCCGCGACACATACCATCGGCGAAGCGCGCGCCGTCGCCAACGCCGCCTATCACCACGCCGGCGCCACCGCGATTTTCGCCAGCAACCCCTTCGAGCGGCGTCTGCGCGACATGAACGCCGTGGCGCAGCAGATCCAAGCGCGCCGCTCGCATTTCGAGACGGTGGGCAAGCACCTCTTGGGTCTCGAAGCGGACATGTCATCGCTTTGAGAGTCTTCTAAAGCGTCATCGCGAGGAGGTGAAGCCGACGAAGCAATCCAGGGCCATCGCCCGTCGCTGTTCCTGGATTGCTTCGCTTCGCTCGCAACGACGACCGAACTCGCCGCTAATTCTCCAGCGGCACGCCCGTCGGTTTGGCCACCACGTCCCAGTGCTTGGTCGCGCGGTTCCAGCGCGTCACCACCGCGTTCTCGACGGTAAGGCCGCGCTGCGGCTCCTTCTCGAAATCGTAGGTGCCGTTGACGCCGGCGAAATCCTTGAGATGGGCGAGGTGATCGCGCAGCTGCTCGGCGGTGACGTCGGGGCCGAGCCGGCGCAGCGCCTCGATGAGGATCATCGCCGGGTCCCAGGCGATCTCGGCGGGAAGATCGGGGAGGACGCCCGCTTCCGCGAAGCTCGCGAGAAACTGTTGCTGCGCCGCGCTCACCGTCTCGCCCTTGCCGCCGCGCTCGACGGCGACGGCCCAAAGCGCCGCCGGAAAATAAAGTCGCGGCGGCAAGAACGCGTCGTACTGCTCCATCTGCGCATGCGTCATGTTGCCGTCGGTGGTGCCGATGGGAATGTCGAGCCCGCCCTGGTTGACGGCGCGGAAGATGGTGGCGATGGGCGCACCGGTGCTCCATGCGATGAAGGCTTGCGGGCTCGCGGCTTTGACGCGCTCGATTTGCGCGGCGACGCTGACATCGCTCGGATTGAAATGCGCGCGCTCGACGACGGTGACGTCCTTGTTGTCGGGCATGGCGATGATCTGGTTGAGGCCGCGCTCGGCGTCTTGGCCTGAAGCGTCGGTGCTCGTCATCAGCGCGATGCGCGTCCAGCCTTTCAGGCGGAAATAGCGAATGAGCGCGTTGGCGAGATCGAAGGTGGAGACGCTGGCGGTGAAGGTGTAGCTGCCGGCGGGCGGATGAATGCCGGGCGAGAGGCAATATTGCACGGGGCCGTTGCGCATCAGCGGCGCTGTCGCGTTGCACATGGCGACGATCGAGGGGCCGACGATGAGCGGCGGATGCTGCGCGATGATCCGGGTCGCGAGCTGGACCGCGGTTTGCGGGCTCGATTGATCGTCATGAAAAACGAATTGCAGCGGCCGCCCGTTGATGCCGCCGTTGCGGTTGGCGAGCGCCGCCGCCAATTCGAGCGAGCGCTGCTCGGCGTTGCCGAGGAACGAGCCGCCACCCGACAGCGGCAGGATGGCGTTCACCACGTACGGCTCCGCCGCCTGCGCTGGGTCCGCCAGGATGCCGAGGCAAAGCGCGGTTAATGCGGCGAGCGTGGCGCCGGCCCTTGTTGAAGCCATTGTCTCATTTCCTCCCGATCACTTTTGGCAACGTGGCGCACTTCCCCCTCACCCTGTCCCTCTCCCCGCTGGAGGAGAGGGGACGCACGGCGCCATTCTTGCCCCTCTCCCCTCGGGGAGAGGGAGGGGCCCAGTGCGAAGCGCTGGGAAGGTGAGGGGGCGAATCGCGGAATTGGGAAGCTCGCTCTAAGCGGCAAGCTTCGCCTTCTCATAGTCGAAGGCGAGCGGTTCGCAGCGGCCGGCGAGTACCTCCTGGAGCCGCGCCGGCGACAGCGGCGCGCTGAACTGCGCGTTCCGCATGACGATGCGCGCCTGCAACTGCTCGATCGAGAGCCGCTCGAGCGTCTGCCATTCCTCGGCGCTGAGCTCCTCCGCGTCGAGCCCGACGATGCCTTTCAGCATGTGGCCGAACTCGTCCTCATAGACTTGGGCGCAGGCTTCGGCGATGAGCGCGTTGGCGCGGCCATGCGGTCCCGATGTGTGATCGCTGAGCGTCATGCCTTCGGAGAAGAGCGTGCAGTAGCCGCCTTCGGTGAAGCTCGTGGCGCGCGTGCCGAGCCGCGGATGCTCGCGCTTATGGGCAAAGCGCAGCTCCGAAAGGGCGCGATCCTCGGGCCAGTTGAGCTTCACCATCTGCGGCGTGAGCTTCGCCTCGCCGGGAAGCGACAGCGCGTCATAGGCGTCGGCGAAGGCGCAATAATGGGCGAACTCCGCGCGCAAGCCTTCGGCGATGTCGAGCACCTCGTGGCGGTCGATCTCGCTGTCGATCTTGGGAAAGGCGGCGACCAGCTGCTCAGCGGGGCCCAAGAAAATGCCTTTGTCGAGCGGCGCCAGGCCCGAGCCCCAAATCTCCTTCGAGCATTGAAAGGCAAGCCAACGCCGGTCGGTCTCGCGCGTGCGCTTTTCCCACGTCCAATATGTCCGGAAAACTTCGGCCTCGCCGGCCCAGTAAGGCGCCGCGGCGGCGATGAGCCGCTGGAGCTGAGCGCTGACGGCCATGGTGCGCCTCCCAGAGGACATTGTTGGCGCATTATGAAGTCCGGCTGCGGCGTGCGCGAGTCCGGCCTAATCGCGCAGGATCGCGCCGAGGCCGCTCACCAATTGCCGATGGCGTGTCGCCCGGTCGGCAGTTGTGCCGGCGCTCGCGGCGTGGCCCATGCCGAGGTAGCGCTCCACCACCGCCGGATTGGCGGCGAGCTCGCGGCCGCTTCCGCTGAGTGCAACGCGCCCCATCTCCAGCACATAGCCCCGGTCGGCGATGGCGAGGCTCATGCGCGCGTTCTGCTCGGAGAGGAGGATGCCGATCCCCTTCATGCGCAGTTTCTGGACGAGGGCAAAGACCTCGGTGACGAGCGTCGGCGAGAGCCCGAGCGACGGCTCGTCGAGGACGAGAAGGCGCGGCTCCGTCATGAGGGCGCGGGCGATCGCCAGCATCTGCTGCTGGCCGCCCGAGAGATTGCCCGCCGATCCTCGCAAGCGCTCGCGCAAGACCGGGAATTGTCCGCAGACCGCGGCGATGCGTTGCTCGACGGCGCCGTACTCGATCTCCAAGGGATAGGCGCCGAGCCGCAAATTTTCTTCGACGGAAAGGCCGGCGATGATCTGCCGTCCTTCCGGCACGAGTGAGATACCGCGCGCGATGCGCGCCCGCGGTGAGAGATGCGCGATCGCCTTGCCCTCATAGCGCATCTCGCCCTGCCGCGGCGGCAACACCCCGGCGATGATCTTGGCGAGGGTGGATTTGCCGGCGCCGTTGGCGCCGATGAGCGCCACGATCTCGCCGGCGGCGACGCTGAGGTCGATGCCGTGCAGGATGGTGGCATCGTTGTATCCGGCGGTGAGCGCCTTGAGCTCGAGCATCACGCCTCCCGCTGCATCGGCCCGAGATAGGCTTCGATGACGCGAGGATCACGTTGGATTTGCGCCGGCGCGCCGTGCGCGATGATGCGGCCGGAATCGAGCACGATCACCTCGTCGGCCACATCCATCACCAGCGACATATTGTGCTCGACGAGGAGCACAGTGACGTCGCTGTCGCGCAGCGCCTTGAGGAGCGCCGCAAGCTGCTCGGTCTCGGCATCGTTGAGACCGGCGGCGGGCTCGTCGAGCAGGAGGAGTCGCGGCCGCGCCATCAGCGAGCGGCACATCTCGATGAGCTTCTGCACCCCCATGGGCAGGCTCGTCGCTGCCGCCTCGCGGAACTCGCCAAGCCCCACCACCTCCATGAGCGCTGCCGCTTTCGCTCGGAGCGCCCGTTCCTCACGCAGCGCGCGCGGCCACCACAGCATTTGCTCGAGCGTAGGGGCGCGGCCGTGGCGATGCGCGCCCACCAGCACATTCTCGAAGGCGGTCATGCCGGGGAAGACGCGCGCCGTCTGGAAGGTGCGCAGCAGGCCGAGGCGGGCGATCCTGTCGGGCGCGAGGCCGGCGAGCGCGGTGCCGTAAAAGCGCACGCCGCCGCGATCGGGGAGAATGAGGTTGGTGATGAGGTTGAAGAGCGTCGTCTTGCCGGCGCCGTTGGGGCCGATGAGCGCGGTGAGGCTGCGGTCGCGCACGCTGAAGCTGACATCGGCGATGGCGCTGACGCCGCCGAAGGACTTGCCGAGGCCACTCGCCTCGAGTGCTGCTGCGCTCATGGCGCCGCCTCTTGCGGCAAGCGGGGCGACGACCGTCCGAGGCGCGGCGCTGCGATGAGCCGCGCGAGGCTGCCGAGAATGCCGCTCGGCAGATACTGGAAGGCGAGGACGAGGATCGCACCTTCGGCCAAGGTCTTGTAGCTCGCGAGCGGCTGAAAGAGCGTCGGCAGCAGGGTAATGAGCGCGGCCCCGGGGAGCCCGCCCACCAGCAATCCCTCGCCGCCGAGCACCAGCATGGCGATGAACTCGAAGGAGCGCGGCGTCGCCACCATCTCCGGCGAGAGAAAGTGAAAATCGAAGGCGTAGAGGCTGCCGGCGAGCGAGGCGAGGGCGGCGCTCACCGCGAAGGCTGCCATCTTGTAGCGCGGCACGTTGATGCCGAGCGATGCCGCGGCCGTCTGATCGGCGCGGATCGCCAGCAAGGCGCGACCGAAGCCGCCGCGCATGCCGCCCGCGAGCGCCGCCACCAAGACGACGATCACGGCGAGCACGAGGTAGTACATGCCGCGCGCGGTCGCGAATTCGATGGTGCCGATGGCGAAGGAGGGAATGCCGACGAGACCCGAAGGCCCGCCCGTCACCTCGGTGAGGCCGACGGCGAGGGAATCGACGAGCAGGCCGAAGGCAAGCGTGGCAAGCGCGAGATAAGCGCCGCGGAGCCGCATGGTGACGGCGGAGAGCAGGAGCGCCACCGCCAGCGAGAGCGCGATGCCGGCGGCGATGCCGAGGAGCGGCGGGAGCTCGTAGGTGGTGGCGAGGATCGCCGCGGTGTAGCCGCCGATCGCCATGAAACCGGCTTGGCCGAGACTCACTTGGCCGGTATAGCCCATCAGCACGTCGAGGCCGAGCACGGCGATGAAGAGAATGCCGGTGATGACGAGCGAGCCCAAGAGACCGTCGCCGACGAGGTAAGGCAGCGCCGCTAATCCCGCCAGCGCGATAATGCCGGCGATGGCGGCGCGGCGCCCGGCGATGCGGACGAGAGGGCGATGGGCACGCGCTTCCTCGCGCACATCGCCGCGCCGCGCGATGCCGCTCGTGAGCAGCCCCTGCGGCCGCACCAGCAGCGTCACGAGCAACAGACCGAGCGAGAGCGCATCGGCGAAGAGCGAGGAGATATACCCCGCGGCGAGCTGCTCGGCGACGCCCAAGAACAATCCACCGGCGACTGCACCGGGCAGCGAGTTCATCCCGCCGATCGCGACGGCGATGAAGCCGGCATTGGTGAAGAAGCGGCCGGCATCGAATTGCAGCGACATGATCGGCGCCACGACGCAGCCGCCGATGGCGGCGATCATCGCCGCGGTGCCGAAGCTCAAGAGCGTGAGTCGCGTCACCTCGACGCCGAGGAGGCGTGCCGCGAAGGGGTTCTCCGCGCAAGCGGTGAGCGCCCGGCCCACCGCGGTGCGCGCCAGCACATACCAGGCGCCGACAATCACCAGCGCGCAGGTGCCGGCGATCCAGAGGGCTTGCGTCGGCAGGGTGAGGCCGAGAACCGCGACCGGCCGCGCGCTCGAGAAGGGCGGGACGGCGTAGGGCTGGCTGCCCCAGAGAAGCAGCGTCACGCCTTCGAGCACCGTCAGCAAGCCGGCGGTGAGCATCAGCATGCTGCTGTTGGGGAGATAGCGCAGCGCCGGCACGAATGTCGTCGCACCGAGCGCCAGGCCGAAGATCGTCGTCGCGGCGACGGCGCCGAGCACCGCGAGCGGCACCGGCCAACGAAATGTCGCCTCGAGCGAATAAAGCAGCAGCGCCGCGAGCGCGCAGAACCCGCCTTGCGCCAGATTGATGATCCCGGTGACGCGCGAGACGAGCGAAAGGCCAAGCGCGATCACGGCAAACACGCTCCCCTGCACCAGCCCGCCGATGAGGATTTGCAGGAATTGCGTCATCACTTATCGCGGGCGCTCGAGCGGAAATCCCCCTCACCCTGTCCCTCTCCCGCAAGGGGAGAGGGGACGCGCGGCGCCATTCTTCCCCTCTCCCCTCGCGGGAGAGGGAGGGGCCCGCCGCGAAGCGGCGGGAGGGTGAGGGGGCCAATCATCGAGCGAAGAAGGTTATCCCTCCGCGCGCATCTTCCAGAAGTTCCAGGCGCGGTCGATTTGGCTGTCGATGCCGGCGGTGAAGTTTTTCGCCTCGGCATCGTTGAGAAAGGTCACCGACCCAAGCTGCATCGCCGCGGCCTGAAGGCGCGCGTTGATCTCGGCGTAGATCGCGCGATAGACCGCCTGGCGCACGTTCCTGCCGACGGCGGTGGCACCGTGGCCGCGCATCAGCACCACCGGATTTTGGCCGAGCGAACTCGCGAGCGCCGCACCGAGCCGCGCGTCGCGGATCAAGAGGTCGCTCTCGGGATCGACGGTGCGGATCTCGAAGATCGGCGTAGCCGCACCCAAGAACCCCGCCATGTGGAAGATAGGCCGAAGCGGCGCGTCCTTGACGACGCCGAAAGGGATGATCGAGGGCGAGTGGCTGTGCACCACCGCCATCACATCGGGCCGTGCGCGATAGATCTCGGAATGGATGAAGCGCTCGAGATAGACCGGCTGCGTGTCGCCGCCGAGCGTGTGGCCCGCGAGATCGAAGGTGAGAATGTCGGCCGCCGTCACCAGCGCCGGCGCCAGATTGCGCGCGAGGAGAAACCGGTCGGGACGCTTGTCGTGGCGCGCACTCACATGGCCGAAGCCGTCGACCACGCCCTGATCGCAGAGGATGTGATTGGCGGCGACCAGGTCGGCGATCAGGTTCGGCTCCGCATCGCTCATCGCCATGGCTTCCTCCCGCTTCGTGCTTTTGTTGCGGCACAGCTTACGCAACCCCCGGCCGCCCGCCATCGCTTTTCTTTTGCCGCGCTATGGGCTAGGGGAGCGGGGATGCGGGGACTCGCGGACAAAACGGCGATCGTGACCGGCGGCGGCGGCGCCATCGGCCGCGCCATCTGCCGCCGCCTTGCCGAAGAGGGCTGCCGCGTCGGCGTTGTCGACAAGAACGAGGCAAGCGCCAGCGAGACCGCCGCCCTCGTCGAGAAAGTCGGCGGGCGCGCCTTGGCGGTCGCGGTGGACATCAGCGACCACGCCGCCGTCGAGCGCGCGGTGGAGCGCTCTGAAGCCGTACTCGGCCCCACCGACATTCTCGTCAACAACGCCGGCTGGGATCGCGTCGGCTACTTCCTCGATACAGAGCCTGCACTTTGGCGCGACATCATCGCCGTCAATCTCTGGGGTCCGCTCCACATGCACCACGCGGTGCTGAAGCGCATGGCGGCGCGGGGCCATGGCCGCGTCGTCAACATCGCCTCGGACGCGGGCCGGGTTGGCTCCTCCGGCGAGGGCGTCTATTCCGCCTGCAAGGGCGGGATCATCGCCTTTTCCAAGACGCTCGCCCGCGAGCTTGCGGAAAAGCGCATCACCATCAACGTCGTCTGTCCGGGCCCCACCGAGACGCCGCTTCTCGAGTCCTTCGTGCAGGAGAGTCCCTCGGGCCAGAAGATCTATGAAGCGCTGAAGCGCGCCATTCCCTTTCGCCGCCTGGGCCAGCCCGAGGACATTCCCGGCATCGTCGCCTTTCTCGCCAGCGACGATGCGCGCTTCATCACGGGACAGGTGATCAGCGTTTCCGGCGGCCTCACCATGCATGGCTGATGATGGAGGCATGATGGTTTCGCAGGTGAAGGGGCGATGAGCGATCGCCCCTTGCGGATTGCCGTGGTCGGTGCCGGGCTTGGCGGCTGCGCCGCCACTTTGTCACTACTGCGGGCGGGGCTCGACGTGCAACTTTTCGAGCAGGCGCCGTTCTTCGGCGAAGTCGGCGCTGGCATTCAGATCAGCCCCAATGCAAGCCGCATCCTCCACCGCCTCGTCGCGCCGGCGGCGCTGGCGCAGCATGCGGTGCGGCCCAAGGCGACGCATCAGCGGCGCTGGCAAGACGGGCGGACCCTCCAATATGCGGAGCTCGGCGACGCCGTTCAGGCCGCCTTCGGCGCGCCCTATTACCATTTCCATCGTGCCGATTTGCTACTCGCGCTCGCGGCCGCAGTGCCGCCGGCTCGCGCGCATTTCGGCCATCGCTTCACCGGTCTCGAGGAGCGCGGCGAGACGGTCGAGCTCCGCTTTGACAATGGGGCGAGCTTCGCGGCCGATGTGGTGGTAGGCGCCGATGGCATCCACTCGGCGGTGCGCACCGCGCTTTTCGGCCCGGAGAAGCCGCGCTTTACCGGCTGCATCGCCTATCGCGGGCTGGTCCCGGCCGAGCGCTTGAAGCATCTCAATCTCGAGGTCACCGCCAGCAATTGGATGGGGCCGGGCAGCCACGTCGTCCACTATTTCGTCGCCGGCGGGCGCCTCGTCAATTTCGTCGCCTGCATGGAGCGCGATTCCTGGACGCGCGAATCCTGGACCGACCGCGGCAAAGTGTCGGACGCCCTCGCCGCTTATGCCGATTGGCACCCACAGGTGAGCGCCATCATCGGCGCCGTCGACGAGACCTTCATCTGGGCGCTTTTCGACCGTGCGCCGCTGCCGCGTTGGTCGGAGGGGCGGGCGACGCTGTTAGGCGATGCCTGCCACGCCATGCTGCCCTTCATGGCGCAAGGTGCGGCCATGGCGATCGAGGACGGCGCCGTGCTCGCCGCGTGCCTCCGGGGGGTGGGACCGGGGGAGGTGGCGGCGGCGCTCCGCCGCTACGAGACGATCCGTTTGCCGCGGGCGACCCGGCTTCAGGAGCTGTCGCGGCGCAACAAGACGCGCTTCCACATGCCGGACGGGCCCGACCAAGCGGCCCGCGATGCCGAGCTCGCCGAGCGCGGCGACCGCACCATCCCGCAGATTGGCTGGCTCTACGGCCACGACGCCGAAGCGATCGAGGGCGCTCTCTGAGCGCGCCCTTGTCAATCCCCCGCGCCGCGCCTATCTTCCTGGCGTCGACCTCGTTGTGGTTCGGCTTGTTCTGAGGCGTTCTCGCCACCGGACCTCGTTTCCGATCCCCGGCTGATGTTGGACCCGTCGCGCGATCCCGTGCGGCGGCACCTATGACTTGGAAGAAAGAATGTCTATCGGTATCGTAAAATGGTTTGACGCGCGCAAAGGCTATGGCTTCATTCAGCCGGAGGATGGCTCGAAGGATGTCTTCGTGCACATCTCGGCGGTTGAACGGTCGGGCTTGGGCATGCTGAGCGAAGGGCAGCGGCTCGGATTCGAGCTGCAGCGCGATCCGCGCAGCGGCAAGGTCGCGGCGGCCAATCTGCAGCCGGCGTAATCCTGGCGGAGGGGCGGCGGGCGCCGCCCCTCCTGCCTCAACAAGGGAGGATGGATGGCAAAGGAGGATTTGATCGAGTTCGAGGGTACCGTGATCGAATTGCTGCCGGACGCGCGTTTCCGCGTACGGCTCGACAATGGCCACGAAACGTTGGCCTACACCTCCGGCCGGATGAAGAAGTCGCGCATTCGCGTGCTCGCCGGCGACCGCGTCACCGTCGAGATGACGCCTTACGATCTCACCAAGGGACGCATCAACTTCCGCCACAAGGACGAGCGTGCCATGCCGGCGGCGCCGCGGCGCCCCTTCCGGCCGCGCTGAGGGTCCTTAGAACCGCTCGACCCACGGTCTGAGCTCGACCTCCCAGGTCCAGGCGCTGCGCGGCTGGCGCAGCACGTGAAGATACGTCTCGGCGATCCCATCGGGATCGAGCATGGAATCCGGTTTATCGGCCGGCTCGGTGCGGCCGGGATTGCGGATTGCCCCATCAATGACGAAATGCGCGACGTGGATGCCCTGCGGCGCAAGCTCGCGCGCCATGCTTTGCGCGAGGCCACGAAGCGCGAATTTCCCCATGGCGAACGGCGCCGACTGCGCATAGCCCTTGACGCTGGCGGATGCGCCGGTGAAGAGCACCGCGCCCTTTTTCTTCGGCAGCATGCGCCGCACGGCCTGCTGCGCCACGAGAAAGCCGCCGAAGGCGCTCACCGCGAGCGCGCGCTCGACCTCGGCCGGCACCAGCTCGACGAGCGGGCCGCGGGCGCGCGCGCTCGGGTTGTAGATCACGACATCGGGCGTGCCGATCACCCGCTCGACCTCGGCGAAAAGCTGGGCGACCGCGTCGGCATTGGCCGCGTCGCAGGCGAAAGCGCGCGCCCGCGTCTCGCCGGCGAGCGCCCCGAGTTTTTCGGTATTGCGCGCGGCGAGCGCGAGCCGCAGCCCTTCGCGGGAAAGCTTCCGCGCGAGCGACGCGCTGAGCCCAGAGCCCGCACCGACGATGAGCGCCGTCTCATAAGGTGGAATCGCCATGGGCCGCCTCCTTCCGTTTTGCCGCCGCCTCGAGCGTTCGCACGCTCGAGGAGGGATGTCGCGAGAACCGGAACCTAAGCGGCGGCGGCGCGCTTCGCCAGAACCTTGAGCACGTCCTCGGGATCGGCGCGATCGCGATAGTCGGCATCGGTATAGGCGTAGATGATGATGCCGTTGGAATCGATGACGTACGTCGCCGAGACCGGAAGCGCCCACTCGCCGGGCGTGCCGTTCTTGGCGGGGATGTCGAGGCCGAAGCCGTGGTAGGCGCTCTTGAGCTCGTCGGTGAATTCGTAGACGAGGCCGAAGGCGCGGCCGACCTTCTGGCCGACATCGCTCAGGACCTCGAAGGAAAGCGCGTTCTTCTCCGACGTCGAGAGGCTGTCGTCGGGCTTCTCCGGGCTGATCGCGACGAGCGAGGCACCCGCCGCGGCAATGCGCGGCAGCACGTCCTGGAACGCCTTGAGCTCGATATTGCAGTAGGGGCACCAGCCGCCGCGATAGAAGGTGACGATGACCGGCCCCTTCTTGAGGAGTGCCGCGACATCGACCAACTTACCCTTGGCATTGCCGAGCAGAATCGCCGGCGCCCTGTCGCCGACTTTCAACATGGTGTGCTGGATCGCGCCGGTGCGGAGCTGCTGAATGTGGCGCTCCATGATCGCTTGCCGGTCCGGCGGCACGCGCTTGAACCAGCTGGCGCGGTATTCGGCGAGCTGCTCTTTCAACGACATTAAAACCTCCTCACTGCTCCTGCTTCACGAATAAAACGTCAGCGGCTGATCGACGCCGCAGTCTGGCCGAAGAGAATCCTCTTCGCCTCCTCGCTCACCGTCGGCTGAGTGTTGATCTCCTTGGCGCGGGCGTAGGCGCGCTTCACCGCGGGGCGCTCGGCGATCGCCTCGAACCAGCGCTTCAGATGCGGGAAGTCCTCGAGCCTCTGACCCTGGCGCTCGTAGGGCACGATCCAGGGATATGTCGCCATGTCGGCGATCGAATAGGAGCCGGCGATGAAGGGGCGATCGCTGAGGCGCTTGTCGAGCACGCCGTAAAGCCGGTTCGTCTCCTTGACGTAGCGCTCGATCGCATAGGGGATCTTCTGCGGCGCGTAGTGTGAAAAGTGATGGTTCTGCCCGGCCATCGGCCCCAGCCCGCCCATCTGCCAGAAGAGCCATTGCAGCACCTCGACGCGCCCGCGCAAATCCTTGGGCAGGAACTTGCCGGTCTTCTCGGCGAGATAGAGCAGGATGGCGCCTGATTCGAAGACGCTCACCGGCGCGCCGGCGCCGACCGGGTCGTTGTCGACGATCGCCGGCATGCGGTTGTTGGGGGAGATCTTGAGGAAGTCCGGCTTGAACTGCTCGTCCTTGCTGATGTTGACGGGGACGATGCGATAGGGGACGCCCGTCTCCTCGAGAAAGATCGTGACCTTGTGGCCGTTGGGCGTCGTCCAATAATAGAGATCGATCACCGCCTCTTACCTTTCTTTGACGGAACCGGTGGATCGAGCAGCGCCAGCGCCGGGCGCGCTACGCCCTCGAGGAGCTTGCGATCGGGATTGGCGCGCGCCAGCACGCGTATACCGAGCGTCACGCCGAGGAGAAGCCGCGCCAGATCGCGCGCATCTCGCTCGGCCGGCACGCTGCCCGCCCGCTGCGCCGCGGCGATGGTGCGGCGGAAAAAGCTTTCGATCTCGCCGAGCCACGCCGCCACCTCGGCGCCGATCTCGGCATCGTGCGGCGCGATCTCGAGCGCGGCGTTGACGAGCATGCAGCCGCGCCGGTCGGGATCGTCGAGCGAGCGCGCGATGATGCCGGCGATGAAGGCGCGCACCGCCTCCTTGGGCGGCAGCTTCGCTTCCACCTCGGCGATGCGCGCGCGCGTCCAGAGCTGGACGTAACGCTCGAGCGCCGCGCGGAAGAGCGCGCGCTTGTCGCCGAAGGCGTTGTAGAGGCTGGGCCCGGTGATGCCCATCTCGGCGGCGAGGTCGCGCACCGAGGTCGCCTCGTAGCCCCGCGTCCAGAAGCAATTGACGGCGGCGTCCAACACGACGGCTTCATTGAATTCACGCGGTCGCGCCATGACGTCCCGGTTCCCGTGCTCTTTCGCAGAGGGGCGGATGATAGCGGCGTTTTATATCGTCCGCTATAGAATATTTTCAACGGGCGAATCTGCGTCGAGCGCCAGTGCTCACGCCCATTTGATCTGCCATCGCGATACAAATCGCCGCTGAAAGCGCGGTTGGAACGGTGTCGATAAAAGCTTTGTTTTCCATGGAAAGAAAAGGCGAACGGGCCACTAGACTATGTGCCTCTTACGTTGTGGAGGACTACATCATGCGCATGAAACTTGGTCCTGGCGTCCTTGTACTCGCTTTCTTGTTGTCGGCTTGCGGCAGCACGACGGGTGATCGGGCCGGCAGCGGCGCGGCGATCGGCGCCGCCGCCGGCGTCGTTGGTGGCGCGCTGCTCGGTGCGCCGCTCGCTGGTGCGGCAATCGGCGCCGCGGCCGGTGCCGGCGTTGGCGCCGCGACGAGCCCGGCTCAAGTCGATCTCGGACCACCCGTGTGGAAGT
>DASZAN010000102.1:0-22523 GCA_035945115.1 Allostellaceae bacterium
GGCGAGATGGCGATGTTCTCGACATACATCGCCTGGACGATGATCGACGCCGGTTTCCCCTACTGGGCCGCATTCGTCCTGACGCTCATCGCCGCCTTCATCGGCGGCGTGCTCATCGAGCGCTTCATCATCCGCCCGGTGGAGCAAGCGCCGGTGCTCGCCGTCGTCGTCGTCTTCATCGGCCTCGTCTTCATCATCAATAGCCTCGCCGGCTGGCACTGGAGCTACACCATCAAGGCGTTTCCCAGTCCCTTCCCCTCGAACGCCTTTTACGGCAGCCCTTATATGTCGCCACATGAGGTGGGGATGATCTTCGTCACGCTCTGCGTGCTGGCCCTGGTCTTCGCCTTCTTCCGCTTCACGCCCTTGGGCCTCGCCATGCGCGCGGCGGCGGAGAATCCGGTATCGAGCCGGCTCGTCGGCGTGCGTGTCGCCTGGATGCTGGCCTTCGGCTGGGGCCTGGCGGCGCTCATCGGCTCGGTCGCCGGCATGATGGCGGCGCCCATCGTCTATCTCGATCCCAACATGATGAGCGGCATCCTGCTCTATGGCTTCGCCGCGGCGCTGGTGGGCGGCATCGACAATCCCTGGGGCGCGGTGCTCGGCGGCTTCATCGTCGGCGTGCTCGAGAATGTCGCCGGTGCTTATGTGGTGGGGACCGAGCTCAAGCTCACCGTGGCGCTCATCATCATCATCGGCGTGCTGCTGGTGAAACCGGCGGGCCTTTTCGGCCGCGTTCTCGTGACGAGGGTCTAGCGATGGCGACGCTCGAAACCTCCCGTCCCGCCGCGGTGCCGCTTTATGCCGGGCTCAGCGTGCGCATCTGGCAGCTCATCGGCCTTGTCGCGCTCCTCGTCGCCGCCTGCGTCCTCCCGTTCACGCTCAGCAGCTACCACCTCTTCCAGGCGACGCAGGTGCTGGTCTACGCCGTCGTGCTGCTCGGCCTCAACATCCTCACCGGCTTCAACGGCCAAATCTCCTTGGGCCACGGCGCCTTCTATGCGATCGGCGCCTACGCCACGGCGATCCTCCTCGACAAGACCGGCGTGCCCTATTGGGCGACGATCCCAATCGCCGGCGCCGTCTGCCTCGTCGCTGGCTTTCTCTTCGGCCGACCGGCGTTGCGACTCGAAGGCCTTTATCTCGCGCTTGCCACGTTCGCGCTCGCGGTGGCGACACCGCAGATTCTCAAATTCAAGAATTTCGAGCATTGGACGGGCGGCGTGCAGGGCATCATCATTAGCAAGCCCGATGCGCCCGAAGGCCTGCCGCTCGACAGCGATCAGTGGCTCTATTTCTTCTGCCTTGCGTGGACGATCCCGCTCTTCGTCGTCGGCTGGAATCTGCTGCGCGGCCGCACCGGACGCGCGCTGGTGGCGATTCGCGACCATCCGCTCGCCGCCTCCAGCATGGGCATCAATACCGCGTTCTATAAATCGCTCGCCTTCGGCGTCTCCGCCATGTTCACCGGCATCGCCGGCGCCTTGGGCGCGCTCGTGGCGCAATTCGTCTCGCCCGACAGCTTCGCGCCCTTCCTCTCCTTCAGCTTCCTCGTCGGCATCGTCGTCGGCGGCATCGCCTCGATTTCGGGCGCGCTCTTCGGCGCCGTCTTCATCGAGTTCGTGCCCAACATCGCCGACCAGATCTCGAAGGCGGCGCCCTGGGCGATCTCCGGCGTCTTCCTCATCGCCGCCATGTACGTGGCGCCCGGCGGCATCGCCGGCCTCATCCGGCTGGCGGTGGCGCGGCTTAGGCGCTATGCAGCCGACAGCGGGAAGGGCTAGGCACGCTTTCCTTCGACGAATTAGCCACAGGAGAGGAACGAATGCAGCGAGGACTATGGACAGCGCCTCTGGCGCTGCTGGCGATGACATCATGGGCGCTCGCCGCCGACGCGCCGGGCGTCACCAGCACGGAGATCAAGATCGGCCAGACCATGCCTTACAGCGGTCCGGCCAGCGCCTACGGCACCATCGGCAAGGCCGAAGCCGCCGTTTTCAAGATGATCAACGAGCAAGGCGGCATCAACGGCCGCAAGATCAACCTGATCTCGCTCGATGACGGCTACAGCCCGCCCAAGACGGTGGAGCAGATCCGCCGCCTCGTCGAGCAGGAGCAGGTCGCGTTCATCTTCCAGAGCCTCGGCACACCGACCAACACCGCGATCCACAAATATTTGAACGACAAGAAAATACCGCAGCTCTTCGTCGCCACCGGCGCCAGCAAATGGGGCGACCCGCAGCATTTCCATTGGACCATGGGCTGGCAGCCCGACTATCGCACCGAGGCGCGCATCTACGCCCGCTACATTCTCAAGGAGAAGCCTGACGCGAAGATTGCCGTCTTTTATCAGAACGACGATTTCGGCAAGGACTACGTCATCGGCCTTAAAGAAGGGCTCGGCGACAAAGCCGCGAAGATGATCGTCACGGAAGTCTCCTATGAGACGACGGATGCGACGGTCGACTCGCAAGTCGTGTCGATGCAGTCCTCGGGTGCCGACACGCTGGTCAGCGCGCCGACGCCCAAATTTGCCGCGCAGGAGATCCGCAAAGTCTACGACATCGGCTGGAAGCCGACCCACATCATGTCGAATGTGGCAATCTCGGTCGCTTCCGTGCTTGAGCCGGCGGGCCCTGAGAAAGCGGTCGGCATGATCTCTGCCGCCTATGGCAAGGACCCGACCGATCCGAAATTCAAGGACGACCCCGGCATGAAGCAATGGCGTGACTTCATGACCAAGTATTATCCGGACGGCGATCAGAATGACGTGAGCAACGCCTACGGCTACGGCGTCGCCCTAACGCTGGTGCAGGTGCTGAAGCAGTGCGGCAACGATCTCTCACGCGAGAACGTCATGAAAGAGGCGGCGAACCTCAAGAACCTCGAACTTCCGACAGCGCTCCCGGGCATCAAGCTGAACACCAGCCCCTCCGACTATTATCCCATCAAGCAGATGCAGCTCGAAAAATGGGACGGCAAGACCTGGGTGCTGTTCGGCGAAGTGATCAGCGGCGAATCGAGCTAATTCGGCGCCGTTCCTGCAAGGGCCCGGCCGCAAGGCCGGGCCCTTTTCATTGCAGTCGCGCGCGCAATTGCTGCAGCAAGAGGGCGGCGCGGTGGCGCTGGGCGGTGTCGTCGGCGAGCGCAAGGAAGCGCTCGAGCGTGGCTATGGCGGCGCGGAGCTTGCCAGTGGCGGCGTTGATCTGGCCCGCTTCCCACCAGAGGCTCGCCTCCTCGGGCGCAAACAGCAGCATGTTTTCGATCGCCGTGAGCGCCTTCTCCATTTGCCGCGTCTGAACGAGGCGGAGCTTGACGTTGTTCTGCAGCCTGAGCAGCACGTCGCGATCGCTGACATCAGCGTAATGGGCGGGGCTGAGCTCGGCGGCTTGCCCCGCGGTCGACTTCAAGATCTCGCGCAGCTCGGTCGCTTCGCACACGCGCCCCTCATGGAAGGGATCGATGATGCGGCGCTCGCCGCCATGCTCGAGCCGCACCATGAAGTGGCCGGGAAATGCCAAGCCCGCCATGTCCCAGCCTTGCGCGCGCGCCGCATGGATATAGAGGATGCCGAGCGCCACCGGCAGGCCTTTGCGGCGATCGATGACGCGCATGAGATTGGCATTCTGCAAATCATCGTAAGTGAGGGTGTCGCCGGCATAGCCGTAGCGGCCGATGATGACGCCGTTGAGCGCGTCCACCGGATCGGCCGCGCCGGACGCCGCCGCCTCGCCCACCTCACGGCCGAGCGATGCGAGATGATGGTGGTATCGCGCAAGATCGACGCGCGGCCGGTCGAGGGCGGCAAGCGCCAGCGCCGCTTCGGCGAGCGGCAGCCCCACCTCGCCGCGCCCGGCGAGGCCGCGCAAGAACGCTTCCGCCGTGGCGCGATCCTGGAAAGGCGTCGCCGGCGTCTCGGTCATTATTTGAGCGGCGTCACCTCGATCGCGGCGCGCGGCGTCGGCGCGCTCGTGGCGTCGTCGGCGACCGGGGCCGGCGCGGCGGAGCTCGCCACCGGCGCCGGCGCCCCCGTCTGCGCCACCGGCGGCGCGCCGGTACGGATGCGCACATAGGAGACGACGCGGCGCACATTGGGGATGTTGCGGGCATAATTGGTGACGCGATCGAGCTCGTCTTGGCTGCGCGCCGAGCCGATGATGTAGACGACGCCGTCCTCGGTCTTGACGGTCATGTTGATCGATTTGACCTTGCCATCGGCAATGAGATCGCCGCGGAGGCGCGAGCTGATCACCGTGTCGCGCGCCTCGTCCATGAAGTGCGTGTCGGGGCCGACCTCGATCTCGTTGTAGACTTCCTTGACGCCGTCGGCGCGCCAGGCACCCTTCACTGCCGCATCGCGCCATTCCTCCTTGGGGACGCGGCCCGTCAGCAGCACGCGCCCGTCATAGACGGTGGCGGAGAGATCGTGCGCGAGCTCGGGCGTCACCTTGTCCCAGTCCTGCAGCACGACGGCGCGGATCGCCTTGTCCTTGATCTGCTGCTCGGGCGCGAGCTCCTGGCCGAAGACGGAGTAGCCGCCCGCGGCGCCGGCACCAGCGGCAGCGAGGATGCAGCCGGCGAGCGAAGGGGCGAGCGAGAGGACCGTCCCCGCGACCATGAGGGCGCGAAGACGAGAGGAGAAAGGATGGGGCACGGCGGGTGGGCTCCTCGGGGGCTGATGGACGCGCGCTATTTTCCGGGCGCTTCGCGGCGACGCAAGGGTCGCTTTGTGGCGAGAGCGTGGCGAGGCGCTGATCTCAATCATCGATACGCCAGGCGTCGGCGATGTGCTGGGGCCAGCGGCCGGGCGCCACCAGCATCACGTCGAAGCGCAGCACGAGGCGGGAAAGCTCGGGATGAATGAGGAGGAAATGCTCGAGTGCGCGGGCGATGCGCCGGCGTTGGCGTTCGCTCACCGCCTCGCCGGCGGTGGCAAAATCGGCGCGTGCTTTCACCTCGATGGCGGCGAGCACCTGGCCGCGCCGCACGATGAGGTCGATCTCGCCCGAGGGCACGCGAAAGCGCCGCGCCAGCAAGCGATAGCCGCGCAGCCGCAAATGCCAGAGCCCCAGCCGCTCCGCCCAGTGGCCGCGCCGCTCGGCGCGCCTCCTGGCGACGAGGGTCACTTGTTCCGTCCCGCCAAGAGCAGCGCGCGGGCATAGACATCGCGGCGCGGCAGGCCGGTGGCGGCGGCGACGGCGGTACTCGCATCCTTGAGGCTCATCGCCGCCAGCGCCGAGCGGAGCGCGCCGTCAACCGCATCCTCGCTCACCGCCGCCGCCTTCTCGGGCGGTGCCACCACGACCACCACTTCGCCGCGCGGCGGGCCCGCCGCCGCATAATGCGCCGCGAGCTCGTCGAGCGTACCGCGCCGGACCTCCTCATGAAGCTTGGTGAGCTCGCGCGCCACCGCGGCGGGGCGATCGCCCAGCGCCGCGGTCATATCGGCGAGGGCGGCGGCGAGGCGCGGCGCGCTCTCGAAGAAGATGAGCGTCGCCGGCACGCCAGCCAGCTCGGCAAGCGCGCGCCGCCGCGCCGCTTCCTTGGCGGGAAGAAACCCCGCGAAGAAGAAGCGGTCGCTCGGCAGGCCCGAAAGCACCAGCGCGGCGAGCGCGGCGGAAGCGCCGGGGAGGGTCGTGACCGCGAGCCCTGCGGCGATGGCGGCGCGCACCAGCTTGAAGCCGGGATCGGAGACGAGCGGCGTTCCCGCGTCGGCGACCAGCGCCACGCTCTCGCCGCGGCGCAGGCGCTCGAGCAATATCGGTCGCATGCGCTCGGCATTGTGCTCGTGATAGGGCACCAGCGGCGCGCGGATGGCGTGGCGCGCGAGGAGCTTCGCGGTGACGCGCGTATCCTCGCAGGCGACGGCGTCGACGCGCCGGAGCGTCGCGAGCGCGCGCAAGCTGATATCCTCGAGATTGCCGATGGGCGTCGCGACGATGTAGAGCCCGGCCGGCGGTTTACTTCGCTCTGCCTCGTGGCTAGGCTCGCGCCCGCTCTTGCTGACCGCGACGGAGGTGGCGCGTGTTCGGCCCGTCTTCTCGGCCTTTCCTACACTCGCGCGCCGCTCTCGCGGCATGGTTCTTCCTCTCGGCCCTGGCGCTTGCCGGCTGCAAAGCGACCTTACCGGGAGGCGCGCGGGCGCCGCAAGCGGCGGCGCCGCCCAGCGAAGCGACGCAGCCGCCGGCGACGGTGACGCAAACGCCGCTCCCCTCCGAGCCGGGCGCCGTCGCTGCCGGCGCGAACAAGGTGCGCGTGGCGCTGCTGCTGCCGCTCTCGGGGGCCAACGCCGTGCTCGGGAACGCCATGCTCGATGCGGCGCAGATGGCCCTCTTCGATGCGGCGGACGACAAGCTCGAGCTCGCGCCGCACGATACGCAGGGAACACCGCAAGGCGCGGCCGAGGCGGCGAACGCCGCGGTCGCGGACGGGGCTCGGCTCATCATCGGGCCGCTGCTCGCGGGCGAGGTCGAGGCGGTGAAGCCGGTGGCGCAGGCGGCCAACCTGCCGGTGCTGGCGTTCTCCACCTCCACAGCGCTCGCCGGCGGCGGCGTCTATCTCATGGGCTTCCTGCCGCTTCAGGAGATCGAGCGTGTCACCGCCTTCGCCCGCGCCAAGGGGGTGTCGCGCTTTGCCGCGCTGGCGCCGCGCTCGCCCTATGGCGAGATCGCCGTCGAGGCCTTGCGCGCGGCGACGCAAGGAGATGGCGTCACGCTCGCGCGCGTCGACTATTACGATCCGGCCCAACCCGATCTCACGCCGGTGGTGAAGCGCTTTGCCGCCGCCGGTCACGATTACGACGCGCTGCTGCTGCCCGAGGGCGGCGCGCGGCTTCGCGCGCTGGCCCCGCTCCTGCCCTACTACGACATCGATCCCGAGAAGGTGCGCTTCCTCGGCACCGGCTTGTGGGACGAGGCCGGGCTGGCCGCCGAGCCCGCCCTCTCCGGCAGTTGGTACGCGGCGCCGCCGCCCGCGCCGCGCGCCGATTTCGAAAAGCGCTTCCAGGACCTTTATCGCCGCGCCCCGCCGCGCCTCTCGACGCTCGCCTATGACGCGACCGCGCTCGCCGCGGTGCTGGCGCGCGGCGAGCGCGGCGCCGACTTCTCGCCGGCGGCGCTCACCAATCCCAGCGGCTTTGCCGGCGTCGACGGCATTTTCCGCTTGCGCCCCGACGGCCTCGTGCAGCGCGGGCTTGCCGTGCTGGAAATCCACCGCGACGGCAACGTCGTCATCGATCCGGCGCCGGAGACCTTCCAGTCGGTGAGCTACTGACCGCTTCGGCGGCATGAAGCGCGCGTAGCGAGCCGCTCAGAGAAGGATTTCGCCGAGCACGCTGTTGAGCCGCTGCCGTCCCGCCGCGGTGGCGCGCAAGCCCCGATCATGGGCGACGAGAAAGCCGCCTTCGACTAGGCGCGCCACGGCCTTGCACTCGATAGCGGCGTCGAGGTCCGTGCCGGTCGCGGCGCGAAAACGAGCGGCATCGATGCCCTCGGCGAGGCGCAGTCCCATCATCAGCGCTTCGCGCGCTTGCTCGGCGGCCGTGAGCGGGAGCGCCTCCTCAAGGCCGTGGCCCCTGCGCTCGACCGCTTCGAGCCAGCGCTCGGGCAAGCGCCAGCGTCGCGTCGCGTGCTTGGTGCCGGCGCGCGTGATCCGCCCGTGAGCACCGGGACCGATGCCGATGTAATCGCCATAGCGCCAATAAGTGAGGTTGTGGCGGCACTCGCCGCCGGGGCGCGCGTAATTGGAAATCTCGTAGGCGGCAAAGCCGGCCGGCGCCAGACGCTCCGCCGTCGCCTCATAAAGCGCGCCCGCAAGCTCGTCGTCGGGGACCTGCCACTCGCCGCGCGCCGCTGCGGTCGCGAAGGCGGTGCCGGGCTCGACCGTGAGCTGATAAAGCGAGAGATGCTCGCCGGCGAGCGCGATGGCGCGCTCGAGCTCACCCATCCACGCCACGACGCCCTGATCGGGGCGGGCATAGATGAGGTCGAAGGAAAAGCGAGCGAAATGCCGGCGCGCCGTCTCGATGGCGGCGAGCGCTTCAGCGCGATCGTGGCGCCGGCCGAGAAAGCGCAGCGCCGCATCGTCGAAAGCCTGCACGCCGAGCGAAAGGCGATTGACGCCAGCCTCGCGGAGCGCGCGAAAGCGCCCGGCCTCGACCGAGTTCGGATTGGCTTCGAGCGTGATCTCGATGTCATCGCCAAAGCGCCAATGCCGCGCCGCGCGCGCGATGAGTGCCGCTACCGTCTCGGGCGACATCAGCGACGGCGTGCCGCCGCCGAAGAAGATCGAGTGCAGGGGGCCGCCGGAGCTCTCAGCGGCGGCGTGATCGAGCTCGGCGAGAAGCGCTCTGCGCCAACGATCCTGCTCCACCTGATCGCGCACATGGCTGTTGAAATCGCAATAAGGGCATTTCGAGGCGCAGAAGGGCCAGTGGATATAGAGCGCGAGCGGCGCGTCGCTCATCGCGCGAACGCGCCCGCGACGAGCTTGCGGAAGGCATCGGCGCGATGGCTGACGGCGTGCTTCTCCTCGGGCGCCATCTCGCCGAAAGTGAGGCTGCGGCCGTGCGGCAGGAAGATCGGGTCGTAGCCGAAACCGCGCGTGCCGCGCGGCGGAAAGACGAGCGTGCCGCGCGCCTCGCCGCGAAAGCTCTCGATATGCCCGTCGGGCCAGGCGAGCGCCAGCACCGCGACGAACATGGCGCGGCGGTCGGTGCTGCCGGCGAGCCGCTCTTCGACGAGCGCCATGGCGCGCGCGAAACTGCGGTCGGGTCCCGCCCAGCGCGCCGAATAGATGCCGGGCGCGCCGCCGAGTGCCGGCACCACGAGGCCAGAATCATCGGCGAGCGCCGGAAGCCCACTCGCGGTCGCCGCGGCAAGCGCCTTCAACGCGGCATTGGCCTCGAAGGTGGCACCGGTCTCCTCGGGCTCGGGGAGGTCAAGCTCGGCGGCGCCGATCACCTCGACCTCGAATGGCGCCAGCAGCGCCGCGATCTCGGCGCGCTTACCGGGATTGTGCGTGGCGATGACCAGGCGATCGCCAGTGAACTTTCGCGTCATGCGAGGGCCGCTCTAGCGAAATCGAACCATCTCGAAAACGGTTGCCAATGCTATCGTCATCGCGAGCGTAGCGAAGCGATCCAGAAGCGAGCGACGTGCCGTGGGACTGGATTGCTTCGTCGCTTCGCTCCTCGCAATGACGACTTAGAAAGCGAAAAGTGTCCGAGACAAACCTTAGGGCGCGCGCAACGCCTCGCGCTGGCGCTCGACCAGCTCGGCGATGCCGCGGCGCGCGAGCGCCAGCATCTCGGCAAAGCGCGGCTCTTCAAAGGCGCCGCGCTCGGCGGTCGCCTGGATCTCGACAATGCCGCCCGCGCCGGTGAGGACGAAGTTGGCATCCGCCTCGGCGCCGGAATCTTCGGCATAGTCGAGATCGAGCACTGCCTCGCCGGCGACGATGCCGCACGAGATTGCGGCGACGGCATCGCGGAGTGGCAGCGCCGCGAGCGCGCCCGCCGCCACCACCTTCTGGAGCGCCAAATGAAGCGCCACGTAGCTCCCTGTGATCGCCGCGGTGCGGGTTCCGCCATCGGCCTGCAGCACGTCGCAATCGATGCGGATCTGCCGCTCGCCCAAGGCGCCGAGATCGGCGACGGCGCGGAGCGAGCGGCCGATCAACCGCTGGATCTCCTGCGTGCGTCCGGTCTGGCGGCCGCGCGCGGCTTCGCGATCGGTGCGCTCATGGGTGGACCGCGGCAGCATGCCGTATTCGGCGGTGATCCAGCCACGGCCGGTATTGCGGAGGAACGGCGGCACCTTCTCCTCCACCGTGGCGGCGCAGAGCACATGCGTGTCGCCGAAGCGGGCGAGGCACGAGCCTTCGGCATATTTGGCAAAACCTGCCTCGAGGCGCACGGGGCGCAGCTCATGAGGGGCGCGGCCCGAGGGGCGCGGCATCGGCATCGTCCTCTTTTCGTGGCGGCGGGAAGCTAGTGCGGCGGCGTCACATCGTCCAGAGCGGCGGCGCGGAGAGCCAGGGAAATGGGGATGAGGGGAAGAGCGGGGATCAGGGGATGAATTGATTAATTCTTATCCCCTCATCTCCACCAATCCCCCCATCTCCCTTTTCCTATTCGCCGCGAGGACCGGCGTTGTGGTTGACGGTCGGCGAGGGTCTACCTACATTTCGCGACACCCCGAAGATGCGTGCAGGAGCCATGGCCGTCGAGCGTTCGCCGCAGCTCGCTTCCTCGAAACCGGTGGTGACGGAGCTCAACGAGCGCAGCCGCGAAATCTTCCGGCTGATCGTCGACGCCTATGTCGAGACGGGCGAGCCGGTGGGCTCGCGCACCCTCTCGCGGCGCGGCCATCTCGAGCTCTCACCGGCGACGATCCGCAACGTCATGGCCGATCTCGAGGAGGCGGGCCTCCTCTTCGCGCCGCACACCTCGGCGGGGCGCTTGCCGACCGAAGCGGGGCTCAGGCTCTTCGTCAACGGACTTTTGGAGCTGGGCGGACTTTCCGAGGAGGAGCGGCAGAGCATCGACGGGAGGCTGGCGGCGCAAGGCAAGAGCCTCGCTCAGGCGCTCGAGGAGGCAACCGCCGCGCTTTCGGGCCTTTCGCGCTGCGCCGGCTTGGTGGTGGCGCCCAAGGGCGAGCGACGCCCGCTGCGCCACATCGAATTCGTGCCGCTCAATCCCGGCCGCGCCCTCGTCGTCATGGTGAGCGAGGACGGGCTCGTCGAGAACCGCCTGATCGAGGTGCCGCTCGGCACGCCTGCCTCGACCTTGGTGGCGGCCGGCAATTACCTCAATTCGCGCCTCATCGGCCACTCCATCGAGGAGGCGAAGGCGGCGATCGCCGCCGACATTGAAACGAGGCGCGCGCAGCTCGACGAGCTCACCCAGCGCCTCGTCGAGGCCGGGCTCGCGTCTTGGGCGGGCAGCGGCGAGGGCGAGGCGAGCGCGCTCATCGTGCGCGGGCAGGGCAATCTCTTGGACGATGTGACGGCGCTCGCCGATCTCGAGCGCCTGCGTAGGCTCTTCGACATGCTCGAGACCAAGGAGGCGCTGCTGCGCCTCCTCGATGCGACGCGCGACGGCGAAGGCGTGCAGATCTTCATCGGTGCCGACAACCCGCTCTTCGGCGTCGCCGGGTGCTCGATGATCGTCGCACCTTACGCCAACCGCCGCGAGCAGGTGGTGGGTGCGATCGGCGTCATCGGCCCCACGCGCATCAATTATGCCCGCATCATCCCGCTGGTGGACTACACGGCCAAGGTGATCGGCAAATTGCTGGGATGACTTCCGGGGAACAAGCGATATGACGGCAGAGAACGATAACGCTCAACCGGGGCCCGCCGGCGAGGAAGCGCAGACGATGGCGGGGAGGCCGGAGGTTGAGGCGCGCCTCGGCACCGTCGAGGCCGAGCTCGCCGAGGCCAAGGACCGCTTGCTGCGCGCGCTCGCCGAGACGGAGAATGTGCGCCGTCGCGCCGAACGCGAGCGCAGCGACGCTGGGCGATTCGGCGCCGCGAACTTCGCCAAGGACATACTCAACGTCGCCGACAACCTGCGCCGCGCGATCGAAAGCGTGCCGGAAGGCCAAGGCGGCGACGAGCTCATGCGCACCCTCTTGCAAGGGGTGGCCGCCACCGAGCGCGAGCTGCTGGCCGCCTTCGAGCGCCACGGTGTGCGCCGCATCGATCCCGTGGGCGAGCGCTTCGACCACAATCTCCATCAAGCGATGTTCGAGGTGGAGAACACGGGAAAGCCCGCCGGCACCGTGGTGCAGGTGCTGCAGCCCGGCTACGTCATGCATGACCGCCTGCTGCGACCGGCGTTGGTCGGCGTCGCCAAAGGCGAGAGCACGCCGCCCCCGCGATCTCCGCGCTTCGACGAGGTGGTGTGAGACGGGCGTGCGCTAAGCCGCGCGCACTTCGCCGAGGAAGCTTTGCATGTCGGCTTCGAGCTGCGCCGCCTGGCGGCGGAGCTCGTCGGAGGCGGCTTGCAGCTCGCTCGCGGCGGCGCTGGTGGTTTCCGCGGCCTGGCCCACCGTCGTCACTTTGGCCGAGACTTCGCGCGTACGCCCCGCCGCCTCGCTCATGTTGCGGGCGATGTCGTGGCTGGTGGCGCCCTGCTGCTCCATCGCCGAGGCGATTGCCGTCGCGATGTCGCTCATCTCGCCCACGGTCTTGCCGATGCTTTCGATAGCGCTGACGGCGCGCGCCGTCTCGCTCTGAATCGAGCCGACCTGCGCCTGGATCTCCTCCGTCGCTCGCGTCGTCTGGTTGGCCAGCGTCTTCACTTCGCCCGCCACGACCGCGAAGCCCTTGCCGGCGTCGCCGGCGCGGGCGGCTTCGATGGTGGCATTGAGCGCGAGGAGGTTGGTCTGGCTCGCGATGTCCTGAATCACCTTGACGATATTGCCGATGCGCTGCGCCGCTTCGACCAGGCCGCGCATCGTGAGCGAGGTTTGCTCGGTCTCGGTGACCGCGCGCTTGGAGACATCGGTCGACTTGACGACGCGCCGGTTCACCTCGACGACGGCGGCTGAGAGCTCCTCCGCGGCGCCGGCCACGGCCTGAACGTTTCCGGTGGTATCGACCGCCGCCTCGCCTACCGCGTGCAGGTTGCTGCGGCTCTCTTTTGCCATGTCGGTCAGATTTCGCGCCTGCGCCTGCACTTGCTGGGCGGCGCTCGCCACCGCTTCGATGGCCCGCGCGCTCCGCTCGTTGAACGCGGCGATGGTGCGCTCGAGGCGTTCCTGACGCTGCAGCTTCGCCGCCTGTTCGGCGCGTTGCGTGCGGTCGAGCTGCTCGGCGCGGCGGCGATTGGTTTTGAAGACATCGAGCGCGCGCGCGAGACTGCCGAGCTCGTTGGGCTCGCCCAGAAACGGCACGTCGATCTCGATGTTGCCTTCGGCGAGCTGGCCGGTGCGCTCGGTGATGAGGGAAAGCGGCCGGCTGATGCTACGCGCGATGAGGTAGGCGACACCGGCGATCAGCAGCACGACAATGCCGGCGAGGAAGCCGTAATAGCGCGCGGTCGCGTAATAGATCGCGTCGACATCGTCGATGTAGATGCCGGTGCAGACCGACCACTCCCAAGCATCAAGGCCGAAGCAGTACGAGACCTTCTGCACGGGGTCTTTGGTGCCGGGATGCGGCCAGCGGTAGAAAATAAAGTCGCCGCCCTTCTTGCCCGCTTCCGCCTGGAGGCGGACCATCGGCACGCCGTCGACATCGGTGGCGTCGGACCGGTTCTTGCCTTCGAGATCGCGGTTGACCTGCACCAAGGTGGTGCCGTCATAGCGCTGCACGAAGAAGTAATCGTCTTTGGCGTAACGGAGGTGGCGAAGTTGATCTTTCGCTGCCTCCTGCGCTTGCTCGCGGGTGAGCTTGCCCGCTTGCTCCTGCGCGTGCCAGGTCGCGACAACGCCGTGCGCGACCTGGACGAGACGTTTGATCTCCTCCATGCGGTCGTCGACGAGGCTTTGCCGCAACGTGCTGAGGCCCAAGATCAGGCTCACCGCGAGCGCGATCAGCAGCAGCGGGATGAACAGCATCAGTCGATGCGAGATGCGCAAGTGCTTGATCATCATCCGAGCCATGCGGTCGAGCGCCCGAACAACTAGATGAGCCCCTATCCGCCCTCTATCTTCGGTTGGGTGCCATGCGCGATAACAGCAAATCGGCGCGCTCCGGCAAAGAGCACGCCGAACCGTAGATGTCGGGAATAAAGAATAGGTGAATCGGCTTGGCCTTTCTCGCGCCGGCGGGGAGCCCGGGGCAACCCCCGCCGGGTGATGCGGCGCGCTCTATTGCAAGATTGGCGTGAGTTGGGTCATGACGGCGGCCTTCCGTTCGAGATAGCTCTCGAAAAGACTCACTGCAGCATCGCCGTCGATGTGGATGCCCGCCGCCTCGCAATAATGCGCCACCGCTTCGGTGGCGTGGCCGAAATGCGCGCTTTCAGTGCCCCCGGTGTGAACCGAAATCCAGGCGAGCACCTTGCGCATGTCATCGGCGGGAAGGCCGAGCCCCTCGCGCGCCCAGCGCTGGAATAGCGGCAGAATGAATTCGACCTCGCCGTGCGTATAGACTTCGTGGACGAGCGTGATTAGCAACCCCTTGAGGAGATCGCGCTCGCGCAGCCGGTGCCGATCGACCCAATCGCGGAACTCGTCCGCGGCGCTGTTGCAGTAGCGCTTCGAAAGCCAGCGGTCATCACCGCTTAGCGTTGTCGCCATGCGATAGAAAAGATCGGCGTGGAGCACGTTTCCGCGGGCGCCGAGATCCTCGTCGGTGATGCGCTGCAGGCTGTCGCAAACGCGATAGAGCGCGTCCCTTGTCGCCGCATCGGCGCTCCGCCGTCCCCTCAGCGTCATGCGGCTTGCCAGGCCAGAGACGCTCGCCGCCGAATTGTTGGTCTTCGACCAGCTATGGAAAAAGCGCCGGAGCGCCTCCGGGTTCTGCCGTTTGGTGACGAGCGCCTGGAAGCACTCCTCAATCGCGGCAAGCGCGCTCGCCTCGGCGGCGAACGCGTCGAGCAGCGCCCCTTTGAGCGGTCCCTCGCCCATCTCGCTGAGCACGGGATGAACGATGTCCTGAAGCGTGCCATTCGATGTCAGCAGTTCCATGTCCTGTCTCCCCTCCTGATCAATTGCCGCTGTGGCCGGTTGAACCCCCATCGTCGGAATGCATTGGGATGCGCTCTCGGCGGATGACACCTTGCGCGAGACGCAAAGATCGATTAACCATGTATAGATGCAAATGCCGCCACGCCGTGTGATTTAAATTACAAGACAATATACAATTTTTGATTGACAGTATGATTACGGGAAGCGAAACTAACGCCCCCTATGGCGGGGGGCGTACCTCCAGCTAACGCAGGGCGAGATTTCACGACATCGGGATGTGGGTCCCGCCAGGGCGCGCATCGTTCTCAGCTGTCCGCGATCATCGGTTTCCTCGACCGCCGACGTCCTGCGAAAAAGCCGAGCACCCGCCTCGTTCGAACCGGCGTGATAATTGGCGGAAACTGGGGCGGTGCGGTTGTAGCGCCGCACCCGCCTCCATATATAACCCCTGTCCCGAAATGGATGTGACGGACCATTCCTAGGGGGTTCCGGCAGTGCCTCCGGGGGCTGCGGGACCTTGCTGCAAACAAGAGGTGGCCATGGCAAAGGTTATTGGTATCGACCTGGGTACGACGAATTCGTGCGTCGCGGTGATGGAAGGCAAAACCGCGAAGGTCATCGAGAATACCGAGGGCATGCGCACGACGCCCTCGATGGTGGCCTTCACCGACAATGGCGAGCGCTTGGTCGGGCAAGCGGCGAAGCGCCAGGGCGTGACGAATCCCGACAACACGTTCTACGGCATCAAACGGCTCATCGGCCGGCGCATGAGCGACCCGATGGTCAAGAAGGAGATGGATCTCGTCCCCTTCCACATCATCCAGGGCGAGAATGGCGACGCCTGGGTCGAGAGCCGCAGCAAGAAATACGCGCCCTCGCAGATCAGCGCCTTCATCCTGCAGAAGATGAAGGAGACGGCCGAGGCTTACCTCGGCGAGCCGGTGACCGAAGCGGTGATCACGGTTCCCGCCTACTTCAACGACAGCCAGCGTCAGGCGACGAAGGATGCCGGCAAGATCGCCGGTCTCGAGGTGTTGCGCATCATCAACGAGCCGACGGCGGCGGCACTCGCCTACGGCCTCGAGAAGAAGGGCAGCGGCACGATCGCCGTCTATGACTTGGGCGGCGGCACCTTCGACATTTCCGTGCTCGAAATCGGTGACGGTGTCTTCGAGGTGAAGTCGACGAACGGCGACACGTTCTTGGGCGGCGAGGACTTCGACAAGCGCGTCATCGACTATCTCGCCGACGAGTTCAAGAAGGAGCAGGGGATCGATCTGCGCAGCGATCGCCTCGCTTTGCAGCGCCTCAAGGAGGCGGCGGAAAAGGCGAAGATCGAGCTCTCGTCCTCGATGCAGACCGAGGTCAACCTCCCCTTCATCACCGCCAATCAGTCCGGGCCCAAGCACCTCAACGTCAAGGTGACGCGGGCGAAGCTCGAAGCTCTCGTCGACGATCTCATCCAGAAGACGATCGAGCCCTGCCGCAATGCGTTGAAGGATGCGGGCTTGAAGGCGTCCGAGATCGACGAGGTGATCCTGGTGGGCGGCATGACGCGCATGCCCAAGGTCATCGAGACGGTGAAGCAGTTCTTCGGCAAGGAGCCGAACCGCTCGGTCAATCCTGACGAAGTGGTCGCGGTTGGCGCCGCCATCCAGGCGGGCGTGCTCAAGGGCGAAGTGAAGGACGTGCTGCTCTTGGACGTGACGCCGCTCTCGCTCGGCATCGAGACGCTGGGCGGCGTGTTCACGCGGCTCATCGACCGCAACACGACGATCCCGACCAAGAAGAGCCAGGTGTTCTCCACCGCCGAGGACAATCAGACGGCGGTCACCATCCGCGTCTTCCAAGGCGAGCGCGAGATGGCGGCGGACAACAAGCTCCTGGGGCAGTTCGACCTCGTCGGCATTCCACCTGCGCCGCGCGGCATGCCGCAGATCGAGGTCACCTTCGACATCGACGCCAACGGCATTGTCTCGGTTCAGGCCAAGGACAAGGCCACGGGCAAGGAGCAGCAGATCCGCATCCAGGCCTCGGGCGGTCTCTCCGACGCCGATATCGAAAAGATGGTGAAGGACGCCGAGGCGCACGCCGAGGACGACAAGAAGCGCCGCGAGCTGGTCGAAGCCAAGAACCAGGCGGAAAGTCTCGTCCACACCACCGAGCGGACGCTCAAGGAAGCTGGCGACAAGGTCTCGGCAGGTGATCGCGAGGCGGTGGAAGCGGCGATCCGCGAGGTGCGCTCGGCGCTCGAGAGCAACAATCTCGATCAGATCAAGAGCAAGACCCAGGCGCTCGGCCAAGCCTCGATGAAGATCGGCGAGGCCATGTACAAGGCGCAAGCCGCGGGTGGGCCGCAGCCCAGCGAGGGCGCCGGGTCGACCGGCGGCGCCGCGGGTGGTGGTGCAGCCGGCAGCGAGAAAGTCGTCGATGCCGATTTCGAGGAGGTCGACGAGAAGAAGCGCGGCTCCGGCTGACCGAGTCGCGCATTGAGATGAGCCGCCCTTTCGCGAGGCCGCACCTTCGCGACGGGGCGGTTCGTTTGTCGTAGGGAGCGGATTTTCGGGCGATGGCGAAGCAGGATTTTTACGAGCTCCTCGGCGTCTCCAAGAGCGCCTCGGCCGACGACCTCAAGAAAGCCTACCGCAAGCTCGCGATGCAGTATCACCCGGACCGCAATCCCGGTGACAAGGCCGCCGAGCAGAAATTCAAGGACATCTCCGAAGCCTACGACGTCCTCAAGGACGACCAGAAGCGCGCCGCCTACGATCGCTATGGCCATGCCGCTTTCGAGGGCGCGCGCGGCGGCGGTGGCCCCGGTGATTTCGGCTTCGCTACCGGCTTTGCCGACATCTTCGACGAGATGTTCGGCGAGTTCATGGGCGGACGGCGCGGTCAGGGCGCCAACGCGCGCGGCAACGACCTCCGCTACAATCTCGAGATCACCCTCGAGGAGGCGTTCAAGGGCAAGCAGACGACGGTGCGCGTGCCGACCATGGCGATGTGCGAGGCCTGCGGCGGCACCGGCGCCGAGACGGGATCGAAGCCGGTCAGCTGTCCCACTTGCTATGGCAATGGCCGCGTCCGCGCGCAGCAGGGCTTCTTCACCATCGAACGCACCTGTCCTTCCTGCCACGGCGCGGGCCGCGTCATCGAGAACCCTTGCCGCAAATGCGGCGGCCAAGGCCGGCTGCGCAAGGAGAAGACGCTTTCGGTCAGCATTCCCGCCGGTGTCGAGGACGGGACGCGCATCAGGCTCGCCGGCGAAGGCGAGGCGGGCTTGCGCGGCGGCGCGCCCGGCGATCTCTACATCTTCCTCGCGGTGAAGCCGCACCGCTTCTTCCAGCGCGATGCCGCCAACATCCATTGCCGCGTGCCGATCTCGATGCCGACGGCGGCGCTTGGCGGCAGCATCGAGGTGCCGACCATCGATGGCGGCCGCGCCAAGGTCAACGTCCCCGCCGGCACGCAAAGCGGCCACCAATTCCGCCTGCGCAATCGCGGCATGTCGGTGCTCCGCTCCGCCTCACGCGGCGATATGTATGTGCAGGTGACCGTCGAGACGCCGGTGCATTTGACCAAGCGCCAGCAGGAGCTGCTGCGCGAATTCGAAAAGGCCGGCGACAGCCGCACCACGCACCCCGAAAGCGAAGGCTTCTTCGCCAAGGTCCGCGAGTTCTTCGAGGATTTGCGCGAGTAGCCTGCAGAATCGGTCGCGCGCCCTTCGAGACGCTCGCTTCGCGAGCTCCTCAGGGTGAGGTTACATTTTTAATGCCACCACCAACGGCACTTGATGCTGAGGAGCGCGGCGCAGCAGCGTGTCTCGAAGCACGCGGGGCGGGCATGCAGCGAAGAGACGCTGCGCTTACTCCTTGAACAAATCGACGCTGATGATGGTGACCGGCGCCGTGCCCTTGTTCTCGGCCCAGTGGTCGACGTCGGTCGTCTCGGTGATGACGTCGCCGGCTTTGTAGACGCGATCAGGCGCGCCGTTGCGGTGCTCGACGAGCTCGCCGGCCAGCATGTAGCTGAGCGCCGGACGCTGGCTATGGCTGTGGAAGGCGGCGATGCCGCCGGGCTCGAAGTCGATGCGGCGGATGCGAATCTGCCGCTGCTCGTAGTCCTTGAGGCCCTGTTTGCCGAGATCGAAGGCGGAAAGCTGCGCCGCTTTGAAGCCCTTGTTCTCCTTCGGCACTTCGCCCGCCGCGAACACCGCGCCAGCCGCCATGCCCACGACGAGGGCCAACGCGATTTGCATATGCCTCATGATTTCCACCCCTTGCTTTTCAGCGAAAACCGCGCGACCCCGGCGCGGCCCGCGCGGAGAGGATAGCGCCCGGCGCTACTCGGCCGCCACCTCCTCGACGGGCTCGGCCATGGCACCTCCTGTTGTCAGCGCCGTCTCGAAAGACTTACGATCCCCGGGTAATTCGACGCTGATCTTCAACACCAAGGAGGGAGGAGGACCATCATGATCACTCGACGGCAATTCGCGGGCGTCGCGTCATGCGCGCTTTGCGGGATCACCGATCTGATCGCGGCGGAGGCGGCCGGCCAAACCGCGCCGCCGGCGGCGACGCCGGGCGTCGCGCGGAAGATCTTGTCGCAAACCGACGGTCCGGTCCCGGGCTATGTGACGTTGATCGTTGAAGTGACGATCGAACCCGGCATACCGGTCGGGCGGCACACCCATCCCGGCATCGAATCGGCTTACATCCTCGAAGGGGGCGGCTTCGAGCTGCCGATCCAGGGTCAGCCCACGCGCATCGTCAAAGCCGGGGACGCCTTTCAGATCCCGCCGGAAACGCCGCATGCCGGCGGCAAGCCCGGCGATCTCAAGACCAAGGTTCTCGTCACCTACGTCGTCGAGAAGGGAAAGCCGCTGGCATCGCCGGCCTAGTCTAGCGCGCTACTCCGCCGCCACCTCTTCGACCGGCTCCGCCATCACTTGCGTGAGGCGCTCGCGGATGTCGCGGAGCTTGCGCTCGTGCTCGACCTTGTGGCCGAAGAGGTTCTTCACGTAGAAGACGTCGACCACCTTCTCGCCGTAAGTCGAGATCTTCGCGCTCGAAATCTGCAGATTGAGGCCGGTCAGCGCGCGCGTCACCTCGAAGAGGAGGCCGGGACGATCGCGGCCGTTCACCTCGATCACCGTGTGCGTCAAGCTCGCCTTGTTGTCGATGAGGACGCGCGGCGGCACGGTGAAGACGCGCGTACGGCTCGGAATGGCGCCCGGCTTCTTGAGCTCGATATGCGGCTTGATCTTGCCTGAGAGCACGTTCTCGAACATCACCGCGAGCCGGGCGAGCTTGTCGGGTCGGTCGAAGGCGCCACCCATCTGATCCTGGACCCAGAAGGTGTCGAGCGCCATGCCGTTGCTCAGCGTCAGGATCTTGGCGTCGACGATGTTGGCGCCGGCGAGCGCCAGCGCCCCGGCGATGCGCGAGAAGAGGCCGGCATGGTCGGCGGTGTAAAGCGTCACCTCGGTCACCGCGCGGCGCGCATCGACGCGCGTGTCGACGGTGAGTGGCGCGCTCGAGCGCTCGGCCTCGCGCGTCAAGCGCGCATGGCGCGCATGGGTCGCGGCATCAAAGGAGAGCCAGTAGGAGGGATAGCCTTTGGCGAAGAAGGCGGCGATCTCCTCCTCGGCAAAATCCGGCAGCAGCGCTCGCACCGCCTGCTGTGCCTCGGCAATGCGGCGGTCGCGCTGGTCGGCGACGAGGCCGCCCGAGATCGCCTCGAGCGCGCGGTGATAGAGCTCGCGCAAGAGCGCCGCCTTCCAGCCGTTCCAGACCTTGGGTCCGACGGCGCGGATGTCGGCTGCGGTCAAAATGAGGAGCAGCTTCAAGCGCTCCGGCGACTGCACGCGCTCGGCGAAATCGCGGATGGTCTGGGGATCGTCGATGTCGCGCTTGAAGGCGGTGTTGCTCATGAGAAGATGAAAGCGAACAAGCCAGGCCGCGGTCTCCGTCTCCTCGGCCGAGAGCGCAAAGCGCGGGCCCAGGCGGTCTGCCACCTGCGCCCCCAGCTCCGAATGATCGCCGCCGCGGCCCTTGGCGATGTCGTGCAGCAGCACCGACACGTAAAGCGCGCGGCGTGAATCGATGGTGTGGATGATCTCCGAGGCGAGCGGCAGCTCCTCTTTGAGCGCGCCCATCTCGATCTTGTGCAGGATGCCGATGGCGAAGATCGAATGCTCGTCGACGGTGTAAGTGTGGTACATGTCGTACTGCATCTGCGCCACGACACGGCCGAAATCGGGCACGAAGCGGCCGAACACGCCCGCCTCGTTGAGGCGGCGTAGCGTGATCTCCGGCTCCTTCTCAGAGGTGAGCATCGCCATGAAGAGCCGGTTCGCCTCGGCATCGGCGCGGAGCTTCGGGCCGATGAGCTTCAGCGATTGCGTGATGAGGCGCAGCGCCCGCGGATGAATATCGAGTCCGTTCTCCTGCGCGACGTGGAAGATACGCAGGAGGTTCACGGGATCCTCGCGGAAGGCGGTTTCGCGGGCGACGTCGACGCGGCCGGCGTCGATGGCGAAGCCCTCGATGGAGCGTTTGCGTGACGCCCAGGGCTTCCATGAGAAGCGCGGACGGCGCTCCTGCTCCGCCTCGAGCTCGGCGCAGAAGATGCGCGTCAAGTCGCCGACATCCTTGGCGATGAGGAAATAGTGCTTCATGAAGCGCTCGACGCCGCGCGTGCCGGCGTGATCGGTGTAGCGCATGCGGCGGCCCACTTCGGTCTGGCGATCGAAGGTGAGGCGGTCCTCGGCGCGCTCGTTCAAATAATGGAGGTGGCAGCGCACCGTCCAAAGAAAGTCCTGGGCGCGGGCGAAGCGATGCGCCTCCTTTTGGGAGAGCACGTTCTGGCTCACCAGCTTCTCGACATCATCGACGCGGTAGATGTACTTGGCGATCCAGAAGAGGGTGTGGAGATCGCGGAGCCCGCCCTTTCCTTCCTTGACGTTGGGTTCGACCACATAGCGGCTGTCGCCCATCCGGGTATGGCGCTGGTCGCGCTCGGCGAGTTTCGCTTGGACGAATTCGGCCGCGGTGCGCTTGATGATGTCGCTCTCGAAGCGGCGCTTCAGGTCGAGGAAGAGCTTCTCGTCGCCCCAGACGTAGCGCGCCTCGAGCACCGCGGTGCGGATGGTGAGATCGGCTTTCGCCTGGCGCAGTGTCTCCTCGATGGAGCGGGTCGCCTGCCCCACCTTGAGCCCCAGATCCCAGAGCACATAGAGCATGTACTCGACGACCTGCTCGGTATGCGGCGTCGTCTTGTAGGGCAGCAGAAAGAGCAGATCGATGTCGGAATAGGGCGCGAGCTCGCCTCTGCCATAGCCACCCACCGCCACCACCGCCATGTGCTCGCCCGAGGTCGGATTGGCGAGCGGATAGACGTGGGATCCGACGAAATCGTAGAGCGTGCGGATGAGCTGATCCATGAGGAAGCTCAAGCCCCGCACCGTGTCGCTGCCCGAGGAGCCCGCCTCGAAGCGCCGGCGAATCTCGGCACGCCCTTGCTGCAGCGCGTCGCGCAACGTCGCCACCACCTTGGCGCGTGGCGGCTCGGCCGCGTCCGCGGCGAGCGCTTCGAGGGCCGCACCGAGGCTGCGGCGATCGATGATCTCCCGCTGGCGATGGACCTGCTGGCTCATGCCGCCATTCTACTCCGGCGCCTCCGGGAACCGCCACCGCGCGCCTTCGACCCGCCGATTTCGCGCCGCGACCCCCTCACTCTCCCATCGCTTCGCGATGGGCCCCTCCCTCTCCCCGAGGGGAGAGGAGCAAGAACGGCGCCGCTCGTCCCCTCTCCCCAGCGGGGAGAGGGACAGGGTGAGGGGGCGGGGCGCGCAGATCAAATTGAATGGGCTCATAAGAGATC
>DASZAN010000103.1:0-12686 GCA_035945115.1 Allostellaceae bacterium
TGCGGGTGATCTGCATGTCCGGTTCGATGAGCGGGGTGTGGAGACGGAGCCATGGTAAAGCTATTTAGGCACCGCCAACCGAAAGGGGCGGCCACGGCTAAGCCTCACCTGTCGCCACCGCGTCACATCCCGACTCTACCAAACTGCGACTTGGCTGATCCGGCTCCCATAGTCGGCTTTAGGACCGAATGCGGACGGACGCGGCTCGGGGCCCGAGCGAGATCGATAACAGTAATTATCGATCCTGTGGTCGCGGACACGCCCGATTTCCGCTTCCCCATCGGAAGCTGTCATCCTCTACCGAGCGCGGAAGGTCGCCGAAGTGCCAATAGGCGACATCGTCCCGCTATTCAATAACCTCGTCGGCGAGCGCGAGGATCGACGGCGGGATCGTGAGGCCCAACACTTTGGCGGTTTTGAGATTGACCGCAAGCTCAAATTTGGTGGGTTGCTCGACGGGAAGATCGCTGGGTTTTGCGCCTCTGAGAATTTTCGCGACATACGTCGCTGCGAGACGGGAGAGATCAGGAATATCCGCGCCATAGCAGATGAGACCCCCTACCTCGACTGCCTCCCTGAAAACATACATGGTCGGTAATCGTTTTATTGCCGTCAGCTCGACGAGCCGCCGATAGTTCCGGTAGAACATCGGGCTCGGGAAAATGATCAGGGCACCGGCGCGCTCTCTGATCATCGCTTCAAAGACGCTGTCGAAATCGCTCGGGCCGTCGGCGCTGTAAATGCGAAGCTCGAGCCCACTCTCCCTAATGTTCTCCTCGATCTCCTTCAGCATGTTTTGCATCGTGCGTTCGCCGTACACACCGGGGTGCTGAAGCGCGGCTATTCTCGTCACGGACGGAACAATCTCTCTCAGCAATTGCAGGCGCTTTGCGCTCAATTCGGGCGCAATGAAGGTGTCGCCAGTAATATTTCCGCCGGGGCGAGCAAGACTCGCGACGAGACCGTCAGCCACGGGATCGGCCATGACCGCGCCGACGATCGGTATCGCGCTCGTCGCGCGCCTCGCCGCAAGGGCGGCTGGCGTGCTCGACGCGAGAATGACATCGACATTAAGGCCGACCAGTTCAATCGCAGCCTTATCGAATCCTTCCGGGCTGCCTTCGTACCTATCCGCTATCAGGATGTTTTGACCGTCGACGTACCCGTTCTCTCGGAGTCCTCGCAGGAAGAACTCTCTATTGCGTACGATGGTCTGAGAGGTAGGTCCTCCTGGCCAAATGGCGCCTACTAACGGCACGCTCCTCTGCCCTTCCTTAGCGCCGGCAGTCAGCCACCATGGAGCAGCGGCGGCGACAAGCGTCGCGATACCGCCCGCAATGCACCTGCGCCGCCTCATTCAATCACCTCGTCGACGCGCGCGAGGAGATTGGACGAGATGTCGAGGCCTAGCGCTTTCGCTGTCTTGAGATTAATGACCAATTCAAATTTTGTCGGCTGCTGCACCGGTAGATCACCGGATTTCTCGCCGTTGAGGATGCGATGCGCGTAGCCCGCAGCGTTCCGAAATTGCTCAATCCTATCGGGCCCGTATGACAGCAGGCCGCCATCGGCGACCAAATACCGATAGGGATACATTGCCGGTAACCGGTATTGAGCCGCTAGCGCGAGTATCTTCGCTCGATGGCGAAAATTGAACGCGTCCGGTATTGCGACGATGCCGCCCCCGCCTTCGTCCCCGATTTTCGACAGAGCCTGTGCAATGTCCTCTGGCTCGCGCAGCGGCGTGGCTATGACTTCGACCCCGAGCGACCCAGCTATTGATGTCATCGAATGTACGTAGCCGTTGAGTGCGCTCGTTTCCGGATTTCCCATGACAACGACACGCGTTACCGCTGGGGCAGCTTCCTTCAGCGTCTGAAGCCACTTGCTGCCGATCGAATATTCAAAATTGGCGAATCCAGTGGTGTTACCGCCCGGCCGGGCCAGGTTAGAAACGAAACCCTGTGCCATCGGCTCTGATACAAGGACAAAGACAATCGGTATGCTTCGGGTCTCACGCTGCAACGCTGCCACTGCGGCAATCCCAGACGCCAGTATCACGTCCGGATTGAGATCGGTCAGTTCCTTTGCCAAAGCGCGCTCGTGCTCTTCGTCACCGGTGCCACCCCATCGAACGGCAAATTGGACGTTATGGCCTTCCGACCATCCCAAGGAGCTGAGAGCCGCCACGAATGATCCCACGAGTGCTTGAGCTTCGGCATCTTTCCGACTTAGTCCCATTAACACGCCCACGAGGCGCACACGTGATGCCGGTTGCGATCGAGCACTCCCGGTCCCCGCGACGACAGCACTTCCAAGAGATACGATGAAATCGCGCCGCCTCATCCGTCCCTCCTTCGTCGCCTGTGTGGCGGGAACCTAGCTGCGCTGAATGGAGGCTATTCTATCACTCCGGCATCGGCTGCGTGTGCGAAACGTCACAGCTTCCGCTCTTAAGGGGCACTAGGCGCGCACGAGTACCGCCGCTCTTAGCGATGTCTCAGTTGGGTCAGGCTCTGACGAACCGCTCGACCGGGCGATGTCTGGAATTAGACCGGAAGCAGCCGCGACGGGCACGCGCTTGGCCCGTCTTTGGCCGCGGGCAGCGACGAGGCTTGGCGGAGATTGGTGACGGAATGAAAAGAGGCGTGCCGGCAGCGGAGCCACTTCCCATCCTCCTCAAGCCTCAGATCTCAAGGCATATCTTTCCGAAGTGTTGTGCCGACATCTCAAAGCGGAACGCCTCGGTGGTTTTTTCGAGTGGGAAGGTTCGGTCGATGACCGGCCTGAATGGCAGCGCCTCGAGTGCGCGGCAGAAATCGAGCTGGTGTTTCCGGCTGCCGACGATCAGCCCCTGGAGCCGCTGCTGGCGGCGCATGAGGAGGCCGGTCGGGATCTCGCCGCCGCGCCCCGTCAGAACGCCGATCAGCGCGATGTGACCGCCGATCCGGCAGGCCTCGATCGACTGCGGCAAGGTGCCGGCGCCACCCACTTCGACGACGTGATCGACACCGCGGCCGTTGGTGACATCGAGAACGGACGCCGCCCAATGCTGCGTTTTGCGATAGTTGATCGCGTGGTCTGCGCCGAGCTTTCGCGCGCGCTCGAGCTTTTCGTCCGAAGATGAGGTGATGACGACGGTGGCGCCCATGGCTTTTGCGATCTGGAGCGCGAAAACGGAGACGCCGCCGGTGCCAAGGGCGAGGACACTATCACCCGGCTTCAGCCCTCCGTTGATGATCAGGGCTCGCCACGCGGTGAGGCCGGCGGTGGTGAGCGTCGCCGCCTCCTCGTGGGTATAGCCTTTTGGTGCGCGGGTGAAATACGCGGCGGGAGCGACCACGACCTCGCGGGCATAGCCGTCGATGCCATCGCCGGGCGTTCCCGAGAAGTCCGCAACGGCGGGATCGCCATCGTGCCATAATGGGAAGAAGCAGGAGACGACGGCGTCACCGGGCGCGAACGCCGTCACGCCCTCGCCAATCGCCTCGACGACACCGGCGCCGTCCGACATCGGTATCCGTCCGTTCTCGACCGGCATGCGGCCCGACACGACGCCGAGGTCGTGATAGTTGAGCGAGCTCGCATGAATCCGCACGCGGATTTCACCGGGATGCGGCGATCCGGGATCTGCCATGTCGACATAGGCGAGCGTCTCCAGTCCCCCCGGTCTGCCAAGCCTCAGCCCCTTCATGAGAAGGCCCTCACTTTCCGATTGCTCACGAGATGCGATCATCGTCTGAGGTCTCGCCCGGTTGCGGTAGACCAAAGTGCATTCAGCCCATTCTAAAAATCCTCACGCGCCGAGCGGATTGCCGTTCCGGCGACGATACACCATCTTCTCCGCGACGACGGATGTGACGCAGATCGAGGTGCGGCCAATGGATGAGGGTCATCGGCCGGAGGAACGGCTGGGCGTGCGGCTCGCCGCGGGGTCCGTTGCGGATCGTGTCGCGCGCGTCTCGAATTGGCTGACGCAAGAGGGCCGGTTCCTCGCCAACAACTACGAATTGCTCGGGCGCTTCTGTAGCACGGTGGTCGAGGCCGGCGTGCCGCTCGCCCGCGCCTGGCTGCATGTTCGCGCGCTAAATCCGGAATTTGCCGGGGTGGCGCGCCTCTGGCGCCGCGGGATGAAGATCGAGGAGCGCTACCTCGACTTTGGCTTCGAAAAGACGCCGGTCTACTTGAACAGCCCGGTCCACCTTGTGGTCGAGGAGAGGCAGGCGCGAACCTGGCGGCTCGACGGCGGCGAGCCTTTGCCGTTTCCGCTCCTGGAGGAGCTTCGCGCCGCCGGCTACGTCCACTACGCGATCGCGCCGATCATCTACACCGACGGGACGGCCAACGCCGTTTCCTGGGCGACCGACGTGCCCGGCGGCTTTGGCGATGCGGATTTGCGCTTCTTCGAAGCCATCCTTCCCATCTATGCGGCGGTGGTGGAGCTCAAGGGGCTCCGCCGTTTCACCACGAACGTGCTATCGACTTATGTCGGCAAAGAGCCGGGCGAGCTCATCCTCAAGGGACAAATCCGCCGCGGCGAGGTCCACACCATCACCGCCGCGCTGATGATCGCCGATTTGCGCGATTTCACCGGCATCTCCGATATGCTCGGCGCCGCCGAGGTGATCCAACTGCTCAATCGCTATTTCGATTGCGTCATGCCGCCGATCCAGCGGCGCGGCGGCGAGATCCTGGAATTCATGGGCGACGGCATCCTCGCCATCTTCAACGAGACCGGCGAACGGAGCGCCAAGGACGCGTGCCGGTTGGCGCTCGATGCTGCCAAGGAGGCGATCGACGCGCTGGCGACGCTCAACCGCGACGCCGCGATGACGCAGCCTTTGTCGGCGGGTTTCGCGCTCCACCGCGGGCAAGTCTCCTACGGCAATATCGGCGCCGGCGACCGGCTCGATTTCACCGTGATCGGTCCCGACGTCAATCTGACGAGCCGGATCGAGCGCCTCAACCGCGAGCTCGATCGCCAGCTCATCATGTCCGACGATTTCGTTCGATCTCTCGGCCTGCCCATGTTCGAGATCGGCCACTTCCGCCTGCGCGGTTTTTCGCGCATGCAGCTCCTTTACGGCCTCCCGCCGGAGTGAGCGTCGCGCGACACGGGTGCGTGGTCGTGCGCGAACACGCGTAAGAAGAAACGGCCGGCGCGGCCCACCCGCTTGCATGCCGCTTCATGCAATGCGAAGCTTCATGGCAAGGGGGAAGGGGCCATGAAATCGCAGCGGCTGACGACCATCATTCTCATCGGCATGGTGCTGGGAATCCTCACGGGCTACGCCTGCAATCGGCTCTGGCCTGATCCCAAGACGGCGGCGACGATCGCCGGCTACATCTCGCTCATGACCGATATTTTCCTCCGGCTCATCAAGATGATCATCGCGCCGCTCGTCTTCACCACCTTGGTGGTGGGCGTGGCGCATATGGGCGACACCAAGACGATCGGCCGCATCGGCGGCAAGGCGATGCTGTGGTTCGTCTCCGCCTCGCTGGTGTCGCTGCTCCTCGGCATGCTGCTCGTCGACGTGCTGCGACCCGGCGACAATTTGAACCTGCCGCTTCCCGCCGCCGACGCCGCAACCAACGTCAAGGTGGCGTCGCTCTCGCTGAAAGAGTTCATCGCCCATCTCGTGCCGAAGAGCGCGATCGAGGCGATGGCCAACAACGAGATCCTGCAGATCGTCGTCTTCTCGCTGTTCTTCGGCGTTGCCGCGGCGGCGATGGGCGAGCGCGCCAAAGGTCTCGTCGATCTCATCGATCAAGCCTCGCACGTCATTCTCCGCATCACCGGCTACATCATGGCGCTGGCGCCGCTTGCGGTCTTCGCGGCGATGGCGGCGACGGTGACGACGCAAGGCCTCGGCATTCTCGTGACCTACGGTAAGTTCATGGCCGAATTCTATTTCGGTCTCGGCGTGCTCTGGCTCGTGCTCATTGCCGCGGGATTCCTTTTCCTGGGCGGCACCATCATCCGCCTCATTCATCTGATCCGCGAGCCCTTCCTTCTTGCCTTCAGCACGGCGAGCAGCGAGGCCGCCTATCCCGTCACCATGGCGCAGCTCGAGAAGATGCCGATCAGCAAGAAGATCATCAGCTTCGTGCTGCCGATGGGCTATTCCTTCAATCTCGACGGCTCGATGATGTACTGCACCTTCGCGACGCTCTTCATCGCCCAGGCCTACAACATCCACATGAGCGCCGTCGAGCAGGTGACGATGCTGCTGGTGCTGATGCTCACCAGCAAAGGCATGGCGGGTGTGCCGCGCGCTTCGCTGGTGGTGATCGCCGCGACCTTGGCGAGCTTCAACCTGCCGGAAGCCGGTTTGCTGCTGGTGCTCGGCATCGACCAGTTCCTCGATATGGGCCGCTCCGCCACCAACGTCATCGGCAACAGTCTCGCCACGGCCGTGATCGCCCGCTGGGAAGGCGATGTCGCGCCGGCTCCGCCGGTCGAAGCCGGGCTCAGACCGCGCGTCGCGTGAGGGCGCCATGCGCGTCCTCCGCGGCTTCGCGCTCCTGGCGTTCGTCGTCGCGGCCGCCGCGACGGGCGCCGCGGCGCAGGAGCTCACCGGCACGCTCAAGAAAGTGCGCGCGAGCGGCACCATCACCTTGGGCTATCGCGAAAGCTCGATACCCTTCTCGTATTTGAACTCGAGCGGCGAGCCCATCGGCTATTCGATGGATCTCTGCGGCGAAATCGTCGATGAGCTTTCGACCGAGCTCGACGGCATGACGATCGCGGTCAAACACAAGGCGGTCACGTCCGAGACGCGCATTCCCGCGCTCGTCGCCGGCGACATCGACCTCGAATGCGGCTCCACCACCGCCAATTTCGAGCGCAAGAAGCTCGTCGCCTTTTCGCCGGTATTTTTCGTGGCCGGCACCAAACTGATGGTGAAGCGCGGCTCCGGCATCGCCTCGTATCGCGATTTGCGCGGAAAGACCGTCGCCGTCACCGCCGGCACGACCAACGAGGCGGCGGTGAAGACGCTCTCCGACAAGCAGGGGCTCAACATCAGCTTCGTCGTCGGCCGCGATCACGCCCAATCCTTTGCGCTCCTCGCCGCGGGCCGCGCCCAGGCGTTTGCCACCGACGACGTGCTGCTCTACGGGCTCATCGCCACGAACAAGGAGGCCGCGGATTACCAGGTGGTGGGCGAGTATCTCTCCTACGATCCCTACGGCCTCATGTTCCGCAAGGACGATGCGGAATTCGCCGCCGTGGTCGACCGCGCCTTCGCGCGATTGGCGCAAAGCCGGGCACTGGTCGAGCTCTACGACAAATGGTTTCACCGTCGCCTGCCCTCGGGCGGGCGCCTCGACATTCCCATGAGTCCCCAACTCGAAGAACTCTTTCGCGTGCTGGGCGTGCCGGATTGAGGCATCGAGAATCGTGGTGTGCGGGCCGAACGCATCCGGCAGATCAGGACCCAGAAAATAGCGTTGAGCGCACGGCGATCATTTACCCGAGGGACCCCAGCGCTTCGGGAGTGCTTTAACGCGGTTCAACGTTGCAGGTCTTCTGCGTAAGACGATGGCAACGCGAGGACCGAATCTCACGGTAGATTGAGCATGTCTGCTTTACGACGGCAGCGTGTAGCCAATGGACGCGCTGCCCCAGAGGCGGCCGCCGATGTAGACCGAGGCCGAGATGTTCTTGATCATGACGTAGCGACCACCGCCCAGCTCGCGACGGCGGAGCTGCAGATAGAGCGCCCTCGTGCCCCTGCTTGAGGAGTCACCCCTCCGCTTGTAGAACCGGCGATTGCGGCAATTCGCCTCGTTCCATGCGGGGTCCACGCCTTGTGGCTTGGAGTACTGCACATTGTGCGTCGGCAGGTATTGGTTGCGGTCGACAGCGGCGGCGAAACTGATGTGCGGAAGCACTTGCAGGAATTTCTCCTGGATCGCCGGCAAGCGCCGATCGGTCATCGTGGTGAACCGGGTCATGAATTGCTTCGGGTTGGTATTCGGGATCTCGACATAGTGCTCGTCGAACAGGTCGTCGATCGTCAGCTCCCCCTTGGCGAGCGCTTCCTCGAAGCTGGCGGTGACGGCCTTCGCCATCTCCTTGGCGGCCTCGACATAAGGGGTGTCGGGGGTCGCGACCGCGCTGGTGCCGATTTGGCCGACCAGCGCTTCGAGATGATCGAGCACTTTGCCCAACTGCTCGTCGGCACCTTTGACGTTTTTGGTCGCCTCGGCGACGCTGCTATCGAGCAGGTCGAGTTCGCTGATCAGCGTCTGACAATGGCCGAGATTGCCGCTCGAGGTGTCGGCGACGGTGCCGCTGAGCTCCGCCATGCTAGCCAGCCCCTTGCCGACGCGGTCGATCGCTTCCTCGATGACGATCCTGCCCTCGCTCGTCGCCCGGGCGTCGGATGCAGCACTGCTCGCTTCGGTGATGAGGCTCGAGATCTGGCCCGAGAGCGTGGCGATCGTGCTGCTGATCTTAAGTGTAGCTTGACGCGTCTGGTCGGCGAGCGCCTTGACTTCACCGGCGACCACGGCAAAGCCGCGCCCGGCCTCGCCGGCTCGCGCGGCCTCGATGGTGGCGTTGAGCGCTAGCAGGTTGGTCTGGCGGGCGATGGCCTCGATCGCCCCGGAGACCCCGGCCACTTCCGAGAGCGAGCCGCCGACCTGCTCGAGCCGTTTCTCGATGCGCCCGACGGCATCGACCAAAGCGCTGACCCGGGCGACGGCGCCGGCAATGGCTTGGCGCGAGTCCTCGAGGTCGGTATGAGCGGCTTCCGCCGTCCGGTGCGCCGTCCCAGTGGCCTTATCGATCTGTTGATTGGCAGTGAGCAGCACGTCGGCGCTGTTGCGCAGGCGCCGGAACTGCGCGTCCTGATGCTCGACCTGCTTGGCAACCGCGGTGATGTTGCTCGCGGCTTCGTAGACATTAAGGGCGATGGAACCCAGCTTCCGGCTTAGCGTGACAATGATGGCATCGGCCGTCTCGGCGGCAGCTGCCAAGGTGGATTCGGAAGTGCTTGAATGCAGCTCTGCGGGCTCCGACCGGGCCATCGACCAACTCTGCAAAATCGAAATTGGTCAAACTCTGCAAAATTGGAATTAAAATTGTGTGTAACCCGCGGAAGGTGCTGAGCGTAGCCCCCATGCACTTGCAGCAAATTTGCGTCCCACCACGACGAAATCACGCTTCGGATCAGATTCGGCCCTAATCAGCTCATAGCGTCCGCTTCAGTGGCGTAAACCCACCATGCTGATTTGGCCGAAGCAAATTCCTCCGTGCAGGAAGAGAACGAGCCACAGGACCTTGCAGAGCGCATGCAGCCCTTGGTCGACGCGAAAGCCGAACCAGCCTTCGTTCTTGCACCAGTCTATGGTGCCGTGTGCGACAGCTTCCGCGATCCCCAACGCACTCGATCCCGTGACCGCGAAGACCATGACCCCGTGGATGAGCGCATGCGCCGGCAGGGCGGCAACCCAATATTCGCGGCCGATTTCGGTGTGCTGGTTCTTCGCCGTCGCGAGGAAATCCGACTGGAATGCATAATCGCCGAGCGCATGGCCCGCGAGCAGCAGGAAAAGAAGGGTGGCGGCATTATGAGCGATCGGCATCATGGGGCAAGTTGGGTCATGGGATACCGCGAACGGACGCAGCGTTTCCGGTGCTAACAAGGGATCGGAACCGAAGCTGAAGGAGTGACGTGGATCACTTCTACCGGTTCCCGGGATGGCCATTGATGGGCTTCATGTCGCGTTGCGATTGCGCATGCGGGCGGCGCGGATGAGCTCGCCAATGCGCCGCACTTAGCCGGCCTGGAACTGATTAGGAAATACGCAAAGCCTAGTCAGTCGCGGAAATCTGCGGCTCTCGCGGTATGAGCGCGGACGGCACCCGCGTGAGCTGATGCGAAAATCGACGATGCGCGATTCTTCCCATCAGAAGTCCGCGGCTATGTCACCCCGCATTTCCGGGTTCGCCCGCTACGCTGACATGTCGCGGACATCGTGGAACCGCCGCCTTTGACCCATTTCCGACATCGTAATCAGCGGCAGGACCGGAAGCCGGATAGGGCGAGTACCTGTGACGTTTCGCACACCCAACTGATGCCGGAGTGATAGAATAGCCTCGATTCAGCGCAGCTCCGTTCCCGCCGCACAGGCAGGGAGGGCTACATGAGGCGGCGCGATTTCGTCGGCGTTCTCTGCGGTGCGGTCGTTGCGACCGTGCCGCATTTTGCGCGCGCGCAGCAAGCCTCGAAGGTCTACCGCATCGCCGTCGTCAGCTCTTCGACCCCGGTCGCCTTGATGAGTGAGACCGGAGGCACCGCGTACTTCCGTGCATTCTTCGAGAGGCTTCGCCAGCTCGGTTATATCGAGGGGCAGAACCTCGTGGTCGAGCGATATTCTGGTGAAGGACGGGCGGAGCACTATGCCGAGCTGGTGCGCGAGATCGTTCGCGGCAGCCCGGACTTAATCTTCACGACGGCGTTGGCGCCACAATTCAAAGCGGCCACCGCCACCATCCCGATCGTGGCAACAACGGGCGATCCCGTCGCAAATGGCATTGTGGCCAGCCTGCCGCGACCTGGTGGAAACATCACCGGCGTCACGGTCGATGCGGGCGTGGATATCATGGGCAAGTATCTCGAGCTCTTGCGCGAGATGGTCCCGGCGGCGTCGCGGGTAGCACGGCTCTCGTCACGCCCGTGGGAAGGGCAAGCGCCATACACCGTGGCGCTACAAGAGGCGGCCCGGAAAATGCAGATTTCGTTCGTCAGCCCACCGCTCCATGCTCCGTTCAATGAAGCGGAATATCGCCGTGTATTTGCGGCCATCGTGCAGGCGGGCGCGGATGCATTGCTCGTCAGCGGTCAACTAGAAAACCGCGCGAACCGGCAGTTGATCGTGGAAGTCGCCGCGAAGGCTCGATTACCGGCAATCTACCCCTATCGCTTTTACACTGATATTGGCGGGCTCATGTCTTATGGTGTCAACCTCGAGGACCTGTGCCGCCACGCGGCCGATCAAGTCGGTCAAATCCTCAAGGGCACGAAGCCCAGCGACATCCCCTTCAATCAACCGACCAAGTTCGAGCTGATCATCAATCTGAGGACGGCGAAGGCGCTCGGCATCACGATGCCGCCGACGCTCCTCATCGCCGCCGACGAGGTGATCGAGAGCGGGGCGATGTCGCCTTTTGGCACTTCGCGACATATTGCGCCGCCGCACGATCTCGGTCGCTTTGCGAACAAAGCGGACATGGCATCATCTCGTCAGGTTTATGGGTAAACGGCCTAGCAGCAAGATTCCGAAGGGAAGTGATCCTATCGTTATCCTTGTCTAGCTTTACGGTCTGAGGGGCCGTCGATCCACCGCGCCCGGTGCGCTTGCCCTGCCACCCCAAAGCAACGACTATGGGTCCTGAGGTGGCGAACGCTCAGCCGCGACACGGGAGGAGCCATGCTGACGGCGGAGACGAATGAGCGGATGACGCGGGTGGGACCGGCGACGCCCTGCGGCGATCTGTTGCGGCGATACTGGCAGCCGGTGGCGCTCGCCGAAGAGCTCGCCGGACTCCGGCCGGTGAAGCCGGTCCGGCTACTCGGCGAAGATTTCGTTCTCTTCCGCGACGAGGCGGGGCGACTCGGGCTGCTCGATCGCCATTGCGCGCATCGCCGCGCCGATCTCGCTTACGGCCGTGTCGAGGATGGCGGGCTTCGTTGCGTCTTCCATGGCTGGCTCTTCGATGTGGAAGGCCGATGCCTCGAGGCGCCAGCCGAGCCGGACGCGAAGTTCTGCACGCGCGTCCGCTTGCGCGCGCATCCGGCGATCGAGCGCGGCGGCATCATCTTCGCTTATCTCGGCGAGGGCGAGCCGCCGGCTTTTCCCGATCTCGACTGCTTCCTCGCGCCCGATGCCTATACCTTCGCCTTCAAGGGCCATGTCGATTGCAACTGGCTTCAGGTGCTCGAAGTCGGCATCGATCCCGCGCACACCTCGTTCTTGCACCGCTTCTTCGAGGACGAGGATCCCGCGGCCAACTACGGCCAGCAGTTTCGCGACAAGTCGGCCGGCTCCGACATGCCCGTCACCAAATTGATGCGCGACTACATCCGGCCAAAGATCGACGTGGCCGAGACCGAGTACGGGCTCCGCCTCTGTACGCGCCGCCGAATCAGCGACGCCTGGACGCACATCCGCGTGACGCATCTCGTTTTCCCGCAGGCTTTCGTCATTCCGCTCTCGCGGGATATGACGATCACGCAATGGCACGTGCCGATCGACGATGTGAGTTGCTATTGGTACGCGATCTTCACCAGCTTCGGCGCGCCGGTGGACAAAGCCGAGATGCGCGAGGCGCGACTCAAGCTTTATACGCTTCCGGATTACACGCCGCGCCTCAACAAAGGGAACGATTACGGCTTCGATCCGCACGAGCAGCAGAACGCGACGTTTACCGGCATGGGTGCGGACATCAACGTGCACGACCAGTGGGCCGTCGAATCGCAGGGGCCCATCCACGACCGCACGCGCGAATTTCTCGGGCAGAGCGACATCGCCATCGTCAAGTATCGTCGCCTGTTGCTCGAGGCGATCGATCAGGCAAGCCGCGGCGAGCGTCCCATGATGGTGCTCGATGGCGATGCCGCCCGGCGCCTCACCGGGCCGGCCGTCGTCGACGGCGTCGGGCCGAGCGGCAA
>DASZAN010000104.1:0-67261 GCA_035945115.1 Allostellaceae bacterium
AATTAGCTTGTGACTACCGCCTTCTTTTCGTTTGACGCGGCATCCTTGTGTGTGCGCTACTTTGGAGACTATCAAACATCCGACTGGCGACGGCGCCGGTCCACATTTGGCTATGCGCACGCTCCTTATTGTGGACGATGACGATACGATCCGCGGCACTCTCGCCGAAGGCTGGGGATGGCTGGGTATCGCGTAATCGCCGTCCCAACGAGTACCGCGGCGTTGTCACAGCTAAAGAGCGATCGCCCGATCGACTTGGCCATCATCGATATCCAGATGCCGCCCGGTCATCCACACGGGTTCGCCTTGGGACGGATGGCGCGCTTCAACCGGCCCAACCTGCCCTTGGTTTTCATGAGCGGCCATCCCGATCTCGCGGACGCCGATGAGCCGCCAGAGGGATGCAGAGTTTTTCTTAAGCCAGTGCGGGTCCGAGAGATGCTCGAAATAATCGATGCAGCGCTCCGGGAAGAGACGGCCGGCTGAGTCAGGCGGAAACAGATGGTCTGCGGGCGCGTTTAAGTTGCTCTATGAACACTCGCACGGCACGCTGGCGGCGTTCGCTGGTGTTGCTCAGCTGCTCTCGCTGCCCTTCTTTGCTATGGGCGCGCGCAAGCAGCGAAGCCACGGGCACCGTCAATAGCCATGCCTACCTTGGCCTCATCCAACACGTGCGTTAGGCCGAGCGTCCGGCGCTCGAGGCCGTTGACGGCTTCAGGGCGCTAGGCAGAAAATTGGTAGTCGGGCGATGCGTGTCTTCCTCATGGGTCTCTTAGCGGCCGCTGTGTTTGCAATCGCGAGCACATACCTGCTCCCAGCTTGGCAAAGTTCAGCCGATCGTGCGTTCGCTTCTCGGTCAAGCGTGAGCAAGAGTCATTTTGAGGGCGGCCGCTGCAGCTTCTGTCACACATAGGATTGAGTTGCAGTTTAGAATTTGGAGCTGCGAATTGCTCAGTGACTTTGTCGCTCCATGATTCGCACCCCGTTCGCGATCCTGTCGCTTGGATGCAAGATAACGGAATCGCCCGCGGAGAGCCCTGAGACGACCTCTGCCACTCGGCTATTGCGATGACGGACCTCAATAGGGGCGACACGCGCGCGTCCTTCCCGCACGGCGAAAACAGCCCAACTGCCGCCGCTTCGGAAGAGTGCGCCGATTGGGAGGGTAAGGGCGTCATCAGCGTTCCAAACTGTGACGTGCACGACAACCCGGTAGTCGTGTCCCAATCGCGACCAGAGCTCGGCAGGATCGACGAAATCGATCGTGACATGGACGCGCTGTTCCTCGATTCCGAGGGCGGAAACCTTGAGAAATCCCGCAGGGTCCACGCGGGTCACGCGGCCACGGATAGGAGTGCCACCCCAGCCATCAATGACGACCGGCGCGCCTGCGCTGATCTGGACCGCGTCGCTGGAAAGGAGGTCAGCGACGATATCAAGGTCCAGCGGGTCGCCGACCTCGATGAGCGGCGTGCCGGCCCGGACGACAGCCTCGCTCTCCTGGACGATCTTGAGCACGCGACCCGTAACAGGCGAACGGATTTGCACGCAGCAAACTGGATCAGCGGGGAGTGTCGCCATGCTCGCAGGATCGATCAGTCGCGCTGCAAGGCTCCTGCGTACTTCTTGCCACCGTTCAACCTCCGCCTTGGCGCTTGCCAGGGCCGCTTCGTTGGTCTCGACATCAAATTTTGCCTTGTCGAGCGCCTGAGCGGAGATCACTTGAGTGCGTGAGAGAGACTGTGCTCTACCGAGTTCGGTGCGGTAATAGGCAACCGCGGCTTCGAGCCTGTGCACTTCCGACTCAGCATATTTTATTGAAGCGTCGGCGGCGGCGACCGCGGCCTGTGCTTCCTCGCGCGAGCGGACATCAATGAAACTCGGGGTCGTCGGCTGCATCAACGCGACGACTGATTCGTTCGCGGTGACGACATCACCGACATGAACGGAAACTGCATGATCTCCGGGGGGATGCGATATCCGAAGAACCTTTCCGGCGATTGGCGCAGAGACGGTGTAGACGTGACGCACCTCCGTCTTGCCGTCGTCATCGACGGTGACCTCCATCGGACCTCTGGCAACAGTGGCGAGGTCCACCGCCACCGGCTGTGGCCATGCGAGCCAGCCGGCAGCGATCAGAACGACACCTAGGACAAGGGTCCATGCTGCTCGTTTGAGCCAGGTACTGCTCATGCCTCAGTCCCTTGTCTTGAGAACGGTGACTAGGTCGAGCCGGGCGACACGCCAGCGCACCGCAAGGGCAGAGAGAAGCGCCGCCGCTATCACCATGCCGCTCGCTAGAGCATAGGTAAAATTATCCACCACCAGGCGCGCCCTCATGACATCGCCCTCCATCTTGGTCTTGAGCAGCCAGGCCAGGCCGTAGCCGATGCCCCATCCGGCGGGCTGCGCCAGGACCGTCAGCAGGGCGAGCTCGAGCAAGAGGATGCGCAGCACCTCGGCTTGGGTGAACCCCAGCACGCGCAAGCTGGCGAGCTCCCGTGCGCGCTCCGACAGCGAGATGCGGGCACTGTTGTAGACCACGCCAAAAGCGATGAGCGCAGCGAGGCCGGTGTAGATCGTGGCCATCGTGGTCACGATCACCGCCATCTCCTTCCGGAAATTAACCAGCGAAAGCCGCTGCAGCGCCACGCCCGCGACGGTCGGGAGGCGTTTGATCGCATCGTAGAACTCGCCAAGCCTCGAATTGTCCAGGCTGACATTGACCGCGCTGACGGCTGGCGCCTCGCGCATCAGGCGGGCCAGCGTCCCAGCTTCCATCATGCCCTGCATGCCGAAGTAGTCCTCGACGAGCGCCGTGATCGGCAGCGCCAGCGTGCGGCGCTGCCCTTCGAGCAGGTCGATCTCGACGATGTCACCGGCCTTGGCATCGAGGAGGCCAGCGAGCCAGCGCGAGATCGCCAAGCCGCCGTCCGGAAGGACAACAGGGCGCAGGTCGATGTCGATGATCCGGCTGAGATGAGCGTCAGCCGGGCGGGCATTCAGCATGACGCGCCGCTCGAGCGGCCCCTTGCGGATACGGACGGGCACCTCGCGATAAGGTTCGACAGCGATCACGCCGGGCAGGTGCGCCACCTGCTCGACGGCAGCCGCGTTCCGCCGTTCGACGAAGCTCACCGTGGCATCCTGGCGGTCGGCCATGAAGAACGTAACGTCGATCAGGTTCTCCATCGTGTCGCTCAGAAAGAGAGAGGCGATGAGTATGCCTGTCGACAGAGCGAGGCCTATCATCGTGAAAGCGGCGCGAAGTGGGTGCCCGGTGATATTACGCGCCATCATCGTCAGTGGTTGCGACAGCAGGCGGCGCAACGACCACGCCACCGGCAGGACGCGGCGGAACCGCGGCGGCGCCGGCGGCTGCATCGCCACGGCGGGCGGCAGGCGCACGATGCTGCGCAGCGCGCGAAGGGCGCCGGCAAGACCGGCAGCGAGGCCGAGGGCGGCAGCAACGAGGTAGACACCAGGCGTCGCAGCAAAGATCAGGAACGGGAAGTGGACGATGTCGCGATAGAGCTTCGTGATATAGCCGCCGAGCCAGTTGCCGGCGACGGCGCCCACGACAGTGCCGATCGCGACGATGACGATCACCAGCTTCATGTAGTGGAGCGTGACGGCGCGGCTCGAGTAGCCCAGCGCCTTGAACAAGCCGATCTGCTCACGCTCGAGTGCCACGATTCGGGTGAGCGTCAAGTTGATGAGAAACGCGGCGACCAACAGGAAGATCGGCGGCAAGGTCTGGCTCATGTTCCGCAACATGTCCATCCCGTGGTTTATATAGGCATCCGAGAACTGGTCCCGCCGGCCATAAGCTGCCTGGCCGCCATAGCGGTCCAGCAAGCTGTCGAGGCGTTTGATGACCTCCGGTTCCGACGCGTCAGGCAGGAGCTTCAGGCTGACGGAAGAAAAAGCGCCGTCGAGGTCGTAAGCGGCGGCCAGCGCCCTTTCGGCCATCCACACAATGGCGAAACGGCGGTCATCGGGCGTGCGATCGCCCGGGCCCATCGCATAGATGAACTCGGGCGACAAAGCGGTGCCGACGATGACCAGCTCGCGCTTGCGGCCGTTCAAAATCGCTGAGAAGCGCGATCCCGGCTCGAACTGATGGGCCTTCGCAAAGCCGTCCGTCACCACGACTTCCGCCGCGCTCGTTGGCTGTGGTAGGCGCCCGCTGCGGAGGTAGAGCTGATTGAGGCGAGGCTGGCCGCCCTCGGGCAAGGAGATGAATTCCCCGGTGGCAGGCTCGGCAAAATCGGGAATGTCGAGGAGAGCAAGCTTGACGATGCGGCCTTCCGCTGCAGCGACGCTGGGGAGCTCGGCAATGTCGGTGAGCAAGGCCTTGGGCGCACGCCGAACCGTCGCGAAAACGTCGGCGAACTGCAGCCTTTCATAGTAGGCGATGCGGGTTTCTTCCAACGACTTCAGCGAACCGACCGCCATCACCAGCGATGCGACGCCTCCCGCGATGACCAGCGCAATGGCGAGCGCCTGTGCCCACATGCGGCGGAGGTCGCGCAAGAGCTTGATGTCCAGTGTCGCCACCGTTCACCAACTCAATTCCGCCGCATGCCTGCGGTGTTCATTGCGACGCTCGCGCGTGATCTGGCCGTCCGCGAAGAACAGGACGCGATCGGCCACGTCCTGGATGCTGGCATTGTGGGTGATGACGAGCGTCGTGGTGCCGAGCTGCTCGTTGATCTTGAGCAGGGCCTCGATTACGCGGATGCCGGTCTTGGAATCGAGAGCGCCGGTGGGCTCGTCGCAGAGCAGAACGTCGGGCCGCTTCGCGATCGCGCGCGAGATGGCGACCCGCTGTTGCTCGCCACCCGAGAGCTGGGCGGGGAAATGGTCCATGCGCTCTTCGAGCCCGACCATTGCCAGCGCCTCGTCGGGCCGCATCGGCTCGTCTGCGATCTCCATGACCAGCGCCACGTTCTCGTAGGCCGTGAGGCTCGGGACGAGATTGTAGAACTGGAACACGAAGCCGACGTGGTCGCGGCGATAGCGGGTGAGGCCGGCGTCCCCGAGGGCCGTGAGCTCGGTATCTCGGAAAAGGAGGCGGCCGCTCGTCGCATGGTCGAGGCCGCCCATGATGTTGAGGAGGGTCGACTTGCCGCTCCCGGATGGCCCGAGAAGCACGATGAATTCGCCGGCTCCTATCTCAAGGTCCACGCCACGGAGCGCTCTGACCTCCACGTCACCTGAACGATAGACCTTGGTGAGCGACCTCGCGGTGAAGATCCTCTCGCTCAAGGGGACCGCCGGCTCACAAGTGCGCGAATCGCAGACGAAGCGAATTCGCGATCACAGATACGGAGCTGAAGCTCATGGCTGCCGCGGCGACAATCGGGCTCAGCAACAGACCAAACGCGGGATACAGCACACCCGCCGCGAGCGGGATCCCGAGTACGTTGTAGACGAAAGCGAGGACGAGGTTCTGCCGAATGTTCCGCATCGTCGCGCGGCTCAAGGCCCGTGCCCGGGCAATGCCGGCGAGATCGCCTTTCACCAAGGTCACGCCGGCGCTTTGCATGGCAACGTCCGTTCCCGTGCCCATGGCCACGCCAACATCGGCTTCGGCGAGCGCTGGTGCGTCGTTGACGCCGTCGCCTGCCATGGCAACGGCGCGGCCCTCGCTCCTCAGGCGGCGGACGATCGCGTTCTTTTGCTCTGGCAGGACCTCGGCCTCGATGTCGGTGATCGCTAGCTTCTTAGCTACGGCTTGTGCCGTTGTTCGGTTGTCTCCGGTCAGCATCACGATGCGCACGCCGTCGGCCCGCAGGCTCGCGAGAGCGGCGGGGGTGGTGGCTTTGATGGGGTCGGCAACCGCAATAATCCCGGCCGGACGGCCGTCCACCGCGACGAACATCGCAGTCGCCCCCTCACGGCGGAGCTCGTCGGCACGCGTCTCCAGATCCGTGTTCGTGACGCCCAGATCTTTCAGAAGCTTGGCATTGCCGACCGCCACCTTCCGCCCGCCGATCGTGCCGGCTACCCCCTTGCCTGTGATAGACGCGAATTCGGTCACGTCCTGCACGGTCAAATTGCGCTGCTTGGCGGAAGCGACGATAGCGGCCGCGAGCGGATGCTCGCTTGACCGCTCGAGACTGGCGCCGAGCGACAGCACAGTGGCCTCGTCGAAGCCACTCGCTGGGACGACCGCGACGACCCGCGGCTTTCCTTCCGTCAAGGTCCCGGTCTTGTCGACCACCAGGGTATCGATCTTCTCGAAGCGCTCGAGTGCCTCCGCGTTCTTGATCAGCACCCCGGCGGTGGCACCCTTGCCGACGCCGACCATAATCGACATCGGCGTCGCCAAGCCCAGTGCACAGGGGCAGGCGATGATGACGACCGAGACGGCGGCGACCAGCGCATAAGCCAACGCTGGCGGCGGGCCCCAGATCATCCAAGCAACGAATGCGACAACGGCGACAACGATGACGGCTGGAACGAACCAGGCTGAGACGATGTCGGCGAGGCGCTGGATCGGCGCACGGCTCCGCTGCGCCTCCGCCACCATGTGGACGATGCGGGCCAGCATCGTGTCGGAGCCGACTTTCTCGGCTCGCATGATGAGGCTCCCGGTGCCGTTTATGGTGCCACCGATGACTTTGGTGCCGGGTTCTTTTTCGACGGGCATCGATTCGCCAGTCACCATGGATTCGTCGACGGCGCTCTTGCCTTCGATCACGACGCCATCGACGGGCACGCTCTCACCAGGCCGGACTCGCAGCGGATCGCCAATCTGCACCTGCTCGAGCGGCACTTCCTCATCATTACCGTCGGTGCGAATGCGTCGTGCGATTTTGGGTGCAAGGTTGAGCAGCGCACGAATGGCGCTGCCCGTTTGCTCGCGCGCCCGCAGTTCCAGGAGCTGACCAAGTAGCACGAGCACGGTGATGACGGCTGCGGCCTCGTAGTAGACGGGGATTATGCCGTCCTTCCGGAGGTCTTGCGGGAAGAGGCCGGACGCAAAGGTGGCGACCAGGCTGTATAGGTAGGCCGCGCCAACACCGAGCGCGATGAGGCTGAACATATTGAGCGAGCGGTTTCGAACCGACGCCCAGCCGCGCTCGAAGAAAGGCCATCCCGCCCACAAGACAACCGGCGTGCCAAGCACGAACTGAACCCAGACAGATATCTGAGGCGGCACCAGACGGTGAAGTTCAAGATCGGGAAAATGCGCCGCCATTTCCAAGATCACCGTCGGCACTGCCAGCGCGGCGCCAATCCAGAAGCGGCGCGTCATGTCGACCAATTCGGCGCTCGGGCCCGGCTCACCGACGCCGCTCACCGGCTCCAGCGCCATGCCGCAGATCGGACAGCTGCCGGGCTCATTCCGCCGGATCTGCGGGTGCATGGGACAAGTCCACACGACCTCCTGCCCGGCGGTCCGTGGCGGGGTGTTATGCGCAGGATGCGTCGGCGTGGGCTCCGGGACTGCCGTCGGCTGCGGCTCAGATCCGGCAAGGTAACGTTGGGGAGTAGAGACAAACCGATCCCGGCACTTCTGGCTGCAGAAGACGTAAGTCTTGCCGGCGTGCTCGACGCGGTGCTTAGCCGTGGTGGGGTCGACGGACATGCCACAGACAGGGTCACGGGCGGCACCGATCGAAGCATCGGTTGACGTCATCTGGCCGTGTCCGCCAGTGGCATGATCGAGATGATCATGATGGTCATGAGCAAGTATGGGATTTCCTTTCAAGGGCATCAGCGCGTCACCCCCCAAGCTCGTTCAGGATCGGGCACTCGGGACGATGATCGCCCTGGCACTGCTTGGCGAGCGCGGCAATCGCGTCCCGGATTGCCGTGAGCTCAGCGATCCGGCGATCCAGCTGGGCGACGTGCTTGAGCGCCAGCTTCTTAACGTCGCGGCTCGCCCGCTTGGTATTGCGGTAGAGGTCGAGAAGAGCGGCGACGTCCTTGAGCGGAAAGCCGAGGCGGCGGGCGCGATGGACGAACCGCAAGGTGTGAACATCTGAATCGTCATACGCGCGGTACCGGTTCTCGCTGCGGGCGGCCGGCTCGATAATCCCCGCCTCTTCGTAGAAACGGATGGTCTTGGGCGGAACGCCGGAGCGGGCTGCCGCTTCGCTGATCGTCATAATCTCAGCCGTTTTCATGGGATCCTCGGCACGCATTCCAGGAAACTGGAATCTATGTGGGGATTCCAGCCGCTGGAACGTCAATAACCTCACTCACGAAAACATCTACCGCGTTGATCCACGTCAAAGTGTGGCGGGATCGTGCCGACTATCCTGCCAATAGCTACCGTCGGACTGATCGTCGTGGGGACCGGGACTATGGCCATGACCATAATTCGCGCTGGAGCGCTGGCCGTTGCCCTGTTAGTGACGTTACCAGCGTTCGCTCAAACGCCTCAAGAGCACGAGGCGCACCATCCGAATGCCGGCGCTGCAACTCCCCCTCCATCTGCCTCACCTTCCGATGAAGGCAATGCCGCCGGGCCCGGCGGAATGATGGGGTCCACGGCTCAGGCACCCGGGATGATGGGTCCTGGGATGATGATGGGCGGCGACATGATGGAGGGCATGCGCCGGATGATGGGAATGATGAGCATGATGTCAGGCATACGTCCGGGCGCCAGCCATATCGAAGGACGGCTGGCCTTTCTGAAGGCCGAGCTCAAGATCGCCGACGCGCAGGCGCCACAATGGAATGCGTTCGCCGATACCGTTCGCGACAACGCGAAATCCATGGCGGAGGCGCATCAGTCGACGATGTCGTCGGGCGCGGCAAAGACGCTCCCGGAGCGGCTGGCGTTGAAAGAGAAGGCGCTCACGGCCCATCTCGAGGCGCTCAAGAAAACGGCAAGCGCTCTCGACAAACTCTACGACACCCTCAGCGTCGATCAGAAGAAGGTCGCCGATGAGATCATCGTCGGGCCGATGGGTATGCCCATGGGGATGATGTGAGAGGCAATTGGACTGCGAGGTTGCCGTATGCGCGAGATGGATATGGATAACAGTCGATCGTCCGGTTCGTTCTGGACGTCGCGTGCTGGCATCGTGACACTCTGCTTCCTGGCAATCGCGGCCTTTTTCCTATTGACCGAACACACCGCGCACGTTTTTGGCGTGTTGCCATACCTGCTTATAGCGGCATGTCCGCTGATGCATCTCTTCATGCATCACGGGCACGGTGGACACGAGGGCCACCATCACCGCACCGATGATCGCACGACGGATCGCCGCAATAGCGAACCACAGCAACCCTGATTGAAACCATCGATCGGGAGGCTGCCCAATGCACGACGATGTTCCCGCCTACGGGCTCTGGTCGTTGGTGATCATCAATTCAGCGATCTTCATCTTCTTCGCTTTCAGCTTTTTCAAGCCGCAGACGAAACGAGACTGGCGATCCTTCAGTGCTTTCAGCGCATTTCTCGTGGCGCTCTTCACGGAAATGTACGGCTTTCCGCTAACGATCTATTTGCTCTCAGGGTGGCTGCAGAGCCGCTACCCCAACATCGACTGGTTCTCTCACGATGCGGGTCACCTGCTCGAAATGCTGTTTGGCTGGAAGGCCAATCCACATTTTGGACCCTTCCATTTGTTGAGTTTCGCTTTCATCGGCGGCGGATTCATCCTGATCTCGGTAGGCTGGAAGGCGCTCTATGAAGCGCAGAGGTCTCAGACGCTCGCCACTGCTGGAATCTATTCCTATGTCCGTCATCCGCAGTATGTCGGTTTCATTTTGGTAATGTTCGGGTTCCTCCTCCAATGGCCGACCTTGCTCACGTTCGCGATGTTCCCGGTACTCGTATGGATGTACCTGCGCCTGGCGCGGAACGAAGAGCGCGAAGCGCTCGCCGAGTTTGGCATCGAGTACGAGCGCTACATGCAGGAGGTACCCGGTTTCGTCCCGCGGCTCACCGACCTCATCGGCGGTGCGACGCGCGGTGGCGCGGGGCAGCGGTGAGCACGCCTTTAATGAGCATTCCATCCGGCCTGTCGAAGTCTGGCGCCTTCCATGCACGTCGCCGTTAGCCGGCTTGAGCGCGCGACTGGAGACGGACTCGACCTGGAGATCGTTGAGCGGAAGGGGGTTGGCCACCCCGACACGATCTGCGACGAGATCGCCGAAGAGTTCAGCTTGGCGCTCTCCAGACATTATCTCGCCGAGACTGGTGAGATCCTTCACCACAATGTGGACAAGGTCTTGCTCGCTGCGGGAACGTCGAAACCGGCGTTCGGCGGCGGCGAGGTCACCGCGCCGATGCGACTCTTTCTCGCCGGCCGGGCGACGACGTCCGCCGCGGGCAAGGAGGTGCCGGTCGGCGAACTGGCGCGGCAGGCCGCGTCCGGATGGCTGCGCCGGCACCTTCCAACGGCCGACCTCGAACGGCACCTCGAGCTGAGCACTTTGGTCCACCCGAGTTCGGCCGACCTGACAGAGCTCTTCGCGCGGCGCCCGGGAAAGCGGACGCGCCTCGCCAACGACACGTCTTGCGGGGTCGGGTACGCGCCCTTGAGCCGGCTTGAGACTATCGTCCATGCCGCGGAACGGGAGCTGGGCGCCGCCGCGACATGCGGTCGTCCGGCGATCGGCCGGGACATCAAGGTGATGGGCGTGCGGCAAGGCGGACATTTCCATCTCACCGTCGCTTGCGCCCTCGTCGGCCGCTTCGTAAAGGACGCCGATGAGTATCTCGAGGCGAAGCACGACATCGCTGGCATCGTGCGGGAAGCAGCGGCGGCCCAGGCAGCCGGGAGCGTCGCTGTCGACGTGAATGCGGCCGACGATCCGGCGAAGAGGAGCTTCTATCTGACGGTCACGGGCACCTCGGCGGAAGCTGGCGACGATGGGCAGGCGGGACGCGGCAACCGCGCCAACGGGCTCATCACGCCCTGCCGTCCCATGACGATGGAATCCGTCGCCGGCAAGAACCCGATGACCCACGTGGGCAAGCTCTACAACATCGCGGCTGGACTGACCGCGCAGGTAATCGTCGACACGCTGCCCGAGATTGCGGCGGCGGAAGTGCGTCTCGTCAGCCGCATTGGCCGGCCGATCGCGGAGCCCGCCACAATCGCCATCCGCGTCGCGCCGCAGAATGGGCGGCCGCCAGGCGCGTTCGCGAAGGACATTGAAGCCATCGTTACGGACCATCTTGGCCTGATCGAGACACTCTGGCGCGAGCTCCTTACTGGCGACGTCCGCTTCGGCCGTTGGCCGCTCCGCTCCCATGCGCCGCCTGGGCGGTCGGACACATCGCCTGGCCCTTCCGATTGGAAAGCATGAAGATGCGCATCGCTTTCCTTGGCGGGGTTGGAACGGTCACCGGCTCCAAGTACCTGGTCGAAGCAGGCGGTTGCCGGATCCTCGTCGATTGCGGCCTCTTCCAGGGATTTAAGCAGCTGCGGCTGCGCAACTGGGAGCCGCTACCGGTCGATCCGCGCACGATCGATATGGTGATCCTGACGCACGCCCATCTCGACCACACCGGCTATCTCCCGCTGTTGGTTCGCAACGGCTTCAAGGGACCGGTGCTGTGCACGGCGGCTACCCGCGACCTGTGCGGAATTCTTCTTCCGGATTCCGGCCATCTCCAGGAGCAGGATGCGGCATTCGCCAACCGGCATGGTTTCTCGAAGCATCGCCCAGCGCTCCCCCTTTACACAGAGGCGGAGGCGCGCGCCGCTCTAGCCAGGTTCGCTCCCGTTGATTTTGGCGCTCCGCGCGTTCTGGGCAACGGCCCTACGTGCCCGACGATTACCTTTCTTTGCGCCGGCCACATTCTCGGGGCTGCAATGGTCATGCTGGCCTATCAAGGCATTGTGATGCTGTTCTCCGGCGACCTTGGTTGTCCAAACGATCCCATCATGCGCGAGCCCGCGGCCGTGGCGGGCGCGGACTTCATCGTGGCGGAATCGACCTACGGTGACCGGACGCATGACCCGAGGGACCCCCAGGAGGTGCTGGCCGACGTGATCATCCGCACAGCTCGCCGCGGTGGTACCGTCCTTATTCCGGCTTTTGCTGTGGGTCGCGCACAAACGCTGCTTTATCACTTGTACCGCCTCAAATCGGCGAACCGCATTCCTGACCTGCCGATTTTTCTCGATAGCCCGATGGCGATTGATGCCGGCGCCATCTTTCACGAACATCGGCGCGACCATCGGCTGGGCGAGACGGAATGCCGCGAGGTTTGCGGCATCGCGCGCAACACGCGCGAAGTCGAAGAGTCGAAGGCGATCGACCGCAACCATGTGCCCGCGATCGTCATCTCCGCAAGCGGCATGGCTACGGGCGGGCGCGTCCTGCACCATCTGAAGGTCTTTGCGCCTGATCCCAAGAACACCGTGCTGTTCGCCGGATTCCAGGCGGGCGGGACGCGAGGGGCGGCGATGTTGGCCGGCGCTCCTCAGATCAAAATCCATGGCGAATATGTTCCGGTACGGTCGGAGGTCGCGAATCTCGACATGCTCTCCGCCCATGCTGACGCTGACGAGATCATGGGCTGGCTGCGACACTTCGATCGGCCGCCAAGGATGACGTTCGTCACCCACGGCGAGCCCGCCGCCTCGGACGCGCTCCGGCACCGGATCGAGGAAGAGCTTGCTTGCCGGTGTTGGGTTCCGGCCTACCGGGACGAGATCGAGCTGACATGACGATTGGCACGGAAAGGCATCACGCTCTCCGCTTGCGGCGCCTCGGTATCGACACGCAACAAGAGGCGGTCGTTTACATGCGGGCGGACTGCCACGTCTGCCGCGCCGAAGGCTTTAGGGCGCACGCTCGCATCGGGATTTCTCGGGATGGTCACTCGATCATTGCGACACTTCACCATGTCACGAGCGACCTGCTGCGCTCAAACGAAGCGGGGCTATCAGAGGCTGCTTGGCGCGCACTCGGTGGCGAGGACGGCGATCAGATCTGGGTCGAACATCCTCCGACGCTCGACTCGTTGAGCTACCTACGCGCTAAAGTCTATGGGAACGCTCTGGATGAGCCCGCGCTCCATGCGATCATTCGCGATGTCGCGGCCGGCCGATATGCCGACGTGCACCTCGCATCCTTTATTACGGCCTGTGCCCGCGGCAGCATGTCGAGGGAAGAGATTATCGGGCTTACCCGCGCGATGATCGGTGTCGGGGACCGTCTCGATTGGGGAAGAGCGCCGATCGTCGACAAGCATTGTGTCGGCGGATTGCCCGGGAACCGCACCTCTCCCATCGTGGTCGCCATAGTCACCGCCTGCGGTCTGACGATGCCGAAGACTTCGTCCCGGGCGATCACGTCGCCGGCGGGAACGGCAGATACTATAGAGACTTTGGCGCCGGTCGATCTGGACGTGAGCGCGATGCGCAAGGTCGTTGAGCGCGAGGGCGGTTGCGTGGTTTGGGGCGGCGCCGTCCGGCTCAGCCCGGCAGACGACATTCTCATTCGTGTCGAACGAGCGCTCGATGTTGATAGTGAGGGACAGCTCGTGGCCTCGGTCCTTTCCAAGAAGGCCGCCGCGGGGTCGACTCACCTGGTGTTGGACGTGCCTGTCGGCCCGACCGCGAAGGCTCGGACAGCGAAAGCAGGCAAACTCCTACGCGATCGGCTCCTTGAGGTCGCTCAAGCCTTGGGCATCACCTCGAGGGTCCTCCTGACGGATGGATCGCAGCCAGTTGGACATGGCATCGGTCCCGCGCTCGAAGCACGCGACGTGCTCTCCGTATTGCGCAACGATGTGGATGCGCCCGCCGATTTGCGTAGTCGCGCGATCTCCCTGGCTGGCGCGTTGCTCGAGCTTGTTTCGGCTACGCTGCCGGACTGCGGAGAAGACTTGGCGCGAGCTGTGCTGGACGATGGCAGGGCTTGGCGAAAGTTCCTGGCGATTTGCGAAGCACAGGGTGGTATGCGGACACCGCCGCGGGCGGCGCATACAAGAGTTATTGCCTCGCCATCTGCCGGCCGCGTAACGGCGATCAATAACCGGCTACTAGCGCGCGCGGCGAAGCTCGCGGGTGCGCCCGACGCAAAAGCTGCCGGGCTCGAGCTGCACGTTAGAGTTGGAGATGCTGTTAAACGGGACCAGCCCCTCTTCACCCTCCATGCTGAAAATCACGGCGAGCTGATATACGCGCTCGATTATGTGGTGCCGCGGCCTGAAATCGTCCAAGTCGAACCATCATGATTCCTGTCATTTTTGCTTTGCCTGGAAACGAAAAGATGGCTCGGTCGCTGACCGAACCGTTGGGCGCGGAGCTAGCTAGGAGCAGGAGAGGTTCGGCGTTTCCCCGACGGTGACAGCTACGTCCGACTCGATACGCCGATCACCGGCAGAACCGTGATCCTCGTCTCGACGCTGGACCGTCCTGACGATAAGTTCCTGCCCCTGATCTTTGCAGCGGCGACGGCGCGCGACCTCGGCGCTTCCCATGTCGGCCTGGTCTGCCCATACCTCGCTTATATGCGGCAGGACAAGCGCTTCCGTCCCGGCGAAGCGATCAGCTCTGTGCATTTCGCCAAGCTACTCAGCGGGGCTGTAGACTGGCTGATCACCGTCGATCCTCATTTGCACAGACGGCACTCGCTGGCAGAGATCTTCTCCGTGCCGGCAGTTGCCGTCCATGCAGCTCCCTATCTCGCGGCTTGGATCCGGGAAAATGTGCCGGCTCCAATCCTAATCGGGCCGGACAGCGAGAGCGAGCAATGGGTTGCTTCCGTTGCTGCTGACGTAGGCGCGCCTTACGTCGTGCTGGACAAGGTGCGCAAAGGAGATCGAGACGTGGAGGTCTCGGTCCCCAATCTCGGGCGGAACGCCGATCGCACCCCGGTGCTCATCGATGACATCATCTCGACCGGCCGGACCATGGTAGGCGCCATTCGCCATTTTGGTAGGACGGCCCACCGGTCGCCCGTTTGCCTCGGCGTCCATGCTGTATTTAGCGGCGATGCTTATACGGCGCTTCGCAGGGCGGGAGCGGCAAAGATCGTCACTTGCAACACGATCTCACACGAGTCCAATGCGATCGATATGACGGCGGCGATCGCTCAAGCTGTACGACCGATGTTCAGATAGCCGCAGCAAAATGGGTGTACGCGTTATATCGCTCCTGCTCTCGGTCCCTGCTCGCACCTTTTGCCTCCCGTTATTTCGTGCTCGGGACGGCCGCAAATCTCCTCTGGGAATTAGCACAGCTCCCGCTCTACAAGATGTGGGCGACGGCATCGCGGAGAGGTCTCGCTTACGCCCTCATCCACTGTACGGTTTGGTGACGCGGTTATCCTTTCCGTGGGGCTGATCTTGGCCTCATGCCACCCGACCCCCCGTACGCAACTGTCGCTCGCGTTCCGAGCGGCATCCGGCATCGGAGTGCTGCATCGATCTATCCTCGACATCATCTGCTCACCATCGCCTCGGTACCGGTGATCAGGTCCAGGATCTCCGCGGTAATCTCGCTCTGGCGCGCCTGATGCGCCTCCCCGTCGAGCTGATTCAGCTTCTTCGCCACATTGTCGTGCGCGGACTCCATTGCCGAAAAACGAGCTGCATTCTCGCTCGCAATCGACTCGACGGCCGCCTCGGCTAGCCGGGCGAAGACGTATTCCGCCATCAACTTTTCGACAAGCACGCGAGGCGGCAGGTTATGGAGAGGCGACTGAAGCGGCGGGCTTGACGCAATTGACGGGAGATCAAGTGGGAGGAGTTGATGGCGCTCGATGGTGTGCGACCCTCCCTTACGATAGCGGGCGAACACTATGGCGACGCGGGCGATCTCGCCATTGGCAATGCTGCGGTAGAGCGCCGATTCGAGATGGCGGATGGTCTGAGGCGTGCCGGACAAGCGGGTCGCCATGGGGCCCGTCCAGACCGCCTGGCGTCCGCGGTCGACGGCGAGCGCCCCACCGTGGCTGCCCAGCACATAGAACGCGTCACCGGGTGCGAGCGCGGCTTCGGCCGTCTCGATGAGCCGTTCATTGAAGCAGCCGACGAAACCGTGCTCAGCCGCGCAGAGAATGAGTGCCGAGCGCCCATCAAAACCGCGTGGCTCGGGAACGGGCTGCGGCATCAGGAGCAACGCTGCGCGGATCGCGCGCATCATTGTCTCGGCGTACTGACGTATACCCGGCAAGGCACGCTGCGCTTCCTGCACGCGGATGGCCGCCAGTGAGCGCATTGCGCCCACGATATCGAGCAACTCGCTCATGCTGCTAATATGGCCCTCGATCTCGGCGAGACGCGTCATGCCGCGTTGTCCGGAGGTGAGAGGCTCTGGGTCTCGTCCGCGCGCGTCATTGCTTCTAGTGTTTTCTTCAGCGCGATCCGCTGCTCGTCCGAAAGGGGTCCTGCTTCGTCGTTAAGCGCCGCAATCTCGGGACAATGCCCGGCAAGCCAAGGGCCAAGCTTGGCACGGAATGTCTCAATTCGCTGGAGCGGCACATCATCGAGCACGCCCTCAGCCACCGCGAGCAGGAGGGCCACCTGTTCTCCGAGCGACAGAGGAGCAAACTGCCGCTGAGCAAGCACCCGACGGATGCGCCGCCCGTGTTCGATGACCTTACGTGTTCGCTCGTCCACCATGGTGCCGAAACGCGTGAACACCTCAAGCTCGAGGAACTGGGCATAGTCGAGCCGCAGGCTCTCGGACAACGCCTTCAGGACGGGCGCCTGGGTTTTGCCGCCAACCCTCGACACGCTTTTCCCGACATCAACCGCCGGCTTCTGGTCTTCGTAGAATAGCCTCGGGTCCAGATAGATTTGCCCATCGGTTATCGAGATCAGGTTGGTGGGGATATAGGCGCTGATGTTACCGGCCTGAGTCTCGGCAATCGGAAGCGCGGTGAGCGAGCCGCCACCGCGCTCCGGCGCAAGCTTCGCTGCCCGCTCGAGCAGTCGCGAATGTATGTAGAAGATATCGCCGGGATAGGCCTCCCGCCCAGGCGGACGGCGCAGCAACAGCGACACTTGCCGATAAACTGCCGCATGTTTGGTCAGATCATCGATGACGAGCAAGACATCACGACCCTGTGTCGTGAAGTGCTCGGCCATGGTGCAGGCCGCGTAGGGCGTCAACCATTGCAGTCCCGGCGCCGCATCGGCCTCACCGACGACAAAAAGACATCGCTCTGGCGCGCCGTACTGACGCACGGCCTCAATGACGCGGGCGACTGACGATGCCTTTTGGCCGACGGCTGCGTAGACACAGATCACATCACTGGATCGCTGATTGATCATCGTGTCAACGGCGATTGCCGTCTTTCCTGTCCCGCGATCGCCGATGATGAGCTCACGCTGGCCGCGGCCCAAAGGGATCATGGCATCGACCACGAGGAGCCCGGTCGCCAGCGGCCTCGACACGAGGGCGCGATCGATGATCGCCGGTGCAGGCTGCTCGACCGGCGACAACGCTTCCGGCGTAATGGGCTTGTCGCCGTCGACAGGTTGGCCCAGGGCATCGACAACGCGCCCGAGCAGGCGACTTCCGACAGGGACCCGGGCCACGTCGCCCGTGCCGTGTACAATACTCCCAGAGGCAATTCGATTGCCATTGCCGAGCAGTACGCATCCGATCGTCTCCGCACCCAGGTCGACCGCAAGCCCGCGCACGCCGCCCTCGAACACAAGCAGCTCGTCAACCCGCGTCTCCGGCAGCCCCCGCACGGTGGCCACTCCATCGCCGATCTGCACAACCCGGCCAACATGCTCGAGCCTCGGCTCGAGGGCGAGGGTGGCGATCCGTGCTCGACTCCGATGAAGCCAGTCCTGCAAATCGTCAGTGAGCGTCGCCATGGGCGTCCATTTCCGAATGCACAGCAGCGAGCGCGCTCTGCCAGGAGAAACGCAGAATGGCGCTTGGAAAATGCAGCTCCGCGCCATCGACCAGGCCCGCGTTCACCGCGAACTCGATAGGAATGTCGTTTCCCAATCGCCGGTGAAGCCGATCACGCCAACCGTCGGCAATCGCCGCGGGGAGTGGTGACGAGGTCAAAACGGCAAGCCTCTCGCCATGCGCGAATTGCCGAATAAGGCCTTGCCGCTCCGTCTCGGGAAGCGCGGCGAGATAGTGCTCGATTCGTTCGATCCATGCTTCCGCGCGAAGCGCAAAGGGGACCTCGGTCAGCAGACGACGCGCGACGTCGGCACCGAGATCGAGCGCCAACCGGCGCGCTTCGGCGAGAACGTTCTCTCGCTCAACGCTGAGCGTCTTACGCCCCTCATCGATCAGCGCTTTGGACTCGCGCTCTACTTGGGCATGTCGCGCCCTGGCCGCTTCCTCCGCCTGTGTCGCCGCCGATCTGAGTACCGCCTCACGCTCAGTCGCAAGCCCGGCGTGTTCCTTCTCGATTATCGCGAGACGGGCTTTGGCTGCTTCTTCGACGTTCTTAGCGCGTTCATATTCCCTCTCGACATCGACTCTGCGCGCTTCAATCACTCCCAGAACAGGCTTGTAGAGAAAGCGGTTCAGCAGCCAGACAAGGACTGCGAAATTGATCGCCTGAAGAGCGAAAGTCGACCAATCGAAATGCATCGTTAGCCTGAGTACGGGTTGGCAAAGAGCAGCAGGAGGGCCACCACGAGGCAATAAATCGCCATCGTCTCAATCATCGCGAGGCCGACAAAGAGAGTACGGGAGATCGTGCCCGCCGCTTCCGGTTGACGCGCGATTGCATCCATGGCGGCAGCGACGGAACGGCCCTCGGCCAGGGCGGGACCGAGCGAGCCGATTGCGACGGCAATCACCGCGCCGATAATGCTCATGAGCTTGGGGTCCATAAAACCTCCCTCAGGCCTGTTCGACGCTGCCGACGGCGGCGCCTATGAAAACGGTCGCGAGCACTGTGAAGATGTAAGCTTGCACGAGCCCAACCAGGATCTCGAGGACCATGAGGGGGATGGGCAAGAAAAGGCCCGCAAGACTGACCACGAGCATCATGACAAATCCTCCGCTCATCACGTTACCAAAGAGCCGCACCATGAGCGAGAAAGTGCGTGTTACCTCCGAAACGATGTTGAGCGGCAGCATGACGAGTTTTGGTTCGGCGAAGCTGGCCAGATAGCCGAGAGGGCCGCGCGCTCTGACGCCGAAGTAGTGGACGGATCCAAAAACGATCAGCGCCAGCGCGGCCGGCGTTTCGAGCTTGCCGGTGGGTGCCTCGACACCAGGCAGAACGTCAGAAAGGTTGCACGCCACCAAAAAAATGAACAGCGTGCCGAGCAGCGGCAAGAACGGCCGCGCGTCCTTACGGGTGACCTCTTCGATCTGTTGTGCAATTCCCGTAACGATCACCTCAAGCATGGCTTGGCGCCGATCCGGGTGGAGAGTGAGCCGGCGCGTCATGAGATATGAGGCGAGTGCGAGGGCCAGGATGATGGCCCAGGTCGTCACAACCGGTCGCGTGATGGCGACCGGTCCGACGTAAAAGAGGACAGCACTCGCGAGAGGCGATTCCATCAGGAGGTCCTCAGCGCGGCGCGCAATGCGATCTGTTGCGCCAGAACGAAGCCCAAGAGCGAACCAAGCAGCGGGATGGCGCCGAGCCCCGCTGCAAACCAGAACGGAATCGCGGCCACCGCGAAGCGCGTCCCGGCGAGCGCCGGTCCGAGCAGCCAGCCTTGTCCAGAAAAAAACGAAGCGACTGCGCATCGCAAGACCGCGAAGTAGACAAGCCCCGCAACGAGCCCCGAGATAGCCATCGCCAAGGAAAGACCTAGTAGCGCAGCGTTGTTCATTCGCTAAACATCTTCCTCCAGGCAACCGTGCACCCGAGGACCAGCCCAAGCACCATCAAGCTGAGTGTCCAGAAAACCCCCGAGCCGAGTTGGTGATCTAGCCAGTGACCGCCGAAGACTCCGAGCAAAGTCGGCATCACGATGGTCCAGCCGAATGCGCCGATCATGGCCAGGTTCTGGCCGAGCGACCGCTCGCCTTCCCGCTCCCAAGTGGCGCGCCGCTCGCGCCGCTTGCGGACCGCTTCATCAAGGCGCTCGGGATGGTCCGGATCTTGCGTCATTGTTCGAGACCATCGTGCGGCATGACACCAGGACCGCCAGGAACAGCTGAAGGACGCTCGGACCTGAGAAAACGACAAATCTGTCGAATAGCTGCGAGGTAGAGCCGTTGCGCGTCGGTGCGCGCCGCTTGCTCGTCCTCGAGTCCACGGCGGAATGTGGCGAGGACTTCGCTTTCGAGGCGGTGGAGATCGTCGTCGTGGACGGCCTCGCGCGTCGCAATCGCGATCGTATTGCCGTCGTGTACCTCGAGCACACCGCTACGGACGGCAACATGATGCTCGGCACCGCGCTGATCGCGCCAGCTCACGACGGAGACTGTCAGGGTTGTCAGGAAATCGGCGTGACCGGGAAGGATGCCAAATGCTCCCGTCTCATCTTCGGCACGCAGATGAGCCACGTCATCGGCCTCGACGACGACAGCCAGGGGCGTGCTGATGGAAAGCCTCATGCCGCCCTCGTCTCGATATCTCTGCGGCGAGCCTCGTCCAGGTCGCCCACCATATAAAGCGAGCTCTCGGCCCAATCGTCGGTCGCGCCATCGAGGATCGCATGACAGCCGGCGAGCGTGGCCTCAAGCTCCACCGAGCGGCCGGACTTACCGGTGAAGGCGACGGTGACCATGAAAGGCTGGGTCAGGAATCGCATGAGGCGTCGTGCGCGTTTGACCACACTTCGGTCCGCGGCGCTCAGCTCCTCGATACCAAGAAGCGCGATGATTTCCTGGAGTTCGCGATAGTGAGCGATCGTTTTGCGCACCTCTTGCGCGGTTTCGTAGTGAGCTTGTCCAACGACGCGAGGGTCGAGCAGCGTTGACGTCGAGGCGAGCGGATCGATGGCCGGATACATCCCCTGGCTGGCCATGTCGCGCGACAAGACGATCGATGAATCGAGATGGCTGAAGATGTCTGCCACCGCGGGATCCGAGAAGTCGTCCGCCGGCACATAGACCGCCTGAATGGAGGTGATTGCCGCGCCCGCAACCGACGCAATACGTTCCTCGAGCTCGGCGATCTCGCTGCTAAGCGTCGGCTGATAGCCGACACGCGACGGCAACCGGCCGAGCAAGCCCGAAACCTCGCCCCCAGCCTGGACAAGGCGGTAGACATTGTCGATCAGCAGCAGGACGTTCTCGCGCGCTGTGTCACGAAAATGCTCCGCGATGGTGAGCGCCGTGAGTCCCGCCCGCCAACGAGCGCCGGGCGCTTCATTCATTTGCCCAAACACGAGCGCGGTTCGCCTGAGGACACCTGATTGTCGGAGCTCGAGCAACAGTTCATGTCCTTCGCGCGAACGCTCCCCGATACCGGCGAAGACAGAGATCCCGGAGTGCCGTTCGACCGTCGCGCGAATGAGTTCCATGATGAGCACGGTCTTGCCAACGCCAGCGCCCCCGAACATGGCAGCCTTGCCGCCTGTCACGAGCGGTGCCAGCAGGTCGATCACCTTGATGCCCGTGTGGAAGATTTTCAGGGTTCCGCCAAGCTTATCCAATCCCGGCGCCGGACCGTGAATGGCCCGACGCATAACGTCTGCCGGCAGTGGATCCCCTCGGTCTGTGGTCTCGCCAACCGCGTTGAGCAACCGACCAAGCACAGCCTCTCCAACCGGCACGCGAATGGGTGTTCCCAAAGCGCGCGATGCCGTGCCGCGCTTGAGGCCGGCCGTATTTCCAAGTGCCACTGCACGGGCCGTCGCGGGACCGAGATGTTGTTGGACTTCCGCGACAAGTGGCCGACCTAGGTCCCACTCGACCGCGATCGCCTCTTCGACAGCCGGTAGGAGACCTTCCGGAAACCGGATGTCGATCACGGAGCCGTGAACCGCGACCACCTCGCCCAAGGCTCCGTCATGCCCATCGCCTCGCTCACGGGCCATTACGAATCCTCTCCCTGAGTGCGCCGGAATTTCAGGTATCGAAACCGATACGCTTCAACAGGCGGCGACGCTTTGATCTGGCTCAACGCGGCGACTGAGGGGCAACGCCGTCACAATCCCCTTGTGCTTGATCTCGATCAATGACGGTGAAGGGGGGAGCCGGCAGATTTCGTGAATCTACTCGGAGTCCGCACATGCCACGCCGTGTCGGCCGTGAGCCCGCTTGGCCCAGGACTTGGGCGACTGGCGCGATACTGCTCGCCGTGGGAGTGGCGATGGAGGCAGGGTTGGGAGGCTGCGTCCTGGCTCCGGAAGGCAAGCCGGCGGAGGAGGCAAAGCTCGCCTTGCTGTCGACACAGTTCGAGCCGCCGATTGAGGCTCGGCAAGTCCCCGAATTGCCGGCGCCCGCGGATTGGCGCCACGTTTTAAGCCGGGCTTTCCTGACGAACGGAGAATTGGAATCGGCTTATTTCGAGTGGAAGGCTGCTCTCGCTCGAATCGACCAAGTCGCGGTGTGGCCTAACAGCAACGTCGCCGTCAGCTTCAGCTACATGTTCTCGCCCGAAAACATCAAGGCTTGGAACCGCACGACGATCAGCGCCGGCTTCGACCCCTCCATGACCCTATCGCTTCCGGTCAAGACCCAGGCGGCGGGGAAGGTTGCACTCGAGGCGGCGAGAGAATCGGCCGAGAGGTTTCGCGCTACCAAATTCGAGCTTCAGCGAAAGGTGCTGGTCGAATATTTGGACCTAGCGCTCATCGAAGAAAAGGTCCGCATTCAGCGGGACAACTTGGATCTCCTGCAATTGCTGGTGAACTCTGCCGCCAATCGCGTACAGACCGGTGGTCCGCAGCAGGACTTGCTCAAGGCCACAACGGAATCGGAGTTGGCGCAGAACGAATTGGCGAACATGGAAGCCGAGGCCAAATCGATGCAAGCCACGCTCGACGGGATGCTCGCACGCGATCCGGCCGCCCCTTTGCAGCTGCCCCAGAAGTTGCCGGCGCCGCGTCGCGTTCTCGCCGATGACGCCCGTCTGATCGCGGTGGCAGTCGATCAGAACCCGGAGCTTGCCGGGCTGGCCCGGCAGGTGGCGGGCCGCAAGGATGCGATCGAGCTAGCGCGGCTGGCGTATTTGCCCGATGTGGTCCCCTCCCTGTCGATCACCGGCAACATTTCGCAGGTGGTCGGGGCAATGATCATGTTGCCGACCAAATTGCCGGCGATCCGTGCTGCGATTGCCGAAGCCGAGGCCACGGAACGATCGGCCGAAGCCGTCACGCGACAGACAAGGCAGGATCGGGCCGCGAGCTTTGTTACCAACCTCTATTTCATGCGCAACGCGGAGCGACAAACTGAGCTCTACCGGACGCGTCTCGTGCCGGCGGTCCAACAGATGCTTAGCAGCTCGCGGCAAGCCTATGCAGCCGGGGCCATTGGCTTTGCGGACCTGATCGACAGCGAGCGGACCTATGTCGAGGTCCGTGCGATGGTCGCGACAGCGCAGATCGAACGAGAAAAGCGGCTCGCCGAGCTTGAGGCACTTGCTGGTGTCGATGTCGAGACGCTTGGCCGGCCGGGTTCGTCGGGGGCGGAGCCGGCCACCATACCCGTGCGATCACGCGAGACACAGTGAGGATGACCATGTCGATGATACGGTATCGAGATCTGGTCGGCCTGACGCTGGCAGCGCTGCTGAGCGCCACGCCGTTGCTCCTCGCTCGAGCTCAAGAACACGCGGCACATGGTGCGCATGACACGGCAAATCCTCCACGCGCTGGGTATGCAGAGAAAGACGGCGAGACACCGCCGGGATACGCGGACATCAGCGTTGCCCCAGACGTCCAGCAACGTATCGGAGTGGCGCTGGGGACGGTGCAGGAGACACCGCTGACCATGACCATTCGCGCAGTAGGGATCGTGCGGCCGGACGAAACCAAGATCGCGCATATTCACCTGAAAACCGAAGGCTGGGTTGAAAAGCTGTTCGTCTCCTTCACCGGGCAAAAGGTGAAGGTCGGCGACCCCATGCTGTCGATCTACAGTCCCGCATTCTTCACAGCTCAGGGCGAGTTCCTTTCAGCGCTGAGGTCAATCAAGGCCAATCCCGACAGCATGGGGGACCGGCAGGTGGTGTTGGAAAGCTCGCGGCGGCGACTGGAGCTCTGGGATGTACCAAAGGAGGCGATCGAGGCGCTGGAGCGAACGGGCAAGCTGGAGAAGTCGCTGACCTTGCGCAGCCCGATTTCCGGAACCGTGCTGGAGAAGAAGGCCTTCGAGGGGCAGTACGTGATGCCGCAAGGCGAACTGTACATTGTTGCGGACCTCTCCACGGTGTGGATGCAGGCAAAGGTCTTCGAGTACGAATTGCCGCACATCGAGATCGGTATGCCGGTGTCGGTCACGGTGTCGTCACTCAGGTCGCGACCTTTGATCGGGAAAGTCGTTTTCGTTGATCCGGTCGTCGACGAGACGACCCGATCGGTGCAGGTGCGCGTCGAGCTTCCCAATCACGATGGCGAACTTAGGCCCGGCATGTTTGGCCATATCGTGATTACCCATTCGATGGGGAATGGGTTGACCGTCCCGGTTTCCGCTGTCATCCGCACTGGCGAGCGCGATATCGCGTATCGCGTCGTCTCCGCGGATCACTTCGTGCCGGTACAAGTGAAGATCAGTCCTCTGCAGTTCGAGGATCGGCTACAGATCCTCGAAGGGCTGAAAGCCGGAGACCAAGTCGTGACCTCCGCAAACTTTCTTATCGACTCGGAGAGCCGATTGCGGGCCGGCGCCGGCAGCATGGCGGACATGCCCGGGATGGGTGTCGATACAAGCGGTGGCAAGAAGGCTGGACAGCAAGGAAATATGAAGGAGATGTCGACGAAGGGCGGAACAGCGGGACATACCCACCAATGACGTGCATGGCTGCCACCTAAGTTGCTGAGATCACCAAGGGTAAGGTCATGATCGCACGCATCATCGAGTTCAGCGCCCGAAACACCTTCCTGGTCTTGCTTCTGATCGTCGCGATTATTGGCAGCGGGGCGTGGGCTGTTCTCAACACGCCCCTCGACGCGATTCCCGACCTCTCCGATGTGCAGGTGATCATCTCGACCGACTGGGAGGACCGCAGCCCGAATATCATCGAGGACCAAGTCACATATCCGATCGTGACGCAGCTCCTTTCCGCTCCCAAGGTCAAAGCGGTGCGAGCCACCAGCTTCTATGGTTCATCGCTGGTCTATGTCATTTTCGAAGACGGTACCGACTTGTACTGGGCGCGCAGCCGTGTGCTCGAATATCTCAGCGGAATGGCGGGTAAGCTGCCGCAAGGGGTATCGCCGCAACTCGGGCCCGATGCGACCGGCGTTGGATGGGCCCTGGAATATGTGCTGATCGACAAGACCGGGGAGCGCTCGCTGGCCGATCTTCGCAGCCTGCAGGACTGGCAGGTGCAGTATCAGATCCGATCCGTTCCTGGCGTGGCAGAAGTGGCCTCCGTCGGTGGCTTCGTGAAGCAGTACCAAGTCACGATCGATCCCAATAGGCTGCTCGCCTACAACATCCCGATCAACAAGGTCGTCGAGCAAATTCGCCGTGGCAACCAAGAAGTGGGCGGGCGAGTGCTCGAGTTTACCGGCAGGGAGTACATGGTGCGCGGCAGGGGCTATTTTCAAAGCCCTGCCGACATCGAAGCCGTGGCGCTGGGAGCACAACCAGATGGCACGCCTATCCTCGTGCGAGACGTGGCGTTCGTGCAGATCGGCCCGGACATCCGCCGTGGCGTGGTCGACTACAACGGCCTGGGCGATGCCGCGGGAGGCGTCGTTGTCGTCCGGTTCGGCGAAAGCGTCTACGACGTCCTCAATCGTGTCAAGGAGACGATCAAAGACAAGGTTGTGCCCTCGCTTCCCGAGGGCGTCGAGTTGGTTACCACCTACGACCGCTCATTGCTCATCAAGCATTCCGTAGAGACGCTGACTTGGAAACTCGTCGAAGAAAGTCTCATCGTCAGTCTGGTATGCGTCGTCTTCCTGTTCCACCTCCGGAGCGCGCTGGTTGCCATCATTACGCTACCTCTGGCCGTGCTCATGGCAATGCTGGCGATGCGATGGATAGGGCTGACCAGCAACATCATGAGCTTGGGCGGGATCGCCATTGCCATCGGCGCCATGGTGGATGCCGCGATCGTCATGATCGAGAACGCCCACAAGCATGTCGAGCGCGAGCAGGTCAAGCCCCCCGAAATGCGTCGTGCCCGTCTTGACGTCCTGATCGAGGCCGGCAGAGAGGTAGGACCATCGCTGTTCTTCTCGCTCTTGATCATTACCGTGAGTTTTCTGCCGGTGTTTGCACTTCAGGACCAGGAAGGTCGGCTTTTCAAGCCACTCGCCTATACCAAGTCCTTCAGCATGTTCTTTGCCGCGCTGCTGTCCGTCACGGTGACGCCCTACCTTATGACGCTGCTGATCCGCGGCAACCTTCCGCCCGAAGAGCGAAATCCAATCAATCGCCTCTTGATCTGGGCCTACCGGCCATTTGCCAAGCTTGCGCTGAGACTGCGCTACGCGACGGTCGCGATCGGGCTCCTCGCCATCGCTGCCATTGTGCCGATCTACAGGAGCCTTGGCAGCGAGTTCATGCCGCCGCTGTGGGAGGAGACGGTTCTCTTCATGCCGGCGACGCTGCCGGGCGCATCGATCCAAACGATGAAGCAGGCGATCCAGGAGCAAGACAGAATCCTGATGACCTTTCCCGAGGTCGCTAGCGTGTTCGCGAAAGCCGGACGAGCCGAGAGCGCCACCGATCCGGCCCCGCTGGAAATGATCGAGACCGTCATCGATCTCAAGCCATCGGATCAGTGGCGCGCGGGCATGACGCCCGATCAGCTCATCAGCGACATGAATCAAGCGCTGAGCGTGAAGGTGGCGGGATTCTCCAACAGTTGGACGATGCCGATCAAGGCGCGAATCGACATGCTGTCGACCGGCATACGGACGCCCGTCGGAGTGAAGGTGTTCGGGCCGGATCTCAACGAGATCGGACGTATCCTGTCGGAAGTCGAAGCTGCGGTAGGTGCAGTTCGCGGTACACGAAGCGCCTTCGCTGAACGGGTAAGCCAGGGCTACTACTTCGATTTCGATATCGATCGTGAAGCCATCGCCCGTTACGGACTGTCGGTGATGGACGTGCAGGAGGTCATCCAAGCGGCCGTTGGCGGGGCGAATCTCACGCAAACCATCGAAGGTAGGCAGCGCTATCCCGTGAATGTGCGCTACGGCCGCGAGCTGCGCGACGATCTGGGAAAATTGCGGCGTGTGCTCGTCGCCACGCCGTCCGGCGCGCAGGTGCCCTTGGAAGAACTCGCCGAGCTGCGCTTCGTGGACGGTCCCGGCATGATCAAGAGCGAGGCAGCACAGCTCGTCGGTTACGTCTATGTGGACGTATCAGGTCGAGACATCGGCAGCTACATCAGCGATGCTCGGAAGGCCGTTGGCGAGATGGTCAAATTGCCTGCCGGCTACAGACTGGAATGGAGCGGCTCGTTCGAAGGTCTGCAGCGCGCCAGCCAGCGGTTGACATACGTCATTCCGATCACGCTGGCCCTCATCTTCGTCCTGCTTTATCTCAACACACGATCCCTGGCCAAAGTGCTGATCGTGCTGACCGCCGTGCCTTTCTCACTCCTCGGTGCTTTCTTACTGCTGTTGCTGCTCGGCTATCACCTTAGCGTGGCTGTTTGGGTCGGCATCATCGCTTTGGCTGGGGTGGATGCCGAGACAGGCATGGTAATGCTGCTTTACCTGGACGTCGCCTATGAACGGTGGAAAGCAGAAGGACGAATGAACGCTCTTCCGGACCTCGAGGATGCCGTCATGGAAGGTGCCGTTAAGCGGGTTCGGCCCAAAATGATGACGGTCCTGGCGATCCTGATGGGGCTCTTGCCTATCATGTGGTCCAGCGGGACGGGATCTGACGTGATGAAACGCATTGCCGCGCCTATGGTTGGCGGCGTCGTCACGAGCTTCATGCTGGAGCTTTTGATCTATCCAGCAATTTACCTCCTCTGGAAATGGTGGAGCGACGTGCGATACGCGCGCACACGAGCCTATCACGGAGCTCTCGCCAACCGCACTTGAGCTTCGGGCCCAAAAGCTACCGGAGATAGGCCTCAGTCGCGTAGCGGCGCATCATGCGCTGGCTGTTGAAATAATAGGCGATGTTGCCAATCGCCTGCTTCATCATCCAACGCCATAACGCCGGGTTCCCGTAGTAGAGAGGGAGCACCGCGCTTTCGAGCTTGCCGTAGAGCGCGGCGGCATGCTCTTGATCTACGCCGCCATCGCCGTCGTGGCCGATTGACCAGCCCGTGACGCCCTCGATGCAGGCCTCGATCCACCAGCCGTCCAGTACACTCAGGTTGAGCACGCCATTAAGCGCCGCCTTCATCCCACTCGTCCCCGACGCCTCCAGCGGGGGCAAGGGCGTGTTCAGCCAAACATCAGAGCCGGCGATCAGCATTTTCGCAATTCGCATGTCGTAGTTTGGCAAGAATACGCAGGTGATCTTGCCGCGAAGCTGATCCGCAAGATGATGAATACGTCTAATGGCTTCCTTGCCGCTGTTGTCCCGCGGATGAGCCTTGCCGGCGACCACCAGGTGGAAAGGCCGCCGCGCCGCGATCGCTGTAAGCCGCTCCAAATCCTGGAAGAGGAGCAGAGGGCGCTTATAGCCAGTCATGCGCCGGGCAGAGCCCAAGATGACGACGTTGGGATCGAGCGCGATGCCGGCGGATGTCTTCACGTAGTCAATAAGCTCTTTCTTGGCTGTTTCGTGGCAGCTCCAGACTTTGTCGTCGGAGAGTTGCATCGCACGGACGAGAACTTCAGGCTCGTGCAGCCATCGGGAAAAATTCGCGCTGTACAGCTCGGCGAAGGCAGGATGCGCCCAGGTCCCGACATGCACACCGTTCGTAATGGCATGGACCCGGTAACCGGGGAAAAGCTGGGCCGTGGTCTCCGCGTGGCGGCCTGCGACGCCGTTGACATAACCGGTGAGATTCAACGCGAGACGCGTCATGTTGAGGCGGTCCTCTCCAGCGAGTCGCCTCAAGGCGTGGGGATCGACGAAATTGGGCAGGATCCGCTCAAAGACCTCGTACGAAAAGCGATCCTGGCCTGCCTCGACGGGTGTGTGCGTCGTGAACACGCACCGTTCGCGAACCTCGGAAATATCGTATGGCAGGTCCCCCGAGATCAAGTTCTCCTGCGGGATGCGCCAGTGGTTCAGCAACTCGAGTGTTAGGAAGGCCGCGTGACCTTCGTTGAGGTGATAGGTGTGGAGATCGAAGCCGAGAGCATGCAAAACCCGAATGCCGCCGATCCCGAGGATAATCTCCTGCTTGAGGCGATAGGTCTCGTCCCCGCCATAGAGATAGTGAGTGAGCGCTCGATCCTCTCCGCCGTTCTGATCGAGATCAGTGTCGAGGAGCAGGATTGGGATTCGGTGGCCGTACGGGCAGGTATGAATATAGAGCCAAGGGCGAATCCAGACCGGGCGCCTTTCGATTTCGACAGCCACCATCGCATTGAGCGGCTCGCACCAGTGATCGGGCTTCCACCAATCAGGCTGCTCGCCCTGCCATCCGTTTGCGTCGATCTCCTGGCGGAAGTAACCGGCACGGCTCAGCAGAGTCACGAAGACGACGGGCAGTTCCAAGTCGGCGCAAGAACGAGCCGTGTCGCCGGCGAGAATGCCGAGACCGCCGGCATAGGTATGCATTTCGGCCCGAACGGCCATCTCCATGGAGAAATAGGCGATGTGGGTGCGCGGGACGAAGGGGTCGATTGACGACACTCTAAAGCTCCATTTCACGTCGCCGCGCGACGTATCCTACGCTGACCTTCACCGGTGGATCGAATCCCCCGGGCTAGCCGCGAGCACGCGCGCGGGCGCCAGATGCGAGGCCATGCGCTTCAGCGGCCGCAACGTGGCGCTTCACCTCCAGGAAGCTATCCGGGCTGACCGATATCGAATCAATGCCGCACTCAACAAGGAATTCAGTAAATTCCGGGTGATCGCTCCGTTCTTGGCCGCATAGCCCCACCTTGGCACCGGCCTTATGCGCTTCGGTGATGACGTTTTCCACTTCACGGCCTCGTCTTGCTCATCGAAGAGTTCGGCCAACGCCTCGGAGTCACGGTCAACACCTAACGTAAGCTGGGTGAGATCGTTGCTGCCGATCGAGAAGCCATCGAAACGGCGGGCAAAAGCGCATGGTGAGCCCATGATCTGCGGCCGAATTGCGTCCCGGAGCACGCTAGTTCGCACGGATCATGGCCGCGCACGAAGCGCAGTCACTTCTTCGTGGAGCCCGTATATCCGTGCTCTGGAGGATGCTGGACCTCGGGGAGCTTCAGCCATGCGCGGACGACGTCCATGCGCAGCATGGCCTCATGCTCCTCGCCCTTCTTGCAGAGATGCGCAGCCATGGTCATTTGGGTCTTCATGTACTGCACCTGCGCGCCGGTGTGCACATGACCGCCCGACCCCCGGACAATTTGTGCATTTTGCTTGGGATTGACAAACCCGATGACATTCCACTCTTTTGTCAGATCATCCAACTGCTGCGCGCAATTCTGCTGAGCGAAGGCGCCGCCTCCTGTCCCAAGCAGGAGAAGGGCAGCCGCAAGTGCGGTTCGCATGATCGTCCCTCCAACTCTTCAGTGCCGGCCTCGACCTTCTCGAGTGCGCCGGACGATTGGAAGGATAGACGAACCGAAAGTGGCCGCTTTGACATGGGTCAACGCGAGCCCATGGTTGAAGTATGCGCAGGCGCGTTGCCATGCGCCGCGACCGCAGTGAAGGAACTCCAGCAAATCAGGACGAGGTTCGGCCCGAGGTCCCACGACGCGCTTACGGCTAAAACGAATGACCGATCAGCCTATCGCGGTCGCATGACGCGTGGGCGGTAGGCAGCGGCGGCGACGCGCCGGGGGGCGTTCCGGGTGCGCCGCGTTGAGCTTTCGACGCGCCTCTTCTGGCGCTTCACTCCTCGGGGCGCACAATAGAACTGGTAGAGCAGATGAACGATCTCTCCGGCGACATTGCTTGCTTCGAGCTCGTAGTAAATCGTGCGGGAATCGCGCCGGGTCCTCACTAAGTGATCGCGTCGCAGCCGGGCAAGATGCTGGGAAAGATGAGGTTGCCGCATGCCGAGCAGTTCCTCTAGTTCGCCAACGGATTTTTCGCCTCCGGCGACATGACACAGGATGATGAGGCGATGCTTGTTTGCCAGCGCCTTGAGAAGCGAAGTTGCCTTGGCCGCGTTGCCGATCATTCTTGAGAGATTCATGTCGTGGAAATGCCTCTTCGAAATGCTTGGATCGGGATTAAGAATAGAAACGGCAGTATACGATATCAAACAGCTCTCCCTGAGCGGTGCGCGGTGGTGTTCGAGTCGCTTACGGCACTTCCAGCACAGCTGGACGCAGCGGTTTGCGGTGCGCGATCGCGCTGCCTTAGCACCTCAACGAATTCCGTGATGACGCCAATCAAGGGCTTCGGCCTTTGGTGGTGGGGGGCGTGGCCGCAGTCCAGTAGACTGATCGTCTTGAGCGGCGCGCGGACGCAGAGTGCCGAGAGGGCTTCCATCTGTGCATTGCTGAAGAACTCGTCATCTACTCCCTGGATTGCCAGGACTGGGCACCGGATGCGAGCGAGGTAAGGTTCAAGTCCCCAACTCGTGGCGCCTTCGGCAGTCCAGATTTCAACGAGGCGACGGAACAACCGCTCGGTCTTGGCGCCGTGATAACGCATGAGTCGCGCCTTGAGATCGCCATGCTCGAAGTCGGTGATCTGTTCGGCAATGGCGATGCGCGTGCGCTCCTCGCAAGAGAGATGAGGCGCGATCGCCACGACGGCCTCCACCTCCGCCGGGAAAGCACCGGCATAGGCGAGCGCGATCGCGGCGCCGTCCGAATGACCAATCAGGATTGGCCGCTGGACTCTGGTCGCGCGCAGCACTTCGGGCAACGAGGACAGGGCCTCGTCGAGTAGATAACGACGAGAGAAGGGCGCCTCGAGCGGCTCCGAATCCCCGGAGCCCCATCGGTCGTAAACGAGTGCGCCGCGACCCGTGGCTGCAGCGATGCGCTCCGGTACGTCTCGCCATAACCTCACACAGCCGAGCGCGTCGTGCAGAAAGACCAGCGTTGGGGCGTCCCCCGACGAGGCGCCGACGAGGCGGCCACGCAGGCGCCGACCGGCAGCGACGAAGCTCAGCTGGTGCAGCGCGGCCTCGACGGCCTCGCGAATATTGTCGGGACCGAGACTCAAAAATTCCACGCGCGTGTGAGCAAAGAACTCGTCGATGACGGCCCCCACTTCGCCAACCTCCCGGCCGCGCAGTTTCGCCTCGAGGTCGAGGATGACGCGCGGCGGCGTCACGAAAAAATCGCCGGTTATCAGCGCCTCGCGAATACGATTGCGCGTGGGTCCTTCGAGGCGGATATCGGCGCGGACGGCGCCACCGCGCTTCGTCAGCGTCGCGCTGACGATGCCGTCATCGACCTCCGGCGCGTCCAGCATCTCGACGAAGGCGTCTGTGCCGAACTCCTCGCCGTGAAGCCGGTCGGCAAGAACTTCCTCGAAGCGGCTGATCGCGCCCCATTCAGGCGCGATGCCTAAGCTTTCGGCAAACCCTTCGAGAAGCGCTTGATATATGGTGGGAAGGTCCGGCAGTCGCTCGCCGAGCAGCTCGCGCAACGAGACGACGCGCTGTCGCGCCGAATCGAGTTCTCGCTTCGATAGTTTCTCGGTCGGGATCTTGAGCGCTGCGATCATCTCAGCTGGGTCAAAATCGATGAGCAGTGTCCCCTGATAGAAGAGCGTATCGCCGTCGAAGAACCCACCGGTGCCGCTGATCTTGCGCCCGTCGACCTCGATGTCGTTGCGCGGCCGGTATTGCGCCGGAACGCCCAGCTTTCTGATGCCGAGCGCCGCCGCTTCGCAGATGCGCCGTGTCGCCTCATCGAGGGTCCGCATACCGAGGCTGCCACGCTCAAAGACCAACTCCCAGCCGATTTGCCCCTCATCGAGATAGAGACCACCGCCGCCGGTGATGCGTCGCCCGATCTCGATGCCGCGGCGCCGGCAATGATCGACACGCACCTCGTGACTCAGGATCTGATGCATGCCGATGAGCGCTGAGGGCCGGAAGCGGAGGAAACGAATGGTGTCGGGAATGCGCCCCTCTTGCCGGGCTGCGATCAGCGCCTGGTCAAACGCGATATTGGCGCGGCCGGCGCGTATCCCGGTATCGATGACCCGGAAGCGGCGCGGTGTCTCGTGGTTCATCACCGGCTCTCAGGCATCGCCGCGCCGCAATTGCGCACGGATCTTGCCGAGATCATTGCCGTTGGGATGGAAGGGGTACGAGGCGATATCTCGCGGCGGCGAGTCGCCGTACGGCCGATCGCAGGCCGAGATGTCGGTCGCCTCCTTGCTGGGGCAACCAGAGGTACGGAAGGCTACGCCGGCGTTGATTACTGCATCGAGCTTATCCCTCTCGCAGCCGAAATCGACAACGCGGCCGGCGTCATCGAAACGCATGCCCTCGATCCGATGGCCGCGATAGTCGATGAGGTAGCGTCCGAGCTGAACGCGGCGCCATTGCGGCCGCGGCACTGGCGGCAGGTGGTCCATGAGCGAGCCTTTTTCCGGAAAGAAGGCAAACATGTGGCTGTGACCGCCGAGATCGCGAATCGCTTGGACCTGCGTAAGCACGTCGCGCTCGCTCTCGCCCATGCCAACGATCAGATGGGCGCCGAACCGCTCCGGACCGAAAATTTCAGCCGCCGCATGCAGGATTTCCCAGTACTTGTCCCAGCTGTGCGGCGACTGCACGCCGTGGCCGCGGGTGCGGTCGAAGATGGCGGGGTTTGCCGCGTCAAGCGCCACGGTGAAAATCTCAGCGCCGAGATCTTTGAGATCCTGAACGTCCTGGCGGGTCATCGTCGTGGGGTTCGAGAGGATCGAGACCGGCACATGACGGATGGCGTCCACCCATTTCTTCAGAACGATACGAGTATCGCGGTCGGAATTGGGGTGGGTGATCATGCTGATGCACATGCGGTGGAAGCGTCCGCCGTCACCGCCGCGTGCGACGATGTCGATCACTTCGTCATAAGGTACCGCCGGCCAGTCCACGCGGATGAAGTTGCGGTCGGCGTAGTTGCGCTCGGCCTCGCGGTGCCGCGCAAGGCCACAATAGGCGCAATTGGCGCGGCATCCTTCGGGATATGTCAGCAGAAGATTCAGGCACCGTGTGCAATCCGTGCGATGCATGTACCCCTGCATCACGCCGAGCGTGATCGCCGCGGCTGTCGACATCTGGACATACTCGGGCGAGCGCATAGCTGGGGTGAGGATGTTGAAATTGGGTCGATAGACGCCGTGAGCCTCAAGGCCACGTGCCTTGACGCGGCCGCCATTGCGCGCCTCGGGCGGTACTGGTGTCGGCGCCCGAGGCTGCATCGCCTCCGGATCATTGATGTCGCTGCGGTGCTTATCGGTGAAATCGGGGACCGGCTGTCGCGGCATCTCCAGACAACCCATGACCAATCTCCTTCTTGCCTCACGCCGCCCAGTATTGCGGGTAGGCGATCCATCCACGGCGGAGCGCCGACGGCGTCGGTGTCGCGCCCTCGCGATAGCAGGCAAGCAGTGCTGTCCGTTGCCGGCGTGCGCATGACAACGCAGCGTCGAAGAGGTCCGCAAGCTCCTCTTCGTAGTCCGCTAGCGCGCAGCGCTGACCGCCGAGCCAGCGCGCGGCCGCTGCGCCGGCCATCGTTCCAGACTGAACAGCAGCGGCGATGCCGGCGCCGGTTACCGGATTGGTTAGCCCGGCGGCATCGCCGGTGAGCAGTACGGGCAGGTCGCCGATCGCGCCCACCGCCGCGCGGCGACCGCCGACGGGGATAGCGCCCCCGGTGAGGCAGGAGACTTCCCCGCCGATCCGGCCTTCGGCGACCAATTGCCGCTGCAGCTCGATCAGCAACGGCTTGAGCCGCGACGACGATTTTGCGTCAAAGCCGAGGCCGAGATTGGCCACACTTCCCTTTGGAAACAGCCAGGCGTAGCCCCCGACATAGTCGGCGCGAAGAAAGATGTCGGTCGCATCGTGAGGCCGGAACAGCGGCACCGTCACCTGCCTCGTCTCGACGAGCGCATGATTGATGGCGCCGAACGCCGCGCCAACACGCGAGCGCGGTCCATCGGCGCCGATCAGCAACCGTGGCCGCAAGCGGCTTCCGTCCGACACATGGATCGTGCCATCCCGCGCGACGGCAACAGCGCTCACTCCGTATCGGCAGATGACGCCGGCTTTCGCGGCTCGGTCGGCGAGAAGGCGATCGAAGTCGGCGCGGTCGATCATGCGACCGGGAAAATTTGGCGTCTCGTCGGCCGCGTCCTCCTCGACGAAGGTGAGCATGCGTTCGATCGTCTGGACCGTGACGGGAGCGAGGCCAGCGACTTCTTGGTCGAGGAGAGCTGGCACGAACTCGGCACATTGCACAGGGCGGCCGGCTTCTTCACGGCGCTCCAGCGCCACCACGCGGGCGCCGCCGGCGGCCGCGGCGGCAGCTGCCCGACTCCCCGCGGGCCCTAGGCCGACGACCACGACATCGGGCGCTTCGATCGTCATACCAACGCCCTCGGCCCGCAGACGCGGTTGGTCCCGAGCCCGTCGAGCGCAATCGAGCAGCAGGCATGCTCTTGCTCGATTGGGCGGCCAATGGCGCGCGCGAGCGCGACGATACCCTGAGCGGGGTAGGCGATACCGTCGAAGCCTGCCATGACCGCATAGGCGTCGGTGAGGAGCTTGTGGTGACCGGCCGGACGCGCACAGCCGAGCTGCACTGGCGCGTTGCAGATACGTTGGCGCGCCGCCACGAAGATCGAGGCGACGTCATCGGGCGAAACGGTGACAAACTGACGATCGGCCGGCGCGTAGAACGGCATGACGACGACGAGGACAAGAGCCGCGACCGGGTAACGCGAGACGATCTCGAGCGCGCGGTGCTCGCCGAGAATACGCCCGTAATGCAGGCCGATGACGATATGCGGCACGATCTCCATCGATGTCGCGCACAACGCTGCGAGCGTCGCCTCGAAATCCTCAACCGGCCGATCAAGATGATAGACCTGCTGGATCGTCTCCCCCGCGCCGATCACGTCCATCATGGCGACGTCGATACCCGCCGCTTCCATGCGTTTTGCTCGGTGCTCATCGAGGAGTGCCGTGTGCACGGCGATGCGGAGATGGGGGAAGTCACGCTTCAGCGCCTCAATCGTCGACAGATAGCGCTCGTACGGCACCTCGTTGCGGCGGTTGGAACCGCCGGAGAGGAGAAAGCCCTGAAGGTCCTGAAGCAGGACAAGATCGCGCACCTTGCGCTCGAGCTCGGCCGGGTTGGTCGCCGGAATCATCGGTTCGAGGATCTTTGCTTGGCAATGATCACACTTGAGGGCACAGGCGCCCCCAGTGATCGAGAAGGCGGGAAAGCTGTTCTTATTGCATCCCTTGAGATCGTCGGTTGCATACGAGCGGAAGGTCGGCGTGTAGAAGCGGAGCGGACCGAGCGGCCGATCGTGCGCTGCCGCTTCGAGCGAGTCGACGAGTGCGCGGTTGAGCGGCAAATCGTCGAAAGGCTCGATATCGCGAGCTAACTCGAACCAACCCATCGCTTCATCACCAGTTTCGCACTAGCATCGGACGACGCATCGATGCACCAGCAAGGCTCGTCCGATCATCATGAAGACCCTGTGCGTGCTCCAGCATACCGAAGCCGAATTCCTGGGTCTGATGGAGGATCATTTCGAAAGCCGCGCCATTCGTTTCCACTATGTCCGCCCCTTCACCGCCGGCGGCACAGTGCCACGCGGGGCGAGCGGTTTTGACGGGCTCGTAATCTTGGGCGCCGGGCCAATGGGCATCGTCAGCGGCCATCTTCTGCCAAGCCTTGGCCCCGAACTTCGCCTCGCCAGCGATTTCCTCGCGCACCGCCTGCCTGTCCTCGGCATCGGGTTTGGTGCCTGCCTCTTGGCGACCGCGTCTGGCGGCGGCGCGGAGGAGGCATCGCTTCGATTCAGGGTAGGCGAGGCGCGCCGCGTTGCTGCTGGGGCGCTCGGTGGTCATCTCCCCGACCGCTATCCCATGGCCGTCTATATGCGTGACCGTCCGATTCCGCCCAAGGAGGCCTCCATCCTGGCGGTCAATGACGTCGGCGAACCCGCGCTCTTTCAGGTCAACGGCAATTGCCTGGGCTTCCTTGGCCATCCCGGTATGAAGTCCGCGATGATCGAGGATCTCATCATGGAGTTCGACGAGGCGCCTGAGGACACGGCAGAAGGGTTGGAGCGCCTGCGGGCCGTTCAAGGCACGATCGCGGTCGCCCTCAGCGAGATCATGGTCGGAGTAATCAAGACCACGCATCTGATGTGATCGCATCCCGTTTTCGTGCTGTCGCGCGGCGATCATAAGCCGACAAATTCAAAAACACGAATATATTTCTTGCACTTTCTCGCCCATGGGCCGGAAATGTACCGTTTTCAGCGGACTCCCGGTTGAAACATCACAAAAATGGAATATATTGCTAGCCTATCGGCCATCGTTTGGCATAAGGTTACCGACGAGACCGCATCAGGACGTTGACATAGATCAATGTGCCCTCGGCCAAATGGGTGCATTTGACAATCAGGGAGAATAGGGCTGTGGCCCGGAAGCTCGTCATCATCATGGTCAATACCGATCCTCGCAACGGCCAGGAGCTTGGCGCGCCGTTTTTTCAGGCGAGCGTCGCTGCGGCGATGGATTACGAGGTCGAAGTGATCTGCACCGCGACGTCCGGCCAGCTGATGAAAAAGGGGGTGGCGGAGAAGTTGGTGGTGAAACCCGGGTCACCCAAGACCGTCTACGATTTCATCAAGGACGCGCATGACGCGGGCGTAAAATTCTATTGCTGCTCGCCCAATCTCGACCTCTTTGACATGACCGAGGCCGATCTCATTCCGGAGTGCTCCGGCATTGTCGGTGGTGCGCGCGTCATCGAAGAGGTCATGGAGAATGACGAAGCGAGAGTCCTGACCTACTGACGTTTTGCAAGGAGGGGTATGGCTGAGGCGCGCGCATTGATCGGTGATCCCGTCTCGAATTCACCGGTCGTCGCCTACGAGAAGCTCGAGGAGGTCTTCGAGGATATCCGCTCGCATGTCCTTTACGAGCACGAACTCCATGGTTGCCTAAACTGCGGCATTTGCACCGCCACCTGTCCTTCGGCGCATTACTACGACTATTCGCCGCGCGAGATCGTGCAGCTTCTCTGGACCGAGAATCTCGAGGGTATCTACGAGGCGATGCAGGAGAAGATCTGGTCCTGCGCTCAGTGTTACACCTGCGCGGCGCGGTGCCCCTTCGACAATTCACCGGGCGGTCTCGTCATGATCATGCGCGAGGTCGCAATCAAGCACGGCATGCAATCGGCCAAGGACGTGCTGCGGCCCTTCTCCCGCGTGCTGCTCAAGATCATCTCGACCGGGAACCAGCTCGCCCCGAACATGATCACGCGCGATGCCTTTCCCGATTGGGGTCCGCATGTGAGCAAGATCGACGCGCCGCTCAACTTGCTGCGCAAAGCGATCCCGATGCCGACAATGCACACGATGGACACCGCGTGGGAGGTCAACCTCAAGACCTCAATCGAGCTCTACACGATCTGGGAAGAAACGGGCGTGCTCGATCAGCTTGAGGCTGTCGATGAGAATTTGTTCGACGTGGTTCGCGACGTGATGGACGAGAAGCGCGACGAATACGCCGAGTGGCTCGAAGAGCAAAAGGAAGCGGCTGAAGACGCCTAGCGTAGGCGCTACTCGAATGGTGGAGTGAAGGACGCATGGCGGACGGTAAGCGAACGGACGGGGCATATACCAATTTCGGTGCGGAATGGCGGCCGGCGAAGCTGAGCCCGGATGAGGCCCGTACCGCTACTGCCTGGGTCGAGACGCGGATCGATCGGCGCTCGATGCTTACAGGGAAGGATCACGTCGAGGACGTCCGCGATATCATGTGGCAGCTCGAAAAGGACAGCGAGATTGTCGTCCACCGTGTGAGCGAGCAGCACGATCCCGTTACCGCGCGTACGCTCTATGGTTGGCAAAAGCGCATTCCCACCAATCAACTCTGGCACCACAAGTCCTGCGGTCAGTGCGGCAACATTCCGGGATATCCGACGTCGCTACTATGGCTGATGAACAAGCTAGGGACGCGCTATCTCGACGAGACCGACCAGACGTCGTGCACCGCATGGAACTACCACGGCTCGGGCATCGGCAATGTCGTGAGCCTCGCCGCGGTGTTCCTCCGCAATTTCCATCAGGCCTATGTGTCGGCGAAGGCCCAGGGACTACCGGAGGGTTACTACTATCCGCTCGTCCATTGCGGCACCTCCTTCGGCAATTACAAGGAGATGCGGAGCTTCCTGCTGCAGTCACCGAAGCTCCGCGAGCAGGTCAAGAAGATCTTGGCCAAGCTCGGCCGCCTCATCGACGGCAAGCTGCTCATCCCGGAAGAGGTCGTACACTATTCCGAGTGGCTCCATGTCATGCGCGAGCGGGTCAAAGAGCATCGCGTAATCGATGTGAGCCACATCCGCGCCACGGTCCATCCGGCCTGCCACGTCTACAAGATGGTGCCGGAAGACGTGATCTATGACGACACAGTCATGGATGGCAATCGCGTGGCTGTCTCGACGGGGTTGCTGCAGACGCTGGGCGCGCAGGTGGTCGACTATTCGACTTGGTACGATTGCTGCGGCTTTGGCTTCCGCCACATCATCGGCGAGCGCGAGTTCACGCGCTCCTTCGCTATCGATCGCAAGATCAAGATAGCAGTCGAAGAGGCGCGTGCCGACGTGATGATCGGGCACGACACCGGCTGCATCACCACGCTCGACAAGAATCAATGGATCGGCAAGGCGGCGGACAAAGTCTACGAGCTACCGATCATGGCCGATTGCCAGTTCGCGGCGCTCCTTTGCGGCGCCCATCCTTACAAACTAGCGCAGTTACACTGGCACGCCTCGCCCTTCGAAGGCTTACTCGAAAAGCTTGGCATCGACTGGCAGAAAGCGAAGGCGGAGTTCGAATCTTACCTCAAAGAGGTCGCCGTCGGGCGCATCGAGACGCTCTACGACCCGAAACGCGCGATCACGTCAGGGCCGGGCTACGTCAAGCCGGCGATGCTCGGCAAGGCAGGTGCTTCATGAAACCGATCCTTGTCGTCGGCGGCGGTCCTGCGGGTCTGGCCGCAGCTCATGCCCTCGCGATGGTTGGCCAGCGCGTCGTGCTCGTCGACAAGGCTGACCGTCTCGGCGGTGCCCCGATCATGAGCGGCTATGCCAAGCTCGTGCCGTCCGGCGAGTGGGCGAAGGACGCGATCGGCGGCATGGTGCGACGCGTCGAGGGCAATCCGCTGATCGACATCCACCGCAACACCGCTGTCAAGAGCTTCGCCGGGGACGCTGGCGAATTCCAGACGCGCCTTTCCTCGGGCGTGGAGATGGGCGTGGGCGCCGCGGTGCTGTGCACGGGGTTCACGCATTTCGATTCCGTCAATAAGCCCGAATGGGGCTTCGGCACCTATCCCGACGTGGTCACCACCACGCAAGTGGAGCAGATGTTCTCTTCCGGCAAAGGCGTGCGTTGTCCCTCCGATGGCCGGGAGCCCGAGCGCGTTGCGATTCTGCTCTGCGTCGGCTCGCGCGACCGCCAGATCGGCCGCGAGTGGTGCTCCAAAATCTGCTGCACGGTGTCCGCCAACCTCGCCATGGAGATCCGCGAGGAGCTGCCGAAGTGCAACGTCTATGTCTACTACATGGATATCCGCACCTTCGGCCTCTACGAGGACACCTACTACTGGGAGAGCCAGGAAAAGCACAAAGTCAAGTACATCAAGGCCCGTATCGCCGAGGTCACTTCCGACGGCAAGCGGCTGATCGTCAAGGGCGAGGACACCCTGGTGAAGCGTCCCATCACCATCCCGTTTGATCTCGTTGTCCACGCCATCGGCATGGACCCCAATGTCGACAATCTCACACTTTCCGCAATCTTTGACTTGAAGCTCGAGAAACACGGCCACATCGCCAAGGCGTCGAGCTACAGCAGCATGTGTGGGACATCGCGGCCGGGCGTGTTCGTGGCCGGCGCGGCAACAGGGCCGGAGACGATCGACGATTCGATCGCGCAGGGACAAGCGGCGGCCATGGCGGCGATCGCCTCGATGCAGAGCCGTGTGCTGGAGGCGGCGGAATAATGTGGGGCCTCGCGCGCCATAAGGAGAGAAAGGCGCCGGCCGCGCCGGAGCGGGTGCTCGATCTGAGCGGACCGAAGCTCAGGCGAGTGTTCGAGCATTTGACCGAGGCCGCCGATGCGACGGGTGGCGTCGAGCGCTACGTCGGCGCGCTCGCTCTCAAGGCCTCGCTCTTCGAGGAGCTTCTCGGCAAAGGGCGGGTGGGCGAACTCACCGAGACCGAGTTCTGCGACCTCTGTAGCTTCATCACGCCGGCGAGGCGGCGAATCGGCGCCTGGCTCGGACGGCACGATTTCGCAGTGATGCGCGCTCGTCTCGAGCACCTACTCGCCGGCTGGTCCGATCTTGCGACCACCGACGCGCGGATGGCCGATTTTGCTGCGGCTTTTCCCAGGGATCGCGAGCATCGCTGGGTCCGCGATCTCGCGGCGGAAGTGCTGCATTTCACGTCGCCGGAGCGCTATCCGCTGATGACACGGTGGATATGGGATGCCCGCACCAATACCGGCGTGCTCCGCGAAATCTGGTACGCCGACGACGTCGACGCGCTGACAATTCCAGTCCTCGACGATCACGCCACGTTCTCGACCTTGCGCGGCGAGCTTGAAGGCTTCCTTGGCGACAATGGCGTCTTCCGCGAGCTGCCGTTCTACGTCGACCTCCTCTGCGCGCACATTTATTTCTTCTACATCAACGACCGCGGCGGACAATATCTCAAAAGTGATTTCTGCGCGCCGGGGGACACCATGGCGCACACGCGCCGCCTCCTCGGCCTCGACGCGGTCGACACCGAAACGGGCCGCACCCGCCTCAAGCTCATCAACGGCACCGCCTACGTCCTCGGCGAGATGCCGCGCCTTGCCAGGTGACCCGGATGCCAATTCACGAGAAATCGCTGATCAGGCCGGAAAATCTCGTCACACACGAGAAACTGACGCTCGAAGGCGTCGATGTCTCCGGCCATTGGAGCACCTTCATTCAGTCGCGCGTGGTCACCGACTACAACGAAGCTCTCCAGGATGAAATCGCAGCGCTGCCCGGCGGCGAATACATCCATCGCTGTTGGCAATGCGGCTCATGCACCAATTCCTGCACGGTCAACGCCATCAATCCCGATTTCAACCCGCGCTATTGGATCTACCTGATCCGCCTCGGCATGGAAGAGGAGCTGTTGCGCGACAAGGACATCATCTGGCAGTGCGTTTCCTGCAACAAGTGCACGTATGCTTGTCCGCGGGACGTCAATCCCGAAGGCGTGATGAAGGCGACGGCGCATTGGCTCGAGCTCAAGGGACACACGGCCAAGAAGCCGTCGATGGAATTCGATGAGGTCTTCTCTGAACAGGTTTTCGCCACCGGCAAGATCGAAGAGGGAAGGATCATCCGCCAGTTTTTCGCCCGCAGCGGACAGTCGCTGTTCCAGGATTGGCTGGTGGCGCTCGTCCGCGGCTTGGTGATGCGCCTTCCCATCGGCCTTCTGACGAGACTCGGGCTTGCCGCCCTCTTCCGGCCACGCACGCGCGGCTGGGGCAAGGCGCGCGCGGCCATTGGCGAATACCTTGGTGAGCAGCAGGCGGCGCAACGCCGCGCGCTCGGCCTCGAAGGGCATGGAGCGGAGTGATGACTGGCAAGCACGGCAAAGTTGCTTACTACCCCGGCTGTGCCCTCGAGGAGACGGGACACGCTTATAACCGCTCGACCAAGGAAGTCGGCAAGGCGCTGGGCCTCGACCTCGTCGAGCTCAAGAACTGGAATTGCTGCGGCGCCATGGAGGTGAAGAACCTCGATCCCAAGCTGCAGACCTATCTCTCCGCCCGCAACCTCGCCATCGCCGAGACGATGGGCTTCGACACGGTGATGGCGCCTTGCAACGGCTGCTATCACAACCTCAAAAAGGCGGAGTACGACCTCGCCCATGACGAGGCCTCGCGCGACGTGGTCGGCCGCCTGTCCGAAAAGGCCGGGCACGAGACCTACAAGGCGGGCGCGGTGACGACGATTCACGCGCTCGACTGGATCAAGGAGGCGATCGGCGAAGAGGGATTGCGGCAACGCATCAGAAATTCCCTCAAAGGCCTCAAGATAGCGAACTACTACGGCTGCATGTACACGCGGCCGCGCCATATCTTTCCGGAGAAGGACAAAGGGCCGGGCTCGGAATCGACCTCGAAGCCGCATTTCATGGACGATCTGCTCGCGGCAGCCGGTGCGGAATGCGTGGAGTATCCGCTCAAGACCGCATGCTGCGGCGGCGCGCACACGCTCTCGGACAGCGACATCTCAACCAAGCTGGTCCTCAATCTGCTCACCACGGCCGAAGCCTGCGGTGCCGACGTGATCGCGACGGAGTGTCCGACCTGCCATGTCGGGCTCGAAATGCATCAGGTGCGCGCAGAGAAGGTGTTCGGTCGGAAGACCAAGGTGAAGATTCTTTATTTCACGCAGCTCCTGGGGATGGCGCTGGGTTTGTCCGCGCGCCGCGTCGGTGTGCATGAGAATCTGTCCGATGCCTCCGATCTGCTGCGCGCGCGTGGTCTGGGCTAATGACCGACCCGGCGCCCATAACGTCAACTTTGCCGCCGACGGAACGTCTCGACGCGATCATTGCGACGCCTGACGCGCAGCTGGCGGCGAACGCTGCGGCGGTTTCGCGCGAACTCCTCGAGATCGGCGAAGTCACACTCGAGCGCTCGCTCGAAGCACACGGCGCCGAGCCGACGCAGAAGATGTCGGAAGGGTTCCGCCTTCTCGCTTTGCATCGTCAAGGCGCACGGGGTGATTCGACGTTCAACGCCTGTCGCGAGACCTGCCGCGAGCTCGTCTATCAGTACAACGTCATCGCGCTCGAGCCTGACCATCCCGATGTTGCCCGTCGCGTTCGTCTCGGCGCGATGGTGGCGCGGCATCTTGTACTCTTCGTTGAAGGAAAGCTTGAGGTCGCAGGGCTCGGCGAATTCTGCTGTTCATCGCGGCCGCTGCGGACGCACGACGCCGTGTCTGGTGCGCCTTTCCAGGAATAGGAGCAACTCCATGCCGATCGTGCGCGGGTGCAACCTTCCGGATGACCTTCTCTACGACGTCGAGAACAACATCTGGTACCGCGCGAACCCGGACGGCACGGTGACCGTGGGCATGACCGCGGTCGCTGCGGCAATGGCGGGGCAACTGGTCGCCTACACGCCCAAGAAGGCGGGGCGCCCCGTCCAGGCGGGAAAATCCTGCGCGACGATTGAATCCGGCAAATGGGTGGGGCCGGCGAAGATCGCGTTCGATGCGGAAGTCATTGAGATCAATGACACGCTCGCGGGCGACCCCAAGCTTGCCAACGCCGACCCATATGGCGCCGGCTGGCTCGTCAAGGTGAAGCCGGCGGACTGGGCCAAGGCGCGCACCGCTCTGGTCGCGGGCACCGCGGTGCAGGTACCTTATGAGGCGAAGATGAGCGCCGACGGATTCGCCGGTTGCCAGCCGGCGTGACGAATGGAGTAACAGGAGAGCCTGAGATGGCTGAGGAAAGCAAGCCGAACACCAAACGTATGTCGATGATCATCACCAAGGGGACGCTCGATTGGGCCTATCCGCCCTTCATTCTGGCGACGACCGCGGCGGCAATGGGTCTCGAGGTGACGATGTTCTTCACCTTCTATGGCCTCACGCTGCTCAAGAAGAAGCTCGATCTCGAAATTTCGACTCTGGGCAATCCGGCGATGAAGATGCCGATGATGGGCATGCACATGGTGATGCCCAACCTGGTCTCCGCCATCCCGGGTGCCGACGCGATGGCGACCACGATGATGAAGAACCTGATCAAGCGAAAGGGTGTGGCGTCGATCGAGGAGCTACGCCAGACCGCGGTCGAGTCCGACGTGAAGATGATCGCATGTCAGATGACCATGGACCTCTTCGAATACACGATGGATGACATGATCGACGGACCCGTGTTGGGCGGCGCCGCGACCTATATCGAGCAAGCGACGAAGTCCGACATCAATCTTTTCATCTGATTCCGACGAGCGACGCCCAGGAAGGCTAGGCACATCATGGCTGATCAAGTTCTCGACGTGAAGGGATTGAACTGTCCCTTGCCGATCATACGCGCCAAGAAAGCGCTCAAAGACATGCGCACCGGAAGCACGCTGCAGGTGCTCGCGACCGATCCGGGCGCGGTCAAGGACTTCGAAGCGTTCTGCCGCACCACCGGAAACGAGCTCGTCGAGTCGAAAGTCGAGGGGAAAGTCTATCAGTTTCTGATCCGCCGCACCGGCTAAACTACCGAAGATTGTGCGCTCTCGTTCGGATCAAGGCCATGCGCCTGGGCCGCGGTTAGCGTTCACCGAGCTTTACACGCGGATTGGTTGCGAACGGGCATTTTCTGGGCCTAGATTCTTTCGGCGGCGGTGTCGGCAAGCTCTTTGCCATCATCGCGCAACCAGACATACACCGCGGGAATCACCAGCACGGTCAGCGCCGTGGACGAGGCGAGCCCAAAGACCAGCGAGATGGCGAGACCCTGGAAGATCGGATCGGTGATGATGAAGGCAGCGCCGATCATCGCCGCGGCGGCGGTGAGCAGGATCGGCTTGAATCGAACCGAACCGGCGTCGAGCAGAGCTTGGCGCAGCGGCGCGCCATCGGCACGACGGTGGCGGATGAAGTCGACGAGCAAGATCGAGTTCCGCACGATGATACCGGCGAGCGCAATGAAGCCGATCATCGAGGTGGCGGTGAAGGGTGCGCCAAAGAGCCAATGGCCCAGCACGCTGCCGATGAGCGTGAGCGGCACTGGCACGAGAATAAGCAGCGGCAGGCGGAACGACCCGAACTGTGCGACGACGAGAAGATAGATCCCGAGCATGGCGACGGCAAAGGCAGCACCCATGTCGCGGAAGGTGACATAAGTCACCTCCCATTCGCCATCCCAGAGGAGCGACGCTTTCGACTCGTCGAGCGGCTGGCCGTGATAGCGGATCGCCGGGGGGTCGGCGCCGCCCCAATCCATCTGCTTGATGCGATCCTCGACGGCGAGCATGCCATAGATCGGCGCCTCGAAGCGTCCGGCCACCTCTGCCTCGATCATCTCGGCAAAGCGGCCGTCGCGGCGGAAGAGCGTGTATGAAGCGGGCTCGCGCTTCACCGTGACGACATCGCCCAGCTCGACATTGGCGCCGCGCCGTGCCGTGCCGCCGGCGGGAAGCGGCGTGGAGAGTATGCGTTCGCCCATCCATTGCGCGCGCTTCGGCAGCTTGAGGCTGATTTCGATCGGCTTCGTGCCGTGTCCCCGCTGCGAATAGCCGATTTTGACGCCGCCGATGATGGCGGCGATGGTGTCGTAGACCGCTTGCTCGTCGACGCCGTAGAATTCGAGATTCTCCTCGTTGATGGAGAATCGCAGGCGCTCGGCGGGCGCACGGAAAGTGTCGTCCACGTCGGTGACGAAATCGACGCTTTTGAAGGCGTCCTCGATTTTGGCGGCGGCGGCGCGGCGGCTCGTCTCATCGGCGCCATAGACCTCCGCGAGCAAGGTTGCGAGGACCGGGGGTCCGGGCGGCACCTCGACGACGCGGATCCTGGTGCCCATGGGTTGCGGAAGATCGGCAAGCCGACGGCGAATATCGAGGGCGATCGCGTGGCTTGCGCGCGAGCGCTCGCCCTTCGGCACGAGATTGACCTGCAGATCGCCTTGCTGCGGCCCGTCCCGCAGATAGTAATGGCGCACCAAGCCGTTGAAGTTGAAGGGTGCGGCGGTGCCCGCATAGAGCTCGATCGAGGTGAGTTCGGGTAAATCCTTGAGACGATCGGCTGCAGCCATGAGCAAGCGTTCGGTCGACTCCAGTGTCGCACCATCGGGCAGGTCGGCGATGACCTGAAGCTCCGATTTATTGTCGAAGGGGAGCAGCTTCACGGTCACGTCTTTGGTCGCGAAAAGCGCGCAGACGCCCAGCGTTGCGGCACCGACGACCAGCAGGAACCATCGCGACCGCCGCCGCCCGCTGAGGAGCGGGCGCGCGACCATGAGATAAAAGCGCTCGACCGCGCCCGGCTCGCGCGATGTCCTGCCGCTGTCGTTCCGCTCGAAGCGGCGCCGTGCGATGTGGAGCAAGAGCCAGGGCGTGATCATGACGGCGACGAAGAAAGAGAAAAGCATCGCGATCGAGGCGTTGGCAGGAATGGGACTCATATAGGGCCCCATGAGGCCGCTCACGAACATCATCGGCAGGAGTGCCACAATGATGGCGAGCGTCGCGACGATCGTGGGGTTGCCGACTTCGGCAACGGCGTCGACGGCGGTCTCTTCGAGGGCGCGACCGCGGCGACCGCCCCAGCGCCGCACGATGTTCTCCACAACCACGATCGCGTCGTCGACGAGAATGCCGATCGAGAAGATGAGGGCGAAGAGGCTCACCCGATTGATGGTGTAGCCCATGAGCCAAGAAGCGAAGAGCGTGAGCAGGATCGTCGTGGGAATGATGACGAGCACCACGGCGCCTTCGCGCCAGCCGAGCGCGAGCGTGATGAGGGCGACGATCGATACGGTGGCGAGCGCCAGGTGAAAGAGCAGCTCATTCGCCTTCTCGGTGGCGGTCTCGCCGTAGTTGCGCGTCACCGTCACGTCGATGTCGGCCGGGATAAGCCGGCCTTTCACCGTCTCGAGCCGCTCGATCAGGTCGCGGGCGACGATCACGGCGTTGGCGCCTTTGCGCTTGGCGAAGGCGATCGTGACCGTGGGCCGGCGCTCGAGATTGCCCGCCGCATTCCGCGTCAAGGTCCAGGCGCGGTGGTCGCTTTCGGCTGCGCCGACTAGCACATCGGCCACATCTTTCACATAGACCGGGCGGCCGTCGCGCGCGGTCAGCAGCAAGAGGCCGATATCGGGAACCCCCCGTAAGGTCTGGCCGGAGACGACGGGCACATGGCGATCGAGCTGATCGAAGGCGCCCACCTGAAGCGAGCGGTTGGCGTTGATGAGCTTGTCGGCGAGCTGATTGAGGGTGATGCCATAAAGCGCCAGGCGCTCGGGATCGGGCTCGACGCGAATCTGGTTGGCACTGCCGCCGACGATGTAAGTGAGGCCGACATTCTCGACCTTAATGAGCTCGTGCTGCAGCTCTTGCGCGATTTGATAGAGACCGTTGTCGTCCCAGCGCTGAGCGGCATCCCGCGTCGGCGCCAGCGTCAACGTGACAATCGCCACATCGTTGATGCCGCGGCCGATAATGATCGGTTCGGGAATGCCCTTCGGCAGATCGGCGATGTTGGCGCGGATCTTCTCGTGGACGCGGAGCAGCGCCGTGTCTTCATCGGTGCCCACATAGAAACGCGCGGTCGTCACCACTGCGTCATCGACGGTGCTGGAATAGGTATGCTCGACGCCATTGATGCCCTTGATGATGTCCTCGAGCGGCTTGGTGATGAGCTCGATCGCGTCCTCCGCCTTATAGCCGTTGGCGGTGACGAGAATGTCCACCATGGGCACGCTGATCTGCGGCTCTTCCTCGCGCGGCAGGGCCATGAGCGCGACCGTACCCATGACGAGCGCCGCCAGCAGCAGCAGCGGCGTCAGCGGCGAAGCGATGAAGGCGCGCGTCAGCAGGCCGGAAAGGCCGAGCTTCATGGCGTGATCACCCGATCCCCTTCGTTGAGGCCCGCCAAGATCTCAATGCCGCCTTCGACGGGCAGCCCCACTTGGATCGCGACTTCCGTGCCGCCAGCGAGCTTCGCGTAGCTCACGCCGAAACGCCGATAGACGTAGTTTTCGGAAATGACGAGAGCGTCGCGCGTGCCCGCCGCGACTTAGACGCGCGTGCGTTCACCGACGAAGTAATCGCCGAGCCCCTCGACCTCGACATCGGCGATGACCCGGCCCTCGATGACCTGGCGATCGCCGCGTAGGGCCTGAAGGGTGCGCTCGGCGACGTCGAGGCGCGTCTTCGCCTGGTCGAGGGCGGCTTGGCTCACGACGCCGCTCCGCCGCAACTCCTGCGCGCGGGCGAGGTCGATCTGTGCCTGCGCCCGCTCGGCCTGCTGTGCCGCAATGCGGGAGTCGAGCGCGGCGATCTGCAGCAGCAGCTTCTGGTCGGCGATGACGGCGATGCGGTCGCCGGCCGCAACGCGGTCGCCCTCCTTAATGGCTAGCGTCGAGACCGTGCCGCCGATACGCGCCCGCGCCACAAGCTCGTGCTGGGGCTCGACGGTGGCGATTACCGCCTTGCGGTCATCGATCGTCTGCCGCATCACGGTGGCTTCTTCGCCTCGGGCCGAACCGGCGCAGAGTGCGAAAACGGCAAAGAACGGAAGAAAGCGCTTCATCGTGGAAACCCGGGAGACAACGGATTTTTGGCGCGGCGGGAGATCTTGCGCGAATTGGCCGGCGGCAGACGCCGAGCCAGCTCATGAGTCCGCACTGGCTGCTTTCGACCGCATTCGTCCGCGCCGATCTTGTGCGGGCGCCCTACACCGGTCTTTGTCCGGCTGGGCACATGCTCAGATGGGCGGGTTTTCGCCCGGGACCAGCATTCTCCTGAAAGCATAAGCGCATGCTGCCGGCCCCGGGTGGCAGTCGCATTGATCCAAGTCACCTGACTGGAGGTCGTCTGGGTTGATCTGCATCAATGCGGCTTCGAATAGAACACAGACGCTATGAGGGTGCTAAACGAGGGGAGAAGTGCCCATGGCGGGGCAACCGCTTTACATCCTTCTCTGTTCGGGCGAGCGCGAGAAATTGCAAATTGCGGCGATGATGGCATCTGTCGGCGCCGTCTCCGAACGCCCGGTCGAGCTCTTCGTCAGCATGAACGCGATCCTCGCTTTCGGCAAAGACGCGCCGGCGGAGGTGCGCGAGAGCGGCGGGACGTTCGCGCGGGTCCTTAAGGAGAAACGCGCGCCAGATGCGTTCACGCTGCTTCGCCAGGGCAGGGAGCTCGGCGATCTCAAGCTGTGGGCGTGCTCCATGGCGCTCGACCTATTGGGTTGGGAGATGGAACGGCTGGTGGACAAACTGTTCGATGGTCCACTCGGGCTCACCAAATTCCTCTCCGATGCGGAATCAGGGCAGCTCGTCACGCTGTAGCGAGCGAGGGAACGACGGCAATGGCCGAAAGACACAAGGTCGACGCCCGCGGTGCCTTTTGTCCTGGGCCGCTTATGGAGCTCATCGCGACGCTGCGGCACTCGCAAATCGGCGATGAGGTCGAAGTCTGGTCCACCGACAAGGGTTCGGCGACCGACATTCCGGAATGGGTGAAGAAGGTTCGCCACGAGTTGGTGTCGGTCAATCAGGGCAATGGATACTGGAGCATCGTGGTGCGCAAGGCGAAATGACGGACGATCGATCGCAGCAGGCGTCGCTTGGCGCGATGCCCTCGGCGGTCCAAACAGGGAGGCGGCAGCATGGCAAAGAAGATTCTCATCGTTGGCGGAGGCCTCGCCGGGACGATCGTCGCGAACGGCCTCTGCCGCCAGCTCCGAGACGAGCTCGCCAAAGGCAGCGTCAGCATCTCGATGCTCGGCGCGACCGAGACACATATGTATCAGCCGGGGCTGCTCTACGTGCCCTTCGGCCGAATGCGGGAATCGGAGCTATTCCGGGATCAACGCAAAGTTCTCGATCGGCGTGTGCCTTATGTCGTTGATCCCGCGAAGCACATCGATGTCGACAAGAAACAGGTGCTCACCGCGTCCGGCAAGAGCTATTCCTATGATTTCCTTGTCATCGCCACGGGATCGCGCATCCGGCCCGACACGATTCCGGGCATGGCTGAAGGCGCGCATTGGTTCTACGACCTCGAAGGCGCCCGCAAGATGCGCGACGCCCTGCAACAGTTCCAGGGCGGGCGTGTCGTCGTCAATGTGAACGCGCCGCACAAGTGTCCAGTGGCCCCGCTCGAGATCACCTTCATGCTTCGCGACCATCTCGCGGCCAAGGGAGTCCTCGACAAGAGCGAGATCACCTACACGTATCCGATCGGCCGCCTCCATGGGCTCGAGCCCGTCGCGCATTGGGCGGTTCCCGAATTCGAACGGTATGGGATCAAGTCAGAGATCTTCTTCAACACCAAATCGGTCGATCCCAAGGCGAAAACCATTACATCGGAAGAAGAGACGACGCTCCCTTACGATCTTCTCGTCACGATCCCGCCGCATACGGGACAGCAGGTCATCACCGACTCTAATCTCGGCAAGGGTGGATGGGTGGCGACCGAACGCAATACCTTGCTGCGGGAAGGTTCGGACAACGTCTTCGTCGTCGGCGACACAACCAATCTTCCGATCTCGAAGGCGGGTTCGACGGCACATTTCGAGGCAGATACAATCGTCGACAATCTCTCCTCGCTCATCAAAGAGGATCGGTGGGCGCGGCACTACGACGGGAAAGTATTCTGCTTCGTCGAGACGGGTCTCGATAGCGGGACGTACGTGTGGTTCAACTATCTGACGCCGCCCAATCCCGGCCCACCTTCGCAAATGATCCACTGGTTCAAATTGGCCTACAACCGTCTCTATTGGCTGTCGGCGCGCGGCTTACTCTGAGCGGGGAGGGGACCAATGGATGACGCAAGACTCTCCAACGAGCCGATCAATGAGATGGATCGCCTCGTCCAGGCGACGCGCGAGGCGCTCACCGACTCCATGGTCGAGCGGCTCGCGATCACCTTCGCCAATGCGGCTGAACTCGTCGATCGCTTGAACGACGAACAGACGCGCGAGGCGGTGCACGCCGTCGTGGACCGGCTCACCGAACTCCATAAGGTTGGGGCACTCGATACCCTCTTCGACGCGGTGATGCTGCTTCACGCGGCTCGCAACGCCTCCACCGATAGCATCGTGGAGCGACTCTTCGGCTTCGTCGAGCAGATGATCAACACGGTCGGCAACGAAGCGATGGGGACACTCGCGGATAATGCGCGGCAGTCGCTCGACGAGGCAGCGGAAGAATCGGCGCGTACCAACCCGCGCGGTGGCATCCTGACAACGCTGTCTCTGCTTGCGCGGCCTGAGTCGCAGCGTAGCCTTATGTTCCTATTGGCCTTCGGAGAGAAACTGCAGCGGCGCACTGCGAGCGCGTAAGCGCGGTGCCGTCGAGTGCGTTGGGAACCGCTATCGGCGTTTAGATTTTGCAGTAGCGGGTGATTGGAGGCGCTGAGAGCGCTTGGGTCGAACCGCCGCAGTCGCGTCGTCGTCGGGTCGGTGGCTCTTTATCGATCGCGCTCTGTCTATCATCGCCATGAACGCTATCTCCGCTTGGCTGTGATAGCGCTGGCTATGTCGCAGGATCTCGAAGTCTCGCTTCGGAAGCTGAAGATCGACCGCGTGGAGCACACCATGGCGGAGGCTCGCTTGCACGACGAGCTCCGAAATCACTGTAGCGCCGGCGCCGTCCTCGACGGCAGAGCGCACGGCTTCATTCGAGGGCAATTCGAGCGTAACCCGCAGCTGTTGCGGCTCGACGCCCATCCGTCGCGCTGCGGTTTCGAATACCTGTCTCGTCCCCGAACCCGGTTCGCGCAGCACCCAATCCGTCTCGAGCAGCTGTGCGGGTTTCAGAGACTTGCGGCTGAACCACGGATGTCTTGCGCCAACGACCAGCACGAGACGATCACCTTCGATCCGGTGTCGCAGCAACGAAGGTTCCTCGATCTCTCCTTCGATGAAGCCGAGGTCCGCTTGACCAGCAAGCATGGCCTCTGTCACTTGAGTGGTGTTGCCGATCGTAACATGGAGAGCGATCTGCGGGTGATGGCGATGGAATTCATTGAGGCGAGACGGCAGCCAGTAGTTGGCGATAGTCTGGCTAGCAAAGATGTCGAGCCGCCCCCGTTTCAGTCCCGACAGCTCTTCGAGTGCGCGCTGAGCATCGCCGGCATGTCTTAAGACGGCCTTTGCTTCCGCGAGCAGAACCTTGCCGGCTTCAGTGAGTTGGATGCCGCGTCCGATCCGATGAAACAGCGGGACGCCATAGCGGTGTTCGATGGCGGCGACCGCGGCGCTCGCCGCCGATTGCGTCAGGTGAAGCGCCTGGGCTGCCTTGGTAACGTGCAAAGCCTCCGCAACGGCGACAAAGATACGCAGCTGCTCTAGCGTCATTCGGCTCGTCAGCCCTTCAGCTGTAGACGAGCTTTACCAGACCCAGACTCGACCCTGCAATAAAAACCCAGGCGCCGGCACCCAGCGCGAGCGGGCGCAAACCCTTTGCCTTGAGCTTGCGGAAATCGGTTTCCAAGCCCATGGCGGCGAGCGCGACCGATAGGAGAAAGGTCGTCACCTCGATCAGCATCGCCCGTTCTCCATGCGGCAACAGATCGAAGCTGTTGAACGCGATCATGGCGAGAAACCCGATCACGAACCAAGGAAAGGGCGCGGCAGCTTTTGGCACTCCCGCATTGTCAGCGTTCGACCACCGAGCGGCGCGGGCTGCGGCGATGCCGAGGAGCATCACCAGAGGCGCCAGCAGCATCACGCGCGAGAGCTTGACGATCGTGGCGAGGTCGAGGGCCTCCCGGCTTCCTTGAGCGGCAGCGGCGATGACCTGGGCGATTTCGTGGATGGAGGCGCCTGTCCAAAGGCCAAAGGCGAGCGGTCCTAAGTGCAACGCTGCCGACAGCGCCGGCTGCACGAGCATTGCGATCGAACCGAAGACCGTGACACAAGCGACCGCGTAGGCGACATCCTCGTCGGAGCCTTCCGTGACCGTGTTGGTGGCGATGACCGCGGACGCCCCACAGATCGAGGTGCCCGCGGCGATCAATTGGCTCAGTTTCGCATCGACGCCCAGCAGCCGGCCCAGCCACTGCGTAACGAAGAAAGTCGAAGCTAGCGTCGCGACTACGATCGCGAGGCCGGTCGCGCCGACGCCAACGACCTGATCCAGGGTCAACCTGAGCCCAAGAAAGACGATGGCAAAGCGAAGGATGCGGCGGAGCGAGAACTTCACGCCTGGCATGCACCGCGCGGGAGTCCCAATGAAGTTGTGGTAGACCATTCCTAACACTATCGAGAGAATGAGCGGGCTCAGGATTCCGATATAGGGCATCCGACTGAACCCATAACCGACTGCGGCGATCGTGAATGTCAGGACGAGTCCCGGCGCGAGCTGCCATACTTGAGGTGCGAATCGTCCGCGCCTGCGTCCAGGACTGAATTCTTGAGTGACGGCCGATGCGACGCTTTGCGAATCTCGCGGCATCACGCCAATGTGGCATTGCGCGATCAATCATTCCAATTGATTGTTCTTCTGTGTTTGATCGATTTCGCTTATTGTTTGGTCGTTGCCGATCTCGCACGACACTTGGGCCGATGTGGTCGATCGCTACGGACCCCGCTGCCTACCTGCCTTCTCAAAGATCGCGCCGTAGTGGTACGGCGGCAAGTCGATCACACTCAACCGCTGGAACCCGGCAGGCTCGACCGCGGCAGAAACATCGGGAGGAGCCATTCGCATCTCTGTCTTCGGTCCGCGCGGTTGGTCGAGGACCATCGTCTCCTCGCGCGGACGTCGGTGCCAGTTAATGACGACGAAGTGGCCACGCGGCCTCAGCGCGGCAGCGACGGCGCGAGCCAATCGATCCTTGTCGGGAACGCCATGAAACGTGTTCGCGATCAGCACGACATCGACAGGCGTCAGCACAAGCTCCGCGATGGCATAAGCGTCGCCCGTCACGAAGGAGCAATTCGTCAAGCCTGCCGCGACGAGTCTCGCCCGTGCCCGCTCAAGCATCGCCGGGTCAAGATCAATGGCAACAACTCGCCGTGCGATCCGCGCTAACGGAAGCGTGAACAGCCCATCGCCACAACAGAGGTCAACGACATCCCTGTCGGGCTCAATGCCCAGCGCAGCGATCACCGCGTCTGGTCGAGGCCAGAGGGCCTCCCACCAGTCGGAATCGGGCATTGCAGTCGCCGGATAGAACTCTCCTCGCACGTAAGCCTTCCAACTGTTCTAAGCCGCACATGTTCAAGGGCGGCGGAGCTTGGACCGAGATCACCCACATCCGCCGAGGCATCGAATGTCACGACCGTTTCCCTTGTCGATCGCCCACCAGCGCGAAGGCGTCAGCGATCGAGCTCGTTCCTACGCCCCGCAGCGTGCCATCGATCACAATCGCGGGCACCGTGCGGATGCCCAACTCCAGCGCGAGATGTCGTCCTGCTGGCTGTCCCACATCAAGTACTTCCAAGGTCAACCCATTCCCGGCCGCCACCTTGGACCACACCTGCTCGGCGGTAGGACAAGACGGGCACCACTTAGAGACAAGCAATTGCAGCTTCACAGCGCCTTTCCCCGTGGAGGATCATGTTGAACTACGCTGGCCGCGCCGCTTTGATCCAGGTCAAATCGCTGCGGCTCGAAGCGAGAGTACCCTGAAGCGCTCGTCGCGAACGTACCACGAGTAAGACGACCCATGGCACGCCTCAGCGAGGTCTTCCGCCGCGACCACCAGCGCTTGGAGGAGATCATTGGCGAAGTGGAGCGACGCGTTGCGACGGGGGAGTGGCCGCAAGCGCTGGCTGGCTTCACTTCGTTCCGTGAGGCGATCGAGCGGCACATGGCGGTCGAGGAACAATGGCTGTTCCCGGTTGCCGAGACTGACGACGTCCCGGCTAGCTCCGCGCTTACGGCGACATTGCGCAAGGGGCACCGCGATCTTCGTGTCTTCTTCGAAGAACTGCAGGACGCCCTCGCCGCTCGCGATGACGAGGAGTTTCGCCAGACCGCCGCCACGATGCGCGAGCTCCTTCGGCTTCACGACGAGAAAGAGGAGGTCGAACTTTATTCGGCGGTCGAATCCTGCCTCGACAATGACGGTGCCGCGGTGATCGCACGGCTCGCCGGGCAGTGAAAGAGGAATGAGCGCGAGCGACCAGAGAGGCCGCTGCGGACGTCGGAAAGGGTACTTATGGCCGAGTATCGAGGGTGCGTCCTACCCGAGGACGTCTTTTACGATCTCGACTACGTCTGGTTCCGGCGTGAGCTCGCCGGGCGAGTGACCATCGGCGTCACCGACCCCGCTCAGACCATGGCCGGGCGCGTGCAAGCCGTACACATCAAAAAGGTGGAAACCGAAATCCGCCCAGGTCGGCATGTGGCCACCGTGGAAAGCGGGAAGTGGGTGGGTGGCATTCCCGTTCCTTTCGCGGCGACGGTTGTCGAGCGCAACGAGGCCGTTCTTGCCGAGCCGCATCTCCTCAATGTCGATCCTTACGGACAAGGGTGGATCGCCCGCCTGCAGCCAAAGGAAACCGACCAAGCCTTCGCGGGCTTGACCACCGGGGCAGCCGCGATCGCGGCGTTACAGCAATGGATCGATCGTTACGACCTGGAATGCATGCGCTGTTCCGACTAGGAGCGGCTCGCGTTCGGGGTCACCGGACCGACCCGGAATGCCGCCAACGCGATGATCACAGAGGGGGGATGGAATGCGAATTCGATCCCATATACGAGATCTCGCAGCAGGCCCCGTTTTCCTTGTTGTATTCGCATCGGCCCCTTTCACCTGCGCGGCAGCGTGCCGCGGCACGTCGGGCGACTGGAACGCGGGAAGCGCGATCTACCACCAAACATGCATTAACTGTCACGGCGAAGACGGCAAAGGTGTCCGCCGCGGCGTGCCGGACTTCACGACGGGTGTGATGGCCTATTCCACTGAGTCGTTATTGGCGCATATTAAGAACGGTTTCCGCGGACCGGGCCGTCCTTTGGCAATGCCTCCCAAAGGCGGAAATCCTACGCTTACCGACGACGATATTCGCAACGTCCTCGCCTACTTGCGCCAGACGTTCGGTTGCGGATAGAGCAGATGCCACCCGTCATGATCCGGCGACCGCCTAATCCGATCGGCATGGCCATTCTGATCGGTAGGTGGCCGAAAAGATTTCCATCGCGCCGCGTGGCGCTTCTTTCCTGTGAGGACTTTGCTTCTTTCTGTGAGGACTTTTGTGAGGACTCAGGGTCGATTCCCGGCTCTTCCGGTCCGATCTAGGCCAGGAAAATCCGCAGAAAACCGCCATTTTTGTCCATGTTTGCAACCCAGGATAGCATTACCAATGGAGTGCTCTACCACTGAGCTACGGCAGCGGCCGTTCGTTGAAGAAGGCGCCCGCGAGAATGGGCGGCACCACATATCCCATTGGGCCGGGAATGGCAAGCTGCCCGGGATCACCCGGCAATGGCGACGGCGCCGCGCTGGGGCTGGCGCCGAGCCGGAACTCGCCGAACGCGCCAACGTTTGTGGTTGCCAGTCCGCAGGATGGAGTTCCGGGTCGGGAATAGTTTGCGCGCGGGGCTTGTTAATTAACGGGAGGCTCGAGCACCTCGTGTACAACCCCGCTCTCGACACGGACGAAGCTGCGCCTGACGTCCTTGCCGCCTTCCAGGCGGCGAAAGCGGCCGGTCTCTCGCCGGTCGAATGTTATCGGGCTGGAGTTGCCGCATGGCGGCGGCACCACCCGGATCAGGCGCCTGAATATGCGGCCAAGCGCGCGGTGGCTGTCATTCTTGCGCACAACGTCGTTCTGAGATCCAACGAGTAGCATTGGCTTGACCGTGCTGCCGACGCCGCGCATCGTTGCGGCGATGACCAAGCACCCGCCGTCCAAGCCCAGCGCCCTCTCGCTAACGGACCCCGACCCACCGCAAAAGCAGGACCGGCTCGCAGCGGCGCTCCGGGCGAATCTACTGAGGCGGAAGGCACGGCAGCGACGGCAAGCGGAGGGGGCCGACCGGGGAAGCACCCCGCTGCCGGAGCGCACCCGTAAGCCTTGAGCCGCTGAGCGGCATTCGGTAGAACCCAGGCTTCTCGGAGAAGCGTGGAGTCGGGTCGTTGCCCGCGGCGGCGCTGCTGGGCGAGGTCGTCGTTAGTTCGCCATAAAGTCGCGGCAGGATTGTTGCTCGCGCACCCTTTCAGGACATTCTCATGGATCGGATTCGTATCCGCGGCGGCAGGCCGCTTGAAGGCAAGATACATATCGGCGGGGCGAAAAATGCCGCGCTCCCTCTGATGGCTGCCGCGCTGTTGACCTCGGAAAAACTCACGCTGACGAACGTCCCGCGCCTCGCCGATATCACGACGCTCTCGCATCTTCTCGTGCAGCACGGCGTCTCCATTACCATGAGCGGCGCCGAAGTCGGGGAAGAGCGCGGGCACGTGCTCGAGCTCTCCGCCGCACGCATCGCCTCGACCACGGCACCCTACGACCTCGTGCGCAAGATGCGAGCTTCGGTGCTGGTGCTAGGTCCGCTCGTCGCGCGCTGCGGCGAGGCTCGCGTCTCGCTACCGGGCGGCTGCGCGATTGGCCCGCGGCCAGTGGATTTGCACCTCAAGGGGCTTGAGCATCTGGGTGCTTCGGTGGTCTTGCGCCAAGGATACATCGAGGCGACGGCGCCCAAGGGGTTGATCGGTGCGGAGATCGTCTTTCCCATCGTTTCCGTCGGCGCGACAGAGAACCTACTGATGGCGGCGACGCTTGCGGAGGGCGAAACGACCCTCGTCAATGCCGCGCGCGAGCCCGAGATCGTCGATCTCGCGCGCTGCCTCACATCGATGGGGGCGGTGATCGAGGGAGCCGGCACCGATCGCATCCGGATCCGCGGCGTGGAGCGATTGGGTGGAGCTCGCCACAAAGTCATACCCGATCGGATCGAAACCGGCACCTATATGATGGCGGCGGCGACGACGGGGGGCGCGGTGGAGTTGGTCGGTGCGGATTACGGCTCGGTCGCGGCCGTCGCGCGAACTCTCGAAGGCGCCGGTCTCGAGGTGAACGAGACCGAGGCTGGGATCCGTGTCCGGCGGCACAGCGGCCGGCTCACCGGCGTCGACGTCATGACCGAGCCTTTCCCCGGCTTTCCGACCGATCTTCAAGCGCAGATGATGGCTGCCATGACCACCGCGCAGGGGGCGGCCATGATCACCGAGACGATTTTCGAAAATCGCTTCATGCACGTGCCCGAGCTCTGTCGGATGGGTGCCAATATCAATGTGCACGGCGCATCGGCGATGGTGCGGGGGGTCGCCAAGCTCACCGGCGCCCCGGTCATGGCGACCGACCTCAGGGCATCCGTGTCGCTCGTCCTGGCCGGGCTCGCGGCCGAAGGGGAAACCGTCATCAACCGCGTTTACCATCTCGATCGCGGCTATGAGCAGCTCGAAGAGAAGCTTTCCGCCTGCGGCGCCGATGTCGAGCGGCTGATCGGCGACTAGCGAGAAGACGCGATGGCGGCGGCGCTCAAACTGCGAGCCGAGGATGCGGAGGATCTGAGTATCCTCTCGGCCATCCTGCAGGACTCCCTCGTCGCCGTCAGCGAGATCGCGTGGCTCGCCGAGGAGAAGCGCTTCGTTCTGGTGGCGAACCGATTTCGCTGGGAGCCGCCCGAGGAGGGGCCGCGTCGCAATTTCGAGCGCCACCTCTGCGGCTTGCGCATCGACGATGTGCGGGCGGTACAGCGGCGTGGATTCAATCCCCGCGAAGGGGACCGGCTGCTCGTGCTCCTCGCCTTGCGCGCCGAAGCCGGCCTGCTTTACCTGGACTTCGCCGGCGGCAGCAGCATCCGCCTGGAAGTCGGGCGGATCCTGTGCCATCTAGAGGACTTCGGCGAGCCCTGGCCGACGAAATGGCGCCCGCGCCACCCCGTCGAAGACGTCGAGTAGCGTCTGCTATCCTGGTGCTCCGGTTCCTGATCGGCGCGCTCGTCATCGCGGACTTTAGGTGGAGAGAGTTTTGCAAGCGAACGAAAAGCTCATTCTGGCGCTTCCGAAAGGGCGCATCCTCGGCGAGGTCATGCCTCTCCTCGGCCGTGCCGGGATCGAGATCGAGCGCGCTTTTGCCGATCCCGAGGCGCGGCAGCTTCGCTTTGCGACCAACCATCGCGGCCTCGAAGTCATCCGCGTGCGCAATTTCGACGTGGCCAATTTCGTCGCGTTTGGCGCGTCGCATCTCGGCATCGCCGGCAATGACGTGCTGATGGAATTCGAGTATCCCGAGATCTACGCGCCGCTCGATCTGCAGGTGGGGTTCTGCCGCCTCGTCGTCGCCGCACCGGCCGAGGATGTCGGCCGTGACGATCCCGCACGCTGGAGTCACGTGCGCATCGCGACGAAATATCCGGAAATCACCCGCCGCCATTTCGCCGCCCGCGGGGTCCAAGCGGAATGCATCAAATTGAACGGCGCGATGGAGCTCGCGCCCAGCCTCGGACTCAGCCGGCAGATCGTCGATCTCGTCCAGACCGGCGCCACGCTCAAGGCAAACGGCTTGGTCGAGATCGAGCGGATTGCCGAGGTCACCTCGCGCCTCATCGTCAATCGCCCCGCGCTCAAGACAAGGGCCGACGAAGTCGCGGGATGGATCGATCGCTTTCGGGGCGCCGTCGATGCCGCTTAGGCTAAGCACGAGCTCGCCGCGCTTTTCCGCGGAGTTCGCGGCCTTTGCCGCGGCGAAGCGCGAAGCGGCAGCTGACGTCGACGCGGCGGTGCTCGAGATTCTCGAGGCGGTACAGCGCCGCGGCGATGCCGCGCTCATCGACTATACCCGGCGCTTCGATCGGCTCGAGCTGACACCGGCGACGATGCGGATTTCCCCGGCGGAAATCGCCGCGGCGGCGCGGTCGTGCGAGAGTGAGACGTTGGCGGCGCTACGGTTCGCGGCGGAGCGCATCGAAGCCTATCACCGCCGCCAAATCCCGGAGGATTTTTCCTTTACCGACGCTGCCGGCGTGCGCTTGGGCGCGCGCTGGCGCCCGATCGCCGCGGCGGGTCTTTACGTGCCGGGCGGCACTGCCGCTTATCCCTCCTCTGTGCTGATGAATGCCATTCCCGCGAAGGTCGCCGGCGTCGAGCGGCTCGTCATGGTCGTGCCGGCGCCTGGCGGTGTTCTCAATCCGCTGGTGCTGGCGGCTGCATCCCTCGTCGGTCTCGATGAAGTCTATCGCATCGGTGGCGCGCAAGCGGTGGCGGCCCTGGCTTACGGCACGGAAACGATCACGCCTGTCGACAAAATCGTCGGCCCCGGCAACGCTTACGTTGCTGCCGCGAAGCGGCACGTGTTCGGCACCGTCGGCATCGACACCATTGCGGGTCCGTCGGAGATCCTTGTCGTTGCCGATGCACAGAACGATCCCGCCTGGGTCGCCGCCGACCTACTCTCGCAAGCCGAGCACGACACTGCTGCGCAAGCGATTCTCATCACCGACGATGATCGCTTCGCTGATGCCGTGGCAGACGCTGCGGCCGCGCATTTGACGTCGCTGCCACGGCAGTCGATCGCCGGTGAGAGTTGGGCGACGCACGGCGCCATGATCACGGTTGCGAGCTGGGACGAGGCAGCCTCCCTGGTCGATCGTCTTGCCCCCGAGCATCTCGAAGTGGCGCTCGACGATGCCGAAGCGTTCGCAGCGAAGATCCGCAACGCCGGGGCAATCTTCCTCGGCCGCTTCACGCCTGAAGCGGTCGGCGACTATGTCGGCGGACCCAATCATGTGCTGCCGACGGCGCGCAGCGCGCGGTTTGCCTCGGGGTTGGGCGTGACGGATTTCCTCAAGCGGACCTCGCTGCTTGCCTGTGACGCCGAGAGCCTGCGCTCGCTCGGCCCCGCGGCGATCACGCTTGCTCGCGCCGAAGGCCTCGACGCTCACGCGCTCTCGGTGGCGCTGAGGCTAAATCTTCCGCGCCGCTGATGGCAGAGGCCGACCAGCGCATCGTCAAGATCACTCTCGACGAGCGCTCGGTCGTACGCCGAAATGCGGACATCGAGCATGAACGCTCCGTCGCGATCTTCGATCTCCTCGAAGAGAACCGCTTCGCCCCCGGCAACGGCGCGGCCGGCCCTTTTCATGTGCATCTCAGCATCGAGGAGAATCGCCTCGTCCTCGACGTCCGCAGCGCGGATGGGGAAACGATCGACCGCGTCGTCGTCGCGCTCACGCCATTCCGCAGCATCGTCAAGGACTATTTTCTTGTCTGCGAGAGCTACTTCAATGCGATTCGCACGGCAAGCCCCTCGCGCATCGAAGCGATCGATATGGGTCGCCGCGCCCTTCACAACGAAGGCTCGGAACTGCTCCGCGAACGGCTCGCCGATCGCGTCGAGATCGACCTCAACACGGCGCGGCGACTCTTCACGCTCCTCTGCGTGCTACACCTCAGAGCGTGAGCGATGGCTCGTTTGCCTTCGAGCGTGCTCTTCGCTTGTACCCTCAACTCGATCCGCTCGCCCATGGCCGAGGCGATGCTGAAGCATTGGCATGGCCGCCACATCTATGTGGACTCCGTCGGCGTGCGCGAGGGAGAGATCGATCCCTTCGCCGTCGCCGTGATGGACGAGATCGGCATCGATCTGAGCCACCATCGCGTCAAGACCTTCGACGAGCTCGAAGACACGTCCTTCGATCTCGTCGTCTCGCTGTCGCCCGAAGCGCAGCACCGCGCGGTGGAGCTCACGCGCACCATGGCTTGCACGGTCGAATACTGGCCGATGCTGGACGCAAGCGCGGTTGAGGGGAGTCGCGACGAGCGTCTTGCGGCATACCGCGCCGTGCGCGACCATTTGCGCCGCCGCATCTTGGAGCGCTTTCCCTTGGACCCCGTGGGGAGCTTGTAGCGATGCGGCCGGATGATATCCCTGATCAGCGCCTTGTGCTGGCGTCGGCGTCGCAGCGGCGCTACGACCTCCTGACCCAAGTGGGCCTTGCGCCCGATGCGGTCGATCCCGCGGGGATCGACGAGACGCCGCTTTTGGGCGAGCTTCCGGCGCGGTACGCGATCCGGCTTGCCGAGGCGAAGGCGCGCGCGGTGGCGCCGCGCCACCCCGAGGCCTTCGTGTTGGCGGCCGATACGGTGGTCGCTTGCGGGCGCCGCATCCTGCCGCAAGCGCTCGAGCGCGAAGCGGCGCGGGAATGCCTGGCCCTGCTGTCGGGGCGCCGTCACCGTGTCCATGGCGCTATCGCGCTCGTCGCCGGCGAGGGACGGCTGATCGCTCGCCGGGTCGAGACCGCCGTCACGTTCCGGCGCCTCGATGCAGCGGACATCGACGAGTATCTCACGACCGGCGAGTGGTACGGCAAAGCCGGCGGCTATGCTATTCAAGGCATGGCGGCGCGATTCATCCGCACGATCATCGGGTCCTACAGCAACGTTGTCGGTCTGCCGCTCTTCGAAACCGTCAATCTGCTGGCCGGGCAGGGGTTCCGCCGCGCGCAACACATCGCGGTGCCGCCGCAGTGAGACAGGTGCTGCTTCTCTCCCGCTCTCCCGGCGAGCTCTGGGCAGCGCTCGTCGAGAGCGATGGGTTGGTGGCGTTGCGGCTTTGGCGCACCGGTTCGCAGGGTCAGCCGGGCGAAATCGTTCTCGGCCGCGTGCGCGCGATGCGGCCCGAGCTGCCGGCGGCGCTCATCGATATCGGCCTGGAGCGCCCGGGATTTCTGAGCGGCGAGGACGCCGAACCGCGCGGCGACCTCAACCTCCATGAAGGACAATCGGTCATAGTGCAAGTGACCAAGGAGGCGCGTGCCGACAAGGCGACCGGCCTCTCGATGCGGCTGCAGCGGCGGGGAACCCGGCTCGATGAAACCGAGCGGCGCGCGATTGCCGAGGCGGCCGCGCGGCCGGGACCCGTCCCGCGGCTGCTTGAGGCGCCGGCAAGCGTGCTTGAGCTGGCCCTCGACGCGTTTGCCGCCGCCGCGCCCGAGGAGATCGTGATCGATGATGCCGCTGCGCTCGGCGAGGCGCGGCGCTGGGTTGCGCACCATGCGCCATCGTTGTCGGAGCGACTGGTCCTTCATCGCGGGCGGATGCCACTCTTCGAAGACCGCGGCCTCGGCGAAGAAATCGCCGGCGCGCTCATCCCTCGCGTCGCGCTCGAGGGTGGCGGCGCCCTCATCATCGAGCACACCGCGGCGGCGACCCTCATCGATGTCGACAGCGGGGTCGGCGATGGGCGGCGCGATGCCCGTGCCTCGGCGCTCGCCACCAATCTCGCCGCCGCCACCACGGTGGCGCGGCAGGTGCGGTTGCGGAGCTTGGCGGGGCCTATTGTCATCGATTTCATCGGCATGCGTCATCGCGAGGATCGGCACAAGGTGGAAAGGGCGCTTGCTGCCGCGCTCAGCGAGGATCGCGACAGCGAGGTGCTCGGTTGGACTCGCCTCGGTCATCTTGAGCTGGTGCGCAAGCGCCGCCACGCGCCGCTCTCCGAACTCCTTTTCGAGCGGGTAGCGAATGGCGGCTGGCGGAGAACGTCGCTCACTATTGCGCTCGATGCGCTCCGAGCGACCGCGGCCGAGGCAGCGGCGGCGCCCTCGGGACGGGCATTGCGCCTGCGGGTCAGTCACGAGATCGCCGCCGTCTTGATGGCGCGCGCCCGCTCGGCGTGGCTTGAGCTCGAGTCCCGTCTAGGCCGGCCGATCGAGGTCGTCGCCGACCCCGCGCTGGACCGCGAAGCCATCGACATCGGCAGCCCCTGAGACTACCTAATGGTCATGCCGGAAGACACCGCCGCGGTAAGACGATGCCCCATTTGCGGAAAGCCGACGATCGTACGGCACCGGCCGTTCTGCTCGCGGCGATGCGCGATCATCGATCTCGGGCGATGGCTCAAAGAGGACTACCACATACCGGCGGCCGGTGACCCTGAGGAACCCTCGGAGGACGACGGCGAGTCGTAACGAGGGTGATCGGCGCTGGACAGGGTCAAGCTTTTTTGCGATAAGCCCGCGCCCGTCTGGCACGGCGCCCAGGTAGCTCAGTTGGTAGAGCACGTGACTGAAAATCACGGTGTCGGTGGTTCAATTCCGCCCCTGGGCACCATCAATACCACACTTCGGTTCGGCGAACGTTCACGAGTGTTTCCGGCCTGTTCGTCGGACCGAAGTCGTGCGAAGTCGAGGATGGCGGTGATGCTGCCCTCGAGCTTAATCATGGTCTCGCCACGCCGCTCGCCGGGATAGACGGTTACGCGCTCGATGAAGGAGCGCAGGATCTCGCGTGCGGCCGCGCGCTCGGCCGGCGCACGCCTTAGGGCCTTCTCTAGGTCAGCGACGCGCCGACGGTAAAGCGCTGGCAGGTTGGGGTGAAGCTTGACCGGTTCGCGCTTTGCGTCGCTCGCCTTGAGCTCCTCAGTCAAGCGCTCCTTGTTGGCTTCGATCTCGATGAGCTTGTCCTTCACGCTCCGGGAGGCGGTACCCTCCGCGATCGCCTCGACGATGCGGTCTATTCGAACGGTCACTTTACTCAGCTCGCGCCGGAGCGCGGCCGTGCGTTCGTTGCGATCGGCAGTGGCGCGGCTCAGCGTCTCCCTGTACTCCGCCGCGAATTGCTCGAACACCTCGGGTGCCAACAATCGCTCCTTCAGACCCGAGAGTACCCGGCGCTCCAACTCAGTGAGCAGTACCGTGCGGCTGTTAGTGCAGGTTCCTTTTTCGCGATAGGCGACGCACCCAAGTCGGTCCGACGACCTCATCGTGAAGGCGCCCCCGCAGCAGCCGCAGCGAAGGAGGCCGCTGAGAAGGTGTCGAGGTCGCCGGGCGTCGTGCGGAGCGCGACTGGCGTATTTCCGCCGCTTCGCTTGCGCCGCTTCCCAGAGTTCCGTGGGAACGATTTGCCATTCCGGCATTTCGACGTGGACCCATTTGTCTGAAGACACGATCCGCGGCTCGCGTGAGCCGGTTTCCGGATCCTTTCTGTAGGTGAGCCGCCCATAGATCATGCGTCCGACATAGAGCGGATTCTGCAGTATGCCGTGGAGGCGGGCGCTGTGGCCGTTGATCGTGCTCGCATTCCATGCCCTCCCGCGAGGGCTGGGAACGCTTTCTCGATTTAGATCGGCCGCGATCGCGCGCGGGCTGCGACCTGCGACGAACTCCTCGAAGATCCGTCTGATAACGAGCGCCTCCTCGGTATTGATCTCGCGCCGTCCGCGCTCGATCTCGCCATCGGGGCCGATTTCACGGATCACGCGGTATCCATAGGACAATCCGCCCGCGGCACGCTTCGCCTCGGCGCGACCCCGCTGGCCGCGCCTCACCTTAGCTGCCAGGTCCTTGAGGAACAGGGCATTCATTGTACCCTTGAGGCCAACATGGAGCTCGTTGATGTCGCCCTCTGCTAGCGTGTGAATGCCGATATCCAAATGCGCCAGGCGTTTGAACAGCCCTGCAACATCCTCTTGATCACGCGATAACCGGTCGAGCGCTTCAGATACCACGATATCGAAAGGCTGAGGACGCGAGCGCGCATCGTCGAGCAACGCTCGAATCCCAGGACGGTTCTGTAGCCGCGAACCTGATATAGCGGCATCGGTGTAGACGTCGACGACGGTGCCTCCCATTTGAGCGACGCGCTCACGACACAGGCGCAGCTGATCTTCGATTGAAGCTTCGGACTGAAGATCGCTCGAGTACCGCGCATAAATCGCCGCTCGCTGCGGCTGCCCGTTTGGCCTAGCCACAGTCAACCTTGCGTCCTCCGTCACGGCTGTTGTCATTGGCAGCCTCGAGCTGCCGAAGCTGATCTTCAGCGGCTTGTCGACCTAGCAGTCGAGCCAACCGAAAAAGCAGTTCGCTCACTGCCGCGCACTGATTGTCGTTTGCCGGGATCCCACCCGCATTCGACTGCTCTTCCCGATCGCCGCTCATGTGCCGAACCGGATGAACATGGAGTCGCTAGATTTCTATAAAGATCGGGCAGTGCGTGGGCGGCGTCAACAGAAATTCATCAATAAGAACAGTCATATAGATCGCATTCGGTCGCAAGCGCGTCCGCAATTGTCGCAACAGAGGACGGCTTGGTCGGGCGACAGCGAAGAGCATGAGAGCCGCGATCTGGCGCGTGGAAAGGGCGCTGTGCACCCTGACCGTAATGCTCGCCTGGTTCTCGCCGTTGAATCTGCGACACTAAGGCTACTAGTGGATCGAATCTGACACTTGGCTCCGGCCCGCATCTCCTATCCCATTGATCGGACTCGTGCGGATAGGATTCCAAATGTCAGATTGGTACCACTAGTGGATCGAATCTGACACTTGGCTCCGGCCCGCATCTCCTAT
>DASZAN010000105.1:0-5503 GCA_035945115.1 Allostellaceae bacterium
CAAACCCAGAGGTCGCGGGCGCGCTCGGCCGGCGCCGCAGGGGCAAGCGGTTTCGCTGAGCGACGCGGCGCTGCAGATCGTGCGCAACCATGGCAGCGGCATCGCGGCCAATGACGTGCTGGCCGCTCTGGCGCGCGACTACGGGCTCGCGGTCAGACCGAACCATCTCGGCATTGCGTTGCAACGGCACCGCCGCGGCGGCCGTCTCGATCAGCGCGACTCGCTGTGGTATCCGCCGGCCGGGCACGAATAAGCCCGTCCCGGTCCCGACAAGGCGGCGCGCGCCTACTGCGCGGCGCGCGCGCCGGCTCTCAGTTTTGCACCTTCCGCCACTCCGCTTCGGCGGACGGCGGCAGCTTGTCCATGTGTTTGAGGAACAGCGCGAGCGTCCAGATCTGCTCGTTGCTCAACACGCCCTTCCATGACGGCATGCCGGTCCAGCGGATGCCGTGCTCGATCTTCCAGACGGTCCAGCCCTCCGGATCGTCCTCGACCCCGTCGCTCGCCAGTTGCGGCGGCGCCGGATATTCGCCTTTCGCCACCGGCGTCGCCGAGGCCTCGCCTTTGGCGGTGCCGTGGCAGATGGCGCAGTGCTGCCCATAGAGCTTGATGCCGGCGATCAGACCGGCGTCCGTCAGCGCCACCGGACCGGGGCCCTTCGGTGCCTCGCGGTCGAGCGTCGCCTGCAGCGAGGTGCCTGCCGCCCAGCTTTCGAGCGGACCCGGCTTGGCATCGGCATTGGCCGGAACGAGACCCGTCTTCAGCACCGCATAACCGCCGAGCAGCAATACCGCCGCCGTCACGAGCACCCCGAGCACGAAGCCTCTGAACATCGCCTGACCCTCGCCGCCACGACACCGACGGCGCCCCCTCTACCCCTTCGCGAGGGCGCGGTCCAGCAGCGTCAGCAGCGCCGGCGCGCGCGGCAGATTGCGCGCGACGATCTCCTCGCGCGAGAGCCAGGCGACCTCGTCCGCGTCGTCGCCCGCGACCCCTTCGCCCGCCCGCCAGATGCCGCGCACCGCGACGAGCACGTAATGGTAGCGCACGCGGCCTTCGCCATCGCGGTCGAGGGTATCGACGATGTCGATGACGCCTGCCGCCTCGGCGGTCACGCCGGTTTCCTCGTAGAGCTCGCGCATGGCGCCGGCGGCGACCGTCTCCCCCAATTCGAGGACGCCGCCAGGAAACCCCCACCGCCCCGGCATCGGCGGGTGCGCCCGCCGCACGAGGAGGGCGCGCCCACCGCGCAAGACGATTGCCAACACCCCGACGATCGGCCGCTCGGGATAGCGGCGGCCCCCTCCCATTCCCTCCCCCGCCTGCGGGGGAGGGTTGGGGTAGGGGCGATCCGTGCTGTTCACTCCGCGGCGGCGCGCGGCCGGCCGTGCTCGTCGGTGTAGATCTCGGCGCCCTGCTGCAGGAATTCCTCCGACTTCACCGCCATGCCGCTCTTCGCGTAGTCGCGGATTTCCTGGGTGATCTGCATCGAGCAGAATTTGGGTCCGCACATCGAGCAGAAATGCGCGAGCTTGGCGCCCTCGGCCGGCAGCGTCTGGTCGTGGAATTTCTCCGCCGTCTCGGGGTCGAGCGACAGGTTGAACTGGTCCCGCCAGCGGAACTCGAAGCGCGCGCGGGAGAGCGCGTCGTCGCGCTCGCGCGCCGCCGGGTGGCCCTTCGCGAGGTCGCCTGCGTGCGCCGCGATCTTGTAAGTAACGACGCCCGTCTTCACGTCGTCGCGGTCGGGCAGTCCCAAATGCTCCTTCGGCGTCACGTAGCATAAGAGCGCCGTGCCGAACCAGCCGATCATCGCCGCCCCGATGCCGCTCGTGATGTGGTCGTAGCCGGGCGCGATGTCGGTGACGAGCGGCCCCAAGGTGTAGAACGGCGCCTCGCCGCACTCCTCGAGCTGCTTGTCCATATTGACCTTGATCTTGTGCATCGGCACGTGACCGGGGCCTTCGATCATGACCTGCACGTCGCGGTCCCAGGCGATCTTGGTCAATTCGCCCAGGGTTTCGAGCTCGGCGAATTGCGCGCGGTCGTTGGCGTCGGCGATCGAGCCGGGACGCAGCCCGTCGCCCAGCGAGAAGCTCACGTCGTAGGCGCGCATGATCTCGCAGATCTCGGCGAAGTGCGTGTAGAGGAAATTTTCCTCGTGATGCGCGAGGCACCACTTCGCGAGGATCGAGCCGCCGCGCGAGACGATGCCGGTGACGCGCGAGGCGGTCAGCGGAATGTAGGGCAGGCGCACGCCGGCATGGATCGTGAAGTAATCGACGCCTTGCTCGGCCTGCTCGATCAATGTGTCGCGGAACAGTTCCCAGGTCAGATCCTCCGCCTTGCCGCCGACCTTCTCCAAGGCCTGGTAGATCGGCACGGTGCCAATCGGCACCGGCGAATTGCGGATGATCCATTCGCGGATCGTGTGGATGTTGCGCCCGGTCGAGAGGTCCATAACCGTGTCGGCGCCCCAGCGCGTCGCCCACACCATCTTCTCGACCTCCTCGGCCACCCCCGAGGTGACGACCGAGTTGCCGATATTGGCGTTGACCTTGACGAGGAAATTGCGGCCGATGACCATCGGCTCGGTTTCCGGATGGTTGAGGTTGTTGGGGATGATGGCGCGGCCGCGCGCCACCTCCTCGCACACGAATTCCGGCGTCACGTGCTCGGGGATCGCGGCGCCGAACGAGTTGCCGCGGTCGGGATTGGCGAGCGCCCGCTCGCGCCCCAGATTCTCGCGGATCGCGACATATTCCATCTCGGGCGTGACGATGCCGCGCCGGGCATAGGCGAGCTGCGTCACGGCCGCGCCGGGCTTGGCCCGCAATACCGGCCGGCGGCGCCGGTCGAAGACCGAGACGCCGCTTTTCTCGCCCCGCCGCAAGCCGTTGTCTTCGGGCTTCACGTCGCGGCCCCGATATTCTTCGACGTCGCCGCGCGCGAGGATCCACGGCCGGCGCAGTTCCGGCAGGCCCTGCATGATGTCGATCGCCGCTGCCGGATCGCTGTAGGGGCCCGAGGTGTCGTAAACCCTGACCGGCGGCTCACCGGCCGACGGTTCGAGGTCGATCTCGCGCATCGCCACCGCAAGCTCTGAATGCAGCCGGCCTGGCGCATATATCTTGCGCGAGGCGGGAAACGGCCCGGTCGTGACGCGAAGCTCTTCGACGGGTCGCATCGGCTTTTGCGGCGCCAGCGGGGCGGAATCGGGCATGACGGATCTCCTTGCGCCAATCAAAACGCGGATCCGGTGCGACAGCGGAGAGAATGGACCTCTCTCGGAGGCGTTTCCTGTCCCTACGCCGGCACGACCCGGATCAGGTTCGAAGGGTTTGTCGCGGTCCGGCGACATCTCAGCCCCCTGCCGGGGCACCCCTTGGACAGGGCGATTATCCGCAGAGTACTTCGCCGCCGTCAAGAAGCACGGAGCCCGGCGATTTGGGAACCCGCACTCGGCGTGCTATCGTCGCCCGATGATCGTCGGACGCTTCCTCGGCTGGCTCATCGTCCTCTCCGGCATCGCGGTGCTGGCGCGCGACATCATGGTCGGCGTCCAGACCGGCGTCTGGGCGCCGATCGCGCTCGGCCAGTTGTGGTTCGACATCGACCGGTCGAGCCTCAACCTCGCGCAGGCGGTCGTGCAGCGCTACATCAGCCCGGTGCTGTGGGACCCGGTCATCACCGGCCTCCTCTATTGCTGGGCCTTCCTAGTCCTCTTGATCCTCGGCGCCATCTTTCTGTCGATCTTCCGCCGCCGCGAGCGCCGGCGGTTTTAAGTGAAGATCCAGACGGACTTTCAGAATTTAGCGACACGCGGTGCTGCTCGGATGCGCGGCTCGTTAATGCTCCAGCGTGTGCGACGAGTCGCGCGAGGGTACCTCGGGTCCTCAGCCCTTGGATTTGAAGATCACACCTCGGGCGCGCCGGAGCCGATCGGGCATGAAGGGGGCCTCGAGGACCTAGCGCAGACCGGCGAAGCCGGCGGAACCAGACCTGACACCGTCACTCAATCTCATGAGCGACCGCGGATAGAGCTTCGGGCATATGACGTCGCCGCCGTCAGGAATGACTATCGGCAATTGTACTTTCCCGACGACGCGCCCAACCTTGAACCGATCGTTTGCTCATTGCGCGAAAATGCCGAGTGCCATCCCTCAAACATCGGCGCTGACGAGCGGCTGTGCGTCGAAATTCTACGCTTCACGACCGCCTCTATGGAGCTTGGCGCGCCGCACGTAGCATACGAACCCGCGTCTGCCATCCTCGCCAATGCGCTCTCAAGTTGCGGCGGCTACTCGCTAGTGATGTGCGAGCTTGCCCGTGTTGCGGGTCTGCCGGCGCGGTATCTTGGCTTATTCGGCATTCCTTCGGTGGGAAGCCACGCGCTGGTCGAGGTCCACTTCGATGATCGGTGGCACCTTTTCGATCCAACCTTCGGCGTTTTCTTCTATTCCGGCACGAGATGGGATGGGACCGGGCGGGTATTGTCCGCGTCCGACATCATCGCGAGCCGCGAGCGGCCGACGCTGATTCAGGCCGTCGAAAAGCCCTGGGGTCGAGACTACCCGGAGCAACGAAGGTTCGCAGTGCAGCCGTTGCTCGATCCGCCGACCTCTCATGTCGTGGAATATTGGAGCGAAGAAGGCCGCCGCACCCTATTCCCTGTCGCTTTTGGGAACGACGCGATCATCAGCATCCCCGTCGAGATAGACTTGCGGTCTCAGCGAACGTTCCAACTGGGCGAGCGCACCGGGAAGTGGCAAGATACTTGGCTGGAATATAATGCCGATCGGCGCAATGGCTACTTCTTTATCGGAGGAACTTGTCCTACGATCTTTCATTGCGTGCGGATAAAGGTTGAGGCGCCTGGACGACTTAGGGTTACCTATATTGCTGCACCGGAGAGCTCCGGAGGCCTTGGAGTATTTCCCCTGGCGGGGTGCCTCCTGTTTGCCTCGGAAACCGATGGTCTCGCAACAACCTTCTGTTTCTTTCTGAATTCTGACGATCCGTCATTTCTCCTAATCGCGGAGCACAATTACTGGATAGACGTGGCGCAGTACACGTTTGAGGTCGAGGACAATCCGCAACCCGTCACAGTGATCTGAATGCCTGGAAGCCGCTGACACCCAAGCGGCTCAGCGCCTGCGACCTCACGCTTAGCACCTATTAGCAATCGCCTGGGTGCGGCGGACGGCATATTAACGCATGCGCTGCCGAGTCAAGATGAGTAATGATTGAACCGGATTTAAGCGAAATCTCACAAAAAGATATCGTCGCCCCGCGCAAGCGGAAGTCCAGGGCGGGCGATAGAACATTTGAGCACTGGATTCCCGCTTCCGCGGGAATGACAAATCTAGCCCGGATATCTCACCGGGTCGCGGGCGGAGGCGTCCTTGGGTTGGGGGCTGGGATATTTCGGCGTGGTCGGCTCTTTGCCCGTGGTTGCGGGGTGATTTCGGGCGCGCTTGGCGGTTGCCGCGCTCTGGCGGTGGTT
>DASZAN010000106.1:0-2100 GCA_035945115.1 Allostellaceae bacterium
TAGATGGGGTAACGGGCCGGATTTTGGCACTGCCCGGTAAGGCGGTCGTCCCTCAGAATGATGGTGTTATTTCAACCACGGAGTACGGCGTTGGCCGGCTCCAAGCATCATCGAGGGACGACCATGATCTATTATGCAGGAATTGACGTGTCTTTGGAATGCTCGAGCATTTGCATCGTCGATGGAGATGGCAAGATCGTGCGGGAAGCCAAAGTAGCGAGTGAACCGGCTGCGCTGATTGTCTGGTTCAAGGCGTTTGGCTGCGATCTGGCGCGGATCGGCCTGGAAGCTGGTCCTTTGTCGCAATGGCTCTACGCTGGGATGAAGCAAGCCGGCTTTGCGATGGAATCGCTGGAGACACGCCATGTTCGCGCCGCCTTCACCTCGATGCCGGTAAAGACCGACCGCAAGGATGCCCGTGGCATTGCCCAGCTGATGCGGCTGGGCTGGTTCAGGCCGGTGCATTGCAAGTCGTTGTCGGCCCAGGAGGTGCGCGCGCAGCTGACGGCGCGCAAGCTGGTGCAATCGAAGCTCTACGATGTGGAGATGAGCCTGCGCGGGATCTTGCGCGGCTTCGGCCTGAAGGTTGGGCCGACCACGGTAAGCAAATTCGAAAGCCGCATCCGAGAGCTTGTTGGCGGCCATGCGGCGCTCGAGGTCATCGCCCAATCGCTGCTTTCGGTGCATGCGGTGCTGGTGCGCGAGTTTCGAGGCTTCGAGAATCGGGTGAGGGCGATCGCGCGTGGCGATGCGCGCGTGAGATTGATGATGACGGCGCCGGGCGTGGGGGCGATCGTGGGGCTCACTTACGTTTTTGCGATCGACGATCCATCGCGCTTCAAATCGTCCAGGATGGTGGGGCCGCATTTTGGATTGACGCCGAAGAAATACCAGTCCGGCGAAACCGACGTGACCGGACGCATCTCCAAGGTTGGCGACAAGGAGGTACGCACTGCGCTCTACGAAGCGGCCCACATCATCCTGACGCGCGCCGTGAAGGCATCGGCTTTGAAGAGTTGGGCAATGAAGCTCGCCAAGCGGGCCGGCATGAAGAAGGCCAAAGTCGCACTGGCGCGCAAGCTCGCGGTCATCCTGCACCGGATGTGGATCGATGGCGTTCCATTCCATGCTTTGCCAGCGTAGCGCCGTGCTCGCCGCGGAAAAGGCCGCGTTCCGCGCCGCCTTCGGCGGTGGCCTGCGGCCAGCCTTGACCGCGTCTGCGCGCGACGCTCGCCATATCCTTAGGTCGGGACGGAGGAATGGCCGTCGCGGTCGAACAAAGGAATGATGGTTCGTGAAGGCGAGAGGAGAATAGATCGAAGCTTTTCGGGCCAGTACGACACCAGCTGCCCGAAGCGAAGTCCCGTCGCTGGGACGGTGGATCAGGTCAGACCGCAAAATGCTCAGTGGCACCGCGACCACGCGCAACTAGATTGGCCGACCTGTTCTTCTCAAACCCCATCGAGTGGCGGTCACACGCCGACCACGGACAGAAGCGAGACCCCAGCGCCAGGACAACGCAAAAAAGGGATTGACTAGCCATGGCCCGTTACAGAAGAGTATTTTCAGGCGAAGTGCCTTCGCGGTTCGCCGTAGAAAATGCGACAAATGAAGAACTTAGAGCGTTTTCGCGATTCGAAGAAAAGTGAAAACGCTCTAGGCGCAAGCGCTCCACGGTTGCGGTTCCTGAAACGCCAATTCAGTCGATTGGCGGGCGCAAGGACGACACGGCATGGCCTGCTGCGGGTTTGGATGACGTGCAGTTAAGGTGATACGGCGTGAAGCGAATCCGGGTGCAACCGTGTGCGGACGGTCAGCGCCAGATGCCCCGGGTGTCAATGACGATCTTAATATTCAGCAATTCCCGATCGACACGCTTGAATTGCCGGTGATCGACCAAAAGGACGATGATGTCGGCATTCAGAACTGCGGTTTGCAAATCCGTAGCTCGCAAGCATGGATACTGCGTAAGACTTTCGGGTAATCGCCGGATATTCGGTTCTACGATCAGCAGCTCGCCGGCGTTGTCGCGCGCAAGCATCTCAACAATGTGCAGGGCCGGACTCTCCCGAAGATCGTCGATGTCGGCTTTGTACGACA
>DASZAN010000107.1:0-9946 GCA_035945115.1 Allostellaceae bacterium
AGGGGGCGTCTTCGTCTCGTTGTTTTTTGCCCCTCCCCCCTTGAGGGGGAGGGAAGGGAGGGGGGTGAAGCGACGGGTGTTCGCTCATAATGCCCACCCATGCCGAGCAGCGCCGGCTCCCCTACAGCGCCGAGCAACTCTTTGATCTCGTCGCCGATGTCGAGCGCTATCCGGAGTTCCTGCCCTGGTGCCTCGCCGCGCGCATCCGCGAGCGCAAGGAGAACACCATCACCGCCGATCTCCTCATCGGCTTCAAGATGGTGCGCGAGCGCTTCACGTCCCGCGTCGTGCTCGATCGTGCTCATCGGATCGATGTGAGCTACGCCGAAGGACCCTTCCGCTATCTCAACAATCACTGGACTTTCCTGCCACAGGACGATGGCAGCGCAATCATCGACTTCTACGTCGATTTCGAATTCCGCTCGCGCATGCTGCAGCGGATCATCGGCATGCTTTTCAACGAAGCGGTCCGGCGCATGGTCGGCGCGTTCGAAGCTCGTGCGCGCCAGCTCTACGGTGCGCCGGGCGCGCGCGAAGCGGCAATGCGGCCGGTTTGAGGCGGGCCGCACCGCCTCATTCGTCCAAGAACTTGATCTCGTCGAGGTTCACGTCGATGGTGAAGTCGGTGCCGAGCCGCGCCGCGTAGGCGGAGCCCAATTGAAACGTCTGCGCTTGCAGCAAGAGGTGCACGGTATCCTCGTCTTCAGCGGATAGCGGCAGAAGGATCCGCGACACGACGAAGTCGGTGGCGTTGCGGCTGGTGTAACGGTTCCGCACGAAGATCGCTCGCGCCGTCTCGAAGACCGTCGCGTAATGCCGGTTTGCCGCCTCGCGCCGCGCCGCCGAAATCACCTCGTCGATGAAACGCCCGGTGAGCTCCTGCCCATAAGCATCGACCACCGCTGTGCCGGCAAGGCGCCAGCGGAAACGACCCTCGGCCCGCTCGACCAACAGGAGGTGCGGCAGCAGCCTCGGAATCTCCAAGGGCGGGTCGAGATCGCGCCGCCGCGGCATGACACGTGCCGTCCGCTTCTCGTCCCAGTAGCGCCAAAGCGCTGAGAGCACGGGATCGGCCTCGATGCGGGCGGGGCAGGGGCGACTCATGGCGCAACAACCTACCCAAGCAACCTTAAAGAATTTCGCCTAGCCCAGCATGGCGCCGGCTCACGCCGTCTTCTGCTCGACGAGGCCCAGCTCCTTCACCGTCGCCTCCCGCATCATGAATTTTTGCACCTTGCCGGTCACGGTCATCGGGAAGGAGTCCACGAATTTGATGTAGCGCGGGATCTTGTAATGCGCGATCTGGCCTTTGCAGAAGGCCTGAATCTCCTCGGCCGTCGCGCTCTCGCCGGCTTTGAGCTTGATCCAGGCGCAGAGCTCCTCGCCGTATTTCTGATCGGGCACACCCACCACCTGCACTGCTTCCACCTTGGGATGGCGGAAGAGAAATTCCTCGATCTCGCGCGGATAGACGTTCTCGCCGCCGCGGATCACCATGTCCTTGATGCGGCCGACGATGTTGAAGTAGCCGTCCTCGTCCATGGTGGCGAGATCGCCGGTATGCATCCAGCCGGCGCGATCGATCGCCTCGGCGGTGCGCTCGGCATCGTTCCAATAGCCTAGCATCACCGAATATCCGCGCGTGCAGAATTCGCCGGAAGTGCCGGGCGGCACGACGCGGCCTTCGCCATCGACGATCTTCACCTCAACGTGCGGATGGACGCGGCCCACCGTGGCGACGCGCCGCTCGAGCGGATCCTCGCACGAGGTCTGCGTGCTGACGGGCGAGGTCTCGGTCATGCCGTAGGCGATCGTCACCTCGCGCATATTCATTTCGGCAACGCAGCGCTTCATCACCTCGATGGGACAAGGCGAGCCTGCCATGATGCCGGTGCGGAGCGAGGAGAGATCGAAGCGCTTGAACTCGGGATGGCCGAGCTCGGCGATGAACATGGTGGGGACGCCGTAGAGCGCGGTGCAGCGCTCCGCTTGCACCGTCTCGAGCGTCGTGAGGGGATCGAAGCCTTCGGATGGATAGACCATGGCCGCGCCATGGGTGATGCAGGCGAGGTTCCCCAGCACCATGCCGAAGCAGTGATAGAGTGGCACGGGAATGCAGACGCGATCAGCCTCGGTCAAATGCATGGCCTCGCCGATGAAGAAGCCATTGTTGAGAATGTTGTGATGGGTAAGCGTCGCGCCCTTGGGCGCGCCGGTGGTACCGCTGGTGAATTGGATGTTGATGGGATCGTCGAACTGCAGTTGCGGCTGCAACTCCTGAAGCCGCGTGCGATGGCGCTCGCCACCCATGGCGAGCACGTCATCGAAGTGGAAATAGCCGCGCTTTTCGCCCGCACCGATGCGGATGAGCGTGGCGAGCGCGGGCAAGCGCTTCGCCTGGAGCCGGCCCGGCGCACTGCGCTCGATCTCGGGTGCCAAGTCGCTGAGCATGCCGACATAGTCGCTGGTCTTGAAGTGATCGGATGTCACGAGCGCCTTGCAGCCGACCTTGTTGAGGGCGTAGTCGAGCTCGGAAAGGCGATAGGCGGGATTGATGTTGACGAGGATGAGCCCCGCCTTCGCCGTGGCGAACTGCGTCACCACCCACTCCGCATTGTTGGGCGACCAGATGCCGATCCGGTCGCCGGGCTCGAGCCCCAGCGCCAACAGGCCCGCGGCGAAATCGTCGATGCGGCGCTTCAGCTCGCCGTAACTCCAGTGCACATTCTGCTGACGCACGATGAGTGCATCGCGCCCGCCCCAACGCGCGGCCGCCTTGTCGAAATGAATGCCGATGGTCTCGCCGATGAGCGGCACGTCGGAGGCGCCGTGGACATAGCTTTGCGTGAGCATGGGCATAAGGCGCATCCCTCCCGAGGACGTTTGGCGCCAGTCTAACCAATGGCCCGGGGCCAAGCGATGATTGAGGCACCGGCGCGGCGAGCGGGATCTGCTTCGCGCAGCGGCAGGAATCGAACATTCGCGCCCCAGCGCAACCACCGGGGCCGCTTTATGGCCACGACCGTGCGACCGTCGATGAAATCGGCGATGTACGACAGCACCTTGGCAAAGACGACGTGTGGTCGTTGCTCGAGATCCTCGTTGCTAGCGGTGAAGATGTAGTCGAGCCCAAAATCGCAGCAGGGGAAGAGCGTGACCGTGTCGTCGTCGCGGATCTCGATCGTGAAAGGCCGCCCATCGCCATTTGGTGGCTCTATCTCGATCGGACTCTGCAACTGCGCGCTCGCGGTGATGGCTCCTTGCCATGAAGGAAATTTGGCTGACAACGCTTCAAGGAATGCTCGTCTAAAAAGGTTACCGTCCCGATGACTCCCAGTTGTCGACGGCTGGCCAGGCATGTTCGCTTTTCTCAACCAGCCGCCGCCAGCAGCAGCTCCAGGGCCCGCCGCGTCGCCGCGACGCGCACCGCCGCGCGGTCGCCAGAAAAAGTGTGTGTTTCTGTCACAATCTGTCCACCGCGCCGGCTGCAAGCGAGCCAGACGAGGCCGACTGGCTTCGTCGCCGTGCCGCCGCCAGGCCCCGCGACCCCGGTGATCGCCACGCTGAGATCGACCGGCGCGTGGGCGAGCGCGCCTTCGGCCATCGCCGCCGCCACTTCCGCGCTCACCGCGCCATGTGCGGCGATGAGCGCGGGCGGCACGCCCAGGAGCTCGCTCTTGGCTTCGTTCGAATAGGTCACGAAGCCGCGTTCCACCACGTCGGAGGAGCCGGCGATATCGGTGAGTGCGGCGGCTACCATGCCGCCCGTGCAGGATTCCGCGGTGGCGAGTTTCATACCTTTCCGACGACAGGCGGCGAGAACAGCTTGGGCCAGTCGATGAACGCTCTCGTCGCTCACAGCGCACCCAGGAAGCGGAGCACCGGCACGAGCACGATGAGTGCGTAGAGGCCGGCAAGCGCGTCATCGGCCATGACGCCGAGCCCGCCGGGCAATCTTTCGGCCCAACTGACGGGCCATGGCTTCCAGATATCGAAGACGCGAAAGAGCGTGAAGCCCAGGACGTAGGCGGCGGGGTTGAGCGGCGCCGCGCTGATGGCAAGCCACTGGCCCACCACTTCGTCGACGACGATGGTGCTGTCGTCGGCGATCCCGCTCGCCGCTGCCACGCGCTCCGCCGCCCACCAGCCGAGGAAGAAGAGGGCCACCGCCGCGACGATGAGCGCCGGCTTGGCAATGAAATAGGCGATCGCCCAGGCGCAGGGGAGCGCGGCGACGGACCCCCAGGTGCCCGGCGCGCTCGGCAACAATCCGACGCCGAACCAGCGGGCGATCAGCGCCGCGGGATGACTCCAAGAGAGGGCATCGATTGGTTCTCCTCCGCCCTTCAGGGCGGAGGAGTTAGAGGAGGCGGGAGGCTCAGCCGGCACGATGTCGCCCGCAAAGATCGCGCGTCCCCCACCTCACCCAACCTCTCCGCCCCCAAGGGCGGAGAGGAGTAAGATAGATCGGTGCGTTTCGTTGCTCGCTCACAGCGGCAGGCGGATGGTCGCCACCGCCTGGGCGGCGATGCCTTCGCCGCGGCCGGTGAAGCCCAGCTTCTCGGTGGTAGTGGCCTTGACGCTGACGCGGCGCCGGTCGATGGCGAGGATCTCGGCGATGCGCGCCACCATGGCGTCGCGGTGCGGCCCGACCTTCGGCCGCTCGCCGATGATGGTGACGTCGACATGCGCGATGCTGCCGCCCGCGGCGGCGACGAGATCGGCGGCGCGGCGTAGAAAGCGATGCGAGGCCGCACCGCGCCATTGCGGATCGCTCGGCGGGAAATGCACGCCGATATCGCCGGCGCCGAGCGCGCCGAGGATCGCATCGGTGAGCGCGTGGAGGCCGACATCGCCATCGGAATGGCCGACGAGCCCCTGCTCATGCGCGATCTTCACGCCGCAGAGCCAGAGATGGTCGCCGGCGCCGAAGGCGTGGACGTCGAAGCCTTGCCCGGTGCGAATGTCGACGGCGCGTGCCGCCAGGAGTTGTTCGGCGCGCAAAAAGTCGTCGCTCGTGGTCACCTTGAAATTCCCTTCGCTGCCGGCGACGAGCCGCACGGCGAGGCCGGCGCGCTCGGCCACGGCGGCATCGTCCGAAAGCTCGCTGCCGCGCGCGGCGCGGTGCGCGGCGAGGATCGCATCGAAGCGAAATCCCTGCGGCGTCTGCGCCCGCCAGAGAGGGCGGCGATCGACCGTCTCGAGAACGCGTCCGTTCTCGCCCCGCTTCACCGTGTCGCTCATGGCAAGCGCGGGAACGGCGCCATCGGCGTCATCAAGGGCGGCGAGCACGCGGTCCACCGTGACGGCATCGAGAAAAGGCCGCGCCCCGTCATGGATGAGGACGCGGTCGGGCGGCTTGCCGGCGAGGCTTTCGAGTCCGAGACGCGCCGAATCCTGCCGCGCCGCGCCGCCCGCCACCGGATCCATCAAGTCGAGCCCTTGGGTTGCCGCTTCATAATGCGCGCGGTCCTCGGGATTGAAGACCACCCGCACCGCGGCGATGCCGGGGTGGGCAGCGAGCGTTTCGACGCTGTGTCGCAGCAGCGGCCGGCCGGCGAGCGGGAGATATTGCTTCGGCAGCGGCCCGCCGAGGCGGATGCCGCGTCCCGCCGCCACCACCAGTGCGATGCAAGAGGCCATGGCGCGACGCTAGAGCAGGGCGCGAGGCTTGCCAAGGCAGGCGCGGCGTGGCTCTATGCGCCGCCATGCTCGCCGCCGCCCTCAATTCCGCTGCGCTGCTGGCGCTCCTGCCCGCCGTCGCTATCGCCTTTCGCCGTCGCGGCACGCCCGACGCGCTCTTCTACGCCGTGTTGGCATTGGGCGCGATCGGCCCCGCCTGTTGGGTCGCGGCGCAGGCAAGCGTCGCCTGGCGCACCGGCTTTGCCATGTCGCTCTGGGTGACGATTGCCGCAACGATGCTCCTCTTCCTCGCGCTAGCCGCCACCATGCGCGAAGCGTGGCGATTGGCGCCGCTGCTCTTGCCCTATCTCGCCCTCATCGGCGTCATCGCCGTCATTTGGCAGCACGCCCCGGAGCGGCCGGTGCCCGGCATCGTGCCGCGCGGCTGGCTTGACGCGCATATTCTCTTCGCCGTCGCGACCTATGGTCTTCTCACCATCGCCGCCGTGGCGGGGCTCGCGGTCTTCTTGCAGGAGCGGGCGCTCAAGGCAAAGCGCCCCAACGCGTTGACGCGTCGCTTGCCCGCGGTCGGCGACAGCGAGGCGCTCGAGTTCCGCCTGTTGGCGGCAAGCGAGGCGGTGCTCGCGCTGGGCCTCTTGAGCGGCATGGCGGCGGAATATTTCCTCGGCGGACGCCTCCTGCCGATCGACCACAAGACGACGCTGTCGCTCGCGGCCTTTCTCGTCATCGGCGGCCTGCTCATCGCCCGCTACCGCTACGGCATCCGCGGCCGCCAAGCCGCCCGCTTTGCGCTCGCAGGATATCTGCTCCTCACCCTCGCCTATCCCGGCGTCAAGTTCGTCACCGACGTGCTGATCGGCTAGGGCGCCGACTGGCGCCGAAGTTGCATGCCTCGCCGCAAGGAGAAACAGGCAGCAGCCGGAATCCTTGTTGCACTGCGAAAGCGGCGTGGTATTATTGCCCAAATTCTAGGCAATTGGTGCTGATGACTAAGAAATGAGCATCGCCATCGGACAACTGACGCTCACCGATCCGGTCATTCTCGCGCCGATGTCGGGGGTGACGGACATGCCGTTTCGCCGCCTCGTAAAACAGTACGGGGCGGGCCTCGTCGTCTCGGAAATGATCGCCAGCGAGGCGATGATCCGCGAGACGCGAAAGTCGACGGTAATGGCCGCCAATGCCGAGGACGAGCAGCCCATGGCGGTGCAGCTCGCCGGCTGCGAGCCCGAGGTCATGGCCGAGGCGGCGAGGCTCAATGCCGATCGCGGCGCCAAGCTCATCGACATCAATTTCGGCTGTCCCGTCAAAAAGGTGGTGAACGGCCATGCCGGCTCGTCGCTGATGCGCGACGAGCGCCACGCCGCGCGCATCCTCGAGGCGACGGTGAAGGCGGTCGACCTGCCGGTGACGCTCAAGATGCGCACCGGCTGGGACGAGCAGAACCGGAACGCGCCGCGGCTCGCGCGCATCGCCCAATCCTGCGGCATTCAGATGATCACTATTCACGGCCGCACCCGCTGCCAGTTCTACGAGGGGAGCGCCGACTGGGCCTTCATCCGCGAGGTCAAGGACGCCGTCACGATTCCCGTCGTCGCCAATGGCGACGTGATCTCGCTCGAGGATGCCAAGACCGCGCTCGATCGCTCCGGCGCCGATGGCGTGATGATCGGCCGCGGCACCTATGGCCGGCCCTGGTTCCTGCGTCAGGTCATCCATTATCTCCGCACCGGCGAGCGTCTCTCGGCGCCGCCGCTGGCGCAGCAGCTCGCTACCGTGCTCGCGCATTACGAGGCGATGCTGCTTCATTACGGCATCACCGTCGGCACGCGCATCGCGCGCAAGCATCTCGGCTGGTACTCGAAAGGCTTGCCGGGTTCCGCCGAGTTCCGCGCCGCGGTCAACCGCTCGGAGAGTGTCGGCGAGGTGACGACGATGATCCGCGGCTTCTTCGTGCCGCTCATCGAGCGGGCGGCGGCGTGACCTTCGCCCGCGCCAGCGCTTTGAGGCGCCTCGCCGACGCGGCGGTCGATGCCTCTGCGGTGCTCGGGGCGCTCCCCGATCCCGTGCTCGTGGTCGACGAGGGCGGCCATCTCATTTTCGCCAACAGCGCCGCCGAGCAGTTCTTCGACACCAGCGCCGCAACCTTGTTGGGCGGGACGCTCAAGGAGTTGCTGCCCGCCGACAGCCCCATCTTCGCGCTCATCGACAGCGTCCGCGCCAGCGGCCACAGCGTTTCGGAATATGGCGTGGCGCTCGAGACGCCGCGCGTCGGCGCGCACATACTCACCGTCCAGGCGGCGCCCGTCGCGGAGGAACGGGCTGAGGTGGTGATCACGCTTCAGGAGCGTTCGATCGCCCACAAGATCGACCGCCAGCTCACCCATCGCAATGCCGCGCGCTCGGTGACGGCGATGGCGGCGATGCTGGCGCATGAGGTGAAGAACCCGCTTTCCGGCATCCGCGGTGCGGCGCAGCTCCTCGAAGAGAACGCCGCACCCGGCGATCGCGAGCTGACGCGGCTCATCTGCGACGAGGCCGACCGCATTTGTGCCCTCGTCGACCGCATGGAAGTGTTTTCCGATCAGCGGCCGATCGAGCGCGGTCCCGTCAACATCCACGAGGTGCTGGAACGGGTGCGTCTCGTCGCGCAATCCGGTTTCGCCCGCCATGTCCGCTTCATCGAGGATTACGATCCTTCGCTGCCTCCGGTGCACGGCAACCGCGATCTCTTGATCCAAGTGTTCTTGAACCTCGTCAAGAACGCCGCCGAAGCGGTGCCGGGACAGAACGGCGAAATCCACATCACCACGGCTTATCAGCACGGCGTGCGGCTCGCCGTGGCCGGCAGCGACAGCCGCGTCCACCTGCCGCTCGTCGTCTCCATCATCGACAATGGCGAAGGCATTCCCGAGGATTTGCGCGCTCATCTCTTCGACCCCTTCGTCACGACGAAGCATAACGGCAGCGGCCTCGGCCTCGCCCTTGTCGCCAAGGTGATCGGCGACCATGGCGGCGTCATCGAGTTCGAAAGCCAGCCGCGCCGCACCGTCTTCCGCGTTTCGCTCCCCATGGCACCTCGCGAGCTCGCCCGATGAATGCCGCTTCGACCATCCTCATCGCCGATGATGACCGCGCCATCCGCACGGTGCTGAGCCAGGCCCTGGGCCGCATCGGCCATGATGTCCGCACCACCGGCAACGCCGCGACGTTGTGGCGCTGGGTGTCGGATGGCGAGGGCGATCTCGTCATCACCGACGTGGTGATGCCCGACGAGAACGGCCTCGATCTCATCCCCCGCATCAAGAAGCTCCGGCCCGAGTTGCGCATCATCGTCATGAGCGCGCAGAACACACTCCTGACGGCCGTTAAGGCGACCGAGCGCGGCGCCTTCGAATATCTGCCGAAGCCCTTCGATCTTCGCGAGCTCGTGGGCGTCGTCGAGCGCGCCCTCACCACACCCGCTACCACGGCCACGGTGTCGATCGCGCCCGAGGAGGCGGACGAGCAGCTGCCGCTCATCGGCCGCTCGCCGGCGATGCAGGAGATCTACCGGGTGCTGGCGCGGCTCATGGGCACCGATCTCACGGTGATGATCACCGGCGAGAGCGGCACCGGGAAAGAGCTCGTCGCCCGCGCGCTTCACGACTACGGCAAGCGCCGCAGCGGTCCCTTCGTCGCCATCAACATGGCGGCGATCCCGCGCGAGCTCATCGAAAGCGAACTCTTCGGCCATGAGAAGGGCTCCTTTACCGGCGCCACCGCACGCGGCGTCGGCCGCTTCGAGCAGGCGCAAGGCGGCACGCTCTTCCTCGACGAGATCGGCGACATGCCGCTCGAGGCGCAGACGCGTCTCCTCCGCGTACTGCAGCAGGGCGAGTACACCGCTGTCGGCGGCCGCACGCCGATCCACGCCGATGTGCGCATCATCGCCGCCACCCATCGCGACCTCCGCCAGCTCATCCGCCAGGGGCTCTTCCGCGAGGATTTGTTCTATCGGCTCAACGTCGTGCCGATCCGTCTGCCGCCGCTGCGCGAGCGCACCGAGGACATTCCGGCACTGGTGCGCCATTTTTTCCAGCAGGTGCATCAACAGGGCCTGCCCCTCAAGTCGCTCGACGCCGGAGCCATGGAGCGACTCAAGACACAACGCTGGTCGGGGAATGTGCGCGAGCTGGAGAACTTGGTGCGGCGCCTGGCGGCGCTCTATTCGCAGGAGGTGATCGGCCTCGACGCCATCGAGGCCGAGCTGGCCGAGGCCGCGCCGGCGCCGTCGCCGGCGGAGACGCCGGCCAATGAAGGG
>DASZAN010000108.1:0-16051 GCA_035945115.1 Allostellaceae bacterium
ATCGAATGGGGCGAAGGCGCGCTCAAGCAGGGCAGCTTCGTCATCCCGAGGGGCGCGAAGGACGCCTATTGGGGCCAGAAGTTCCTGGCGCTCATGACCGACCCCAAGGCATCGGCGATCTATGCCAATGCCCTCGCTTATGCCGGCCTCAATCCAGACTCGCTCCATTGGGATTCCCTTCCCACTGCTCACCACGCATCGGCATGTCAGGTTGCAGCGCTCTGAAGGCCCGCAGTCGATTGCCCCTGAAGTAGGTGTCGATCCAGTCCCGCGTTTCCAGATCAATCGAATCCTGTTCTTCTGCCCACCGGCCCATTGGACGAACTCCTAATCGGTTGCGCTCAGATGCGGATCGGATTTGCACCAAGATCGTCACCGACCCGCTCCGCCGCTGCGTGCTCATCGGCCCGCGCCTTGGCGTCGCAGCGGCTGGCGGAATATTGGGTGCCAATCCGGCGCAGGAAGTCCGGCGTCGACATGTCCCGAGTGTCGACCCAGTCCGCGGCGGTCGTCCACTTCGCGGCCAGCCAATCGCGCATGTCCTTGTTCTCCATGGCCGCCAGCCGCGCGCCGCGCAGCTCGGCGGCCCAGCGCTTCTGCGCCGGAGAGCCGGCGAGTTCCGGCCATTCCGAATGGCCGGGCGCGGCGCGCCTCTCTGGCGGGGCGCGGTGAGGCTCTGGGGCGTGGCGCCTCGCCAGATCGTACTGGCGCCGGTACTCCCGCCTCCCATTCCTCCCCCTCCTGGTCGGGCAGGATGCCGTCCCGGTCGATGAAAAACCGCGTCGTGGCCTCCAACGCCCGATCCCGCAACTCCTTCAGATCCACCGGTCGCCTCCTGAGTGATTGGGTATTCGTTGCTTTGACTCTGAAGGGACGGCGTATCAAGCGCGCTTCGACAGGTCGGTGGTTCGCTGCCGTTAGGTGGTCCTGGTCAGTCCCAGAATGCCACTCGGGCATCAAAACATTCGGTAGAGTCGCAAGTCACCGGCGGTGGTGACGAAAGCATCACAGGGTTCCCATTTGCATCTCGCGCCGACATTGGATTCACCGCCTTGCACAGCGGCTTGTGTTTTCAACGCGAGACCAGCGGGTCCCTTGTCCATCACCCGTGACCAGCGCGCGAGGTTACGTATGTAACTTCCTGATCAGCAGGCGGCCCGTAAACCGACTTGGCCAATATGAGCCGAACGGCAGCCTGCCGATTTTTTTATCGACGCGCGTGGCGCATAGGTCAGCGCCGGATGTTTTGCGAAGGCCTGCAGCCAGGCACGTTCGGACGCCGTAAGCGCCGCCGAATTGCGTTGCGCTAGGCGCGTGTATTCATTAACTGAAGCCGCTCGTCAATGTCCGTTATCTGGGACATCGCGGACTCAAGTCGGACATCCCGCAACTTCCGAGTGGTGCCATTTGCGGAAATCGACCGCAACGCGTCTGGCTCGCTTCGCGCCGCCTCACGCCGTCCCCATAGCCTGAGGCTATGGTCGGCACATTTCATTTGTTTCCTTTCGCCAAGATCAAACAGAGCTCAGTAAATCGCGCTGGACAGTGATAAAGCGGCGAGCCTATCACTTGGATCGCACTGCGAAGATGCTGCGCAACTGGCCGCAGTACCGCAAGTAACTCGTGGGATCTTGGGTTGGCGATTCGGACCGGGAGTCGCTCGGGGAGTTGTGTCTTCACCAAAGCAAAGGGGAACAAAGATGACGAACGCGATAACTATCTCACGTGAGACGACCGCTACAAGTGCGCCGACATCGGTGCGCCGGTTCCGCTGGACATCGCGGATTTGCTTCGCCCTGGCATCAGTGGTGCTGGCTAGCAGTGCCGCCTTCGCGCAGGAGCCGCGGACCAAGACCGGCGAGGGTTATTCCGGCGCAAGCGAAGTGGCGCTTTCAGACCTGACGCTCGGCAATTTCTTTACCGAAGGATGGACGCAACCTTGGGCGAAGCGCGAGCGAGCGAGCGGCACGCCCGACATGGCGCTCCTCAAAGTCACGACCAACTTCCTCGAGCGCGAACTCCGCCTCGACTACGCTCACACGGCCGATGTCAAGCATTCGCGCTTCCAGAGCACAGATCTGATGCAAGGCCTCATTGCCTACGGACTCGACCGGCGCATCATGGTCGAGGTGATCACCAATTATCAGTGGAACACGCCCCGCACTGGAGCGGGCGTGAGCGGCGCAGGTGGCGGCGGTCTCGTGCGGTTCGCGCTGATCGATACCGAGCAAAACTCCATCGCCGTCCAAACGAAAGTCAGCGAGCCCAACCGCTCCATCGGGCAAACGCAAACCTCGATTCAAAATGGCCTCGCCGGTTTCACCGACATGTATCCGCTGATCGGCCTCTCCCGCGTCGGCCTCTACTATTCCCTCGTCTATGAATACCTGTATGGCAACCATACGAAAGGCTTGCGTAGCAACGACATCGCCTACGACATATCGATGGCGAAGACCTGGACGCCACTGAGCACGCCGATCTTCGGTAACTTTACCACCTTCCTCGAAGCCTTCGCCACCACCGACCTCAACGGCACGACGGTGGGCCACACAGCGACGACGCTCACGCCGGGCATGCGCTTCTGGTTTTACCCAGAGAACTCGCTCACCTTTGGCGTCGACGTGCCGGTGACGCACCCCTATCCCTTCGGCAATGTGTTCCGCGCGACGTACATTCTGAATTTTTAGGCGCTAGGGGCGTTGGCGCGCGGTTTACAGCTGGGGAGCACTGATAGGGAATCAAAATCTTGCCAAGTTCGCTGTAGAACGAACGAAAAAGGCGCGCCAGCCTCACTCCCGGGCGTTGGGAAAGAACAATTGCTCGCCACCGATCTTGTACGCGGCGATGGTCTGCTGTCCTTCGCGGGAGATGATCCAATCGATGAAAGCCTTGCCGAGCGTCGCCTTGACCGTGGGATGCCGCGCGGGGTTCACCAGCATGACGCCATACTGGTTGAAGAGCCGCTGATCCCCAGCGACGAGCAGCGCGAGATTGCGGCGGTTCTTAAAGCTGAGCCACGTGCCGCGATCAGAGAGCGTGTACGCGTCGAGCGCGGCGGCCATGTTGAGCGTCGGCCCCATGCCTTGTCCCGCCTCGCGGTACCAACCGCCGGCGTCTTTGAGGTCGATTCCGGCCTCGTGCCAGAGCCGCTTTTCCTCCTTTTCGGTGCCGCTGTCGTCGCCGCGCGAGACAAAGGGCGCGTGCGCCGCGGCGATCTTCTGGAACGCGGCGACCGCGTCCTTGCTGCCGGCGATCTTGGCGGGATCGCGTTCAGGGCCGATGATGACGAAGTCGTTGTACATGACGTCGTGCCGGTCGACGCCCCATCCCGCGGCGACGAGTTTGAGCTCGGAGGGCTTGTCGTGAACGAGGAGCACGTCGGCATCGCCGCGCTCGCCGATCTTGAGTGCCTGTCCGGTGCCAACAGCGACGACATGCACGGCGATCCCCGTCTTGGCGGTGAACGCCGGCAGCAGATGCGCGAACAGGCCGGATTGCTCCGTCGAGGTGGTGGAGGCGAGGGTGATGAAGGGCTGCTCGGCGCCGGCACTCGGACGGGAGGCGAGTGCGGCGAGCAGAGCGATGAGAGCTAGGCAAAGGCGACGCGTCGTCATTCCCGCGGTCCTCGTTGCGCCATCACGAAGGCAAACGCGGCGACGGCGATGGTGATGCCGATGAGAATGATGCCGAGTCCGAGCGCCAGCGGCAGATTTCCCTTGCTGGTCTCGAGCGCGATCGCCGTCGTCATCGTCCGGGTGTAGCCCGCGATGTTGCCGCCGACGATGATGATCGCGCCCACTTCCGCGATGGCACGGCCGAAGCCCGCGAGAAAGGCGGTGAGCACGCCCGCCTCCGCCATGCGCAGCAGCTCCGGTACGGCACGGAGCCGCGAGGCGCCGTCGACGCGCAAGGCGTCCCCATGGCTCGCCCACGGCACCGCCAGCACCCGTTCGACCAGCACAGTGATGATCGGCAGCACCAGAATCGCCTGCGCCGCCACCATCGCGCGCGGTGTGAAGAGGAGCCCCAAGACGCCGAGCGGTCCGGCGCGCGAGAGCATGAGATAGACGAAGAGCCCCACCACCACCGGCGGCAGGCCCAAGAGCGCATTCAACAGGACGATGACGGCGCGCCGTCCGGGAAAGCGGAGGATGGCGAGCGCGGCACCCGCAGGCACGCCGATCGCGCCGGCGATCGCGACCGCGCTGAGGCTCACTGAAAGCGACAATCCGACGATGCGCAGGAGCTCGCGATCGAGGCGAAGAATGAGGCCGAGCGCCAGCAGGAACGCCTCGCCGAAATCGCTCACGTGGCCTCGTCGTGTAAACGTTCATCCATGATCAGCGGCCCAGCCGGGAAAACGCAAAAATATATACAGCACCACCCGCCCGATGGGACCGGCACGACCGGCAGGCGCGCGAAAGGAAATGGGACTCCGACCTCGATCGCGAAAACCGGGTGTGGGGTAGTCGGGCAGACCGGCCTCGATGACAGGCAAGCACGGTGCCGAGATTTTTCGCGCTCAAGCGAACGACGACGTGAGAGCCGGAGAAAGACTCGCTTTCGGGATAGTGTTTGATCGTGGATCCAGCACGCGTGCTCGATCAGGGAGAAAGGGAACACCAAGGCACGGTCCCCGACGGGATCTCAGACGGTGCGGGCGCTGGCGCCGAGCTGGATGTGGTGCGCCGGGGCGAGGCTGCAAGCGCAGTGTGACTGTCCGGCTCGCGTCGCAGGTCACTCTCGATCGTCGGCTGCACCGCTGAAGCTGATCAATCCGGCCTCGGCTAAGGTGGCGATCTGCTCGTAGCGCTCGGCGATCTCGTAGAGCAGCCGCTTCGCCTGTTCATTCTTCATCCATCGAGCAACAGTCTGCGTCTGCGCGGCACGATCGCGCCAATGATCTGGACCGAGAGCGGGGTGCATGGGTCGGGGGGCCATGATCCTCACCAACGATTACCCTTCGCGAATGACGCCATACCGAAATCCTCTCCGCAATGCCTTCGGTGGAAGCCGCAGAACGGCTGTACTTCCAATGTGCGCCTAGAGCGGACATCACACTGGAGAGGGTTTAATGAGACGCTGTGGGCAGAGTAGCTCTGAAGCACTCTATCCCCTTGAGGAGCGCCCAGAGACAGCCCATGCCCGGGCAGTAAGAGTGAACCGCCCTTCGCAGCACTGATATCCAATCATCTGCCGTAAGCGAGTCGCGACAGCGCCACCAGTGGATTCGTCCAGGTCACGTGCGAAGGCGGCGGTACCGGTCGCGCCTCCGCAAAACGGCAGCCAGAAATCGTGGAACGAGTCAAACTCCATCTCGAGTTCAAGTATAGCCGTCCGAACCTCGGTAAGGCCGCATTCCCGCCACAACTGGGCCAGCTCGTCCGCGCTTGCATAGAGCGATGGGCCTCCGGTTTCGGCTCGCCGCCGGGCGACGGCTTGGGGCGCCACCGCCTCGGCGGCTTGCCAAAACAGGGAGAGCATCGGCATTCCGTCGCGGAAATCCCATTTGCTTGTCGCGACGCAGCCCCCCTCTCTCGTCACCCTCACCATCTCGCGCACTGCTCTCGGTGCGTCCGATAATTCCTGAAGAATGAGTAGCGAAAGGACTGCATCAAAACTCGCGTCCGCAAAGGGCAAACTCTCCGCCGCTCCGCGCTGGAATTGGACACCGGGCGATGGCGTCATCCGGCTTGCATACTCGATGTAGGAATCCGCGGGATCGACGCCCACGACATCGATTCGTGGATAAAGATTGATGAGAGCACGAGTCAGCACACCGGTGCCGCAACCGACGTCGAGCACGCGGCCACTGTGCTGGCCAACGAAGATTGCAAAATGCGGTGCAAGGCGCGCACTCCATCGGCCCATAAAACGATCGTATTCGGCTGGGTTTGTGTAGGTAATCAGGTGATCGCTCCAGTGTCCGAATCTGGCGACAGCCCTCATCCGTCATCCGGATGGGCTCCGTTATAGCTGAGGCAGATCGGCTTTCGGGGAGTCTCAGAAGACGAGCGCCTTGTCGGCCGCGACAGTCGATTTCGCGAGCTCGTCCATGGTGCTGCGCCGGGCGCCGTCGAGGAGCTCGGTCTCCACGAGGCCGCGCGCATTCATGCAGGTGCCGCAGACCAGAACCCGATGGTTCGCGACCGTGAACTGCCTGAGCATGTGCTCAAGATTGTACTGCCCTTCGGGCGTCTTCTGTCCCTTCTTGGCGCAGGTGACCGCGTCCGCCATGAGGAAGACGGTGATCTCGCTCGCGGCTTCGTTCCTGACGAGAGCGCTCGCCAGCCGGAGAGCGTTGTAGCAGCGCTCCGTGCCGTAGGGCGGATCGTTGAGAATGAACAGGACCTTCATGCTTCGGCTCCCTTGCAGCTCTGCGTCAGAATCTCTTTCTGCTGATTACAGCGAGCGTGCTCGCTCGACCATACCGGCCACTGCGAGCAGGCCAAGCGCGCGCAGACCCTTCTGCGCCATCCCCCGATTCACTCCCCGAGCACGCGCCGGCGCTCTTCAAATTCCTGCTTATCGATCTCGCCACGGGCGAAGCGTTCTTTGAGAATATCGAGCGGCGTGCGACTAGGCGGCACCTGGTGCGGCGGCAGAGGCGCCTGCCACGGGCCACCGAGCCAGCGGACGAGCAGCACCACGACGGCGATTACCGCGGCAAGCATGAGGATCATGAATAGCGGGCCAAAGATCATCGCGTACCATCCTCCGCCCCACCACATCATATGCGGGCCATAAGCATATCTCTCGGAGTCAGACGGCGCTTGTGCCCACACAGAGGTCGGCACAAGGGCAATGGCCGCGCCCAGCGCGGCGAGGTTCAGATGCGAAAGAGCTTTCATTGCGTCGCTCCAGACGATTGTGGATTCAATCCATTTATTCCGGTGTCCAGGGAGAGGGTGCGATGGAACACTTCGTAGCCGATGGCCTTGGCGTCTTCATAACCGATGCGCCGGCGGCGCCTGTCGTCGACCAGAAAGTAGCTCACCCTCGCCTCCACCATTCGCTCCGACGGCGTTGCTTGCGCGGGAAACGCCAACTCGATCGAGTGTGACTGGCCGCGGGGCAGGCGCGTATCCCAGAGGTCCGCGATGAAGGGGCGCCAGAGAATGGTGCGCACCAGCTTCTCTTCCTGCTCGGCCAAGACATTCGCGCGGTCGTCAAGCAGCCTTAGGCGGAGAAGGAGGTGGCGGTCCGGCGTCCCGGTCGGCAGAAAATGCGCAGCGCCGATATTCTCGACGCTGAGGACGAAGCGACGTTGGCCTGCAGCCGCCGGCGCCTCGTTGAGCGCGATCGCCAAGGCTTGGCGCACCATTTCCGGATCATGCCCGCCACGCCAGAGGTGCTGGCGAACGTCGCGGATGACGCCACCCTCGACGAGCGGCCGCTGGACAAGCGGCATGTGACACTCGACGCATCCCAGCGCGGCGGCGTCGGGCGCAGTGATTTCGCCGGATGCGCCGCGACCGGGTTGCGCATCGCGACTGGCGGGCGGGGGCGTGTCGCCGGCCCAAATCTCGGCGACGGTACCGCAAGGCGGCATCTTGTAGAATGTGTCCCAGCGGTTGCCGCCCACGACGTGACAGCGCAGACAGATCTGATTTGGGTTGTCCAGTTCCATGACAGGGTGCGGCGCGGTATCGCTGCCGTAGGGACCGAGAACGGCACCGTCCTTCACGTGGCAGGCGGCGCAGGTGACGCCCTCGCTCTGGAGTGATGAGTCGAACTCGGAATTGGGCGCGAGGATCGGATGCCACTTCGCGGCGTCGTAGAAGCCCAACACCGTGGCATCTTGCTGGCGGTCGAGCGGCGTGTGGCAGTTCTTGCAAATCTGCTGCGAGCCGTCGAAACGGAAATCCGCCTGAAAATAGGGATCGGTCCATGCCGCGTGGTGGATGCTGCTGCGCCACTCTTCCAGCATTTCGCCGTGGCAGCTGCCGCACTCGGCGGCGCTGAGAGTCCTGACGCCGTTTGGTATCTGCGTCGTCGAGATCGGGCGTTCGAATGCCTTGGAAACCACAAAAATGTTCATGGGCCGCACGAAGCGCCAAGTCATGAACCCCGCGAATAGCAGCAAGGCCACCACGGCGATCGTGCCGCGGCGCGTCATTTGACGCCCTCTCTCGCGACAGAGAAGCCGCAACGGTTCCATTCCGCCATACCGCCGCGCAGGACGAGGACATTGCGGATGCCAGCCTCTTTGAGCATCGATGCCGCCTTTGCCGAGCGTATCTGCGTTCGGCAGACGAGCACCATCGCGCTCGTCTCGAGCGAGGCGAGCTCGCTGACGCGCTGCGGCAACTCGGCGACGGAGATGTTTCTGGCGCCATCGAGGTGGCCGAACTCGCCCGTGAACTCGTCGGGTCCTCGCACGTCGACGACCACTGGTCGCGGCTCTTGGCCGAGGCGGGCCGCGAGTTCCGAGGCATCGATCCAGGAAATCTGCGCCTCGCCAGCCTGCCCTCGACGTAGTCGCCGCACCAGCCGTGGCAGAAAAGCCACCGCCGCAAACAGGCCCAGCGCGAGAAGACCCTTCTGTACGATCCCCTCGCCGCCCGCCAGCGCCTCGCGCCCGGCATAGCCGAGATAGGTGTAGGCGATGGTGCCGGGCGCCATGCAGACGAACGAAGCGACAATGTAGTCCAGAGGCCGGATGCGCGTGAGACCGAGTGCGTAGTTGAGCAGGTTGAACGGGAAGAGTGGCACGAGGCGGACGAAGGCGACGAAGCGCCATCCTTCCGCGTCGACGCCCTCGATCAGCCGCTTCAGCCGGCCGCCGGCCTTCCGCGCCACCCAGTCGGACGCGACGTAGCGCGCGGTGAGGAAGGCAAGCGTCGCGCCGGCGGTCGCGGCCAGGAGCGTGTAGACGGCTCCCCAGACCGGTCCGAAGAGGGCGCCGCCGGCAAGCCCGAGCACGGACCCTGGCAGGAAGAGGATGGTCGCGACGACGTAGAGGCCTATGTAGGCGAGCGGTGCCCAGGCGCCGAGCGCGCCGACGCCCAGTGCGAAGCCGCCGAACTGCTGCCGGTTCGCCACGGCCCAGGCGATCGCCACAGCCAGGAGGAGCGCAACACCGATGCGCGGCAGCACGCGCCTCGCCGCCGTCATGCCGCGCTCCGTCGGTTGATGGGATATGCGCCGACGGGCCCGATGAACGGCTGCACGAGCATGCGGTCGAGGCGCAGCTGGCCCGGATCGCGGAAGGTGTCGAGACCGATGGTCATGTCCTGATGCCCGGCCGCCGGTTGTGCCCTGTAGGTGCCGAGCAGCCGATCCCACCAGGGCAAGTTGAAGCCGAAATTGCTGTTGGTCTCATTCGGAACGGCCGAATGATGGACGCGGTGCATGTCCGGCGTGACCACGATCCAGCGCAGGACGCGGTCGAGCCAGTCCGGCAGCCCGACGTTGCCGTGGTTGAACATGGCGGTGGCGTTGAGCGCGACCTCAAACACGAGGACCGCGACGGCGGGCGCGCCGAGCGCGGCGACGACGCCGAGCTTGAGGCCCATCGACAGCAGGATCTCGATCGGATGGAAGCGCGCGCCGGTCGTTACGTCGAAGTCGAGATCGGCGTGGTGCATCCGATGCAGGCGCCAGAGCGCAGGGACGGCGTGGAACATCACGTGCTGCAGGTAGATCGCAAAGTCGAGCAGCACGAACGCGACGGCGATCTTGATCGATGGGGGAAGATCAAGGCTGTTGAGCAGACCCCAGCCGCGCTGCTCGCCGAGTGCGGCCACGCCGATTGCGGCCAGGGGAAACGCCAGCCGCAGCGCCAGCGTGTTGAGCGCGACCATGCCGAGATTGCTGGGCCAGCGCGCCCAGCGCGAGACGAACCTCCGCCGCTTCGGCGCCAGCGTCTCCCACGCCGCCATAACAACGAGAAGGCCGCCGAAAAAGCTCAGCCGGATGGTGGGCTCGTGGGCAAGTATGAAATCCGGCATCGCGGCTCACCGTCGGCAGCTTGACAAGGGTGTCCGTCGAAAATACATTCAAACAGTATGTTGAATGACATAATATGAGGCGCCGACGATGTCAAGCCAAGGTCCCAAGCAGCTCCTTTACGCCCGGTTCGCCGAAGTCGCCAAGGCGCTCGGGCACGGGCATCGGCTCGAGATTCTCGAGCTGCTGGCGCAGACGGAGCGCAGCGTGGAGGCGCTGGCGGAGCGCGCCGGGCTCTCCGTCGCCAACGCTTCGCAGCACCTCCGGCTCATGCGCCGAGCCGGGCTGCTGACGTCGCGCCGGGACGGCAAGCGCGTCCTCTATCGGCTGAGCGATCCGGCGGTCCTCGATCTCGTCGCCGGGCTCCGCCGCGTCGGCGAGCGGAACGTCGCCGAGGTCCGCGACGTGGTCGCCGGCTACTTTCAGAAGCGCGACGGGCTTGAGCCGGTCTCGCGCAGGGAGCTGGCGCAACGGCTCAAGGAGGGGCTGGTGACGGTGCTCGACGTCCGGCCCGCGGACGAGTTCGCGGCCGGGCACCTGCCGCGCGCGGTCAACATTCCGCTCCGCGAGCTGTCGCGGCGGCTCCGTGACCTGCCGAAGAGCCGTGAGATCGTCGCCTACTGCCGCGGCCCCTACTGCGTCCTCGCTTTCGAGGCCGCCGCCCTGCTCCGCAAGCACGGGTTCAAGGTGCGGCGGCTCGAGGACGGCTATCCCGAATGGCGAGCGGCCGGGCTGCCGATCGCGCAGGGAGAAGCCGCGGGCGACTGAGCGCGCTCGAGCCGGTCGACGGCCCGTTGCGCCAGATCAATGCCGCCGGCACGACGCGGCGTGACGCTGGGCGTAAATGCCAGGAGGGAACCGATGAAGCTCTTCAGAACGATGGTTGCAGTCGCGTGCCTTGGCGCCCTTGCCCCTGCGGTTGTCAAGGCACAACAGGCCCAGCGGAATGAACAGACGATGATGGGCGGCGGCCAGATGCCGATGATGGGCGGGATGATGATGATGGAGATGATGGCGCACGGCGGCATGATGCCGATGATGAGCAGCATGATGATGCCGATGATGGGGATGGCTGATCACGTCGAAGGTCGCCTCGCGTTTCTCAAGACCGAACTCAAGATCACCGATGCGCAACTCCCGCAGTGGAACGCGTTTGCCGAGGCACTGCGCGCAAACGCGACGCAAGCGAATGGCATGATGAAGCAGATGCCGGCGATGATGCAGGGTGGCGCGCCGTCGAGCCTACCCGAGCAGCTCGAGGTCATCGAGAAACATATGGCGACCCATCTCGAGATGCTACAGAGGCTAAAGACTTCGTTGCTGCCTCTCTACGCGTCGTTCAGCGAGGAGCAGAAGCGGTCGGCCGACGCCCTCTTCCACGGCCCGATGGGGATGTAGGTCGGCGTCGCGCGTGGCCTGCGCGGGACAGCCGAGAGAGAGGCGGCGCGCCGGCGCCTAGCGCCGGCGCGTGGCGACGCCCTTGTAGAGATACGAGAGCACGCGCGGTCCCGCGGCGTATCCGGTCTCGAGTTCGTCCACGACGAGGCCGCTCGCGGCGACGAGCGATGCGATCTCGCGGTTCATGTTGCAGCCGCCGGCCAGTGGCCGCCAGAGCGGATTGAGCCGGTCCTGCCAGGCCGCCACGCCTGCGTCCGGCGCCTTGCCGTGCTCGATGAAGATCAGCCGCCCCGCAGGCTTCAGCACGCGCGCGATTTCTGCGAGCGCGGCGCCCGGATCGGCGACGGTGCAGAGCGTCCACGTCATCACCGCCGAGTCGAACGATCGGTCGGGCGCGGGGATCGCCTCCGCGGAGGCCGGAACGAAGTCGACTGGGAACCGGGCGGCGTGGACGCGTGCGCGGCCGAGACTCCAGAGCTCGCGCGAGGGTTCCAATGCGACCAGCCGTTCGACGCCCTCGCCGTAGAAGGGCAGGTTCAGCGCCGATCCCGCGCCAACCTCGAGCACGACGCCGGCGGCGAGCGGCACGTAGCGCGCCCGCTCGAGCCTCGGCGCCTTGTTCCGCATGGCGAGGTCGGTGATGCGCGGAAGGACATATCGGCCGTAGAGACCCATTGCACGCTCCTCGGGATCGGCTATCCGCCTGTCATTGCCGGGCCGTGCAGACCGAGCTCACCCTCCGCCAGATTTGCTTCCGGCAGATGAAGAGGACGCAGCCCTCGACCACGAGCACGTCGGCGCCTTGGAGACGCAGCGTCACGTCATAGGTGCGGCCGTCCTCGGGATTATAGATCGTGCCGCCGTCCAGCGCTCCCGACGGTTGGCGCCGAAACCCCGACAGGATCTGCGCGCCGACGAGCGGCCGGCCGCGCAGTTCGGGCGACGGATTTTCCGCGTCTGTCTTCGGCCGACCCGACGCGTCGACCGGCTCCCAGAGCCAGCTGATCGACCCGCAGACGAGATCCGCCCGGAGGGAACACGGCGCCACCATCACCTTTGCGCTCATGCCCTGCGTGCCCCACTCGCCGAAGACCGCGTCCTGCGGGGGTGCGGCGGACGCGACGGGCGGCACCGCGAGCGCGGAAGCGACCGCCAGGAGCGTAGCCCCGATCGCGGCTCTCATCGCGCAGTCTCCGCCGCCTGGCCTGCGCGTGCGGTCGCGGTCTCAAAGCGTTGGCGGTATTGAGGGTGCTCGGTGCCCATGAGTAGGTCCCACCAACGGAAATAGAGCCCGAAATTGTATCGGCCCGTCTGATGATGGAGGTCATGGTGGGTCGTGGTGTTGTTCCAGCACAGCCACTGAGAGCGGAGCATGCCGGCGGGATGGATCTCGACGCCAGCGTGGCCCATCACGTTGCGGACAATCTGGAATGCCATGAAGACGAAGAGCGCAAGTTCGTGCATTGGCACGAGCGCAGCGAACAGCGGTACGAACGCTCCCTGCACCAGCGCTTCGGGCGCGGCAAAGGCGTAGGCCGCCCAAGGAGTCGGCACGTGCGACTTGTGGTGGGTCAGATGGAACCAGCGGAAGAGGCGCCGGTGATGCATCAGTCGATGAGTCCAATAGAAGTATGCGTCGTGCGCAATGATCATCAGCGAGAGCGTGGTCAGCAGGTAGACGACGCCCCGTTGCCTGAAGTCCGGGTAGAGCGTGATCCAGCCACGCGAGGCCGACGCATAGAGGCCGAGTCCGATCAGGGAAAAGATCGCCGCGGTGCGAAGTGACCCGAGGATCTCGCGGCGGATGTCGCGCGGCATTGCACAGAGGGCCTGGATCTTGCGGGCCGCCAGCCCGGCATCCCAGAACAGCCACAGGATTGCGGACATCAATCCGGCCGCTATGAGATAGCGACCCGTGTCGAAGAGCCAGATGATTGGCCAAACGTATCGAAACGCCTCGCCGAGCTTGAGAGCGTGATCGGGGAGCATTCTTCGGATCTCCGAGGGTTGCACCGAGCGGCGACACGCCGCCGGACCGCGTACAATTTCTCGCAACGGGTCCCAGCAACTCTCAGCGTCTTCAGAATCCGACCGGTCGGATTCTGAGATACGCGCGTCGATTTCGAAATTGTTGATGAACAACAGATATTTAGGTAGCGGCGCCGCCAAGCTTGAGGCGACGATATGCGGTTGGTGTCATGCCGGTCTCAGCCTTAAAGGCGCGATTGAACGGCGGGAGAGATTGGAACCCCGCGTCCATGGCGATCGTCAGGATTGGGACCTCGGCTTGAGTCGGGTCCGCCAGTGCGGCCGTGGCCTCGTCGACACGGTATTGATTGATGAAGGCGGTGAAATTGCGGTAGCCCAGGCTCTGATTGATCACTCGGCGCAGCCGGTACTCGGGGATGCCAAGTTTGAGCGCCAGCGTGCCGATGGTAAGGCCTTCTTGCCGGTGCGCGCGCTCGATCGTCATGAGCCGGTCGAGCTCGGCCAGCAGATTGCGGTCGGCTTCTCTATTGGGCGGTTCTCGCGAAAGCGGGCTCGCCATGACATCGGCAAGCCGGCTGGTTTCGATGGGCGGCCGAGCGGCGAAGAGATCGGTTGCCTCGACGCGGAGGAGAGACCAAGCGATCGCCACTGATAGTCCGACAATGCCCGTTGCGTTGACCGTGCTCATAAGCGCTGGCGCAGGGGTGCCGCGGAGCGCCAGCTCGGTGATCGCGATGACGACGATGTAAATCGCGGTCGCGCCGGTGACAAAGCTGCGAACGCGACGGCGGCCTTCGACAAGATCGCCGCGCCAGCCGGCGAGCGATTGGCTGATGGCCAGTGTTGCAAAGACGAGCGGTACCAGCGCCAGCGCGAACCCGGCGTCGCGTCTCGCAGGGCTATCAGACGGGAGAAGAATAAACACGTGCACAAAGCCGAGCGCGATCGGCGCCAGCCATAGAGCTGCATGCCACCAGCGAAGCTCGAAGCCATCGTCGAAGAGTGCGCGCGCGAAAAGCCAGAAGACGACAGAATTGCCGAGGCAGAGCGCCAAAATCGGTGCCTCCCATGGCGTCGCATGCGAAGCGAAGTCATGAGAAGAGCAAACCGCGTAGGCGGCGACGCCGACGGCAAAAGCCGCGCCCAACCGCGCGGCTAGCGAGCGGCGGTGGTCGCGCATGAGCAACGCAGCAATGAGAAGAACGAGCGCGATTGCGCCGCCGCGGAGTGCGTGATCCAGCGTCTCGAACGGAGATGCCTCCACCATACCCCGAGGAGGGGTTCATCGCGCGATTGCTGTCAAGAGGAAACTGGCTGGCACCCGTTGGTCGCAAAAGGGGAGACGAGCGCCAGAAATGTGGGAATGACTGCTTCTGGCACTTCTGAGAAGTGCGAGCATGCTCGGTTCAGGTCCGGTTCACAGCTGAAAGCGGCCATACTGAAATTCTCGCGCCATGTCGCAGGAGCGCCAATTGCGGAACTGACGATGTTGTCAGCCGATCGTCACCGGTCGCACCGCTCGGCGCAACAAGCTGCGATCGATCCAGCCTTGACACGGAAGCGGCCCGCCCGTGCCAGCGGCGCGTCCGCTTACGCGGCTCGATGAAGCTCCGCCCAGTTGACGAGATCGGTTTCCGAGCAAACGCCCGAGATTCGATCTAGCTCCCGCCCATGCAGCACCAGGACGAGCGTCGGAATGGTGTTGATGCGGAATTGATCCGCGAGCGACCGCTCCTCGTCAACATTGACTTTGGCGAGACGCAAATTCGGCTCTAGCCCGCGCGCCGCCCGCTCGAAGGCGGGTGCCATGGCGCGGCACGGCCCGCACCAGGGCGCCCAGAAATCGACCAGCAGCGGGATGTCGCTCTTCACGGCATGGTAGGTGAACCGCGCGCCATTGAGCGGCACTGGCTTGCCTTCGAACAAGCCGCGATGGCACTCGCCACAGCGGCCCCCCGCGGCCAGTTTGGCTTCTGGCACGCGATTGATCGTATCGCAGTGCGGACAGACGATGTGCAATGGCTTACTCCCAATACATAGATATGGTGCTCTGGGATATTGGGTTTCTCGCTGCATCAAGTGGGGGACGGCTTATCAACCGCACCGCCGGCATCGGACCATTCCTTGAACGCACCGAGGTTGTAAACGCGACTGTAGCCCATCTCCTTGAGCACTTTTCCGGCGAGCGCTGAGCGCCCTCCCGAGGCGCAATAGACGATCAGCGTGTTGTCCTTCGTAAAATTCTTGTCGTGATAAGGGGATTCTGGATCAGCGCGGAATTCCAACATGCCGCGTGAGACATTGACAGCGCCCGCCACTTTACCGGCCTGTGCGACTTCGGGAGCGTCGCGTACATCGACAACAAGGGTGTTGCCTTTGGCCATCATCTCTCGCGCTTCACTCGGCGTGATGCGCGGCACGACGGCGTTGGCAGCTTCCAGCATCTGCTTTACGGTTGTTGTCACGTCATCCTCCTTGCTTACGCGCGCGACGAACAGCGTTCAACGCGAGGCATCGGCCCCAATCGCATCAATCCTCCGCCGGAAGCTCATTCTGCTGCTGTTGCTGGCGTAGGCGGACGTTTGTGCCGCAGCTTGCCGATGCCCAGCGCCTTCATGACGATCCGCTCGTAGGCGGGCTCACTGGTTCCTTTGCGCACTTTGCGGAGGAAGTAGCGCTCGAACCCCACTTTTGCGAGATGCACCCAATATCC
>DASZAN010000109.1:0-2173 GCA_035945115.1 Allostellaceae bacterium
TGCCAGACCGTCCACGGCGGTGCGCTCGATCAGGCTATCGGCGATATGGTCATCGAGGTCATGACGCCTTGGGCGATTGAAGTCGCCCTCACCGTGCAACAAGAACTCGCGAACCGCCACGAGGAAGCAGACCGGTTGCGACACCAGCACGTGGAGCGTGCGCGCTATGAAGCGGATCTGGCGCAGCGCCGTTTCCTCAAGGTCGATCCCGACAATCGCCTGGTAGCCGATGCTCTGGAGGCAGACTGGAACGAGAAGCTACGTGCGCTCGCCGCGGCACAGACAGCGTATGAGAAAGCCAAGGCCGCCGATGCGAGCGTCGTGACGGAGTCCGAGCGTGCGGAACTGGTGGCACTCGCCGCCGACTTCCCGCGTCTCTGGCGCGATCCGCGGACACAGATGAAGGAGAAAAAGCGCATGCTGCGGCTGTTGATCGAAGACGTCACGCTTACCAAGGGCGACGCACTCCATGTGGATGTCCGCTTTGTCGGCGGCGCGACGCGCTCGCTAGACTTGCCGCTGCCGCAGTCGTGTGTGGAACTGCGCACCACCGATGCCGAGGTTGTCAAAGAAATCGACCGACTTATCGAAACGTACACAGACGGGGAAATCGCGGATGTACTCCATGAGCGTGGTGTGCGCACGGTCGTGACAACGCCGTGGACGGCTGCACGTATCGGCCGACTGCGTGCGACTTACCACCTCACCGATCGGCGTGCGCGCCTGCTCGCCCAGGGGCTCCTGACGCCGGAAGATGTGGCCGCCCGCTACGGAGTCGTGCTGTCCACCGTACACCTCTGGCGCCGGCGCGGGCTGCTTCGCGCACATCCACTGACGACCGCGGCAACTATCTCTACGAAATCCCGCCGGAAGACCTGCCCGCGAAGTACGCCCATAAGGGTGAATACCAGGTCGAACCGGTAACTTCATCGCCATATGTCTTACGAGGTGCAGTATGAGTTCAAAGCCTTGTCCCGCGGGCGGTAGGGCCGCGCCGGCAAAATGCCGACCCCGTAGTGAACCCCCAACTCGTGATACGTGCGGTTCAGGTCCGGCTCGTAACGACAAGCGCGGTCCACGCCGGTACGCGGATTATCGGGGACCACCAACCGCGGCACGCCGTCAAAGTACTCGAAGGCGTGCACATGACAGCCAATCCAATTGGCCAAGTTCTGGTTGAGGGCGGCTTCGGCAAAGGTATAGGTGCTGGCGCCCAGGACGGCGACGAACAAGGAGGCCGGCGTGAGTTGGCTGCTGTGGTGGTCGTACAGGGGGATGGTGTCGCCAGCCCAGTCGACGAACATCTTCTCGCCGGCCCGATGTTCCTGTCGGAGCACCACATCCTGACGCCGGCGCCACTGCTGATACAACTCGCAAAATCGGCTGTAGCCGTAGCCCAGCGGATCGCTCTCCCGATATTCCTCCCAAAGCAACTGTAGGGTGACGTGCTTGTGGGTCTGCAGTTGCAGGCGGATTGCGGCAAAGTCCAGCGGCGCGTGGACCGGTTGGCTGGGCCGGCCAGGCTGACCGGGAAACAGCAATTGTTGTAGGCGGCGATCGTCGCAGTCTTGCGGCAGTGGCCAGTTCAGCCTTGCTGCGGCGGCCCGCTCCAGATAACGATGGACGGTGGCTTGACTGATTGAGCAACTACGGGCGATCTGGTCTTGGGGCAAACCCAGCTCAAACCGCAGACGTAAAAACTTCTCTGATCTTGCGCATAGACAACTTCTCCTGAGGCACGAAATTTCCTCCACCTGCCAGTGGAGAGGATTTCGCGCCTCCCGTTGTCCAGCGCCGCTGCCGTCGAATGAAGTTTGTTTAGAAAATCATTCCGGCATGTGAATGAGGATTCCAAGCCGAGCCGGAATTTCATTCACTTCCGCCCGGAATCTCCATTCACATCGCTCCGGAATCGCTATTCAGAATTTCCCGGAATCCCTATTCACATCGCCCGGATTCTACACTCACCCTGCTCCTAGCGGTCGCGCAACTGGTTTGAAGCAAATCTTCTACGGCCCGGAAGAAGGCCAGTCCCGCTGGCGAGGCGACCTGCGCCATCTCGCGGCAACGCTTCAGCAGATGGGCCAGACAACTTTGCTGGAATGCGAGCCGGAACCGGTAGCAGGGTGCCCATCCGTCGTGAATCAGAAACCCATCGTATGCGGCGCCCAGA
>DASZAN010000110.1:0-55173 GCA_035945115.1 Allostellaceae bacterium
CGCCACCACCGCTTCAAGGGCGACACGATCGGTGGCGCTCAATCGAATGTTCCTTCGCTTGTGCATCCCGCAGACTCGCACAGGCGAGCCTCGCGGGGAATCCCACGGCGAATCGAAGTGTCAGATTTGATCCACTAGGTAGCGTCCGAAGTCTTCTCCCACGGCCGCGTACACAAGGAAATCTTTAACTGCGCCATCGAAGCGTCGAAAGAACTTTGCCAGATTGCGTTTGCCAATCCCGCGTATTGGATTAGAAAAAAACGTCTCTTCGACACAGCGCAGTAAATAGCTCTTGGAGTAACCCACGTTGATAAGATGGCTACAATAGAAGCCCGTAGCATGCCGTAGCTCAATTCGGCTTTTTTCATCTGCAAATAGGCCAAAGATTTTCTCTTCACAAAGAGCTCGGTAGCGCTGCCCCAGACGTTTTTTTAGCAGCGTCACGTGCCGAACCGTGTCGTCAATCGCCGAGCGGCTATCTCGTATTAATTCCCCAAAGAGGTCGATGTCAGCACTAGCGATATCTCTGGCCATCGGATCCTTGCTCAACGACCATGCAAGTTCGGCTTGCACAGGCTCTAGCGCCTGCCGTGGCAACCTGCCAACCCGAACGTCGTCGGCGACAGATATGGCCTCGTCTAGACGAGCTATGGTATCCAACGAGTAGGCCCGGAAACTTTCAAAACTTTGGTCCGTCAGCATTTCTCGCATCAGTTGCGCGAACAAGAGAATCCCACGGCCACCTGCCGTGTTAGGCCACGCATGTATGGGTGGACGCATGGCTCCTCACCCGCTATCGAAACTACGATCTGTAGTTGCAATCTGGTTCCGCGTCTACACGGTTACGCAGAGGTCAGAGCTATGGTAACTGGGTCGAGCATTCACTCGATGACCACCGCCTTCTTCAATGCCCGCAAGCTCTGCGCCGTCGTCTTTCCCGCGGTGTCGACGCGCGCATCGGCCTTGCTGTAGAGCGCCTCGCGGCCGGCGAGGATACGGCGCAAATCTTCCTCGCTTCCTCGTTGCCGGCCATCGCGCGCGTGTCGCCTTGCGCCACGACGCGGCTCCGCGGGCGCGGCGGTGAGCCACACGGCTCCTTTGCCAAGAGCGCACCCGCACCGGTAAATCCACCTCGACCTGAATATGACGCCCCGATGATGAGCGTTTATCCATTTCGTGGCCTTGATAGGGCGAAGATAGGTCCCAAATGCCGGCATGTAGTTTGAATGACGACATTCAAATCTATATTTCAGCCTTTTTTGGAGGAATAGCGATGAATGCACAACAGCACGCGACCGAGAACTTGACCATCCACCACAAGGTGCAGAACTACGCCAGCTGGCGCACTGGTTACGATGCGCACGAGAAGAGCCGGCTTTCGGCTGGCCTTACGAACGGCAGAGTGTTCCGCAGCGCCGAAGACCCGAATGACGTCGTGATCCTGCTGGATGTCGCCGACGTGGCAAAGGCCCGCACCTGGCTCGACTCGGACGATCTGAAGGCGGCAATGCAAAAGAGCGGCGTCATCGGCTCACCCAGCATCCGCTTCGCCAGCTAAGCAGCAGAGCCAGACGATCGGGACGGCTCGTGGCGTGACTGCTTCGTAGTGTCGCTGTTCCGAAGGAAGAGTGAAGCCCCGGCTGTCCCGTCTCCGACGCGATGGCCGGGGCTTTTTCTCGGGCGCGGCGGTGAGCCACAGCCGCCGTCCGGCGAAGAAATTGATTCTGCCGTGCGGGCGGATGCCGCTATAACCATCGATCGTCGGGTTGGCGGTTATGGAGGTGTCTCTTGCGACGGCCTCGGGCGGTGTTTCTGCTCGCCGTTCTCGCGTTCGCCCGCGTCGGTCCCGCGGCGGCGTTCAGCGCGCATCCCACCAAGCCGATCGAGGAGCTCCTCGACAGCAGCGATCCCTACCAGGCGTTCGACATCGTCGCGGGCTACGACTTGGAACGCACGCGGCGGGTGGGCTTCGCCCATTGCCTCCCCGAGGTGCTAGTGAGGGTGTCGGGCGAGCCGCGGCTGGAGCACGATCCGCGGGTCGCGGCTCTCGCGGCCCATGCGGATGCGCTCGTCGCCTCCTACGACTATTCGGACTTCCTGGTGCGCACGGGCAAGGTGCATGACGACCAGGGCACGGGGGACGAGCGCCCCTATGACCTGGTGGTGCGCTTCGACCCTGCGAAGATCGACGCGGTGCTCAGGGATCTGGGAATGCCGCCCTGGCGGGGCCCCCGCCCGCAGGTGGTGCCGGTGCTCTGGGTCAAGGGGTTCACCGGGACCTATCTGCTCAGCGCCGAGGTGACGGTCGGCGCGGCGCAGCGCGGCTCTCTTGCCGTCGCGGCGATGCAGTACGGCCTCCCGCTCCGCGTGCCGAGTGAGGCCGAGCTCGCCCTCTGGGGCGTCGCGGCAGAGGGATTCCCGAGCCCGCGGGCGGAGCCGCAGGAGGGGCGCGCGCTCGTCGCTGGCACGCTCTCTTTCGACGAAGCGACGCCGGGCTGGGTCGGATCGTGGCGGATGCGCTGGCGCGGCGCCGACTATGCCTGGGGGATCAGCGGTGTGAACTACGACGAAGCGTTCCGCTCGCTGATGCGCGGCGTGGCGCGCGTCGCCTCGGCCCACGGCGCCCCGGATTGAGACGGTGGCGCGCGGGATGTCGCCCCGCGTCACCGCTGTAGAGCGCGCCTTACCTGGCGCCGAACAGCGCCGCGAACGGTCGCGCGTCGAAGACGACGCGGATGGATGCGATCTTCTCGCCCTTCACTTGCATCCACTCGCACACGAACGACGTCCCGGCGGGCGTGTTGGTCACGAGATCATAAAGCAGACACACGTCGTTGCCGTCGACGAACATCTTCTTCATGTCCACCCGCTCGACGATCTTGTGCAGCTGCTCGATCGCCTGAAGATACGGTTCGGGCTTGTCGAAGGCATCGATCGGGCCGCGAAACGACAGATCATCGTGCAAATATTTTCGTGCTGCGGCAAAGTCTCCCTTCCCCATGGCTCCCATGAAACCCTGTACGACCTGGCCGGCGTTTGCCATTCTCGTCCTCCGTTGTAGCGATGCCGCAGCGGCGCACATCAGCCCTATGCGCGCTGGCGTCCGCAAGCGTATTGGGAGTGCGCATGAACGGCCACAACGGGCCGTTCGGATTTTTTGACAAATCATTCGCGAAAGGCGCCGGACGATGGCGAAACGCGCACATTCCAGCGAATCCGACGGCCAGCGGCTCTCTGCGCAGATCGAACACGACTCTGTGAGCGAGATCCTTCAAGTGGTCCGGTTTCGCGGCATGTTCATCTGTCGCTCGGAGCTTGCGGCGCCGTGGGGCTTTCGTATGGGGGCACGGGACTTTGCGAATTTCCACATCGTGCTGACGGGCAAGGCGTGTCTTGAGGTTGGCGCCGACCGCCGGCCGCTCTGGGTATCCGCCGGCGACCTCATCGTGCTGCCGCACGGCAGCGAGCATGCGATGCGGGATTCGCCCGGCTCGAACGCTCTGCCGCTCGAGGAGCTGATTGCGACGGCAAAGAGTTATCGTCGCGGCACGCTTCGCGCTGGCGGCGACGGCGCGACATGCGTTCTCCTCTGCGGCGGCTTCACGTTCGAGGAGCGAGAGGCCAATCCGCTGCTGGCGGTGCTTCCCGCGGTCATTCATCTTCGCGGGCGCCGGCCCGGCGTCGATGCGTGGGTGCGATCAGTGTTCGACTTCCTGAAGCGCGAATCGGCCGCCGGCCTTCCCGGCGCCGAGGCCGTCATCACGCGGCTCGCCGATATCTTGTTCATCGAAGCCTTGCGAGCCTATTTCGGCTCGCCCAATGCTGATAGGCCGAGCCTTTCGGCCGCGTTGCGCGATCCGGGAATCGGCTCTGTGCTGGCGCTCCTTCATCGGCATCCGGAGCGCCATTGGTCCCTGGCGACGCTGTCGCGGCAGACAGGAATGTCACGAACCGCGTTGGCGACGCGCTTTGCCGAACGCGTCGGCGAGCCGCCGATGCGCTATCTCACGCGCTGCCGGATCAACAAAGCAGCCACGCTGCTTCGCAACAATGGTGCGACGGTCCAACAGGCCGCCGAGCGCGGTGGCTATGATTTCGCGCTGGGCTTCAGTCGCGCGTTTAAGCGTCTTCTCGGGCTCTCGCCCGCGGAATATCGACGGGCGCCTCGCTTGCTGCGATCGGATGATCGCGCGCCGGTACCCGGGCGCTAGCGCAGCAGGGGCGCTCGCTACGCCGCCACCGCCTTCTTCAGCTCCCGCAAGCTCTGCGCCGTCGTCTTCCCCGCCGTGTCGACGCGTGCGTCGGCTTTGCTGTAGAGCGCTTCGCGGCCCTTGAGGATGCGGCGCAAATCTTCCATCGCCTCTTCGTTGTCGGCCATGGGGCGGGTGTCGCCTTGCGCGACGACGCGGGCCATGTGCTCTTCGGGGGCGGCGGTGAGCCAGACGGTGAAGCACGCCGAGAGCAGCAGGTCGAAGGTGGCGGCCTCGGAGACGATGCTGCCGCCGGTGGCGATGACGGCGCGATCGTGGCGCTCGATCACGCTTTCGAGCGCGCGTCGCTCGTAGCGGCGGAAGGCCGACTGGCCATAGAGGTCGAAGACTTCGCTGAGGCTAGTGCCGCTTTCGCGCTCGATCTCGCGGTCGAGCTCGATGAAGGGCACGGCAAGCTCCTTCGCCAACATCGCGCCCAAGGTGGATTTGCCGGCGCCGCGCAAGCCGATGAGCGCGATGCGGTGGCGCCGCTCGCGCTCGACCGCGGCGCCGAAGGTCTCGGCGAGAATTTTCCGCGCCTGCGCCTGCTCCTTCCCCGAAAGCCGCGTCAAGGTCTGGATCAGAAGCGTCAGCTCTACCGGCCGATCCGGCTCTTCGCGCACGAGATCGACGAGCGGCAAGCCCATGGCGTGCGCGATCTGGCGCAACAGCACGATCGAGACATTGCCATGCCCCGCCTCGAGCTGCGCCAAGTAGCGTTCGCTGACCTTGGAATCGCGCGCCAGGATCTTGCGGGTCATGCCGCGCCGCGCCCGCGCCTCGCGGATGCGGTCGCCCAAGAGGCGGAGATAAGCCACCTCGCCGTTGCCGACTTCCGTCCTTGTTTCGGGCGCCGTCTCGCTTGCCGCCATGCTCGATTCCCGCGCTGCCCTAGACCGGCATTATAATGCTTGCCTAACGATCAACCTGCATTATAGTCTCGCCGGCGCGGGCGCGTCGAGCCCGCAAATCAGCGGGCAGGCACGGGTTGGATCTGAAGTTCACCATCCTGGTCGGCACCATGACCGGCACGGCGCAGCTCGTCGCCGACGAGGTGGCGGACGCCTTGGCTCGCGAGAGCGTCGCGGCCGAGGTGGTGGTGATGGATGGGCTCGATGCCGGTGTCTTCGCCGCGGGCGGCGCCTTCCTCATCTGCACCTCGACCTACGGCCAAGGCGACGTGCCCGACAACGCGCAGAAACTCTTCGCCGATCTCGAGGCGAAGAAGCCCGATCTCGCGAACGTCACCTACGGCGTCATCGCGCTCGGCGATCACACCTATGCCCAGACCTTCTGCTTCGGCGGCAAGCGCTTCGACGCGCTGTTGCAGTCGCTGGGCGCGCGTCGCATCGGCGAGGTGATGATCCACGACGCCAGCGCCGGCACCATTCCCGAGGAAGAGGCGGTGGCGTGGATCGGACCGTGGCTCGCGCAGTTCCGCCAAGAACGCGACAAGGCGGCGTAAGAAGAAAGATTCACAGGGAGGCAGTGAGACAGGGAGGAAATGCTTTGGCGCGCGAAGCGCGGCCTTCCTCTTCTCGCCGCCTCACTGTCTCCTTGTGACTCTTTCTTATCCCCAAGGCCCGTGATGGCCGGGCGGCGGTTCCTGCGGCGGTGACGATGGCGGCGCGGAAATGCCGCCGAGGTTTTGCAATCGCTGGATGCGATCCTCAAGCGGCGGGTGGGTCGCGAACATGTTCTCGAACGACATGCGCACGGGCGCGATGCAGAGCGCCGAGACGGGCGAGTCCGGGCGCGCCAACGCCGTGTCGCTTTGCTGGAGCCGCTGCAACGCATGGATCAAGCCCACGGGATTGCGCGTGAGCTTCACCGAGGTGGCGTCGGCGAGATATTCGCGCTGACGCGAGATGGCGAGCTGCACCAGCTTTGCCGCGAGCGGCGCGGCGATCGCGAAGACCATGACGATCAGCAGCACGACGAGCGTCAACGCACCGCGCGCGGCGCCGCCGCCGTCGCGATCCCGCTCGCGCGGTCCGCCCGACCACGCGGTCCAGCGCATGATGTCGAGCAGCACGTGCTGGATGAGGACGACGACGCCCGCCATGGCCGCCACCACCGTGGCATAGCGCACATCGTAATCGGCGACATGGCTCATCTCGTGGCCGATCACGCCCTGCAATTCCTCGCGCGTGCAGGCCTGGAGAATGCCGGAGGTCGCCGTGACCATCGCATGCTCCGGCGAATATCCCGAGGCGAAAGCATTGAGCGCGGGCGTGTCGACGACCATGGGCCTGGGCCGCGGCAAGCCAGCGGCGATCGCCATCTCCTCGACCACATCGATGAAGCGCCGCTCTGCGGGATTGTTCGGGTCGGCGTCGCGCGATCCGACGAAGCTCGAGAGGATGCTCGCGCCCATGTAAAGCGTGACGAGACCCCAGACGATGCCGAAGGCGATGAGTGCCAACGAGCCCACGATCGCTTCCGGCCGGGGCGCGCCGAAGACGAGATCACGCAGGATGTCGCCCGCTGTGAGCCGCTCGACCTGCGACGCCGGCAGCGTCCAGATCTCGTTGATGACGCCCCAGGCCCAGCCCAGCACGTAACCCAGCACGCCCGAGATCGCCGTCAGCGTATAGATGAGGAAGAGCGTGTTGCGCTTGTTGCGCGCAATGGCGCGCTCGAAATCGGTGTTGACGAGGACCGGCGCCGCCGCCATCGCGCTCAGCGCCGCTTTCCAAAAACCCGTCGTCCCTGCGAAAGCAGGGACCCAAGGCAACTGACGGAGTCCTGCAACCCTGGATTCCCGCTTTCGCGGGAATGACGATGAAAGGGAATTGAAGCCATCAGAGAATGCAGCGGCTAGATCTTCACCTCGGGCACCGCCTCGATCTGCGCGTGCTCGCCTTCCGGCACCTGGAACATCGTCTCCGGGCCGAAGCCGAAGAAGCGCGCGAAGAAGACGCCGGGGAACGAGGCGACGCGGACGTTCTGCCCTTGGACCGCGTCATTGTAGTGCTGGCGGGCAAACGCGATCTTGTTCTCGGTGTTGGAGAGCTCCTCCATCAGGCCCGAGACGTTCTGCTGCGAGCGGAGCTGCGGATAGGATTCGACGACGGCGAAGAGTTGGCGCAGCGCACCGGTGAGCGCGTTCTCCGCCTGCATCGCTTCGGCCGGCGTGCGTGCGTTCTGCGCGCGGCCGCGCGCCTCCATCACGGCGGTGAGTTGTCCTTTTTCCGCCTCCATCGCCCCTTTCACGGTGTTCACCAGATTGGGAATGAGATCGTGGCGGCGTTTCAACTGCACGTCGATTTGTGACCAGGAGTTCTTCACCTGCTGTTGGCCGCTGACGAGGCCGTTGTAGATGGCGATGGCGGCGACCACCACGATGACGATGATGGCGATGACGATGATGAGGCCGGTGGACATGCGGGCGCTCCGAGGTTGGCGGCGGCTAGCTTCCCCGATTGTGCAGTGCGCGGCAACCGCATTGATCCCGAGTGCAATGGGTCTATACTTCCCCTCTCTATCGCAGCAACGGTCAGCAAGGATGTTCTCGCAGAATGGCGCGAGGGCGCATCGGCTTCACCGCGCCCGCTTCCGCAGGGAATGACGAGATCGCGAGCAAAGCGCGACATTGGAGGAGCCTTATGACGGACGATCGCTCTCTGAAAGAGACGAGACGAGACGAGAGCCGCGACCACCCCAGCCGCCGGGAGGACGAGACGAAGCGCGCGGAGTCCAAGGAGGAGGGCAAGCGCAAGCCGAGCGAGATCGAGCGCCGCGAGTGGCGCGGCGCCGGCGTCTGCGGCGACCGTCACACCGACTAGCCTTACCGCAAGCGGCAATCGGAACGCGCCCCTGCCTCACCGTTTGCCCGCCGCAAGCGGAGGAGGGGCGAGACAAACGGTGCGCGCGTTTTCGGAATCGTGGTTGCGATCATCGACGCAGTGATGCTCTACTTCGGCGTTAGCGGCTCGCGTTCCTTTGTCGACCAAGCCTCTCAAACTCCGACCGGCCGCGACACCGAGGAGACCATGGCCCGCATCATCATCGGCATCATCGCATGGCTGCGTGGCGACTTGATCGCGCCGGGGGCGGGGCGATGAAGGCGCGGCGTTTTTTGGCGCTATCGCTTGCCGCGACGCTCGCATTGGCGGCGGCGTCATCGTCGGCGCAGATGCCCTCGCCGCCGCAGACGCCCGCGCCGGCGCAGGACAGCTTCATGCTCACCATCTTCTTGCGGCACGACCAATCGAAGACGCTCGACGAGCTCCAGAAGCATTTGAAAGAGACCGGCTTCACTGAGGCCTTCCCGCCGCAAGGGATCGAGATCGTCTCTTGGTACGTGATGATGGGGATCGGCCAAGTCGTGACATTGCGCGTCCCGCCGGCACGGTTGCGCGAAGTGAACCGGATGATCGAGCAGAAAGCCTGGGGCGCCTACCGCACTGACTTCTATCCCACCTACGACTACCTCCCGGTCTGGAAGGAAGCGCATCCGGGGCGGTGACCCTTCTCTTTCTGCGTAACGCCCCCTCACCCTGTCCCCTCTCCCCGGTGGGGAGAGGGGACGCACTGCACCGTCCCGGCTCCTCGCCCCAACGGGGATGCTCGATCAGTCGCCGTGATTGCCGTCGCGATCGGGACCATGCCCGTCGTCGCCGCCGATGCAGACGAAATTCGCGGCGTCGTTGGGATCGCCCGTTCCCTTGAAGCGTGCCACATCAGGGAAGGGGCAGAGGAGGCGCGTGAAGGTCTGCGGTGCCGTCGGGTTCTCCTTGGCGTGCTGCGGCTGCGGATCGGTGGTGGCGATGAAGGTGTCGGGAGCGATGCCCTCCTCGACCCAACGCATGAGCGCCAGCACCGCATCGTGCGCGGGATCGAGCGAAACCGGCGTCACGCCCGATTGCCCGAAATTGACCGCGCCCGCGCCGCCCGCACAGTGGTTCATGCCCGGCACCATGAAGAGCCGATCGAATTGGCGCACGCGCTCGAGCCCGCCATTGGTCGCGACCACGCGCTGGAAGTAGTTGATCGAGCCGCGCGGGAAGATGAGCTGATCGGTCCAGCCGTGATAGGTGATGACCTTGCCGCCGTGGCGATGGAAGGCGGAGAGGTCGGGATCATCGGTGCCGATCACCGCGTGGAACTTGTCCTGTGATTCCTCGAAGCCGGCGGCGAAGCTCACGCGGTCGAGCGTGCGCCAATCGAAAGCGGGGTTCTGCATGATCCAGAGCCGCCAGTGGTCGAGTGTGATGGTGAAGGGGGCGAGGGCGCCGCCCGCGGTCGACCCCGCAAGGCCCGCGAAGGAAGCGCCGGGCTCGAGGCCGAACCACAGGAACTCGCCTTTGGGTCCGCGCGCGCCTTGCCAGATCTGCTGCACGGAATCTGCCTCGGCATCGCTCAAGCAGGTGCCGTCGGTGGGCGCACCGGACTTGCCGCAAATGAGCGTATGCGGATCGAATTGGCACTTTCGTGGATCGCCGATGACCCCGTCGACCACGCCGTCGGTGCCGTCGCACGCCTTGATCGCCGCGGCGGTGACCGTGTTGAACTTGGCCGGCGAAATCGGCGCGCCGAGATTGAGGTTCATCACCACCTCGGGCCAGAGCTCGGCGGGAATGAAGCGGTCCCAGTTGAAGGCGGGAGCGCCGGCGAGAATACCGTCGTAATCCTCGGGGAAGCGCTGCGCCTCGATGAAGCCCTGCCGGCCGCCGGTCGAGCAGCCGTTCCAGTAGGAGAATTTCTGCGCCTCGCCGTAGTAGGCTTGGATCACCGCCTTCGCCTTCATCGTCATCTCATGCCCGGAGCGCGAGGCGAAATCGACGATCAGGCCGTCATTGAGCTGATCGGTCGCGGGATTGAGCGCGAAGCCGCCGCCCCCTTGGGCGCCATTGGCGCCGCCTTGGCCGTTGGTGGTGCCAGCGGCGGGATGGCCGGTGTCGGTCGAAGCGGTGGCGAATGGGCCGGTGACGGCGTCGCCCGTCACCGCCGCGGCGAGCGCCGAGAACGAGATCACGCCGGCATAGCCGCCGCCGCCTTCCGCTTGGTAGCGATGGTTCCACTTGTCGGGCGTCGGCAGCCACACCTCGATCTTGATCTGCGGCGCCACGGTGATCTGCACGCGGCAGAAGGCGACGGGCACCGGCGGTCCCGGCGGCAAGCCGGGAAACGGCGGCGGAACGACGAAGGTGCCCGCCGCCACCGGCGTCGCGGTGATCGAGGTCACCTCCGGAAGCGACAGTGTCGCAAGCGCCGTGCATTTGGCGTCATCGGCGGCGGCGGGCGCGGCGAACAAGGCCGTGCCGCAGAGCAGCGCACCGGCAGATGGGAAATAAATCGCTGAACGTCTCATCGGCTCTCCTCCCCTGGGGGCATCTCACCGTTAGCGGCGAGGCGCGCTCGCGCCGCGGAACTTCCCGCGGCCGTCGCTCACGCGTATGCTAATTGGGGAACGCAGAGGTAGAAGGCGCCGCTGCAGAACTCGGCGAAAAGTTTGTCGGTAAAGTGAAATCGAGGGTCGTCGATTTCGGTTAAGTCAGGTGGTGGGAGGGTTGGCCATGAAGGAGCGCCATATCACGGAGCCTGCGGCCTTCGGCCATTTTCTTGCGACGAATTATCCGAAAGAGCCGGATTACGTCATTCGCGACGCTGCCGGTGCGGTGATCGCCGCCAAATGGCAGCGTCCGGCCTCGCACAGCGCGACGCCGGTAGCGCTTGCTGAGCATACGCTGATGTATCACCTGGGCGGCTCGACCTCGGTGGCAAAGCTGGTCGACGGCCGCTGCGTCGGCACGCGCTCGCAGCACGGCTCGCTCACCTTCAGCCCGCGCGATGAGCGCAATGAATGGGTCCGCGGCGGTGTCTGCGAGGTGATGCATGTCTATCTTGCGCCGTCGCTCATCGAAGGATATGTCGACGAACATTTCCCCGGCGCCGCGCCGATCGAGATCGATCCGCTGTTCGCCGTGCACGATCCCTGGCTCAAGAACTATTTCGCGCTGCTGCAGAGCGAATTCGAAACCTTCGCCGGCGACCACACGCGCCCCGACGCGCTGCTGCTCACGCAATCGATGGCGCTGCTCATCCGTCATCTCGTCTGCTGGCATTCGAATCTGTCGCGGCGTGCCCGGCGCCGCGCCATCACGGACGCAGCCCTCCATCCGCTCGCGCCCCGGCACCTCGCCCGCGTCCTCGCCTATATCGACGCCCATCTCGATCGCGAGATCGCCTTGTCCGACCTCGCGGCCCTCGTCGGCATCTCCAACGACCACTTCATCCGCGGCTTCCGCGCCGCAACCCAGCGCACGCCCTACGCCTATCTGGTCGAGCGCCGTCTCGCTCGTGCGGGGGATGCGCTCAAGCACACCACGCTCAGCATCGCCGAGGTCGCGCGCCAAGTCGGCTTCAAGAGTGCGCCCGGCTTCTCCAACGTGTTCAAAAGGCACTACGGCATGTCGCCACGCCATTTCCGGGCGCGGTCGCGGTAAACGGCGCGGGTGATCGTTCATAGCATCTTCGACCTGCTGGCCTGGCTTGCCGGCGGCATGCTCGGCTGGTGGATTCGCCGGGTTGGCCTCCTGTCGGGCGTTGCGCTTCCGAAGATCGCGGGCGACCCCGCGTATTTCATCGTGCTTGCGCTCGGCGCCATCGCCGGCGCGATTGCGCTCGGGAGCGTCAACCTCGATCTTGCCGGCCTTGCGCCGCTCGGCCACAGCATCGCCGGGGCGCTTGCCGGCGGCATCATCGCGGTCGAGGGCTTGAAGCTCGCGCGCGGCACGCGCAGCTCGACCGGGCTTGGCTTCGTGGCACCGCTCGCGCTCGGCATTGCCGTCGGACGGCTCGGCTGCTTCTTTGCCGGTTTGCCCGATTACACCTATGGCACGGCGACGGCTCTTCCCTGGGGTGTCGATTTCGGCGACGGCGTGATCCGGCATCCGGTGCAGCTCTACGAATCACTGGCGATGCTGGCGTTCCTCGGCGTTTTCTTGCCGGCGCTCCGAGCACGATCCGCGCTCGTTCTGCAAAACGGCTTCTATCTTTTCATCGCGTGGTACGGAGCGCAGCGCTTTGCCTGGGAGTTCCTGAAGCCCTATCCTCGGCTGCTCGGTCCCTTGAACCTGTTTCATCTCGCCTGTCTTGCTCTGTTGATTTACAGCGCCTTCATGATGCGACGGAACCATGAGCTCGTTGCGCGCCGCTAGTCCGCATATTTTCTATGGTCAGACCACGTCGCTGTGCGAGACCTGCCTCGCCCTCGTGCCGGCCAAAATCATCTTCGAAGGCGATGACGTCTTTTACCTGAAGCGTTGCGCCGCGCATGGTGTGCAGAAGACGCGCGTCGCCAGCGACATCGCCTATTTCAAGAGCTGCAAGGACTGGCTCAAGCCCGGCGATCGGCCGGTGCGCCTTCAGAGCCGCACCGAGCACGGCTGCCCCTATGATTGCGGCCTCTGCCCCGATCACGAGCAGCATAGCTGCCTCGCGCTCATCGAGGTGAACGACGCCTGTAATCTCAGCTGTCCCGTCTGCTTCGCCGATTCTTCGCCGGCGCGCACCACCCATCGCTCGCTCGCCGAGATCGAACGCATGATGGACGCGCTCGTGGCGAGCGAGGGCGAGCCCGACCTGCTGCAGATCAGCGGCGGCGAACCGACCCTCCATCCGGATATTCTCGCGATCCTGCGGCTCGCCAAACGGAAACCGATTCGCCACCTGATGCTCAACACCAACGGCGTCCGCATCGCCCGCGATCGCGATTTCGTCGCCGCACTCGCCGAGCTCAAGCCCGGCTTCGAGGTCTATCTCCAGTTCGACTCGCTGGAGCGCCAGGCCCTCGAGAACATCCGGGGCGCCGATCTCCGCCGCGTGCGCGAGGAGGCCCTCGCCAACCTCGAGCGCGCCGGGATTTCGACGACGCTCGTCTGCGTCGTGAAGAAAGGTGTGAATGACGGCGAGATCGGACGCATCATCGAGCACGCCTTAAGCTATGCCTGTGTCCGCGGCATCACCTTCCAGCCGGTGCAAGATGCCGGCCGCAATCTCGGCTTCGACAAGAACCGCGACCGCATCCTGCTCACCGATATTCGCCGCGCCATCATCGAGCAATCCGCTGTCTTCGCCGGCGAGGATCTGATCCCGTTGCCGTGCAACCCCGATGCCATTTCGATCGGCTACGGCTTGCGTGACGGCCGCCAGGTGACGCCGATCACGCGCTTGTTGCCACGGGAGGAACTGCTCGCGGCGGCACCCAACACCGTGAGTTTCGAGAAATATCCGGAATTGCAGCGCCGGCTCTTCGAGCTCATGTCGCTGTCGGCGACGGGCGAGCAGACCGAAAGCACGCTCGGCAGCCTGCTCTGCTGCCTGCCGCAGGTCGAGATGCCGAAGAACCTCGGCTACGACAAAGTCTTCCGCGTCCTCATCGTGCAATTCCTCGATCGCTTCAATTTCTGCATCGCCGCCGTCAAGCGCTCGTGCATCCACTTCGTCACGCCTCAGGCTAAGATCATCCCGTTCGACACCTACAATCTCTTCTACCGCGACGGCCTCGATGTGCGGCGACGAGCCCATGTCTCGCCCCTCTGATCATCCCCCGCCGCCGCAACGCCGAACGGTCGGCGCGATTGTTCTTATCTCTTTGGGCTTGCTGCTCCTCGTGCCGTCAGGATTGTGCACCGGCGTCATGGGCCTGATCGACATCATTGGCAACCATGGAGGCGACATGGTCATCCTGGCGCTCGTGTATGGCGGTTTGCCGATCACGCTCGGTTTTGTGCTACTGGTGTTGGGGCTGAATTTGCCGCGCCAGCAATGAACGGGGCAGTGAGTCGCGAACTCATGATGCCGCACCGACAGAACGCTCAGCCCGATGGCTGATCCGCACACTCCGCCGCGGCGCTCAGGAGTTACCATCGCGCTTATCGCAATCGGTCTCCTGATCCTCGTCCCCTCTGGTCTTTGCTCGGCGTTCTTCGGCATCACCTTTCTGAGGGACGTGCTCACCGCCACCGGCGAGGCCGCCGCCTATGCTCGCGGCTTCATCTGGCTCGTCCCGATGTTTGGCGGGCCGCCGATCGTACTTGGCGCCCTCTTGCTCTGGCTCGGCCTTCGCCGGCGTCGACGCACTATACCGCCGGTTCGTTAGCGCACATGCAAAATAGTGCTTGACGCTGGCCTTTCCCCTGCGGCACCTATGGGTGAAGATCGGGAGCCGGCCCAGAAGAGCCGGAGGGAATGTCTGGGAGAGTGTCAATGGCCGCCGACGGCGCGCCGGGCGTGGCGCCTGAGATCGTCCTTCCGCGCGACTACAACGCCGCCGTCGACCTGATCGAGCGGAACCTCAAGGCTGGGCGCAGCGGCAAGACGGCGTTTCACGACGATCGCGGCAGCTACACCTATGCGGCGCTGGGCGAGCGGGTCGATCGCGCCGCCAGCGCCCTTCGCGGCCTTGGTATCGAGCCGGAGCAGCGGGTGCTGCTTTGCCTGCTCGATTCCATCGATTTCCCGACCATGTTCCTGGGTGCCATCAAGGCCGGCATCGTGCCGGTGCCGGTCAACACGCTGCTCACCACCGCCGACTACGATTTCATGCTGCGCGACAGCCGCGCCCGCGCGCTTGTCGTCTCCGCGGCGCTTTTGGACCGCTTCGCGCCGATCCTGGGGCGCCAGCCGGCGCTGAAGCACGTCGTCGTCGCCGGCGACGACCGCTCGGGAGGCCTTGGCGATCTCCTCAAATCGGCGCCGCCCCGCGCCGCGGCCGCCGCCACATGCGCTGACGACACCTTGCTTCTGGCTCTATTCGTCGGGCTCGACCGGCACGCCCAAGGGCGTCGTCCATTGCCATTCCCACCTCATCCTCACCGCCGAGCTCTACGCCAAGCCCATCCTCGGCATTACCGAAAGCGACGTGGTGTTCTCGGCGGCGAAACTGTTCTTCGCCTATGGGCTCGGCAATGCCCTTACTTTCCCGATGGCGGTGGGCGCGACATCGGTGCTGATGGCGGAGCGGCCGACGCCGCAATCGGTGGCGCGCATCCTGACGACGCACAAACCCACGATCTTCTATGGCGTGCCGACGCTTTATGGCGCGATGCTCGCAAGCAACGAGCTCCCCAAGCGTGAGCAAGTCGCGCTCCGCCGCTGCGTCTCCGCCGGCGAGGCGTTGCCCGAAGATATCGGCAAGCGCTGGCAGGAGCGGTTCGGCGTCGACATCCTGGACGGCATCGGCTCGACCGAGATGCTGCACATCTTCCTCTCGAACCGGCCGGGCGATGTGCGCTACGGCACCACGGGAACGCCGGTGCCCGGCTATCAGATCCGCCTCGTCGACGAGGATGGAAAGCCGGTGGAGCCGGGCGAGATCGGCGAGCTCCAGGTCTCCGGGCCCACCAGCGCCGCCGCGTATTGGAATAGCCGTGAGCGCTCGCGGCACACCTTCCTCGGAGCTTGGACGCGAAGCGGCGACAAATATGTCGAGGACCGCGATGGCTATTTCACCTATGCCGGGCGCAGCGACGACATGCTGAAGGTCAGCGGCATCTATGTCTCGCCCTTCGAGGTCGAAAGCGCACTCATGAGCCACGACAGCGTGCTCGAAGCCGCCGTGGTGGGACAGCTCGACGAGCAGAAGCTGGTGAAGTCCAAGGCGTATGTGGTGGTGAAGCCCGGCGTGCAGGCGTCGCCGGCGCTGATCGGCACCCTGCAGCAGCACGTGAAATCGCGGCTTGCCCCGTACAAGTATCCGCGCTGGATCGAATTCGTCGACGAGCTGCCGAAGACCGCGACGGGTAAGATCCAACGGTTCAAGCTGCGCGCCCGCGGGACGGTGTCGTGAGATATTGTGCTTCGTTCAATTGCATTTGTCCGTCGTCCCTGCGAAAGCAGGGACCCAGGGCAAGCGACGAGTGCTGCAACCCTGGATTCCCGCTTTCGCGGGAATGACGGTGAATGGAAGATGGATTTGGGAGGGGATCGATGAAGGAAAGAACGAAAAGCGCAAGCCGACGCAGCGTGCTGAGGGGTCTCGCCGCTGGCACTGCGGTCGTTACCGGCTTCGTGCCGGCGCGCTTTGCCATCGGGCAGGCGGCGAAGATCAAGCTCGGCTTGATGCTGCCCTACACCGGCACCTATGCGGCGCTCGGCAAGAACATCGACGAGGCGCTGCGGCTTGCCATCAACGAGCAAGGCGGCATGCTCGGCGGGCGCGAGGTGGACTACGTCGTGCTCGACGACGAATCGGAGCCGGCAAAGGGCGCCGAGAACGCCAACAAGCTGGTGGCGCGCGACAAGGTCGATTTCTTGGTCGGCACGGTGCATTCGGGCGTCGCCATGGCGATGGTGAAGGTGGCGAGCGACAACGACACCATGCTCATCATTCCCAACGCCGGCGTCGTTGCCGCGACCGGCCCCGCTTGCGCCCCAAACATTTTCCGCACCTCCTTCTCGAACTGGCAGCCGGGCTTCGCCATGGGCAAGGTGGCGGGTGGGCGCGGGCAGAAGCGCGCGGTGGGGGTGAGCTGGGACTACGCCGCCGGCCATGAATCGGTGAACGGCTTCGAGGAAGGCTTCACCGCCGGCGGCGGCAAGATCGAGAAGGAGCTCTTCCTGCCCTTCCCGCAGGTGGAGTTCCAGGCGATCCTGACCGAGATCGCCTCCCTGAAGCCCGAGCTCGTCTATGCCTTCTTCGCCGGCGGCGGCGCCGTCAAGTTCGTCAAGGACTACGCCGCGGCGGGGTTGAAGAATGGGGTGACGCTCGTCGGCCCCGGCTTCCTCACCGACGGCACGCTCGAGGCGCAGGGCGAGGCGGCACAGGGCTTGGAGACGACGCTCCATTACGCCGACGGGCTCGACCTGCCCAAGGACAAGGCTTTCCGCGCCGCCTTCAAGAAAACCGCCAACCGCGAGCCCGATGTGTACGCCGTGCAAGGCTACGACACCGGTCAGCTCCTGGTGGCGGGCCTCAACGCGGTGAAGGGTGACGTCAAGGCGAGGAAGGAGCTCATCGCCGCGATGGAGAAGGCGGAGATCGACAGCCCCCGCGGCAAGTTCACGCTCTCGAAGGCGCACAACCCGGTGCAGGACATCTATCTCCGCAAGGTGCAGGGCCTCGAGAACCGCGTCGCCGGCGTCGCCGTCAAAGCGCTCGCCGATCCCGCCCGCGGCTGCAAGATGGTGTGAGGAGGCTCTCAGCTTTCAGCCGTCGGCTATCAGCCGCTGCACGACGGCGGTTGCGCGCGCGATCCCCTTTCACTCTCGGCTGAAAGCTGATAGCTGAAAGCTGCGAGCCATGTCCCAATCTGCCATCTTTTTCCTGATCCAGGTGCTGAACGGCGTCCAGCTGGGCTTGCTGCTCTTCCTCGTGGCGAGCGGGTTGACGCTCATCTTCGGCATCATGGGCATCATCAACCTCGCGCATGGCAGCTTCTACATGCTGGGGGCCTATTTCGCCTTCGCCTTCGCCGAGAGAACGCACAATCTCTGGCTCGCAATCGCACTTGCCGTGCCGCTCACGGTGGTGATCGGCCTTGCCCTCGAGGCACTGCTTTTTCGCTTTCTCTACCGCCGGGATCATCTCTATCAAGTGCTCCTCACCTATGGCCTCATTCTCGTCTTCGAGGAGGTGCGCTCGCTCCTCTTCGGCGACGACGTGCATGGCGTCGACGTGCCGGCCTTTCTTAATTTCTCGATCGTGCTTACCGACGGGCTCAGTTACCCGGTCTATCGCCTCTTTCTCTCCGTCGTCTGCCTCGGCATTGCCGGCGCGCTCTACTTACTCATCCAGAAGACGCGGCTCGGCATGATCATCCGTGCCGGGAGCGTCAATCGCGAGATGGTGCAGTCGCTGGGCTTCGACATCGCCGTCATCTATCGCATCGTCTTCGCGCTGGGGGTGGCGCTCGCCGCGTTTGCCGGCATGATCGCCGCGCCGATCGCTTCGGTCTTTCCCGGCATGGGTAACCAGGTGCTCATCATCTCCTTCGTGGTGGTGGTGATCGGCGGCATCGGCTCCATCAAGGGCGCCTTCGTCGGCGCGCTCCTCATCGGCCTCGCCGACACCTTCGGCCAAGTCTACGCGCCCGAGATTGCCGGCATGACGGTCTACATGCTGATGGCCGCCGTTCTGCTGTGGCGCCCCGCCGGACTCTTCGGGCGCGCGGTGTAGGGCCTCGTTGATGAGTCCGATATTTCTTCTTCATCATTCCCGCGAAAGCGGGAATCCAGGGTTGCAGCACTTATCGCTTGCCCTGGGTCCCTGCTTTCGCAGGGACGACGAAGATTTGTTGAACGCCATCTAAATGGCGAGCGGCCGCCTCACTCGTATCCTCCTCCTCGTCGCGCTCGCGGCGCTTCTCTTTTTCCCCGCGGTGGCCGACCGCTTTTATCTGCAGCTCTTCAGCAAGATCATGATCTTCGGCGTCTTCGCGATGAGCCTCGATCTGCTGGTGGGCTTCACCGGGCTCGTGAGCTTGGGCCATGGTGCGTTCTTTGGCGTCGGTGCCTACGCGCTCATGCTGCTGTCGCCGCAATATGAGGCGGCCAATCTCTGGCTCTCGCTTGTCGTGGCGCTGGTTGCGGCGGCGCTCGCGGCGCTCGTCATCGGCCTTCTTGTGCTGCGGAGTTCCGGCGTTTACTTCATCATGGCGACACTCGCCTTCACCCAGATGTTCTTCTACTACGTCACGGGATCGAAGGCGTTGGGCGGATCCGACGGCGCCTATATCTTCGTCAAGCCCGATGCGTCGATCCTCGGCGCCGTCCCCTTCAAGCTCGCCGGCAACGTTGATTTCTATTACGTCGTGCTGGCGCTGCTGGTCGCGACATACCTTCTGCTCAGCGTCATCCTCGCCGCGCCCTTCGGTCACGCCATCCGCGGCATCAAGGCGAACGAGCACCGCATGCGCGCGTTGGGATTCGCCACCTTCCGCTACAAGCTCGCCGCGTTCGTCATCGCCGGCATGCTCGCGGGCCTCGCGGGGTATCTCGACGCGGCGCAATTCGGCTTCGTCAATCCCGATCTCTTCGGCTGGCGCCAATCGGGGAGCGTGCTGATGATGGTGATCCTGGGCGGCATGGGCACCCTGCACGGGCCGGTGCTCGGCGCTTTCGTGCTGGTGCTGCTGCAGGATTTCCTTGCCGGCGAGACCAAGCATTGGCTGTTGCCGATGGGCCTCTTCATCATCGCCGCCGTGCTCATGCTTCCGGGCGGCTTGGGCCGCCTGTCGCTGCCGCTCTCGCAGCTGCGCCGCCGCGTCGAGGCACACCGTGTCTGAGCCGTTGCTGAGAACCGAGGGACTAGCGAAGCATTTCGGCGGTCTTGCCGCAGTGAGCGACGTCTCGCTCGACCTCGCGATCGGCGAGGTGCACGCCGTGATCGGCCCCAACGGCGCCGGCAAATCGACGCTCATCAATCTGCTCTCGGGAGATCTCGTGCCCTCCGATGGCCGCGTGCGTTACGAGCGCCGCGATATCGCCGGGCTTTCCGCCGATCGCATCGCGCGGCTTGGCATCGCCCGCAGCTACCAAAAGACCAACATCTTTCTCGACTTCACGGTGTTCGAGAATTGCCGGCTCGCGGCGCAGACGCGGCTTGCCGGCCTCGGCGGCTTCTTTCGCCCGGCGCGGCGCTATGGCGAGGTGAACGAGCGGGCGCGACAGGCGCTCACGCTGGCCGGGCTCGACGGCCGCGCCGACGCCCTTGCCGCCGCGCTCTCCCATGGCGAGCAGCGTCAGCTCGAGATCGCCATGACGCTCGCGACATCGCCGCGCGTGCTGCTGCTCGACGAGCCCTTGGCCGGCATGGGCGCCGAGGAGGCGGAGCGCATGGTGGCCCTCATCCGCACGCTCGCCATCGACCACACCGTGCTGCTGGTGGAGCACGACATGGACGCCGTCTTCTCGGTCGCGGCGCGGCTCACCGTCATGGTGAACGGCCGTGTCCTCGAATCCGGCGCGCCTGCCGATGTCCGCCGCAGCAAGGCGGTGCAGGAGGCTTATCTCGGCGACGAGGTCGCGCTGTGAGCGGCATGCTCATCGAGGCAAAGGGCCTCCACACCTTCTATGGCGCCAGCCATATCCTGCACGGCATCGACTTCACCTTGCGGCAGGGAGAGATCATCGGCCTCATGGGCCGGAACGGCATGGGCAAGACGACGCTCTTGCGCTCGCTTCTGGGATTGACGCCGCCGCGCGCGGGCGAGGTGGCGGTCAGCGGCAAGCCCATGACCGGCATGGCGCCGCACCGCATCGCGCGGCAAGGCATCGCCTTCGTGCCGGAGGGCCGCGGCATCTTTCCCACGCTGAGCGTGCGCGAGCATCTCGTCATGGCGGCGCGTTTCGGCGCGGACGGGCGGCGCGACTGGACGCTCGAGCGCGTGCTCGCGATATTTCCGCGGCTTGCCGAGCGGCTCGATCACGGTGGCGCCCAGCTTTCGGGCGGCGAGCAGCAGATGCTCACCATCGGCCGTGCGCTCATGACCAATCCCCTGGGCCTCTTCCTCGACGAGGCGACGGAGGGACTGGCGCCGCTCATCGCCCGCGAGATCTGGGCGATCATCCGCCGCATCCGCGAGAGCGGCATCGCCGCCATCATCGTCGACAAGAATTTCGCCGCTGTCTCCGGCATCGCCGACCGCTGCGTCGTGCTGGTGAAAGGCCGCATCGCCTTCGAGGGCCGGCCCGACGAATTGAAAGCGCAGCCGGAGATTTTGCACCGGCATTTGGGGGTGTAGCGCAAGTGCCGAGCGCAGGATTTCTGACCGCAAACTCCGAACGTCGTCCCTGCGAAAGCAGGGACCCAGGAGCAAGCGACGGGCGAAAAGCGGCTGTAAATCGTGAGCGTTGGTGCCAGCTTTGCCTGAAACCCTGGGTCCCTGCTTTCGCAGGGACGACGGAACATTTTTTCTTCCGCTCTGTCGCTAAAGGCGATCATGTCCTTCATTGACGTGGGCGAGCATCGCCTCGAAATCGCGCGCATTACCGGTGATGCGCGCCGGCCGAGCTTGGTCTTTCTCCACGAAGGGCTGGGCTCGGTGGCGATGTGGCGCGATTTCCCGGCGAAGCTCGCGCGCGCCACGGGCGCACCCGCCATCGTTTATTCGCGCCTCGGCTACGGCCGCTCCGATCCCATCACGGCGCCGCGCCGGGTGCGCTACATGCACGAGGAAGCGCTCGTTACCTTGCCGGCGCTTCGGCAGAAGCTCGCCCTCGATGACGTCGTCCTGATCGGCCACAGCGACGGCGCCTCGATCGCGCTCATTCATGCCGGAAGCGGCGCCTTCCCGGTGCGGGCCCTCGTGCTCGAAGCGCCGCATGTCTTCGTCGAGGACGTCTCGATCGCCGGCATCGAAGCGGCGCGCGAGGCCTATGCGACGACCGATCTACCAAAGCGCCTCGCGCGCTATCACGAGGATGTCGAGAGCGCCTTCCGCGGCTGGAACGACGCGTGGCTCGATCCCGACTTCCGCGCATGGAACATCGAGGAATTCTTGCCGGGCGTGCGCGTGCCGGTGCTGGCGATCCAAGGCGAGGACGATCAATACGGTACGCTCGCGCAGGTGAACGCGATCGAGCGCGGCGTGGCCGGCGCGTTCGAGAAATTGGTGCTGGCGAACTGCGGACACTCGCCGCATCGCGATCAGGAACCAGCCGTGCTGCGGGCGATGACGGATTTCATCAGGCGGGTGTGATCACCTCGGGTGGCGGCGGGTCGGCGTAAAGGCGCTCGACCAACTCCGCGCGGTTGGTAAGCACGGCGCGCTGATTGATGTAGCCCTTGTCGGTGATCTCGCCCTTATCGATGGAGGGCGGCTCTGCCATCAACATGGCCGCGGCGATGCGCTGAGTGCCGCCGCCGGCGCCGGCATTGTGGCGCTCGAGGGCCGACGCCAAGGCATGGCGGACCGCGGGCACGGCGACAAGCGCCGCGAGCGGCGTGTCTGCCCGCACGTCAGGACACAGGCCGCGGCAGCCGGCGAGGCTCGGGAAGACGAGGATGGCGACGGCGTCGCGATCATGGCCGCAGATGACGCAATCCTCGATCACCGGCGCGCCGGCGGCGATGAGCGCCACACGAAGCGCGCCGACGCCGACCCAGGTGCCGGAGGTGAGCTTGAAGTTCTCGCCGATGCGGCCATCGAAGACGATGCCGCGCGCGGGCTCGCGGGGGTCGGCAAGGCGTGCCGCATCGCCGGGGCGATAGAAGCCTTCGTCGTCGAAGGCTTCGCGCGTGAGGTCGGGACGCTTCCAGTAGCCCGGCGTGATGTTGGGGCCGCGCACGCGGATCTCGAGCTTGTCGCCATACGGGACCAGCTTCGCCTCGGTGCCGGGCGCCGGCACGCCGATATTGCCGGCGCGCTCGATTGGATAGTGGACGACGGTCGCCATCGGCGCCGTCTCCGTCGTGCCCCAGCCCGAAATCATCGGCACCTTCCGGCCGATGCTCTTGAGCGAGAGCGCCTCGAGCCGATCCCAGAGGCTCTGCGGCAGCGCCGCCCCGGCGTAGAAGAGAAAATCGAGTCCGCGGAAGAACTGACGCGCGAGCGCCGGATCGCGCTCAAGGTGATCGAGGATGAGCGCAAAGCCGCGCGGCACGTTGAAATACATGGTGGGTGAGACGTCGCGGAGATTGGCGACGCTCTTCTCGATGAGCGCCGGCACGGGCTTCCCCTCGTCGATATAGAGCGTGCCGCCATTGCGCAGGATCATGTTGAAATCGGAGTTGCCGCCGAAGGTATGGTTCCAGGGCAGCCAATCGACGATCACCGGCGGACGCTCGGCGAGGAATGGCATCACCTGCGCATACATCTCCTGATTCGAGCAGAGCATGCGCTGTGTGTTGATGACACCTTTGGGCGCGCCGGTGGAGCCCGAGGTGAAGAGGATTTTCGCCACGGTGTCGGGTCCCACCGCCGCTTCCGCGGCGGCAAGCTCGGGACCGGGCGCGGCTGCGGGGAGCGTGGCGAATTCCGTCGCCCTGAGTTCTGCCGGCGGATGGGCGCTCACCACCAGCTCGGCATCGCGCAAGCCCAAGGCGGCAATCGCGCGACCATAGAGCGCGCCGTCATCGGCGAAGATCAAGCCGGGCTCGAGCTGGTCGCGGACAGAGCGGAGCTTCAGGAAATCCTGCGAGACGCGCGAATAAGCAGTGGAGACCGGCGCCACCGGCACGCCTACCTGCATCGCCCCCAGCGCCAGCAGCGCGTGATCGATGCCGTTGTCGGAGAGAATCATCACGGGGCGCTCGGCGCTAAGTCCGCGCGCCAGGAGCGCCGCGCCAATGGCGCGCGCGGCACGAAACGCCTCGCCGTAGCTGAGGCGCCGCCATTCGCCAGGGGCGTCACGCTGCGCGAGGAAGCACCGCTCCGGCGCGCGCGCCGCCCACTCGGCAAGCCAGGCGCCGATCGAATTAGGATAGGGCCCCAGCGCGTAACCCGAGCGCAGATGAATGACGCCGCCCGGCCGAGCTTCGGCGATCACCGAGGGTGCGGCGAAGAGCGGCTTCTCGCGGACTATCGCCAAAGGGCACACCTCCTCACGCCAGCGAATTCGACTCGTAGCGCAGCGCGCCCCGCGGCGTCTATCATGCCAGCAACAATCGTCGGGAGAGGACGCCCATGCTCGAGACCACCATTGCCGGCAGCCTGCCCAAGCCCTTCTGGCTGGCCAAGCCCAAGATGCTGTGGGCGCCCTGGGCGCAGGCGGGCGATGCGCTCGCCGAGGCGAAGCGCGATGCGACGCTGCTCGTCCTGAAGGAGCAGGAGGATGCCGGCATCGACATCGTCACCGAGGGCGAACAGTCGCGCCAGCACTTCGTCCATGGCTTCCTCGCCGAGATCGACGGCATCGATTTCGCAAAGCGCGTCGCCATGGGCATCCGCAACAACCGCTATACCGCCGAGGTGCCCACGGTGACTGCGCCGCTCCGCCGCAAGCGCTCGGCGCACAAGATCGAAGCCGAGATCGCCCGCGCGCACACCACGCGCAAGCTCAAATTCACCTTGCCCGGCCCCATGACCATCGTCGACACCATCGCCGATGCCTATTACGGCGACCGGATCAAGATGGCGATGCGTTTTGCCGAGCTCCTGAACGAGGAAGCGCGCGAGCTCGAAGCGCTTGGCGTCGACGTCATTCAATTCGACGAGCCCGCCTTCAATGTCTACATGGATGCCGTGCGCGATTGGGGCATCGAGGCGCTCCACCGCGCCGCCCAGGGGCTGCGCTGCAAGACCGCCGTCCATATCTGCTACGGCTACGGCATCAAGGCCAACATCGAGTGGAAGGCGAGCCTCGGCGGCGAGTGGCGGCAATACGAGGCGATCTTCCCCGCGCTCGCCACGAGCCGCATCGACCATGTCTCGCTCGAATGCATCAATTCGCGCGTGCCGGTCGAGCTCCTGGCGCTGCTCGAAGGCAAGGACGTGCTCTTGGGCGCGATCGACGTGGCGACCGATCACGTCGAGACGCCGGAAGAGGTGGCATCCACCATCCGCCGCGCCATGAAGTTCGTGCCACCCCACCGCATCCAACCCTGCACCAACTGCGGCATGGCCCCCCTCGACCGCCGCATCGCCACCGCGAAGCTCGCGGCGCTCGCCCACGGCGCGGCGCTGGTGCGAAAGGAGGTGGCGGGTGATTGAACTTGCTATTCACCGTCGTCCCTGCGAAAGCAGGGACGACGGGGTGGGGGATATTTTTTAGAGGCCCACATACGCCTTGCGCACGCGGTCGTCGGCGAGCAGCTCCTTGCCGCTGCCGCTCATGACGATGCGGCCGTTCTCGAGCACGTAGCCGCGGTGCGCGAGGGTCAGCGATTGCGCCACGTTCTGCTCCACGAGGACGATGGTGAGGCCGTCCTGCTCGTTCAATTCACGCACCACGCGGAAGACGTCCTCGACCACCACCGGCGCCAAACCCAGTGACGGCTCGTCGAGCATCATGAGGCGGGGCGCGCCCATGAGGCAGCGGCCGATCGCGAGCATCTGCTGTTCGCCGCCGGAAAGTGTGCCGGCGAGCTGGCGCTGGCGCTCGGCCAACCGCGGCCAGAGCGCGAAGACGCGCGCCATTGCCGCCGCCGCGCCCGCTCGCGCGCGCGGCACGACGGCGCCCATTTCCAGATTCTCGCGCACGGTCATGCTGGGGAAGATCTGCCGACCCTCCGCCACCTGGCCGATGCCGAGATTGCACACGACGTGCGGTGGCGCGCCCAGGATGTCGCGATCCTCGAAGCGGATGCGGCCCCGCCTCGCACGCTCCATGCCGAAGATGGTGCGGATGAGCGAGCTTTTGCCAGCGCCGTTGGCGCCGACGATGGCGACGATCTCACCGGCGGCGACATCAATCGAAACGCCGTCGAGCGCCTGCGCGTCGCCATAGAAGAGATCGATCCCGCTCAGCGCCAGCATCAGGCGTGGCTCGCGGCGCTGCCGAGATAGCATTCGAGGACACGCGGATCGCGCGAGACTTGCTGCGGCGTCCCCTCGCTGATCTTTTGGCCGTGATGAAGCACGATGATGTGCTGGGCGAGCGCCATCACGGCGCGCATGACATGTTCGGTGAGCAAGATGGCGATGCCGGTCTCGCGTGCGAGATCGGCGAAGGTCCTCACCATCGCGTCGATCTCGGTCGGGCGCAATCCCGCCATCACCTCATCGAGGAGCAGGATCTTGGGCTTCGTCGCGAGCGCGCGCGCCGTCTCGAGCCGCTTTCGTTCAGCCAGGGTCAGGCTTTTGGCGGCGATGTCGGCTTTGTCGGCAAGCTCCAGCCGTTCGAGAATGGCGAATGCCGATTGCCGCGCGGCCGCCATGTCAGCGCTAGCGCGCAGCGCGCCCACGGTCACGTTCTCGAGCACGCTGAGCGCACCGAAAGGCTTCACCAGCTGAAAGGTGCGGCCGATGCCGGCGTGGCAGGCGCGATCGGGGCGCAAGCCGGTGATGTCGGCGCCGTCCAAGCGCACGCGGCCGCTGTCCGGCCGGATCGCGCCGGCGATGAGGTTGAAGGTGGTGGTCTTGCCGGCGCCATTGGGGCCGATGAGCGCGACGATGCCGCCTTTGGGCACGGCGAAGCTCACGCTGTCGACCGCCTGGAGCCCGCGGAAGCGTTTCGAGATGGTGTCCACCTCGAGCAGCGCGCTCATCGTCGATCCTGCGCCAGTCCCAAGTGCCGTTCGAGCCATGGCCAGAGCCCCGCCGGCTGGAGTGCCACGATCAGCAGCAGCGCTGCGCCGTAGCACCATTGCTTCAAGCCGTCGATGGCGAAGCCGCTGCTCACTTGCGTCATCGCTTCGCCCAATGTCGCGAGCACGAAGGCGCCGAGGATCGGGCCGAAAAGCGTCCCAAGCCCGCCGATGATCGGCGCGGTGATAATCTCGATCGAGCGGCCGATGGCGAAGACCGTGTCGGGATAGAGGTTGTTGTCGTAGAAGGCGAGGAAGACGCCGCCCATCGCGGTCATGGCCGCCGAGAGCGCCATCGCCGCCACCTTGTAGCGGAAGACGTTGATGCCCAGGGCTTCAGCCGCCTCCTGATCCTCGCGGATCGCCTGCCAGTAATAGCCGATGCGGCGCCGCAGCAGAAAATGACTGAGGCTGAGGGCGCCGAGCGAGAGCGCGAGCAGAAAATAGTAGAACATGACGGGCGAGCCGCGGAGCATGACGAGGTCATCGTGTGCACGGTTGGCCACCGGCAGGAACAAGCCGCTGGTGGCGCCGACCCAGCCGAAATGGTCGAAGAGGATGCGCGTGAACTCATTGAAGGCGATGGTCAGCAGCGCGAAATAGACGCCGGTCACGGCAAAGCGGAAGGAGAGCGCGGCGATGATGCTGCCGACGAGCGCGGCGACCACGATGCCGGCGATCATGCCGAGCCAGGGCGGGAGCCCGAAGCGCACGAAGAGCACGGCGCTCGCATAAGCGCCGAGGCCGACGTAAAGCGCGTGCCCCAGCGAGAGCTGGCCCGCGAATCCCGTGACGATGTTCCAGGCCTGGCCGAAATAAGCGGCGAACAGCACAACGATCAGCACCGAGACGACGTAGGTGCTGGCGAAGAGCGGCACGACCGCCATCGCAAGGGCGAAGAGCGCGAGCGCCGCCGCGCGGCGGCGCGCGAGGTCGGGTGCGCGCCGCTCTCTCATGCCCGGCCCATGAGACCCTGCGGCCGCACCAACAGCACGAGAATGAGCAGCGCAAAGGAGAGCGCGCTTTTGAAGGAGGGCTCGATGATGAAGGCCGACAGCGCTTCGGAGACGCCGACCAGCAAGCCGCCGAGGAGCGCGCCCGGCATGCTGCCCAATCCGCCGAGAATGACGATGATGAAGCCGAGGAGCGTGTAGTCGGGCGCGATATAGGGCTGGACGTCGATGAGCAGCAGCAAGAGGCACCCGGCGGCGCCGACGCAGGCGGCGCCAAGCCCGAAGGTGATGGCGTAAAGCCGTTTCACGTCGAGCCCGACCACTTGCGCGCCCACCTGATTGTCGGCGCATGCGCGGATCGCCTTTCCTGTGCGGGTGAAGCGGAAGAACGCCGTCAGGGCCGCAACGCCGATGAGCGCGCCCGCCGCCGCAAGCACGCGCACCTTGTCGAAGAGCAGGCCCGCCACCTCGTAGCTGTCATAGGCGTATTGGAGTTGCACGTTCCGCGCGTCGGGACCGAAGCCCATGAGCAGGCTCGCGGTGATGATGGTGGCGACCGCGAGCAGGAGCAGAAATTGCTCGTGGTCGGGCCGGGCGATGTAGCGGTTGATGAGCCCCCGCTGCAGCGCATAGCCCAAGCAAAAGAGCAGCAGCGTCGCCGCCGGCAGGAAGAGCAGCGGATCGATGCCGGTCTGGCGGTTCGCCACATAGGCCGCATACATCGCCAGCACCATCATCTCGCCATGCGCGAAATTGACCACGCGGATGACGCCGAAGATGACGGAGAGGCCAAGTGCCATCAGCCCATAGACCGCACCCGTCAACAAGCCTGCGACGATGATGTTGAGGTAAAGCATTGGGAAGGGGAGGCGAATGCGCGCTAGGTGGAACCAAGCTCCCCGTTGTCCCTGCGAAGGCAGGGACCCAGGGCAACCGGCAGAGTGCTGCAACCCTGGATTCCCGCTTTCGCGGGAATGACGAACAAACTTGATTCCAATCTCATCTAGTCAAACCTTTCACCCGCGCTGCGACCAGCTGGGCACCGGGAAGATCGGCGAGGTCTCGGCGTTCTCCGCCGGCAGCACGACCGTCGGGCGGCCGTCGCGGTTCTGCACGCCGGCCGACGGCAGGTTCACATTCTGGCCCTTGTCGTTGAAGGTGATGGCGCCGCCCAGCATGATGCGGTCCTTGATGTGCGTCGCTTTGAGCGCGTCGACCAGCGCGTCGGGCTTGGCCGAGTTCGCGCGCTTGAAGGCGTCGGCGCAGACGAGAATGCCTTCGAAGGTGAAGCCCGCATCGATGTCGCAGATCTCGTCGGGATAGGCCTTGCGATAAGCCGCCTCGAAGGTCTTGGCGAAGGCCTGCTTGGGATCGAGCCAGGGCACGTTGGTGATGGCGTAGTCGGCATATTTGCCGAGTACCTTCAGGAACTGCGTCTGGTACATGCCGGGGCTGCCGGGGCTGATCACCGCCATCGGCTCATAGCGCTGCTTCACCATCTCGCGGATCATCAGGATGACGTCGTTGAGGCGCGTCACCACGATCTGCAGATCGGCCTTCGCCGCCTTAGCCTTCGCCACCTCGATCGAAAGATCTTTCGCCTGCGGATCGTAGGCGATGGTCTCGACGATCTCGAAGGGCAGGTTGAGCTTCGGCATGAGCGCGTTGATGCCCTTCAGCATCGACTGGCCGAAGGTGTCGTTGATGTGCATGAGCACCGCGGTCTTGGGCGTGACGCCCGTCGCCTTGAAGAGATCGTTGAAGCGGCTCAACCCGTTGCTGCCGAGCATCACGCTCGTCGGGAAATTGCGGAAGACGTATTTGTAGCCCTGCTCGGTGATGGCGGGATCCGCGCCGATGTTGATGATGAAAGGCACGCCGCGCTGTTCCGCCACTTGCGCGATGGCGAAGGTCTGGCCGCTATCGAAGGCGCCCACCAGGATTTGCGCGCCTTCGCGGATGAGGCGCTCCGCTTGCGTGCGCGCCACCTCGGGTTTCGACTCCGTGTCGGCGTCGATCACCTCGAAGGAATAACCCATCTCCGGCAGCATCTTCTTCGCAAGCTCGACGGCGCGCTGGCAGCCTTGGCCGATCACCGCCTCGAAGCCCGAACGCGGCAAGAGGCTGCCGATCTTGATCGGGGGCTCGGCCGCGCGTGCACGCCGGACGCGCCCCAGCCCGGTCATGAGCGCGCTCGCGGCCAGGGCACCGCGCGCGACTTGCCGACGCGTCAGACGCTCACCCATCCCTCGCCTCCCTCGCCACCGCCGCGACGACGGCGGTTTTTCCGCACCTTACTCCAAGGCGAGCGCGGATCACAACGCGATGATCGATGGGCGCCGCGGATGGGTTGCGTTGCCGCGACGGCGCTTTAGACTGCGCTCGGTAGCCGCGTTGGGAAATCGATGAGCCGTCAGGATTTGTTTCCGCCGATCGAGCCCTATGCCACCGGCATGCTCAAGCTCGACGGGCGGCACACCATGTATTGGGAGCAGTCCGGCAATCCCCGCGGCGCGCCGGTAGTGTTTCTCCATGGCGGCCCTGGCGCCGGGGCGACGCCGACCCATCGCCGCTTCTTCGACCCGCAGCATTACCGCATCATCGTCTTCGATCAGCGCGGCGCCGGCCGCTCAACGCCGCTCGGCGACATCGTCGACAACGCCACGGTGCATCTCGTCGCCGATCTGGAACGCCTGCGTCAGCATTTGGGCGTCGAGCGCTGGGTGGTGTTCGGCGGCTCCTGGGGCTCGACCTTGGCGTTGGCCTATGCGCAAGAGCATCCGGCGCGCTGCACGGGGCTCGTCCTCCGCGGCGTCTTTCTTTGCCGGCGCAGCGAGGTCGATTGGTTCCTCTACGGCATGCGCACCATCTACCCGGAAGCCTGGCGCGCTTTTGCCGGCTTCCTGCCGGAGAGCGAGCGCCATGATCTGCTCGGCGCTTACTACCGCCGCCTCACCACGCCCGAGCCCGCCGTCCACATGCCAGCGGCGCGCGCCTGGAGCACCTATGAAGGCGCTTGCTCCACCTTGCTTCCCAGTCCCGACACGGTGGCCGCGTTCGGCGAGGACCGCATGGCGCTGGGCCTCGCGCGCATCGAGGCGCATTATTTCCTCAACAACGTGGTTCCCGCCGAGCGCGATCTGGTAAGTCGCGTCGACCGGCTGCGGCGCATCCCCGCCTTCATCATTCAGGGCCGCTACGACATGGTCTGCCCTATCGTCAGCGCCGACGAGCTCGCGCGCGCCTGGCCCGAGGCCGAATACACCGTCGTCGCCGATGCCGGCCATTCCGCCATGGAGCCCGGCATCCGCGCGCGCCTCGTCGCCGCCACCGAGAAATTGCGCCGCGTTATGTGATCAGTCCGCGGACAAAGAAAAAAGGGGATGTGGCGATTAGGGGAGATGAAGGGGAGACGCGCGAAGCGCGAGTAAAGCGATTCAAATCGCGATGCTCTTCGGTCGTGAGCTCCCCTCATCTCCGCTCATCTCCACCATCCCCATTTCTGATTCTCGCGGCGCACCCGCGGCGCCAGTCGCGCTTGCCAGCGCCGGGCAAAACCTTTAGATGAGTCGCGGGGACGATTGGCGGGGGACCATGCGGGCAGAGTTGATGGGGCTCGGCGCGGCGGCTGTGCTGGCGTTTGCGCCGATGGCTGCGCATGCGGCGGAGCCTGATTTGTTGGCGGTCGGTGCCGGCGCCTACAATGTGCTCCACCAGGACAAAGAGGCGCAGATGCGCCTCGAATACCGCTTCTCTTATCGCTTCCTCTACATCATCCGACCGATCCTCGGCGGCTTCGGCACCGACCGCGGCACGCTCTTCGGCTATGGCGGCTTCCGTCTCGACGCTGAGATCGGTCGGCACATCGTGATAACACCGGAAGAGGCGGTGGGCGCATGGCGCCGCGGGAGCAACAGCACCAAGAATCTCGGCGGCCCGCTCGAGTTCAAGAGCGGCGGTGAAATCGCCTATCGCTTCGACAACGATGCGCGGCTGGGGCTGCTCTTCGATCACATCTCCAACGCCGGCATTTACAAGAAGAATCCCGGCGTCGAATCGGCGCTTCTCGTCTATTCGATTCCGCTGCGCTGGTAGCGCGACGTTAACCATAACGGTGGGTGCCGCCCCTTTCCGCTGTTAACTAGCGCTCAACCGATCACCGCTATTTTTCGCCTTGTGCGGCCCATTGCGTCGCCGCATCCGCGCTCACCTTGTCCTGACCTGGAGAACCGCCTTGCGGAACCTCGAAAAACATGTGTTGGTCGTTGACGACTACAACACGATGCGCCGCATCCTGCGCAACCTTTTGTCGCAAATCGGCTTCAGCAACGTCGATGAAGCCGAGGACGGCTCGACCGGCTTGCGCAAGCTGCGCGAGCGCCCCTTCGGGCTCGTCATCTCCGACTGGAACATGGCGCCGATGTCGGGTCTCGAGTTCCTCAAGGAAGTGCGCTCGGACGGGCAGCTCAAGGACATGCCCTTCATCATGATCACCGCGGAAAGCAAGACCGAGAACGTGGTGGCGGCGAAAGAGGCGGGCGTCAGCAACTACATCGTGAAGCCGTTCAATGCGGACACGCTCAAGAAGAAGATCGAGGCGGTGCTGGGAGACCTCTGATGTCGGCGCGTCGGCCGGAACTGAGTGAGGAAGAATACCTCGACATCGAGGAGGCGCTCGCGAGCAACGCGCGCGGGCGCACGTTCTTGCGCATGCGCGACCAGCGCGCGCGCGTCATCGCCCTCAACGACGTGCGCAAGCTCATGCGCGAGGTCAAGGACAGCCTCAAGAAGGAAAGCGAGGCGGAAGCTCCGCGCGACGACGCGCATATCCGCATCCTCCGCGAAGAGCTGCGCGAGATGGCCGCCTATATGCACCAGACGCGGCGCGAGATCGCGGCCTTGCGTCCGGTCGATGCCGGCGCCAACCGCATCATGGCGGCCCAAGGCGAGCTCGAGGGCATCGTCTCGGCGACCGAACGCGCCACGTCGGACATTTTGAACGGCGTCGAGCGCATCCAGGCGCTCGCCATGAAGCTGCCGAAGGACGGTGAAGTCGGCAAGATCGCCGATGACATTCAGAACCAAGTGACGGAAGTGCTCACCGCCTGCTCGTTCCAGGACATCACTGGTCAGCGCACGACGAAAGTCGTCAATACGCTGCGCTACATCGAGCAGCGCGTCAATTCGATGATCGAGATCTGGGGCGTCCAGGCCGGCATGTCGGCTGTGACGACCCCGGGAGCCGTGGCCGAAGACAACCGCCCCGACGCGCATCTTATGAACGGCCCGGCCGCCGATGGCGGCCCGAGCCAGGCGGATGTCGACGCGCTCTTCGAGCAGCTCGGCAAGGCGACGGAGGCGGGCAGCGCTGCCGCCAAGCCCGCGGACGGGCAGAGCAACAGCCAGAGCCAGATCGACGCAATGTTTGGCACCGCGCACTGACGCGCGGCGTCATTGGTCACTTCCGAGGGTTCGTCGTCGTCATGGCCGTGCGCGTGTCACGGCCCTTCGCGTCTTTCTCCAACAAACGCGAATGCGCGGGACAAGCCCGCGCACGACATGCAGAGCACGCGACGGGCTAACCACGCCGCATCTTCGCCCAGCGCCCGTCTTTCTCCGCTGCGCGGGACCGCCGCGCCGCAATCCGCTCGGCGCGGCTGTTCGCGACGTCGCTGGCAATCATGTCGGCGACGAGGAACACACTCATCGCGCCGACAACCCAGGCGAAAATCCACAACACGAGCTCCATCACGCTCTCCGCTTCGTCCTCGGATCGGGAAGGAGATCAAAAAAGGTGCTGTCCCCCGCGCCAAAAGTTCGACGGTCATTAAAGCAGAACGTGGTTAACAGGTGGTTAAAGCAGCTGGTGCTGCCGTGCCAGCCGCCGGCGATTTGCGGTAAAAGCGCCCCTCGCCTAGGCTTGCCGCCATGCGTGCCGTCCCGCTTGGCCTCGTCGGCCGCTTCGAGATCACGCCGGGCCCCGCGCACACCGCTGCCGCCGCCGGCAACACCGGGGTCGAGCTGGTGGGGACGCCCTTTCTCATCGGCTACTTCGAGAACGCGGCGCACCGCGCCATCCTGCCTTCCTGCGAGTCCGGCGAGGTGACCGTCGGGACGCGTATCGAGGTCGACCATCTTGCCGCCGCGCTGCCGGGGCGGCCGATTGTCGCGGTTGCGGAAGTGATCGCCGTCGAAGGTCGCCGCATCAGCTTTGCCGTCGAGGTGCGCCAGGGCGAACGCCTGCTGATGAAGGGCCGGCACGACCGCGCCGTCGTCAAGCTCGAGAAGCTCCTGGCGCGCGCCGCCGCTCAGTGACCCGCAACGAAGAGGAGGAACAGCACGCATGTCCGTCGACGGCACCTGGAAGATCGCCATGGAGACGCCGCTTGGCACGCGCCAAGCGAGTCTCGCGCTCAACGCCGCGGGCGGCGCACTCTCCGGCACGCTCTCGGGCGAGGCCGGCACCACCGCCATCGAGAACGGCCGCGTCAGCGGCAACGACATCGGGTTTACCGTCGACATCACCGATCCGATGGCGATGACGCTCGAATTCTCGGCAACGGTCGCGGGCGACGCCATGACCGGCAGCGTCAAGCTCGGCATGTTCGGCACCGCGCCGCTCACCGGCACGCGCGGCTGAGCCCCACCAACCCTCCCCCGTTTGTCGGGGGAGGGTTGGTCGGAGCGCTTCAGCGATGCTTCCTCAGTGGAAGCTCACTTCCACGACGCGGTTACGCGGCTCGCGCACGCCGGGTGCCGTCGGCACCGGCGGCTGGCGCATGCCGACCCACTGCTCGTCGATCCGGTCGGCGGGAATACCGTCCGCCGCCAGAGCCGCGCGCACGGTGTCGGCGCGGCGCTTGGAGAGCGCGATATTGTACGCATCGGTGCCGGAAAGATCGGCCTTGCCGACGAGCACCACGCGCGCATTGCTCGCCTTCGCCTGGCTCGCCACCTGATTGACGATCTGCTGCGCCTCGGGCGTCAGGTTCGACTTGTCGAAATCGAAATAGACATTGTACTGCCGCGTCGGCACGGGCGGCGGCGCCGCGGGCGCGGCTTGCGCCACGCCGACGCAGGTGCTGCGGTCGAGCTCGCAGAGCGCGTCGACGAACGCCTTGTGGCAGGGGCCGTCGATTGCGCTCTTCCAATCGTCCTCCATCCGCTCGACCCAGCAATCGTAGCTGCGCTGCGCGCGTGCCGCGACGGCCGGAGCGCGCTCGCGCGCGCCGCCATCGAGCGCCGTCACTAGCTTCTGCCGCCCGGTGGTCAGCTCATCGCGCGTCTTGAGCGGCACTTCGAGCGGAACGAGCCAGTTGCTGTTCTGCTCGGGCACGACGACTTCGCCGCGCGAGGCCGCGAGACCCTTGCGCGAGAAGTAGTCGGCATCCGCCCAATCCCCGGCGTTGCTCGACAGATCCGTGGCGAGGCTCGCATATTCGTTGGTGAGCGTCTGGGTGAAAGTCGCGCCGCCGCCCTGCTGGGCGCGCGACTGCACGGCAGGAAGGTTGAGCGGCTCCACCAGCGGGTTGCCGCGCATCGGCGGGCTCGATGACCAGCCCGAGCATCCCGCCAGCGCCAGCGCGGCGCAAAGGAGGGCGAGGGCCAAAGAGGTTTTGCGGTGTTCCATTTGGGTCTGATCTCCCTGGGAGTTTGGTCGCGGACGCCGCGTCGTCGTCCGGTCCCGCTACTTGCGGCTGCGCCGTAAGGATAAGACTAAGGGGATTTTTGCAAGCCCCGCAATGGGGTAGGGCCGCTGCCCGAAGGAGTGAGGCGCTGCGGGCGGGGTTGCGCTGGATCAATGCGAGAACCGCCGGGCGAGCCCATGCTGATTGCGTCATCAAGCGTGCCGCCGGCGGGTCCGGATGGGATAAGGGATTTTGCGTATGTCGCCATTGTTCGCCGTTACCGTAGGCTCGCTGCCGCGGAGGAGGCCCGATCGGGTGGAGCCGGCGGTGGCGCGTACGATTTGCATCATCGACGACGACGCGGCCGTGCGCGATTCGCTGCGCGTGCTGCTGGAGAGTCATGGCTGGGCGGTGGCGGATTTCGCCTCAACCGGCGAGTTCCTGACGCGGCGCCACGGCGACAAGAGCGCCGCGCTCCTCATTCTCGATCAGCATTTGCCGGGAGCGAGCGGCCTTGAGTTCCTGGGCGCGCATGGCGCGGGGCTCGGCCTACCTGTCATTCTCATTACCGGGGCCAGCGACAACAATCTGCGCGAGCAGGCCTATCGCCGTGGCGTCGCCGCTTATCTCGAGAAGCCCCTCGCCGAGACGAGACTGCTGGACGCCATCGCGCGCGCCTTGGGGGACGCGGCCGGCCCTCGCGCATGACCCGCTTTGCCGACCGGGCCGATGCTGGACGGCGGCTCGCGGCGAAGCTCGCTCCGCTGGCGGGTACTGACGTCGTGGTCCTGGCATTGCCGCGCGGGGGCGTCGCCGTCGGCTTCGAAATCGCACAGGCGCTGAACGCGCCGCTCGATCTCGTGCTGGTGCGCAAGATCGGCGCGCCGGGGATGCCGGAGCTCGCCGTGGCGGCGCTGGTCGATGCCGGCGGCGAGGTAATGCGCGTCGTCGATGAGGGCGTCGCCGGCGGGGTTGGCCTCCAGCCCGCCTATCTCGATCGCGAAGCCGCGCGCGAGGAACGCGAATTGGCGCGCCGCCGTGCAGTTTATGGGGGTGCCGGCGCGCCGGTGCCGCTCTTCGGGCGCACCGCCATCGTCGTCGACGATGGCATCGCCACCGGCACCACCATGCGGGCGGCGCTGCTCGCCATCCGCCGCCGCGATCCGGCACGCCTCATCCTCGCCGTCCCGGTGGCCCCCGCCGCGGCGATCGACGCGCTTCGAAGTGAAGTGGACGAGATCGTCGCGCTCGAGACGCCCGAGGATTTCTTCGCCATCGGCCAGTTCTACGGCGACTTCCACCAGATGAGCGACGGGGAGGTTCTAGCGCTCCTCGAGCGCGCGACGCGGCCCACCCGCTATTAGGCCGCTGGTCTTCTGAAGCGGCCTTGCTGACAAGCGGCGACAGCGCCCAGCGAGTGGTGGCGTCGATTTTCCGAAACAGCGCTGGCAATCGCGGGCCTTGGATTGTCACATGGCTGACGCGTGCGGATAGGCTTGCACCCCTACCCTGTCCGCGAGGCGGGCACGCTTTCCTGGTGGGGGGTCCTCAAAAGCGAGGCGAGGCGCGTCTTGGTAACGGCAGCCCGGCGCGCCTCGTTCTCATCCGTCCCACCCAAGTTTTTTTCGGAAGGCTTTCATTTCGTTGTGCAGAGTATCCACAATTCTCTTCGCCTTAGCCTTCACTGAGGCTGGAGCGTCGGGGTTCAGTAACACCTTGCGTAATTGTTTCTCTGCGGAACGCCAATCCTTCACTAGCGCTCGCCATGCTCGCTCCACCAAAGGGGTAACGATTGGGGGCTTCTTTCTGTTGGTAGGCATTGCGAAGGTCCTCAGCGTTTCATCCGGCTTGTATTTTGCCACACACGACTGGAAGAGTCTCTTCCAGCAGCCGCGAGCTATGTGCGATGGCCCATCTGCTGGCGTGGCGCGTTGTCGTCATGGAAAGATGTCACCTACAAGTCTGACAAGGGCAAAAAAGCACCCCGCCACAGGGACGGGGCGGCAAGTGGGGGAGATCGATCGTGGAGGGAAGTCGCAGATCAGCAATGCAATTTCTGCCATTTGTTTGGCCTCGGCAAGGCGCCCGCGTTCCGCAAACTCGCACGACAGGAGCCGTGGACAGGAAGATCACTCGCTGAAATGCAGCGCCGCGGCCACGAAAATGCTCGACGTTACGGTCACCAGATGTCTCCGGTCGGTTTGACCCGCGAGCAGTTTGAGGCGCTGGCGGTTTACGTCAATTCGCTCAAGTAGAGGATTCCGCACCTCGGAAGCGCCCAATCCTCCACCCCGTACGAAACCATTTGCGCGGGCCAGTACCTTCGCACTGAACCACAATGCGCGCGACGCATTAACGCCGCCGCTATCAGGTGTGCACCCGAGCGCAGCGCCGGCTGACTAAGCACCCGTTTGGTTCAGGGCTGCCTCCAGGCAGCGCATAACGTGGCTGATACTAGCTGCGAACGGTCCCGAGCTTCCTAGCAACCGCCTCGCCTGCGCCCATCACAATCACCGCGTCGTCCCTGGCGAATTGCAAAGTCGTCCGGTCCTCTGTGCGATCGTATTGAAGCACGTAGCGCACAGCAGCAGGATTGACCCAAACCTCGTGGCCGGAAACATCCGTGAAATGAACAAGTGCGGTTGTCATTGGCAATCTCCAACCTTATGGCTGACCCCACGAAGGCGACTCGCGGTCCGTGTGCGAGGTCACTTAACGCTTCGCTATGGAATGACGATCACAGCGCACCGCGCCAATGTCATCACCTTTTGTGAAACGCTGCCAAGCAGCAGTCCGGCCAAACGCCCTTGGCCCCGTTTGCCCAATACGATTACGTCAGCTTTACGTTCTTTGGCGACCGAGAGTATCACCTCTGCCGACTCGCCCACACGGACCTCGATATGGACGTGCCGCGCTCCCCTGGCTTCCGCGCGGGTCTTTGCTTTCGCCAGGACATCCTTTGCCGTATCCACAACCACCTCGGAAACCGATGCGTTTTCTACCGTCATCGGCACTCTGACATTGGCAAGAGAACGGACAGGACCAGTACCTACAGAGGCCACTGTCGATGCCGCGATCACATGAGTGAGAACAAGTTCCGCGCCGAACTTGCTCGCCAAATCGGCAGCAAAATCGATCGCCCTATCTGCGGCAGCCGACCCGTCCGTAGCAGCGGCAATGCAGCGCATGGGGGCCTCCTCTTCCGTGACCGACGAGATGAAGGCTCTGGCGATTATCAGGTGGGATGAACCAAAAATCCTTGATACAGGTCAAAAAAACCACCGGCCCCATCACGATCCCCGCGAGCCAGCGGATCACGCTGCCTCGTTCACGGCTCACGCGGATGGTGCATGGGCTTGTCGCCGTCTATCGCCCGCTTGATATGTCCCGCAGCGTGGATTGGAAGCGGCGGCGGCTCATATGCGCATCTCTTTCAAGGCATCGACCATCAATTCAGCCGCAGCGATCTCGCGCCCGCATGAACCACAAACGACCTTAGACCAAGTGTGGGGTTTTGACCCGTCAAGCAATGTAATGTGTTGTGCAGAAATGGTGTCGCCCGTGGCGGGCTTGTGGTCGTCGTAGAAGAAAGCCGGCTTGCCACAGCCCCCTCTGTCGATGAAGGCGTATCTGGTCATGCAAACGTCCTTTTATCGCTGCTCGGCTTGGCTAGCACTCCCCCTGTTTTTCAATCCGTTCGGCTTCCTGTTCGTCGATCTCCGCAAGGAGCCGGTAGCTCTCTGCGATATCTGGGTCCTTCGCTTCATTCACTAAGCGGCGATACTTTTCGGCGCGCTTTCGCAGGAATGAAATATCTGGTCCCATTGCAACACAATGACGATTTAGCCCCTTCGGGTCGTTGATCTAGGTCATCCTTGACCCCTTGCCCCTTGCCCCTTGCCTGCGCTGAATGAAGCTAAGGAGCCGAAGGCAAAAGCCATGGCTGACCCGACACCCGCTGAACTTCGAGAGGAGAGCCGTCGCTTACGCGAAGCGGCTCAAAAGGAAGCGAACCCAGAGGTCAAGAGACAACTGGCTTTGCGTGCCCTCGAACTGGCACAGCGAGCGGAACAGATTGAACGCGGGTCAGACAATAATAAGAAAGCTTCGTCCTAGCCGCGAAAGCTGGGCTCCAAGCCTCGTAGAATACGCCGCCATTCGCGAACCTTGCGACTGCGCGAAACCATCCTTGCGTTCTGCCGTTGGCCAACGATCCAGCCGGCCATACGTGGCGGTTGCAGTGGCGGGGACGGGAGCTCGACTAGCTGGATTTTCGCTCCACCAGCGACTTTGCGGCCATGGCGTGGATGCCCTTGTTGCCGTCGACGAGCTGCGTCACGCGGAGATTGACCGCGAGGCTCGCCAGCATGTAAGCGTCGGCGGGCGCGAGGCCCATGCGCTCGCCCAAGAGCTTGATCATCTCGCGCAGCGCCTGCTTGGCCGCATCGTCGAGGTCTTCATCGAGGCCGAGCGTGATGTGGTGCGTCGCCGTCTCCGCGCGCGGCATGGCCAGGCGCATGTCCTTCCTCAGCACGAACTCGAAGGTGCCGGTGAGCGCCGTCTCGAGCGCGGTGAGGCAGACCTCGCCGTCGCCCTGCACGCCATGGCCGTCGCCCACCGAGAAGAGCGCGCCTTTGGTCCAGACCGGGAGATAGAGCGTGGCGCCGACGGTGAGCTCGGCTAAATCGATGTTGCCGCCGAACTCGCGGGGAATGATCGTCGTGACGGCGCCGTAGATGGGCTTCGGCGCCACACCCATCACGCCGAAGAAGGGGGCGAGCGGAATTTCCTGACCCCACGGCACCGTGCCAATGCCGCGCTGGCGGTCGATCGCCGTGTGCCAAAGCCGGCGCTCCGGAAAGTCCTCGGGCAAGGTGCCGCGCAGGGGTGCGATCCGCGTCCAGCCCCAATTCTGGCGAAAAGCGATGGCGCGGATCCGCACCTCGAGCACGTCGCCGGGCTCGGCGTCCGCGACGGCGATCGGCCCCGTCAGGATGTGGCCGCCGCCGAAGGCGGGCGTCAGCGCCGCGATGACGGCGCGATGGTCCGGCAGGATCTCGAAGCGCTCCCGCGGCAGCACCTCGGCGCCGCCCGAGACGGTGTCGACGGTGACATGATCGCCCGATTCGATGGTCAGCACCGGCGGCAGCGCCGCGTCGAACTGGCCCCAATGGCACGTGGCGGGCGAGGCGGGGATGTGATGGTGCCGGCTCATGCGCGCCCTACTCGCTGTCCTGCCGCCAGCCCGCGGCATAGGCCTCGCGCGCGCAGACATAGGCGCCGCCGCGGCTTTTGCCGTAGAGTGACGATTCCTTGGGATAGTAGGTGCCGCGGCTGCTCCCCCAGACGATCTCGTCCTTGGGACAATGCTTCTGCGCCGCCGCTTCCGTCTTGAAGCGATGGACGCGCGCCGCTGCGGGCGCCGCCGTGGCAAGCGCGAGAACGGCGCAGAGAAGAAGCAGACCCAAGCGCATTGAATGGCTCCCGCTCGTTGACAAGAAAGGAATGACCACAGAGACGGTGAAGCAGTGAGACGTGACTGGCGCGCGAGAGCGCGCGAATCGTCAATCCTCACCGTCTCACTGCCTCACTGGTCAATCTTTTCTCTCTCGATCATATCCTGAGGGCGAGTTGCTTCGCCATGGGATAGCTCTCGCTGCCGAACTTGCGCACGGGCGGACCGCTCTCGACATAGCCGGCATCGCGATAAAACCGCCGCGCCGTCTTCGTGCTCGTCAAGGTGCAGCGCGCCTGGCCGAGCCCCCGGGCGGTTTCCTCGAGCGTGCGCAGCAACGCGCGGCTCACGCCCTTGAAGCGCACCTCCGGCGCCACATAGTTGAGCATGATCTCGCCGGCGCTCGTCATCGCCGCGACGGCGCGGATGGCGTTGCCTTCACGAGCGATGAAGAAATGATTGTCCGGCCGCGCGATCCAGCGGGCGACGATCTCCGGGGGTCTTGTTGGCGAGCCACGCCTCCAGAATCGCCGGATCGTTCGCATGATCGGCAAGGCAAAGCTCGGCGATCGAGCGGCGCATGACGTCGCAGGCGGCCGCCGCATCCTCGGCCCGCGCCCGGCGGATTTCAACGGGCCTGTCCTGGGTCGCTGTCACTGCGTCGCGGCGAGCGCCTCGAGATCGCCGGCCGAGCCGACGCCGCCGTGGCCGCCGGCGATGCGCGTTTGCGACAAGCCCAGCGTTTTCAGCGTCGCCAGGAAAGCGGTGTTGTTGGGCGTCTTCGCCTTGTCGCGCCCGGGCGAATAGAGATCGCTGTCGAAGACGATGTTCTCTTTCACCACATGCGCGATGAGCATGCCCTCCACATGCGGGTTGTCGACGCGGAGGATGCGGATCTCGTTGTCGCCGTCCTTGAGTGCATATTCCTTCGCGACCTCGATGATTTGCGCCTGGCGCGGGCTCTTCTGCAGCAGGTCGGGCGCAAGCGTGTGCGGTGCGCGCAGGAGTGCCGCGAAATGCGGCTTGGCGGGCGCCGGCACGATGATGTCGGCGCCGGCGGCGGCGAAGGCGCGCGTGCCGCCGGAATGGTCGAAGTGATGATGCGTCACGACCAGGTATTTGATGGGCCTGCCCGGATATTTCGTCTTGGCGGCATCGATCACCCAGCGCGAATAATTGTCGTCCTGCGGCGCCTCGATGATGACAAGGTAGTCGGGCAGGGCGACGATCATGCTGTTGTGCGTGGCGCCCTGCACGAATTGCACGGTGGGCGAGAGCTCGACGAGCTTGAGGCCCTGCGCGCTCTCCCAGAAGGCGGGGGTCTCGATGAAACGGCCGAAATTGAGCCGCGTCATCACCTTGGTATAGGGCACGCCGTCGCTCGCCGGCGGCTCGGCCGCCTTGCGCGTCTCGGCGCTGGGCTCGAAAGTCTGCGCCGCCAAGGGCGCGTTCGCCGTCACCTCGATATAGGTGACGCGGCGGACGGTGCGGCCGGCGAGCGTGTAGGTCAGCGAACGCGCCACCTTCACTCCGCCGACGCTGCGCCAGTCGTCGAGCACGAGATCGTTCACGGCGTCGCCATAGATGAGGCTGTCGTCGAGCGTGCGGATGGCACGCGGCAGATGCGTCTTGGCGTCGAAGAGGATGATGAAGGTGGCGCCGCCGTCAACGAAACGCAGGGAGGGCAAGGATTGGCCATCGAGCGTGTGCCGCGGCGCCGCCGCAAGCCGCTCGGGATGGTCCAACGCTCTGAGCAGCAGCACCGGCGAGGCGCGTTCCTGCTCGCGCCACTGCACCGCCAGGCGGCGCGCGCTCATCGGCTGGTCGCCTTTCTCGTCGACGACGTAGCCATAGGCTGGCGTCACGACGTCGCTGAATTTGGGCGTGCCGGGGAAGGGATAGATGAGGGTGCGCTCCCACTCGGTGCGCGAGCGACTGTTGGCGAGATCCCAGGCGATGCTGAGGCGCGAGGTGCCGACGAGCCGCGCCTCGCCGTCGGGGACGAGGCTTTGCTCCGGCTCCCAATGCGTTGTCTCTGCTTTGATGGTGACGCTCGTGAGCGCCCGCATCGCGGAGGCGCCGCCCATCGCCTTCACCGCCGCCTTGACGAGCGCGACCGGCTTTGTCTCGGCTCCCGCCGGCTGCGCGAGAAAGCCGCCGAGCAGCAGCAGGACCCCCAGAACTGTCGTGCCTTGCATCGCTCCCCTCCCCAAATGTGCACGCTCGTGACGAGCCCAGCATGCGCCATCAAGGCCCCGCTTGGCTACTCTCGGCGCAGATGCGCCAGCTGCGCCTCGATCGGCTTCGCGAGCGGCGAGGGGGTCTCACCCGTGTGGGTCGTGCTCGCCGGCTCGACGAACATGATCCAGGTTTCCTCGGGCGCGTAGGGGAAATGGTCGACGCCGCGCGGCACCACATGGAAGTCGCCGGGCTTCAGCACCGCCTCGCTGCCGTCGCGATAGCGGAGGATGAAGGTGCCGCGATGCACCAGGAAGAATTCGTCTTCATCGGCGTGCGCATGCCAAACGAACTCGCCCTTGACCTTGGCGAGCTTCACATATTGGCCGTTGGCGCTGGCGACGACCCGTGGCGCGAAATACTCGGTGATGCCTGCGAATTCCTCCTCGAGATGACCGATCGAGCGCATGTGTCGTCTCCTCTTGCCTGCATTAGGGATGGAGCGCCAATCCCTTCACCGCCTTGTCGACCGCCTTGCGCTCGCCATGAAGCGCGAGGCCAACGAGGTCGAGCGCGTCGGTCGGCACGGCGGCCACGGCGGCGCGGTTCGCCGCGTCATGGCCGGTCGAGAACAGCTCCTTGGTGTAGATGGTGGGACGCAAGCCCGCCTCAAGCGCGCGCCAAAGCGTGCGCGTGAGCTCCGCCGCGCTCGCGGCGAAGATCAGCATCGGCTGTCGTACCAGAGGGCCATAGACGCGGCCCGAGCCGTCGACGTAGGGTTCCCCCGCGAGCTCGGGATGAGCGCCCACGAGCCCGCCCGCGAGGAAGCTCGCGACATTGAGCTTCTGCCAGACGGGAAGATCCGCGCGAACGAGGATGGCGATCTTGGTCTCGAAGCGCATGGATGTGAATGTGGCCGCGCGACGCGGGTCCGGTCTTGAACGATCGTGCGGGCCCTCGCCCGGCGATTGGATGAGGCACGCCCCTGACGAGCCCGGTACCGAGCGCATCGACGCCTTTTTTGCCGGCTATGCCTACGATCCCCACCGCCACGACACTTATGCGCTGGGCCATACGCTCGCCGGCCTGCAATGCTTCGACTATCGGGGCGCCGTCCGCGTCAGCCGCCCCGGCAACGTCATCGTGCTTCATCCCGACGAGCGCCATAACGGCCGCGCCGGCGAGGAGGACGGCTTCCGCTACCGCATGATCTATCTCGAGCCGCGGCTCATCGCTGACGCGCTGGGCACGCGCGCCGCGGCTCTCCCCTTCGTGCGCGACGCCGTCTCATCCGATCCCCGCCTCTTGGCGGCGCTCAGGGCCGCGCTCGACGATCTCGAGCGCCCGTTCGAAGCGCTCGAGCGCGACCAGATCGTGCTCGCCATCGCCGAGGCGTTGCTCGCGCGCGATCCCTCTGCGCGCTGGCGCACGTTCGCCGCCAGCTCGACCGCCGCGGTCGAACGCACGCGGCAATTCCTCGACGCCAATTTCGACCGCACCGTCGCCTCGGAAGAGCTCGAAGCCGCCACCGGCCTCGACCGCTACGCGCTCGCCCGATTTTTCCGCGCGCGCCTCGGCACCAGCCCTTACCGCTACCTCACCATGCGCCGCCTCGACCACGCGCGCGGTGAAATCCGCGCTGGCGCCTCGCTCGCCGACGCCGCCTTCTCAAGCGGCTTCGCCGATCAAAGCCACATGACGCGCCACTTCAAGCGCGCCTATGGGTTGTCGCCGGGACGATGGCGGGCTTTGCAGAAAATAGAGTCACCACGGAGACAGTGAGGCAGTGAGAACGCGAAGCGGATGCGCTGCGCGCATCCAAATCCTTCTCGCCGCCTCAGTGTCTCTGTGGTCCAAACTTGTCGGTCAATGCACCGTCGCGCCGTGGCGATCGTGCGGGCGTGTGACCGCCGGCTTCATGTTGTAGCGGTCGAGCTCGTGCACCGCCTCGCCGGCGGAGAAGCCCAAATCGATGAGGCGCTCGATCGCGCGCTTGCGGCCCCCGGCCGCGCCTCGGAGATCGGTGCTGCGGTAGTCGCGCATGATGCGGCTGAGCTCGGCGAGCCACTCTTCTGCGGTGCGTTGCCGGTCGAGCATGGCATTCCTCCCTGACCTTTGCGGGCATCATAGCACCAAGGGCCCGATCCGCGGAATGGGCCAAGGTTGTGTCTTTCCGCCGATTGCCGGCCCCCGCCCCAAGGTTTAAAATCCTTGCATGATCAAGCCCTTGGCTCGTCCCCAGCGGATCCGGCGATGCGTCAGCGCCGGGGTTGCGTCCACCGTACTGGCGCTGGCACTCCCCGAGGCGTGGGCGGCCCCCAAAGGCGAGGCCGAGCTTTACCCCAGCGAGGCCGAGGCGGAGCGCCGCTGTCCTGGCGATCTCGTCGTCTGGGTGGATCCCGCGACCCGCACCTACCACTTCCGCGGCCAGCGCTGGTACGGCAGCACCGAGAAAGGCGGCTATGCCTGCAAGAAGGCAGCGGAAGCGCAGGGCTATCGCCGCAATCCATCGGGGAAGTAGGCCGCGCCCGCGATGACGAAAGCCATCACTTACGGCGCGGCGCTCAAATGCGAGTGGCCGCTTGATCCTGCCGTCACATATCTCAATCACGGCGGCTATGGCGTCGCACCCCATCCAGTGCTTCGGGCGCAGGCGGAATGGCGGGCGCGGATCGAGCGCAATCCCACCCGCTTCATGCGGCGCGAGCTCGCGCCGGCGCAGCGGGAGGCGGGCTCGCGGCTCGCGGCATTTCTCGGCGCCAGCGGCGATGATCTCGTCTTCGTCGACAATGCGACCGCCGGGATCAATGCGGTGCTGCGCTCGCTCGATCTCGGGCATGGCGACGAGATTCTCGTGACCAGCCTCGCTTACGGCGCCGTCGCCAAGGCAGCGCGCTATGTCGCCGAACGAAGCGGCGCGCGGCTTCGAGAGGTGGCGATCCCCTTGCCGCTCAGCGACGTCGGTGCCGTGGTGGACGCTGTCGCCGCCGCGCTCAGCCCACGGGTGCGGCTCGCCCTCTTCGATCATATCGCGTCCATGAGCGCGCTCACGCTGCCGGCCGCCGAGCTCACCGCGCTCGCGAAGACAGCGGGGGCGCGCGTCCTCATCGACGGCGCCCATGCGCCGGGCCAGATCGCGCTCGACCTGCCGGCGATCGGCGCCGACTGGTATGTCGGCAATTGCCACAAATGGCTGATGGCGCCGCGCGGCGCGGGTTTTCTGTGGGCCGCGCCCGAAGCCCAAGCGCTCGTTCATCCCCTCGCCATCTCGCACGGCTTCGGCCAAAGCTTCCACGCCGAATTCGATTGGACGGGAACGCGGGATTTCACGTCCTTCCTCTGCATCCCCGCCGGCATCGACTTTCATACCGCGCTCGGTGGCGCCGCGCTCGTGGCGCGGAACGCAGCGCTCGCCGCGGAGGCGGCGCAGTTGCTGGTGGCGCGCTGGGGCACGCGGACGCTGGCTCCGGCCTCGCTCTTCGCCGCCATGGTGCCGGTGCAGCTGCCGCTCGCCGACGCACCCACGATCGAGACCGCGATCGCACTTGAGCGCCGGCTGTCCGACGAGCACCGCATCGAAGCGGCGATCATGGCGCAAGCGGACGGGCTCTGGGTCCGGCTTGCGGCGCAAGCCTATAACGAGATCGGCGACTACGAGCGGCTCGCGGCGGTGTTTTGAAGGGATTTTCGGGCGAAGAGTCGGAGGACGCACGGTGCCGATCCAGCGCCGCAGTCCCAGCTTTTATAGGAAAGACGACGTTCCGCCCATGAGGGCCATGGGAATGCGGATTCCCTCCCGTGGATCATCACATTAGAATGCACCCCATGTTTCGCCGCCGCCCGCGTCCATTGCGCGCCCTCTTGGTGCTGTTCGCGGGCGCCGTTCTCCTCTGTCTTCCGTTCGCGGCGGCGAAGGACGAGGAGAATCTCGGCTTCTTCCTCGATTGGCGGCCGGAGCTCGAGCCGCTGTTGCTGATCGCGTTCGTGGCGGTGCTCTCGCTCATGGGCCGGCGTCTTCCAGCCTTCGTACGCTGGCTCGTGGCGCTCCTCGTCTTCCTCGCCGCGCTCGTGCAATTCGCCGAGGCGATGGTCTGGGGCGCGCTCGACCGCGAGCTCGATCTCTATTTCGACCTGCCGCATGTGCCGAAGCTCCTGAGCCTCGTCTATGAGGCGGCCGGTCCCTGGCGTGGCGCGCTCGCGTTTCTGGGCCTGAGCCTCGCCGCGTTCGCGCTGGTGGCGGCGATCGCGCTCTTGCTCGGCGCCATCGAGCGCGCGCTCGCGCCACCGCGCCATGCCGCGCTCTGCGTCGGCCTCTTCCTGGCCGCGCCCTTGGCCACGCTCGGTGCCGGCGCGCTCAGCGACAACGAGCCGTTCGTGGGCCTCCGCACTGCGCCCGCCCTCTTCAGCCAGATCGCCCATGTCTACCGCGCCTTTGCCGTCACGCATGGTTTCGATCATCGCTATGACGCGATGCTCGCCGCACCGCAGCCGAAACCGAGTCCGCTGCCCGGTCTCAAAGGCCGCGACGTCATCCTCGTCTTCGTCGAATCCTACGGTACCGTCGCGCTCGACGATCCGCGCTATGCCGCGAGCGTCGGGCCCGCGCTTGCCGAGTTCGCCGCGACCGTCGAGCAAGCGGGCTATCATCTGCGCTCCGGCCGCATTCTCTCACCGACCTTCGGCGGCGGCTCGTGGCTCGCCCACGGCACGATCGATTCCGGCCTGAGGCTTGACCCGCTGCTGACGCGGCTCGTGCTCGACAGCGGCCGCGCGACACTCGCCCGCTATCTGCACAGCGCCGGCTATCGCGCCGTCGAGGTGATGCCCGGTCTCAAGACGCCCGAGCCCGAGCACGATTTCTGGGGCTTCGAGCGCAGCTATTACGACGCCGATCTCGGCTATGGGGGCCCGGCATTCGGCTGGTTCGATATTCCCGACCAGTACACGCTGCGCCGCTTCGAGGCGACGGAAGGTGCCTCCGGCCACGCGCCGCTCTTCGCGCAAATCGTGCTGGTGTCGAGCCACACGCCCTTCGTGCCGGTGCCGCCTTACGTCGGCGATTGGAACGACGCCGGCGACTACAAGACGGTGACGCCAGCTGAGTGGGAACGCATCTATGCACCGCCCGATTGGGCGCATCTCGAGGACGCCTACGCCGAAAGCGTGGTCTACGATCTGAAGACGCTGGGCGCCTGGCTCGCCCATCGCGAGGGCGACGCGCTCGTCTTCATCTTGGGCGATCATCAGCCGCCCGGCTTCGTCTCCGGCGAAAAGCAGCCATGGACCGTGCCAATCCACGTGCTGTCGCGCGATGCCGATCTGGTGGGGCGCTTCGCGGCGCAGGGCTATGTCGCCGCCGCCCTACCCCCGCGCGACGGCTCGATTAAGGGAATGGAAAGCTTCCTCGGCGATTTCTTGAGCGCGTTCGCTGCGGCGCCGCCAGTGGTGGCGACGCATCCCGAATCCGCGGAGCCGCCTGCCGAGTGATCGACGATCCTTTGCTCACGATCGCGCTCGCACAGTATCGCGCCGAAGGCTACGCGGTGCTGCGTGGGGTTTTTTCCGCAAGAGAGGTGGCGGAAATGGCCGCCCGCTTCGATCATCATTGGGCGGAAGGGATGCGCCATCGCGCGAGCTTCCGCCACGGCAACCTGCTTTATCGACTGGGCGAGGACGCGGCGCGCGGCAAGATCCTTCGCCTCGTGCAGTGGCCGTCCTATGTCGATCCCGTGCTCGAAGGCGTCCGTCGCGATCCGCGTTTCTTGCGCATGCTGGCGCCGCTCTTGGGCCGCGACATCAAGCAGATCATCAATCAGCTGCATTGGAAGCCGCCCGGCGCAGCGGCGGCGGAATTCGCCTTTCATCAAGATTCGCGCTTCCGCCGGCCGCGCGAAGCTTATCGCAATCTCGCCACATCTTATGTGCAGACCGGCATCGCCATCGACGCGCATCGCCGCGGCAACGGCGCGATGCGGCTCTATCCCGGCTCGCATGTGTTCGGCGAAAAAGAGCTCGCCGGCGCGGCGCCGGTGCTCGATCAGGCGATGGCGGACGAGCGGCTTGCCGCCGCCGGCCTCGATCCCGCGCGTCTCGTCGATCTCGAGCTCGAGCCCGGCGACGTCGCGCTCTGGAACGTCTACACCATCCACGGCTCCGGCCCGAACGCGACGGCGGGCGATCGCCGCTTTTATCTCAACGGCTATGTGCGCGCCCAAGATTGCGACCGCGGCGAATGGGCTTTCCGCGACGGCAAGCCGTGTCAGCTCGGAACGCCCGTGCTCGTCCACTACGACGAGCTCCAGACGCGCCCCGAGCCACATTACCTCGAGGATTGAAACGTCGGCGTGATCACGCTTCTCGCGATGTCCGCGAGTTTGCGCGCGGCGTCGTCAACTGCGGCGCTCCTCGAGGCGGCCCGCCTGCTGGCGCCGCCGGGCATTGCCGTCGTGATCTATGGCGGGCTCGGCGACGTCCCGCATTTCAATCCCGATCTCGATCGCGAACCGTTGCCGCCGGCGGTGGTCGATCTGCGCCGGCAAATCGGCGCCGCGGACGGGCTCCTCATCTCGTGCCCCGAATATGCCCGCGGCATTCCCGGCGCGTTCAAGAACGCGCTCGACTGGCTGGTGAGCGGCTTCGAGATGGCGGGAAAACCCGTCGCCCTCTTCAACGCCTCGCCGCGCGCGTCCGAGGGGCAGGCGGCGTTGCGCCTGGTGCGCCGCACCATTGCCGCGCGTCTCGTCGATGAAGCATCGGTCACGCTGCCGCTCCTCGCCAAGGACGTGGATGCCCGCGCCATCGCGGTGGATGCAACGATGGCGCCGATGATCGTGGCGGCGCTCTAGGCGATGGCTAGAGCGATCGGGAAGTGACTACTTCAGCTTCGGCAGCGGCGTCGCGTCGTCGGGCAGCGGGTAGCGGTTGACGTTGAGGGTCATCGAGACGAGCGTGTAGTAGCCCATGGTGCAAATGAGATCGATGATCGCTTTCTCGCCGAAGCGCTCCTTGACTGCGGCGAAGGCGGCGTCGCTCACCTCGCGCGTCTCGAGCAGCTCGCTGCAGAAGTCGTAGATCGCCACTTCATCCCCCTGGATGCCAGCGGGGCGCTTGCCCGCGGCGATGTCGGCGGCGATGGTCGGGTTCAAGCCGGCTTCGAGCGCGAGCCGTTGATGCGCATACCACTCGAACTGCGCTGTCCAGAAGCGCGCGACCGTCAGAATGGCGAGCTCCTTGAGCTTGTCGGGAAGCGAATTCTTGAAGCGCACGCGGGCGCCGAGCTCCTGCGCGGCATCGCCCATCTCGGGGCTGTAGAGGAGGGCACTGAACGGGCCCCTCATGCCCTTGCGCGGGCCCGAGAGCAGGTTCTCGGCCATGCGGCGCTGCGCCGGGGTCATCTCCTCGAGCGAAAGCGGCTTAAAGCGCTCTGGCGAATTTTTTGTCATCTTTTGTCGTCATTCCGGTGGAGAGGGGAGCGCGCACCCTATCAGGCGGGAAGGCCCGGTGCCACCCGGGCGAGCGCGTCGGCGAAGCCCTGCCGCTCCGCCTTGGTGCCGACGGTGACGCGAATACAGCGGTTGAGCGGCGCCACGCCCGCCATGCGTACGAAGCAGTTCTCCTCGCTCAAAAGCCGCGCCAGACACGCCTTCGCGCGCTCGGTGCTGCCGATGTCGATGGCGACGAAGTTGGTCGCCGACGGCAGCGCGGTGAAGCCGAGCCGCCGGGCGGTCTCGCCGTAATCGCGGCGGCCTCGCGCCACTTCCGCTACGACGCCGGCGATGAAATCGCCATCGCCGATGGCTGCGAGCGCTCCTTCCTGGGCGACGCGGTTGACACCGAAATGGTGGCGGATCTTGTCGAAGGTGCGCACCAGCTCGGCGGGCGCGATGGCGTAGCCGATACGTGCCCCCGCCATGCCATAGGCCTTGGAGAAGGTGCGGAGCCGAATGACGCGGGGCTCCTCGGCATCGAGCGCCGGGATCGCGTCAGCGGGCGCGAAATCGCTATAGGCCTCGTCGAGCACCAGCACCGCGCTGGGCGGCAAGCCGGCGATGAGACGCTCGAGATCGCCGGCAGTGAGCCAGCTGCCGGTGGGGTTGTCGGGGTTGCTGAGATAGACGAGGCGCGCCTTGCGCCGGCGGGCCGCCGCGGCGAGTGCGTCGGGATCGTTGCGGTCGCCGGCGTAAGGCGGCGTCACCAGCGTGGCGCCGAAGCCCCGTACATGGAAGGCGAAAGTGGGATAGGCGCCGAAGGACATGACGACGCGGTCGCCGGGATCGCAGAAGGCGCGGACGATGAGCCCTAGGAGGTCATCGATACCGGCGCCGAGCACGATGTTGTCGCGCGCCACATTGTGCCGTCGGGCAAGCGCTTCCCGCATCACGAAGCCTTCGGGATCGCAGTACCAATTGACCTGCTGCGCGGCGGCGCGCATCGCGGCGAGCGCCTTGGGCGAGGGGCCGAAGGCGCTCTCATTGGCGCCGATGCGGAGCGTGAGCGGACGTCCCGCCTGGCGCTCGAAGGCTTCGGGCGGGACGAAAGGAACCGTAGCAGGGAGCGCCGCCACCAGCCGCGCATAACGCGACCGCGGTGGGCGCGCCATGGAGAGACGCTATTGGCGAGCGGCTAACGCGGCCGGTGCCTCAGCCGCGGTCGTGGGCCGCCGAGCGGTCGCCTGCGGGGCTGCCGACCGCGGCGCTCGCCGCCGGCGGCGCCACCTGGGGCGGCGTCTGGCTGGCCGTCTCATCCTCTTTCATGCCGGACTTGAAGGCCTTGATGCCTTTCGCAAGATCGCCCATCAGGCCCGAGATCTTCCCCTTGCCGCCGAACAGAACCACGACGACGGCGACAAGGATGAGAATATGCCAAAAACTCAGTGTACCCATGGCGAACCTCGATCGGAGAGCTCAATTGCTGGGGTCTTGCCCGTGATGGCGCCGCCCCGGCGGGGGAAAGTCAAGGGAAAACCGTCCACCCGCCCGGTCGGCCCTCGGGACGATCGGGCGGCACCACCGCTACCTTGGGCAGCGTTCCCAAGGGAGCACCGTTCATGGTCTTGCGCGATCGGCCGTTGCTCGCGGGTCAAAACGCATTGGTAACCGGCAAGATCGTCTGTATGAGTTCGGTGCATCAACTCATTCCCTGGGCCGGCCACATCAATTACGCCGCCGCCAAAGGCGGCATCGACCTCATGATGAAGAGCCTTGCGCAGGAGGTGGCGTCCCGCCGCATCCGTGTCAACTCGATCGCGCCGGGTGCCATTCGCACGCGTATCAATCGCGATGCCTGGGAGACGCCGGCGGCGCGCGAGAAGCTGCTGACGCTCATCCCCTATGGCCGCATCGGCGAGGCCGAGGACGTGGCCAAGGTCGCTACTTGGCTCGCCTCCGACGAGAGCGATTACGTGGCGGGAACGACCATCTTCGTCGATGGCGGCATGTCGCTCTATCGTGCCTTCCGCGACGCCGGGTGAGCGCCTCTCGTCGCGCTTAGGACTTGCCGTAGTCGCCCAAGCGCGGCGGGCGGCAGTTGCTGCCGCGGTAGGACCAACCTTGGATCTTGCCGGATGCGTCGGCGGTAAAGAGGGTCGAGCAGAGAAGCTTGCCGTCGCCATCGAGGCGGCGGTATTCGAGTGCCTGCGCACCATTGGTCAATCGCTGGCTGCGGTCGGGCACGCCCCAACTCGCCACGAGGTCCTGCTCGGAGGCATCGACCCAGCTTTGCAGCGTCTGCTCATAGCTGGCATTGGCGATGGGGCTGCCGCTCGAGCCCGACGCTTCGCGAGACTCGCGGCCGCCGAACAGGCCGCAACCGCTCGTCGACAAAAGCACCGCCGTCAAAATCCAGAATCGCCAGGACATGCGTCCGCACCGTGCCGCCGTTGCCGGTTGGGTCATTTTGGGGAACATCGGACATAACCGCGAGTTCCCATGGCCGCAACGCTTGGAAGGGGAGGGGCCGGGGTGGTAAACTCAAGCGCGATGCGACTGGTGCGATTTTCGGCAGTTCTCTTCCTCGTCATTGTAGCCGTTTTCGGCGGTCGCGCGCTCTACCAGATGGAGCGCGCGTCCGCGGTTGGCGCCGCCGTGGCGTTGCTCGAGTCGCCGCCGGCGCTGGCCGGGACGAGCGGCCCCTTGACCGCCGCGGGGAGCGATCTGCCCAGCGTCGATGTGTCGGCGCGGCCTGTTCATGTGGTACCGCCCGACGACGGCAAGCCGGCGCGGCCGGTGACGATCACGGGGCGCGCGGGCGCTCCCGACGCGCACACGGCGCCGCCCACCACCACGTCAGCGGTCATCAAGGGCCCGGCGAAGCTCGCGGGCGGCCTCTCGCTCACGGTCGGTGACCGGGCGATCGAGCTCTTCGGCGTGAAGGCGCCGTATTCCGGTGATCGCTGCGCCGGCACCACGCAACCCTCCGGCAATTGTGGCGAGCTCGCACGCGGCGCGCTCGCGGCGCGACTCAAGGCGAATGCCGCCGTTTCTTGCCGTGTCCCGCCGGGGCAGCGCCGCGCCGTGCCGGCGGCGCTCTGCACCGACGCTGCGGGTGTCGATCTCGCGGGCTTCCTGGTGGCGCAGGGCTTTGCGCTCGCCGATCCTGCGCAGAGTTACGACTATGTCGGTGCCGAGACCGTGGCGCGCTCGCAGAAGCGCGGCTTATGGCGCTATCGCTGAGCGACGGGTGCCTCTGTCAAGCGCCGGCGCGCGCCGGCCTCAAAAATGACTCGTGCGCTCGCCTTGAATTCGCCGCGTTCTTAGGGTTCGCTCCGCCCATCCCAAGAGGCGAGCGCGGATAATGGCGGTGACAGCGGCGGCAACGGCGACGCGACTCCAGGGCGGCATCTTCACGCTGATGGTGGTGAAGGTTGCCGATCCATACGATCCCATCCTAGAGCGCGAACTCGGCGAGCAGGTGGCGATGAGCCCCACTTTCTTCGCGCAGGCGCCGGTCGTGCTCGACCTCAAGGATTCGCTGAGCTGCACCGCCGCGGCCGACTTTACGGCGCTCAAGGAGATGCTCGCGCGCCATCAGCTCGTCGTCGTCGGCGTGCAGAATGCGAGCGCGCTCCAGCTGCGGGCGGCGCAGGCTGCGGCACTCCCGGCGCTCAAGAGCGCCAACGGCAACGCGCGCCGCCCCACACCCGAGCGCGTGGCGCCGCCGCGCCCCAGGCTCGTGATGCAGCCCGTCCGCTCCGGCACGCAAATTTATGCGAAGGGCACCGATCTCATCGTCGTGGCGCCGGTGAGCGCCGGCGCTGAGGTGATCGCCGACGGCCACATCCATGTCTATGGCCCGCTCCGCGGCCGCGCCATTGCCGGCGCCGCGGGCGATCAGAGTGCGCGCATTTTCACGCAGCGACTCGAAGCGGAGCTGGTGTCGATCGCCGGCCGCTATCTCGTCAGCGATGCGATCGCGCCCGAGCTCATGCAGCAGCCGGCGCAAGTGGCGCTCATCGACGACCATCTCACGATTCTGCCGGGCTGGAGCAGCAGCCCCGGCGCGAGCTGAATCTCTCATTTTTGAGGCAAGGGGAAGAGGAGGTTGCGTTGGCCAAGGTCATTGTTGTGACATCCGGGAAAGGTGGCGTCGGCAAGACGACGACGGCGGCGGCAGTTGCCACCGGGCTCGCGATGCGCGGGCACAAGACGGTCGTGATCGATTTCGATGTCGGCCTGCGCAATCTCGATTTGGTGATGGGCTGCGAGCGCCGCGTGGTGTTCGACTTCATCAACGTCATCAATGGCGATGCCAACCTGCAACAGGCGCTCATCCGCGATAAGCGCATCGACAAGCTCTACATCTTCCCGACCTCGCAGACGCGCGACAAAGAGGCGCTGAAGCGCGAGGGCGTCGACCGCGTCATGAACGAGCTGCGCAAGGATTTCGAATACGTCGTCTGCGACAGCCCGGCCGGCATCGAGCATGGCGCGATGACGGCGCTCTACCACGCCGACAGCGCCATCATCGTCACCAACCCCGAGGTCTCCTCGGTGCGCGATAGCGACCGCATCATCGGCATGCTCGCCTCGAAGTCGCGCCGCGCAGAGAAACGGGAGAAGCCGGTCGAAGAACACCTGTTGCTGACGCGTTACGCGCCGGGCCGCGTCAAGAAGGGCGAGATGCTCTCGGTTGACGACGTGAAGGAGATTCTCTCGGTACCGCTCCTGGGCATTATTCCGGAATCGGAGACGGTGCTGAAGGCGTCCAACACCGGCGTCCCCGTCATCCTCGATCCCGAGAGCCCGGCCGGACGCGCCTACGACGATGCGGTCGCCCGCTTCGCCGGCGAGCAGCGCGAGATGCGCTTCGTCCTACCCGAGCGCCGCAGCTTCCTGCGCGGCTGGTTCGGGAGGGCGGCGTCGTGAGCCTCTTCGACTTTTTCTTCCCGAAAAAGCCGGCCTCGGCCTCGGTCGCTAAGGAGCGGCTGCAGATCGTGCTGGCGCATGAGCGCGCCGGCCGTGCCTATGACGATGCGGTCGCCCGCTTCGTCGGCGAGCAGCGCGAGATGCGCTTCGTCATGCCCGAACGGCGCAGCTTTCTGCGCGGCTGGTTCGGGAGGGCCGCATCGTGAGCCTCT
>DASZAN010000111.1:0-8826 GCA_035945115.1 Allostellaceae bacterium
TAGAGGAAACCCCTTTACCCCCTCTATCCCCTTCCCTGGTGAGCCGCTGGTTATTCATCTGACACCACCCGCGCGCCCGCGCGTTCGAGCCGATAGCGCGTCGAACCATCAGTGACACCCGCTGGGTTGAGGCTCATGCCACCAGGGCCAATGAGCCGTTTCTTGGCGCTCACCCATTCACCCAAGCGCCGCATGTCGATTGGCCCGCTACCACCCTTCGAGAAGGGTGCCGCGACAGCGTGGAAGGCTTCGAGGAGAGCGGGATTGCCAGCGACGGTTTGCCCCGTGCTCCCGTCGTGGCGATCAACGGCTGCCGCCGCTGCCTTACTAACGGCTTCCTTCAGCGTGACTGGCTGCTCGCCGATGATGGCTGCCCAGGCTGCCAGCACCGCCCCGTGGCGCTCCTGTTCGGGATCGAGTTCCTTGGGTTTGGTCGCGACGGGATCAGGCTCACCCAGCCACATCAGCGCATCGCGCACACGCCGGCTCCACTCTTCGTAGCTCCCCATCGTCGCCCCGCTCTGCACGGGATAACCGGCGACGTGATAGGCGCGCAGCACCGTCAAGCCGGCCACGACAAAGCGCGGGCGATCCCGGCGGGCGCGGTCGATTGGATTAAAAGAGTGCGGTGCCTCGCTTGGGTCCTCCATATTCGCATTGATGGAGCAAAGCAGCGAGCGTCGCGCCAACTCTTTGCTGAATTGCAGCGAGTTACCCGTCGCAAACATCATCGTGCGGTTGGTCGCGTCGGCATCCTCCGACTTGCCGAGTGTGCGGACGTTCGTTGTGGATTGTGTGAGCGCCGATGCCAGATAGGCGTTGTCGAGCACCACGGCCACGTTGTCGATATTTACACTCGGCACGCCGCGCTTTAAGAGTGTGCCGAGATGCTTCTCCAACTCGCCGAGACTGTGGCCGGTCGAGATGGCGCGCGCCTCACGGCCAAAGCCAACCCAGGAGACGGTATCCGCGAGCAAGCCCTTGCCCGATCCCGGCGCGGTCGCATTAATGGCAAATTGCGGCGATGCCGATAGCACTGGGCGGATGCACGCGGTCAGAAATGCGACGAGAGCGACGGCGCGATCTGCCTTCGAGACAAACGGGAACTCGCAAATCAACTCATCGAAGATTGCGAGCGCGGCTTTCGCCTCATCGCGTGATGGCTGCGACGGGATCGGTGGGAACTTGACACCGCGCGGGTTGTAGATGATGCCGCTCTGCTCATCGTACCCAGCAACATCGAGGATTGATCCATCTGGACGCATCTGCGGTGTAGAAGCGAGAGCGAACAGCGGCGGCAGCTTCCACTTGCCACGAGCGATGTAGGCGCGGGCGAACCGATCTGGGCAATCTGTTGCCACGTCTTTCTTCGAGCGCGCGTCATACTTCACGAACGTCGCTGCGGCTGTCATTGCCTCGATGAGAGGTTCAGGCTTGCTGATGGTGATGATGGTCTCTTCGCGAACATCGACACCATCGCGGCGTTCAGAAATTACGCTCCCAACATGCACGATGGAATTGCCGCGCTGATAGATGGGCGCGCGTTGCTCGATGAGAGCGCGCTCGGCTTCATCAATGAGATGGTCAATGAGACCACCAGAAATCTTGATCCCGCGCCGCTGCGGTTTCTCTGCCGGCGCGGGTGCCGTTCCCGGCGCGATGCCTTTGAACCGTTCTTCAAGTGGCGTATCGGGACGCGGCGGTTCGTGCGTCCAGTCGCCTTTCACTGCGGCATCGATGAACGTGCCGACATTGATCTTGCCGGGCTTGTCCTTGTCGCTGTAGATGATGGCATCAACCGCGCGCGGCCCATCGTAGTTCTTCGGGCATCCGCCCTTCCAATACACGCCCGCGCTCCACTCGTGCGCCAGCGTGTAGCGCCAGAGGTCCTGCGCCGCTGGCGTGCCATCCAAGAGCGGGATCGCCATGATAGCCCAGATGATGTTGCGCCAGTCCTCATATCCGCAGCCGGGATCGATGCAGCGTGCCATCTCAATCGCGCGGTCGCGCGGCAGCGGGTCGCCAGTGGGTGGCTTCATGTCCCTCGCGGTGCCCGGCGCGCTGACAGTGACACCCTCGAAGTCAAGCTTCTCCAAGAGTTCCGCCGCGCGCTCGAAGAACTCGCACAGCTTCGCAGGCGTCGCTTCCGGCAGGCCACTAAGTGGCATCGAGAGCGGCTCCCATCCAAACGCCCCGTTCACCCAGTCAAAGGGTTTGTGCGTGTCGGGATGCTCGCCATAGGCTGCGAGTTGATTATTAGGTCCGAGGATTTCCACGGCACCGACGAGCGGCAAGCCCTTCGCATCTTTCAGCACCTTGTGCTTGCCCCGGATGATGATTTTGTTCGTGAGCGTGTCGTCGCGATAGAGGAGCGCCATCCCCTTCCTGCCGACGCGCTCCATGTCCGTGTGCCCCAGCACTTCGAGCGCAAGTTCCTTCATCGCCTTTGCGTGTTCGGGTTCAGTCAGGTCAATATCGATGTGGCGAACCCCTCTGGCGATGAGACCCGTATTCGTCGCCAACGGATGCGCGGCACGTTCAGCTTTGAGAGCCTCGATGGTGTTCGGGCGCGTCAGCCACGTCGTGTTGTTGAGCGGCGCTTTGCCTTCGAGCGCGACCGGGTGATAGCCATTGGCGATCAGCTTGGCATCGTCTCTTGCCAGCTTCTCTGCTGTCGTGGTGCTGGGCGCGCCACTATCATCGAACGGCGTCATTTGACTTTCCTCCTCCTGCGACGCGGCGCTCCGGGCGCTGGGCGTGCCTCGAATGGTTCTGCCTCACGATCTTGGGCACACATCAAAGCCGCAGTGCCCATCTCGCTACGCGGTGCAGCCGCCAAAGCGACGACATCACTCGCAATAAGGTTCGCGACATCTTCTCGGATGCGCTGCGCGTAAGGACGCTGTTGCGCAGTACGAGACCGCACGCGATCCTCGATGGTCACTCGCGTCAACTCGCGGAGAATGGATCGCCGCTGCTGGTACGAGAGCCGCGCAAAGACGCGCTGCGCGATGTTGGCAGCGGTGCTCACGGAATTTCCTTCCATCTGAAGCAGTATTGGAGCGATGTGAGCCGCAGTGCTGCATTAGCGAGGCGCGTCTGTAACTTCTTCGCGCGCTCATGGGAGGCATCGCTTGGCCGGTTCGGAAATGAGGATGGCAGCGCGGCGACAGTTTCATCGAAGGCGTCAAGCGCGGTCTCGACTGCGAGCAGGCGCTTGCGCAATTCCATCAGGTCATTGCTTGCGGCGCTCATTGCTTGCGCTCCTCGTTATGCGGCCCCGGCCCCGGCAGTGGTTCGATTGGCGCGAGGATGCGCCCGAGCAGCGCGGCGATGAGGCTAAGCTCGCGCTCCGCGTTGCGGCGGTTGTGGGCACGAAGATCGCTGGCGAGTGCTTCGGGCAATCCCTTGCTCGATGCGGCGAGTTCGGCGACAGCGTTCTGCACGAGCCGGATGCGCCCAAGACACTGCGCGAGCACGGAGGCATGGACGGGATGAAGTTTGCGGAGGGTAATCATGGTGCGCTCCCTTCGGATGGGGAGCGCTGATGCACTAGGCCGTCGCTACCAATCCAGAAGCGTCCGCTGTTGGCGAGAAGCTCGGCAACGACAATGGTGCGCTCGATGCCACCGGCGCGGCAGAAATCATCAATCGCGTTCCGGCGCGGAATGTGCGCGAGAGCATGGAAGCGCGGCGCTTCCTCATTTGACGGAGCCATGGCTGGGTCCCTCCCCTTTGCCCGGCTCCTCCGCCAGGCTCCAATTGCTGCCACGTTCGAGCAGGCGTTCGAGCGCGACCAGGGAAACGAGCAACCTATTGCCCATGCGGATGGTCGGGAGTTCGCCTGATGTGGCAAGCTTGTAGGCTAAACCTCTGGAAATACCCATAATTTTCCCGGCCTTCGGAATAGTAGTTGTCCTACACTGTGTCATCTGGTACTCTCCTATTTAAGGGCGATGGATGACATCGTTCATCCGATCATCTCACCGAGACGCAACTTTATTACCCGGAGGCATGGGTGTCAAGCACAACACGAAAGCCGGCGACGGGGGTGGGTAGCTTCATGACGTTCAAGCTGCCGGAAGCGATGAGGAAGCAACTCAACACCCTGGCGAGGAAGGCGCGTCACCCAGTCTCGGAGGAGATACGGCAGCGCATCGAAGCATCATTCATTGCCAACACTGCCGCCGCTCGCGATCCGGCGCTGGCAGAGCTTCAGCAGCACATCGCCGAGTTGGCCGATGTGGTGCCCGAGTGGCGCACGAGCGGGCGCGGCTTCGATGTGCTGCGCGCCGGGATCATCGCTCTCATCGACGCCATGCCGAGACCCACGGGTGAGCCGCCAACGGGCTCGCTCTCATCGAGCACTGACACGCCCGAGAAGTTAGGGAGCACCCTCGCGCAGGTCGTGACCGCGAAGGCCAAGGCGCGCCGGGAGCACCCAAAGGCTTGGGCAAAGCCCTTGGCTCCTGGTGAGGCTATCGAGTTTGATTTCCGCACGAAGTGACGTGGTGTACACGAAGTGCGACTAACAGGTCGGCGCGTGGTGAGGCTGTCGAGTTTGATTTCCTCGTGAAGTAGGAGGCAGGCATGAAATTTGTTCTGATCGTGATGACGTTCTTTGTCTACAAGGGCAGCACCGTCAGCATGGTGGAGTTCAACGATATGAACTCATGCCAAGACGCGAAACGGTGGATCGAGCAGGCAGCTAAGGAGGGCGGAGCCTCGATCAAAACAACGTGCGCCACTGATCTTTATCCAGAATGGGCGCTGCCGGGTCCGGGTCCTGCGAACCCGGAGAGGAGGCGCGCACCATGAGCAAGCGCCCATACGGCGAGGGGAGCATTGACCAACGCGGCAAAGACCTTTGGCGACTGCGCTACCGCGTCAACGGCAAACAGTTCACGGATTACGTGCACGGCACCGTCACAGAGGCGCGCCGGGAACTCCGCCGCAGGCTGAAGGCCGGCGATGATGGCGCACACGTCGCGCCCGACAAGATTACCGTCGCCAAGTGGATCGAGGAGTGGCTTGCTGGCCTTCAGGTCGGAGCGCGCACGGCGGAGCGTTACGCGCAACTGATGCGCATCCATGTCATTCCGCACCTTGGCGAGTTCCGTCTTCAGCGGCTCACGGCCAACGATGTGAAAGCCTGCTACAAGAAGCTGACTGGCAAGATCAGCCCGCGCACCCGTCGCCATATCAGCCCGCGCACGCGGCACCATGTCCACGTCGTTCTCGGAACGTGTCTACGCGAAGCGGTTCGCACGGAGTTACTCTCGCGCAACCCGCTCGACAACGCACGAGCGCCAACCGTGCCTGATGAGGAGGAAGTCGAGGCGCTGGGCAGCGATAAACTGGCGCGGCTCCTCGCCGGCTTCGAGGGGCATCCACTCTATGTGTTCGTCGCCACGGCCATCGCGACGGGAGCGCGACGCAACGAACTGGTGGCCCTGCGATGGGCGGACGTTGACTTTGAACAGCGGACGGTGCGCATCGCCCGCACGGTTGAGGCAACCAAGGCGCACGGAAAGCGGCTCAAACCGCCGAAGACCCGGCGCGGCACTCGCACCATCACCATTGATGCCGGCCTTGTTGCTCTTCTCCGTACAGAGCGCGAGCGCCATCTGCGGGTGATGGCAGGCATCCCCGATGGTGCGGAGGCAGACTTGTCGCTCGTGCGCCTTCCTGATGAGGCGCTGCTATTCCCCGCGCCGGGCGGCGATCTATGTCGCCTCCGCGATGATCACGCGATCACGCGGGGGTTTGTACGCCGGGCCACGGCGCTCGGCTTCCCTCGCCTACGCCTCCACGATCTGCGGCATACCCATGGGAGCCGGCTCATCAAGGCCGGCTTGCCGATCACGGCTGTCGCCGCGCGCCTGGGTCATAGCCCAGCGGTCCTGCTCAGCATCTACGCGCACGACATCAAGGACGCGGAGGGAGTGCGCCTCGCTGCCGACATCGTGGCCTCGCTCGCCGTCCTCAAACCCTGAACGGAGAAGAACGTCATGGTCGAATGGGTGATAGTCGGACTTCTGGCCGTAATCGCCGTGCTCTTGATGCTGTTGCTACTTGCCGTGAACAACACAGGAGAGACCGCAACGCGGATTGCTTGGCTCTCCCAAAAGACGGTCAAATCACTGGACGAAATCCGCGACAGCCTGTCGAAGATACGCTGACGCCCTGAACGGTTCGGAAACATCCGCGCAATGAATGAAAAGAAGATTTGTCCATAGATTTGTCCATTGGGAGGGTTTGTTCCATCTTCGTGCTTTTAGGAATGGCGGAAAGGTTGGCAGGAGTGGAGGGGCTCGAACCCCCAACCCCCGGTTTTGGAGACCGGTGCTCTACCAATTGAGCTACACTCCTAGGGCGCGCCCACATCAAACAGCGACGCGACCTGTCTATAGCAGATCGGAAGAGCGAGTCGAGGGTTGCGGCCCTTCGGCGGGCATCGGCGGCGCACCGGCCGGTCGCGTCAGCCACAGGGGCAAACCGGAGACAACTTTGATTGCGACGACGCTGATCAGCGCGTAGAGCAGCGGCTCAGGGTTTCTCGATATCCTGTGCTGTCCGGTCTCCCACTCCCCGCTTCATTTCGACGGCAAGGCCCTCGTGACGACGGATGGTCGGCATCGCTACTCGATCGAGACGGGCATTCCTCTGTTCGCGCAGTCCGGGCTTCCTCCGCAGTCTCAGTCACAAAGGGCGCATTTCGAGCGCGTCGCGGACGCGTATGCGGCAAACCTCGGCTATGCCCATACGCAGGAGTACATGGCTTATCTCGACCGCTGCTTTCACGAAGCGGCTGGGGGAGGAACGCTTGGAACGGTCGCCGAATTGTGCTGCGGCTACGGCGAGGCACTGATATTGCTTCGAACGGCGGTCAAGCGCTACGTCGGGGTCGATCTTTCCGAGCGCATGCTTCGGGGAGCGATTGCACGAAACGCGCATCCCAGCGCGGTTTTCGTCCAGGCGGATGCGACGCGCGTTCCCCTCGCGGATGCCACAGTCGACACTGTGGTGATGTTGGGTGGTATTCACCACGTGCCGGCGCGCGCTGCCCTCTTCGCGGAAGTCGCGCGGATCCTCAAGCCGGGCGGCCACTTTCTCTTTCGCGAACCGGTGAGCGATTTCTTTCTCTGGCGCGCTCTGCGCTGGCTGATCTATCGGCTCTCGCCGATGCTCGATCATACCGCCGAACGGCCGTTGACCTACGAAGAGACCGTCCCCGCACTCGTTCAGGCCGGATTCAGGGATGTGCAATATCGCCAGCACGGTTTGCTCGGCTTCTGCCTTTTCATGAACAGCGATGTGCTCGTCGTCAATCGGCTGTTTCGCTTCATCCCCGGCATCAGAGGGATCGTTCGCCTCTCGACCGCGCTCGACGAAGCCCTGCTGCATATCCCGGGGCTGCGGCGCGCCGGCCTGCAAGTCATCGGCATTGCGCGCAAGCCCGGTTGAGGGCGTTGCGCATTGTCAGCTGCCTTCTTTGGTGCCCAGTATCTGAAACCCCCATCCGGGTTCGGGACGCTCTGATTTTGGTTTTGACAGGGCACAGCGCAGGCGCGCGATCGAGGTCCCGAGCAAGAGCTTGAGCGAACGGGTATCGAGCGGCGGGGCCGCCGTTGGTATCGCGGCAATCGGCGTTACGTCGCGTGCCGTCAACCCATAGCGCTCGAGCGTCATGACCACGGACTCGGGGCGAAATCCCCATTCCATGACGACACCACTCGCCGTCGGATTGGTCGGGCAAAGGCCGCGACGATAGGGCCTTTCAACGAGCTCGCCCGTCGTCACGAAGCGATCGATCACCTCGGCGAGGTAGTCGCCGAAGAGACCGGACGTATTCGCAGCGAGATAGTCGACGCGCTCGTCTGGCAGTGACGGCTGGCGTTTTCGGATGATCTCTTTGCGCAGATTGACAAAGGCGCCATCGACGACATCTCGGCCAGTGTTCCGGCCTTCGGGTCCGTTTTCCCAGGCATCGTACACCTCGACGAGATCGCGTGCGCAATCGGGATTCGCGACATTGTTGCCGTCGGAGATCACGACTTGTCCGCGCGGCCGGAGAATGCGCGCGATCTCGGTATATACGGTCGGCAGTATCGTCGGATTGACGTGCGAAATGACCTCGTTGACCAGCACGAAATCGACGCTGGCGGGCGGCAATGGAAGAAATCCGCGATCGGATTTGATGAACGTCGTCGATGGATAGATGTCCCCCACGATCCGGGAGCCGACCGCGAGATATTCGTCCTCGACATCGATGCCGATCGCGCGCGTGGCCCCGCGGGCGAGGAAAAGCGGGAGAACGTGACCATATTTGCAGCCGAAATCGGCGACGGTCGCCCGCGGCGGCAGCGGCGACGCCAGATCGAGCAGGTCGGCATAAGCCTTCCAGAGTTGCTGCTCGACGAAAAGATCAGAGAAACTTTGGAAATGCTTCGGCGCGTGCCGCAACCGGCTCTCATCGCGAAACCGGATGTATTCAGATTGAATATCCATCAACACCGATTTCGTTACGAGAGCCGCAACGCCGACGCGGCCGACAGACGCCGCCGGCCGGCGCGCGCGGGTGGCGCCGGTTTCTACTTCAGGATCTTGGCGACGACGCCGGCGCCGACGGTGCGGCCGCCTTCGCGGATGGCGAAGCGCAGGCCCTCGTCCATGGCGATGGGCGCGATCAGCTCCACCTCCATCTGCACGTTGTCGCCGGGCATCACCATCTCCGTGCCTTCCTTCAGCTTCACCGTCCCCGTCACGTCGGTGGTGCGGAAGTAGAATTGCGGCCGGTAGTTGGTGAAGAACGGCGTGTGCCGG
>DASZAN010000112.1:0-12818 GCA_035945115.1 Allostellaceae bacterium
GGCTGCTGGAGGCCGCGATTCGGCTAATCCGAGAGAGAGGCTATGCATCGACTACGGTCGATGACCTGTGTGCCGAGGCCGAGGTAGCCAAGGGCTCCTTCTTCCACCACTTCGAGGACAAGGAGGCATTGGCCGTCGCGGCCGCCAATTATTGGTCCGCAAAGGCCGACGCCCTCCACGCAGCTGCCCCGTACCACAAGCTGCGAGACCCGCTGGACCGTGTTCTCGGCTATATCGATTTCCGCAAGGCCATCCTGAAAGGGGACGTCCCCGAGTTCAGCTGTTTAATCGGGACGTTGGTCCAGGAAGTCTATCGATCGAATCCGGCGATCCGTGCGGCCTGCGAGGCGAGCATCTGCAGCCACGCTGCAGTTCTCGAGTTGGATATTGCCCGGGCGATGAAGCTTCACGGGGTACGCGCGAAGTGGACCGCCGCAAGCCTCGCGATGCACACGCAGGCCGTTCTACAGGGCGCCTTCATATTGGCCAAGGCCGAAGGCGGTGCGGAAGTTGCCGTGGCCAGCATCGATCACCTGTATCGCTACGTCGAGATTCTGTTTCGATAGCCATGCGCAAAGCCTGAAGAGGCGCCATTTTGAGCACCGAACAACCCGTATCTCTCCGTCCTGCCGGGAGATACAACCGGCGGGGTCCCCGAATGAAAATCTATTGGATCAAAGCGCAGGCGCCTCGTCGCGTTCTGGCGCTCGCCAAGCATCTCAACCTCGTGGCGGAGTTCATACACCTTGACCTCATGAGCGGCGATTTGAAAGCTCCGAGCTATGCCGAGCTCAATCCGAACCTGAAAGCCCCGACGCTCGTCGACGGCGCCGTGGTGCTCTGGGAGTCTTCGGCGATCATGGCCTACCTCTGTCTCAAGCAGGGGTCCGACATGTGGCCGATTGAAAACCACTCCGAGCAGGTCGAGGTGCTGCGCTGGCTGTCGTGGAACGACAATCACTGGGCGCCTGCGGTCGGCCCGTTCTACTTCGAACACATCGTGAAATCGACCTTTGGTATCGGGCCGCCCGACCGTCAGTCACTGCTGGCGAAGAAACCGCAGCTCTTGAAGCTCGCGGCAATTCTCAACCGCGAACTCGAGGGACGAAAGTACATCGTTGGCAACAGACTGACCATTGCGGACTTTCAGTTAGCTTCCATGGCGACCGACTGGTCCACGGCGGAGATGCCGCTGACTGAGTTTCCAAACATTGTCGGCTGGCTCGCGGGGCTGAACCGAATTCCCGCGTGGGCCGACCCCTGGCCAGGCATTTCCGCGGCGGCTTAGAGTGGCGGCGAGCAACGCCCTTGCCCAATCACACCGGTAGGAGGGCGGTCCACCTTCGGTCACAGCGGGGCCGCGAGGGAGCACCTCGAGGCAACAGTTGCCTTGGCCGCTCGCATGCGCCGCGTGAGAAGAAACCAGAAATGTCATGCGGCGCGGGCGTGAAGCAGAGGAATGGCAAACAGACCGAGGACGGCGATATCAACGCCGACATTGAACCATACGCCGAACCACGCCGAGGCCGCGGCCTCCAAGGCGAGCCAAGCTATCAGGCCCACGAGCAGCGCGGTCTTGAGCTGACCGTCTCTTCGACGAAAAGCCAGGCGGCCAATCAAGAAAAGTGTCACGCCCCAACCGAACATGATCGCCCCGTAGAGCGCGCTCGTCCAAGGCAGCAGCACATCGCGGGGGATGAGCGCAACCGCCTCTGAGAATACCCTCAATCCAAAGAAGACGAAGAACAACCCGAACAGGACCAGTACAACCGCTACAATTCGGAACCACCTCGCGGCGGCAAGCTCGTTCATCGGGGTCCTCCTATTCGAATGGTCGTCGACGACTGGAAACACCGCCCGATATGCGTGCCAGGTCGCAAATGCGCAGAGCATACGCACGAGGAACTGCTCATCTTCCGGCGCACTCCTGAGGCTTGGCATGTTCGGAGCGGGAACATGACTGGGCGATCGCTTCAAATGTCCGTCGTGAGGTACGCGAAGACCGTACGCGGACCGGGCCACTGAAAGAGCCCCGGGGTGTAGACGTTCGTCCACCAGTAGGAATTCGGTGCGTTCTGGATCTGTACACGGAGGGTGCTGCTCTTGCCGAGGAGGGTGAACTTGTAGTGCCCGCCGAGGTTCAACCAATTGACCGCGGGCGTATAGAGGCTATTGTCCACGCTGGCCGGTTGCCTGCCAAAATGGGTAGCAGCCAGATCCAGGGACAAGACCGGCCAGCACGGGACGGTGTAATTGACGTTGGCCACGTACTGCAGACGCGGCTGACCCACGGCGACCGGACCCACCCCTTCGGCCGCAAGATCCGGTCCGATGGTACCAACCTTGGCGACGAGAACGCCGACGTTGATGTCGAAGTGATCGATCTGTTGTCCCGAAAGGGAGAACTCGAGGCCCCTCGCCCGCTGAATCCCGAGCTCTCGATCGATGCCGCCGGTATCGAGATTGAAATAGGGCTTTTGAAGCTCGTAGACGCCCGCAATGACCTTCAATTTGGTCATCAGTGCGTAGCGCACGCCTGAATCGATCTGCCATGTCAAGGACGCGGGGAGGATGGCACCCGGATTCGCCGCTGCGCTGGGGGCAACCCCGGAGTCCTCGAGCCCCTGTGTGTAGCCCGCGTACAGGGTAAGGGCGTGGGTGAGCACAAGGGCTGAATTGGCATAGGCACGCAGAGGATGGTCGTTTAGCTCAGCTTTTGAGGCGCCGGGGGAGGCGACGTTCTTGCGGTAGTTTTCCTCCTGAAGTCCCATCTCGAGGTCCGCTCGGCCGCGCCAATCGATGTGGTAAGCCGAGCCGACGCTCCAGAGGGTGCTTCGATCGTAGGTGCGCGCCGAATACGTGAAGCTCGGCTCCGGAACCTGCAGGCCGCTGCCGATGATGGCCGGACCCGCGTCTACCACGTCTTCGCCGCCGTAGCGCGCGAGGATGTCGCGGCCGCGTGCCAGGAAAATGAGCTCGTGATGCCAATCGCCGCCCCTGAAGCGACCCCTGAGACGCAATTCTCCCGAGGTGGAGGCGGCGCTTTGATCCGGATACCCAACCAGCAGATGCTCCGATCGGCCGCTCGGCTCGATATCGGTGTAGAGATCGGTGAAGCTCAGCGGATTGTCCGCCGTCGAGTGAAAGAGACCCGCGGCCAGCGACCACTCCCGACTCAGTTGCGCCGTCACGAGCGCCCCCAGATTCACCGTCAGACTTCGTCCTTCGGCCCAGTCCTGACCCAGGTACCCGCGGGGTATCGGCGGAGGCAGAAGATCGCCCGCCGTGAAAAAGAGCGGAAACGTCGTGGCGTTGCGGGTTTGCTGCCAGTCGAAGAGCGCGCGTACGGTGACCTTGTCATTCGGCGACCACTGGGGAGTCACGCCCGCGCTCGTCACCGTCGAGGTGTATCCGGGATACGGTCCGTACGGAGTCTGAGTGCTCACCTGAGTGCTCACCCCGATCGGCAACAGAAGCTCCCTGCCGATCAGCGGCACACTGCCGTCGATGCTGACGCCCCGCGCCTCGTACGGGCCGGCGTTGGCAATGATGGTGGCGCGCGGCGTGCCATCTCCAGGATGACGCAGGTCATAGTCCACGATGCCGGTAGGCGCAGGAAACGCATAGCCGATCTCGCTCACACCGACCCGCACGGCCGAGCCCTCGACCACGCGATTGGAGAGCGCACCCTGCTGATCGAAATAGAGACCATCGATCCGCACGTTGCCGGCCGACTGTGGACTGAAGCCGCGAACCTGACCCGGGCTGTACATGCCGACGGACTCCAGCCCGAGTGTGAACCCAAAGGCGTCCTCGGCGGAGACGACAGGGTTGTCGGACGCATGCTGGGCGTGAGCCGGGCCGGTGAGCGAGCCGAGCAGCAGCAGCGCGCATGCGCTTCTCGCGACCGCACGAGACTTCTCCGAGGCGGCACAGTCGCGCATCGTGGTCAGTACTCCTGAGCGATATGTCGCTCCGATCTCGAGCTCACGGCGCAACCGGAGCTCTGCTCAGGCGCTTCATGCGATATTCGGCCGTCATTCGCCAGGTGCTGCCTCCATCACGCGAGCTTTCCTCGCGGTAGACCAGAGAATCCGGTCTTATGTCGTTGAACGACCACCGCGTTTCCGTGCCATCGAAATCCTGGCTCTCGAGGACTATCCGATCTGCTCCCGCCGCGCCGCCGGTGAATCGGGCGACTGAAGCGCCCTCAGGATCGATAAAGGTCGCGCGCCATGTTTGAGACTTCTGGTCGAAATAGCGCAGTTCTGTGTAGATCTCCCGCTCTTTACGCGCTCCCGACGGATTGACAATCCACACATCCTGGATGGCGCGCCCGTCCATGACCCAACCGAAGATCAGTTCACCCGAGCGGTGCGACACTTTGCCGTCCGTTGCGAAGTCGGTGTACTGCACATCCCAGGTTCCGATTAGGCGTTCAAAGGCCTTCGCTTGATCCCCGAGCGAGGAATGAGGAGCCGTCGCCTGAAGCGTCCTCACCATGTCGAGGCGGGGGTCAGCGGGCGCGGTCGCATTCGTTTCCGTTGCCGCGACGCAGCTGACGCCAAGGATCGTCCAACCGAGGAAGCCCGTAATCCGCAGCCATGCCGCGTGCTGCCTGTTCATGTCGTGCTCCGTTTGCCGTTTACGTCCGCATCCGGCCCCTTCCGAGGAGTCCGTTCGCCTGCAGACCCTGAAATTCAGTTTAGGTGCACGCGAGTCCACGCCCCCAGACCGCTTACTGCATCGGAGTGTCTGGTCGCTGCATGAATCAGCGTGCAGGAGGCTTTTTGACGTAGAGTGCCGGCAATGAGCGAACCCCACACCGCCTTGCGCTCGACGCGTTGGCGCTGGATTGCCGCCATGTGGTGCGCAGGCGGATTGTTCGACGCAACTCAAACAGTGCTTTTCATGCACGCACTGGGTAAGCAACGCACGTGGCTGATCTTCGGAGCCGAACTCGCCTCCTGGCTCCCATTGGCCCTGGCAACCCCGCTCGTCATAGGCCTGGCGCGGCGACACCCGTTGGGGCGCGGCGCCACAGTGGTCGCGGCCGCCGCACACCTCGCGCTTTTCGCCGCGGTCAGCCTGCTGGCAGAGGCTTGGTTTGCCTTGCTGCAAGTGCTCTTCAACCCGTGGGACTATCCGCGACAACCGAGCTTCATGGATGCGTCGCGGACGTCGATCGCCTACCAGGTTCCGACGTTCCTGATCGTGTATGCGTTGATTCTGGCCGTGACCTACGTACTCGACTCCCGCGAGCGAATGGCTCGTCAGATGACGGAAACCGCGCGACTCAACGAGGAGCTTTCCAAGGCACAGCTCGCGGCGTTACGCCAGCAGATGGAGCCGCATTTCATGTTCAATACGCTCAATTCCATCGCCGGCCTGGTGCGCGACCAGAGGAACGAAGCCGCCGTGAGCATGATCGTCGGTGTCAGCGAGTTTCTCCGCCGTGCGACGGAGGATTCTCACCGCTCCCAGGTGACGTTGGCTGAGGAGGTCGAGTATCTGCATCGCTACCTCGACCTGCAGAAAGTTCGGTTCGGAGACCGTCTGCAGGTGAGAGTCGATATCCCGCCGGAACTGCTGCGCGCGCAAGTACCCAACCTATTGCTACAGCCGCTCGTGGAAAATGCCATCAAGCACGGCATCGCCAGGCGCGCTGCCGGAGGGCGCGTACGGGTCTCGGGTACGCACACCAACGGCAACGTTTGCCTGAGTGTCTACAACGACGGCCCGGGCCTGCCGTCGGATTGGCAGGCGACGCCCACGGGCGTGGGCCTGACCAATCTGCGCACGCGCCTGCAGATCCTGCACGGCAAGGACTCCGGGTTGGAACTGCGGCCCGCCGAGGCGGGCGGTGTGGAAGTCGTAGTGACCTTGCCTTTCAAGGAGGCGTAAATGACGCACCTCGACGGGAGACACGCCCCCATTCGGGCTCTGGTGGTCGACGACGAGCCATTGGCGCGGCGCAACCTGACGGTACTCCTGCGCCGCGATCCTGACATTGCCTCCGTCGCCGAATGCGGGTCCGGCCTGGAAGCGATCGAGGCGATCAGACGCTCGAGGCCCGACCTGGTGTTCCTCGACGTGCAGATGCCCGAGTGCGGAGGCTTTGATGTCCTGGAGATGCTGGGCGGCGATCTGCCGCGGGCCGTCATCTTCGTGACGGCCTACGACGAGTATGCATTGCGCGCCTTCGAGGCGGGGGCGCTCGATTACCTATTGAAGCCCTTCGTCGACTCGCGCTTCGATCGCGCTTTGAATCGCGCCAAGGATAAGATCGCGCACTACACGCCACTTCAACCGCAACCGGCGAAGCGGCTGGTAGTCAAGGATCGGGGCCGGGTGCTGTTTCTGAGTGTGGTGGATATCGACTGGATCGAGGCCGCCGGCTATTACGCTTGCGTGCATGTCGGCGCCGACACGCATGTCATGCGGCGGACGCTGTCGGACCTCGAGCGCGACCTGGGTGACGAGAGGTTCATTCGTATTCACCGTTCGATCATCGTCAACCTCGATCGGGTGCGTGGCCTGGAACTCCAGAACACCGGGGAGTACGCGGTCATTTTGAAGAGCCAGGTTCGATTGCGGCTGAGCAGACGCTTTCGGAAAGGGCTTCAGGATCGGTTGGCCATGCTGTCGACGCGCGATAGTGCAGCAGCAGTCGACACCTGAGCGAGTCATAACGCCGGCGTGCGCGACCGCCGTCAATGGCGAGCGCAAATGGGGCGGCCGGTAACTATGTCTTGACTCATCCGATCGCAATTGAGCAGACAACGATGCCATACAATCACAACTTCGAGCTGCCGCCCTCGGTACGCAGCCACCTCCCCGAGCACGCGCAGGACATCTACCGCGAAGCCTTCAACCACGCTTTTGAAGCCCACGTGGGCGATCCGCGCCAGGAGGAAGCTGCGCACCGCATCGCCTGGGCTGCGGTGAAGCGCCGCTACGTGAAGGAAGGGGACCAGTGGGTGGAGCGCGCCTGAGCGGCGCCGAGTCCGCCGCCGAGAGTCTGGCACACCGGTCGGTGGCCTCCGGAACTCTGATGCGGGCAACGGTATTGCGTGTGCACCGATTCGCCGCCTCTGTCTCGAGGAGTAAGCTGGCGTCTTTCGTCCTTGCCGACTATCGTCAGGTGAGTTTATGAAACTATCATCGGCGCTCTTGACGAGCGCACTTGCCGCCTGTGCGGTCGCTGCCCTCGCCGCCGACAAGCCTGCCAACGCACCGGCGATGCCGGTAACCGAAACACTCTGGGGTCAGAAGGTCACCGACAACTACCGCTACATGGAGCAGGCCGGTCCCCAAACCATGGATTGGATGAAAGCCCAGGGTGCCTACACCCGTTCCGTTATCGATTCGATCAAGCCACGTGGCGCGCTCGGTGAGCGGGTGGCCGCCTTCACTGCGAGCTTCGGCCTCATCAAGAACTACGCACGTTACGGGGGACGCGACTTCTACCAGGAGCGCGCACCGGGCTCGGACAATTTCGACCTGATGGTCAAGGACGCCCGCGGCGTGCACAAGGTCGTCGACATCGCCGCGATCCGGGCCACCCATGGCGGCAAGCCCTATGCCATCAACTACATCCTTGCAGCGCCGGATGGCTCGAAGGTCGCCCTCGGAATCTCCGAGGGCGGCTCGGAAGACGCCTCGATCAGCGTCTACGACGCCGTGAGCGGCCGACAGATCGCCGGCCCGATCGATCGCGCGCAATTCGGGGCGACGGCGTGGAGCGCGGACTCACACTGGCTGCATTTCAATCGCCTGAAGAAGCTGGCGCCCGGCGAGCCGGATACCGACAAATACAAGGACTCGACAGCCAACGCTTGGGATCTGCACGGCGATCCCATCGTCGTTGCCGGGCGCAGGGTTGGTCGCGACACGAGCTTTGAGCCCGACGAGATTCCGATCATCAACATCGTCCCGGGGACTCCGGTAGCGCTGCTGGCCTCGATCAACGGCACGCAGAACGAGTTGAAGATCTGGACCGCTCCGGTCGCCGAGGCGGCAGACCCCAAAGCGCACTGGACGCTGCTGTTCGATCGGGATGCGGGTATCAACGGCTTCGATCAACGCGGCGATGACATCTTCCTGCGCTCGCACAAAGACGCGCCGACCTTCAAGGTGCTGGTCCTCAAGGCCGGCCAACCGCTCTCAGCTGCCCGCGTGCTGATTCCTGCGTCCGCCGATCGCGTAATCGAAAACATCAACGCGGCCGCCGATGCGCTCTACATCCTCGCAAACAAGGGGGCGTATTCCGAGCTGCTGCGGGTGCCTGCCGGCTCGGAGCGGATCGAGGAGATCCCCCTGCCGACGCGCGGACATATCACCGAGGCATTCTCCGACCCGCGCCAAGCCGGCATTGCCATCCTTTTCTCCAGTTGGGTCGTACCGCCGCAGGAGTATCAATATGACCCGGCGACGCGCAAATTCGTGGATCTGGGCATCGAGGCCCGCGGCAGGATAGACGCCTCGAAGTACATCGTCAGCGACCTCGATGCACGCGCGCATGACGGTGTGCGCGTCCCCTTGTCCCTGATCCAGCCCAGGGACAGGCCCAAGCCCCAGATCGTCATGCTCGAGGCTTATGGTTCTTACGGTATATCCGAGCTCGCCGACTTCAGCCCGCGGCGGGCCGCCGCCATGCAGGAAGGCATCACCTACGGAGTGTGCCACGCTCGCGGTGGCGGAGAGCTCGGCGAAGCATGGCGTCTCGCGGGCAAGGACGCCGACAAGCACAATACCTGGCAGGATCTGATCGCGTGTGGGGAGGACCTGATCGGCCGGGGCATCACGGACCGTCAGCGCCTGTTCATCCTCGGTGGCTCGGCCGGCGGCATCACCGTGGGCCGCGCCATGACCGAGAGGCCCGATCTGTTCGCAGGCGTGATCGATGTCGTGCCGGCCGCCAACACGCTGCGGGCCGAGTTCAGCCCGAATGGCCCGCCGAACATTCCGGAGTTTGGCACGGTCACGACCGAACAGGGGTTCAGGAACCTCTATGAGATGGACTCGATCCAGCACGTGGTCAAGGGCACGCGCTACCCGGCGGTGATGATCTCGACCGGCCTGAACGATCCGCGCGTCTCGCCCTGGGAGCCGGCGAAATTTGCCGCGGCGCTCAATGCCGCGGACACGGGCAACCCGGTGCTGCTGCGCATCGACGCCGAAGCCGGCCACGGCATCGGCTCGACCAAGACGCAGGGCGATGCGCTGACGGCAGACTGGATCGCGTTCGTGTTCTGGCGCAGCGGACTGCGCGATTGGCAGCCCGCCCCATAGCGGCGCTCAGGCCGACCCGGGTGGTGCGGCAATCCGCGCCCGCCGGCGGGAGCGGCTCGATCATCCCTGGGCGCTCAAGGCGGGAAATCGCGCCGTACGGAGTATAAAAGCGGAAAACGCGAGGGCCCTCATGAAGCTGTCCAGCCTGATCCTCTATTTCATAACCGGCGGCTTGTTTACCGCGATCATCGTAACGCTGGAGGAAATTGGTCAGCGGACCTTGTCCGGGTTAGCCACACTGGTCCCGGTTTTCACCCTCGTCGCATATTTCTTTATCGGCCAAACTGCAGGGGCCAATGCGGTCAGTCAGCACGCGAAATGGGTGCTGACCGGCACCCTGGTGAGTTGGGTGCCTTACATGCTTGCGATTGTGTACCTGGCGCCAAAGGTCGGCTCCCACAGAGCCATTCTTGCGAGTCTGGGGATCTTCTTCATCCTGGCGCTCGCGTACATCGCAGTCGTCAACCGTCTCAAACTCTTTCAATGACCCGCCGCGGAACTCGATTGGCGGTGATGTCGTTACCGTCGCCGCCACCGGTGACTACGGCAAGCCGCGACCTGCAGTGAACGGGCAGCCGCAGCGGCCGCTCGGTTTTCCGGAAGGTTTCCCGTAAGCTGTCGTTCGTTGCCGCGGCAGGCCGCTGCCAATTCCGAGGAGTTCACCATGGCAAAGCTGAAGCTGTCCTATTTCGATTTCGATGGCGGGCGGGGCGAGCCCGCGCGTCTTGCGCTGCACATCGGCGGCATCGCGTTCGAAGATCACCGGATCGCGGGCAAGGACTGGCCCGCCTTCCGCGACAAGACACCGTTCTTCGCGATGCCCATGCTCGAAATTGACGGCAAGGTCGTTTCGCAGTCCAACAGCATCAACCGCTACGTCGGCAAGCTCTCTGGCCTGTATCCCAAGGATGACTGGCAGGCGCTGCTGTGCGATGAAGTCATGGACGCAGCCGAGGACATCGGCACCCGGGTCGCGCAGACCTTCGACCTGCCCGAGGACGCCAAAAAAAAGGCGCGCCAAGAACTTGCTGCGGGGCGCATCCCGCGTTACCTGGAGCAGTTTCAGGCGAGGCTGCAGGCGGCCGGCGGCGAGTATTTCGTCGACAAGCGTCTCACGGTGGCCGACCTGAAAGTCTTCATGTTGATCCGCTGGCTGCGGTCCGGCGTGCTGGACCACATCCCGAAAGACCTCGTGGACCGCGCCGCGCCGCTGCTGGTCAAGCACTTCGAGCGCGTGGCGAGCCATCCAGGCGTCGCGGAGTACTACAGGCGTCGCAAGGCCGCATAACGCTCGCTCCGAGCCGTCCTGGGAGCAGTGAGTGGCACGGGTGGCTGTGCGCCCGCTCGAGGAAGCGCTTACTCGGTACGGGAAGCCGGTTTTTCGAGCGTGGCGCCCTGCGGCCGGGCTGCTTGGGTCCGGGCGGGTAATTTCACCGCAATTCCGCGTCGAGCACTTTGATGCTCTTCATCCACTCAAACAGCTGAGCGTTGGTCAGCCGAAACATCGGCACCCACATCGCCAGCTTCGTGTCCCAAAAACACAGATGACCGGTGTCGCTGACCTTGCAGTGTGGGTAGCGGTTAGGACCGATATGACCGCCGGGAAATCTTTTCCTCATCACCAGCCCCCATTGAGCCAGCTCCCGGTCGAAGCGTACGTCAACCGGCGCCCGAACAGCGCAAGGTCCTCTGTCGGGGAATTGCGACGAAACGCGTATCCGGCGCTTCACGCATTGGAAAACCGCCCCGATCGCCCGCATCCGGTGATTGGCGTCAGCCGGTGGCCGCGGTAGGCTCTCCCACCTGCTCACGCGCAGAGGCACCCGTGGCAATCAAGCGTCCATCCAAGACCCTGGGAACTCCCATACGCAAGCCGGTGACCTCACCGGGCCTGCGGCACGTCGACGTCAGGGTGCCCCATCAGATGGTCCCCGGGGAGCTGTACCTCGGCTGGGTGTGCAAGAACAAGTCGTGCGGGCTTGTCATTGCCATTGCGCCCACACAAGCGGCAAGCAAGCCCGCTTCGGCTGAAGCCGAGGGCCAGCTTGCCGCGATCAAGTGCCCGCATTGCGGGGACGAGGATCTGTACCGCTGGGGTGCCCGGAGTGAGCACAGGTACACGGTGAGAAGTGCCGGCACCTGAACCGCGGCGCGCGCGGCGCGGACTCACGCTGCGAGTCGCTCAGGACGACAGCCGTTCTCGCTGGGCGTGGGCCTCGTCAAAGGTCCATATCACGGTGCGGTTTCGGACAGCACCCGCGCGCGCGCTGCCGCGCAGGTGCGGAATGCGCCAGAAGAGCTGGCTGCCGCGCCGCACGAGGTGCCCGCGCACATGGTGCAGCCGGGGGAATCGCCGCGCGCCATGGGGATTGGCTCGCCAACCGTGCCCATACTCCGGCAGCAGCGGGGCTCGCACCTCGATACAGTCGAGCAACGGTGCTCTGCCCCCTTTGTGTCGCGCCCGATTCAGCCGCTCGAACGATCTCACCTGGCGTGGGAGGCTCGTGCGGGAAGCCAACAACAGCAGGAAGGCCAGCAGCAGCGGCACATCGATCGCTACGGTGCCGAGGACGTGGCGCAGGACCGCCTGACTCTCGGCGGGCGAGAGCGCGGCAGCCGCGTAATAGTCGGCCCAGGTTCGCTCGTAACGGAAACGAAAGCATCGTGCGAGCACATCCTCGTGCTTGTGCGTCCCATCGTGTACACGAACGCCCCGGGCCGATCCCGCGCGCTCGCCGCGCGGTGGTTCCGGCTCCTCGCCTTCCGCCGTATCGAAATCAAAGTACCCTTCCATGCTGCTCGCCAGCACCTCCTTCTCGCCCAGCGTCCAGAACGTCCGCACGGTTCCCCGACGGCCGTCCGGGCCGCTGCGAATGAGGACCCCGCGCCGCCCGCCGCATCGGGAAGCATCCCCGCCGCTCGGGAACCCGTACTCCTCGAGAGCGCTTTGCCACGGCGCCTGACACCACTCGATCCAGAGACTCTCTGCAGGCACATGCAGAAGATCGGCGCAGGCGAGATCGCGCGCGCCTCTCGAGTACGCAAGCTCGGCGCACAATCGCGTGAGGTCGTCGGTGAGGACGAATCGCACGGGACAGCTTGCAACCTGAGCGGCGCAGGTCGCCGCGCCGCTCAAGGTCACTGCGCGGCCGCTCGACCGTTCGCAAACGGTGAGCACCTTGCGGCACCGGGCTACGCGATCGGCGAGGTTCATGCCGGCAACGTATCAGTGCGATTCGCAGATCATCGGAAGTTTGGGACGGGATGGACCTGATTCGTGACGACTGCCGCGAGCGAGGGTGCGAACGTCCGGGCTTGCCATGCGCTCCTCCGGACGGCGGGCCTTGCGGTCCGCCGTCCGGGAGGTCGATGACCTGAGCGTCAGAACTGCGCGGTGATCGTGGCGAACAGGTACCGTCCCATTGCGTCGTAGACACCCGGGAAGGTGTTGCCGTTGCAGTTGGCGCCCGAATTGCCGCCGCCGCTGCTGGTCGAGCAGTCGGCGAGGGTGACCAGCGGCGGGC
>DASZAN010000113.1:0-79507 GCA_035945115.1 Allostellaceae bacterium
CGCGAGATCGGCGACGCGATCAAGGCGCACGACGCGAAGCGCGCGAAGGACGACGACGACGCGCGCCGCGCGACCGACGCGAAGCTCGACAAAATGCTCGAATGCCTCGACGGGCTGTCGAAGCGCATGGACGCGGTCGAGGCGCGGTACGCGGACGACGACGACGACGACGACGACGACGACGAGGGCGCCGCGCCCGGCGAGGACGGCAAGCCGAAGCGCGCGGCGAACGCGACCGGCAGCGCCGCCGACGCCCGCGCCGACGCCGTCGCCGCCGACTCCCGCCCGCGCGCGCGGACCGACGAGGAGCGCAACGCGCTCGCCGCCGCGCAAGTCAAGGCCGACGAGGTCTCGATCGCCTGGGGCGAGCGCGCGCCGCCGCCGCTGACCGGCGAGCTGCTGCGCGAGTACCGCATCAGGATGCTGCGCGATCATAAGCGCCACAGCAAGGACTACGCCGACGTCGACTTCGCGACCATCCCGGATGGGAAAGCGTTCGACGTCGCCGAGGCGCGCGTCTACGCGGACTCCGTCGCGGCGAGCGCGAACCCGCCGGGATCGCCGAACGCGCCGCTGATCCCGCGTCGCCGCGAGGACGATACCGGGCGGATGATCACGACCTTCCACGGCTCGGGAACTTTCATCCGCCGGATGACGCGCCCCGCTCGCCGCGTCGTCGGGTTCAACAACGGCGCGCAACCGAAGCCGGCGTAATCGAGAAAACGCGCGCGGAGGTTGGCTGCCGCCGCGCGCGCCCGGTCTCGCTTCCCTCAGCGGGGGCGGGCGAGGCCAGCGCCGCCGCGGCGTTTGCTTGCTCCCGCCGCGGCGGCGCCTCTTTCCTTCGCGGGAGGTAACGCATTCGGTATTACAAGATCGTCCTGAGCAATCCATCGACGAACGAGGTCGTCCAGACGGTCTCGTCGCCCGAGAAGGCGTCGACCTACACGTCGTTCGCGAACGGGCGGACGCTGCCGGGGGCGCTCGACGTCGAGATCGACGTCTTTCAGTACCCGTTCCACGACCCGGGGCCGATCCAGTCCTTCGTCCGCGTCTGGGGCGTCTCCCTCGCGGAGATCGCCCAGGCGGCCGACCTGAACGACGCGAACGTCGCGCTCTACGCCGGGATGAAGCCCGGGCTCCCGCTCGCGAACCCGGACCAGGCCGGACTCCTCGTCGAGGGGCAGGTCTTCCAGGCTTTCGGGAACTGGATCGGGACGTCGCAGACGCTCGACCTGATCCTCGGGCCGAGCGTCGGGTCGCCGCGAGCGCCGAAGAACGTCGTGATCAACTGGAAGGCTGGGACCCCGCTCGCCGCCGCGCTCGCCGAGACGCTCGCCGCCGCGTTCCCGGGCGCGACGCGGAAGATCAGCATCAGCGGGAGCCTCGCCGTCCCCTACGACCAGCCGGGATATTTCACCTCGCTCTACGAGTTCTCGGCCTGGCTCCAGCAGGTCACGGCCCGGATCGTCGGCGGGGGCTACACGGGCGTCAAGCTTGTGATGGACGGCGGCGTGATCCGGGCTTACGACGGGACGAGCCCGCCGAGCCCGAAGGCGATGGAGTTCCGGGACCTGATCGGGCAGCCGACGTGGATCGACTTCAACAAGATTCAGATCACGATGGTCATGCGCGGCGACCTCGACGTCGGCGACTACATCAAGCTTCCCCCGCAGACCATCGTCACGCAGACCGCGTCTTCGTTTCCGCGTTACAGGGACAAGAGCGCGTTCCAGGGGACGTTCGAGATCGCGCTGATCCATCATTGCGGCCACTACCGCCAGCCGACCGCCGCGTCGTGGGTCACGGTCGTCGACGCGTTCGCGGTGCCGCGGGCGGCGTAGGAGAAGATCATGGCAGTGAAGAGCGTGCTCTCCGCGAGCCAGGTCCCGAATTGAGCGCCTGGCCCGCGATCGCCGCGTCGCTCCGGCGGGCCCTCGCCCTCCGCGGGGCGGCGGAGGCGGAGATCGACGACACGCTCTCCGCGCTGCGCCCCGTCGTCCTCGCCGTCGAGCGCGCCGGGACGCGGGTCGACGAGGACGTCGCGTGGGGCGCTCCTCGCGTGCGAGGCGGACCGGATGAGGCGGGCAGCGCAGGCGGCGCGGACGGGGCGGGCGGCGAGGCTGAAGTCTTTAGATGTTCTCGCTGACCGCGGCGTAGGCGCGGAACTGGCCCCAGATCGAGAACGCGTACAGCTCCTCCCGCCGCCCGGACTCTTCCGCGCTCAAGACCCGGACCTGGACGCCGACCCCTCCATCGATCGCGCGCGCGTGATGCCAGATTTCCTCGAACGCTTCGAGCGCGTGACGATCGGCGACGTGGAACACCTCGATCTTCGCGGATACGCTGAGCGGGACTCCGTAGATGCAGTAGTAGAAACCCCGCGTCCACTTTTCGATCACCTGATTGAGGCGTCCGGCATCGATCCTCAGACCCGTCCGTGAGCCCATCGCGAAATTTACGGCCGAGAAGGGCAGGACGTGCCCGGCGACGGCGTCCAACGCTTCGAGATCGCGGAACAGGGCTTCCCTCTGCTTCCGCCGATGTCGACGGTCCTTCTCGTTTTTCGCGAGACCCGGGTCGATCGACCGCTTCGCTTTCTCATAGATGCCCGCCGCGGCTGGGTGGGTCGGGTCGACGCACATTGCGAGGCGGGTTAGGACGTAGCGCTCGATCGCCGCGAACTTGCCGCTGTTGCAGTCCCTGCACGCGGGCGCAGTGAGCCGCTGGACGCGCTCGTCGGTAGTGTCGGGATACCAGGAGCCGGCGATGACGTGATCGTCGCTCATCTGCGCGCGCGGGAACTCGCCGAGGCAGTAGACGCACTGCTGCATGCGAGGTCGTCGCGAAGAAGGTGGCGGTGATGCCGCAATCACAATGTGCTCTCCGAATCCTTCGTCCGGGCGGCAGACCCCCGGCGACGGAATCTCTAATTCAGCTCGCATTATATCACACCTTCACCGGCAAATTCCTGGAACCCGGGCGCGGTCGGAGCGGGGCTTTCCTCGTCGGGAAGCTTGCGCTTCCTGGCATGCGAGTCGCGACGTATCATCGCGGCCATGGTCGACAAGCTCATCGAAGACATCCTCTCGGGATGGCGCGTCATCACGAAGGCACCACGAACTTTCATCGTGACGGTGCTCGCCGCGTCCACGCTGGTTTGGGGGGCGTTCGGCTGGCGCTACAGCGGCATCATCGCGAACAAGGATTCGGAAATCGCTACCCTCCAAGGCCAAATTGCCCGATATCGAGTCGCTATCGGCATCGATCCGGCGACGCCGAGCGCACTGCTTCAGCTCACCAACAAGGAACTCCAATCGAAAGCGGAGACCATCGTCGGTCGCCTCCGGGGGCTGTTCCTGACCTACACGACACAGCTCGCCGACATTCGCGCGCTGCCGGGCTTGGACGACCAAGCGAGGCGGCAGCGGAAGGAAGCGGTCGAACGAGACCTCGATCAGCAATACATCACCAACTTGCGTTCCGACGCCTACAACGTGGACTTCGAACTCAGACGGCGACTGGGACCCGCCGCAGTCGCGGGAATCATCGGCATATCACCCTCGGTGGTCGCAGCCGACGGAACTCGAATCAACATCCTGCAGCTGACCACCGCTGTGAACTTTCCCGCCTTCGACCTCGGGTTCCTGAGCGTGTTGGCAGACGGCATTCAGCAAATGGCGAGGCTGTTGCCGGACGGCCAATAAGGTAATCCTGCTAGCGCCGCGTCGGCTTCCGCCTCTCCCCGCCCCGGAGCTTCTCCGCGACCGCGCGGAGCGCCTCGACCTCGGGCGCGAGCGGGTACTTCGGGTCTTCGAGCGCGGCGTCGAGGAGGCGGAGGAGCGTGCGGCGCTCTTCGTCGGTGAGGTCGAACTTCATCTGGGAGGCCGTCTGTACTTCTCGTGCGCTGACGCGAGCATTCCGCTTAGGTGCTCGGAAACGCGCTGATCGCGTAACTTTGGATCAGCGCCGGTTCTCGCGTAGGTCTCCACGAAAACTTGATCCAGGTCATCGTCCAATGCGAGCAAGCGATCGCGGCGCCGCGACAACTCTTCAATCATCTCCATACAGCCGCCCACCACACCGAAGTCTGAGGCTCGATCGCGGAAGAAGCGGTGGGCAAGGTAGTCGCGCTCGTCCTTCACATCGCGCAAAGTTCCTTATGAGCTTTTCGGATGCGACCCCGTGCCGGGCGAACTCCTTCAACAGATTGCCGAACGTGAGCGTCTCGTAATGCGCGTGCAGCTGGTCGAACGTCTTTCGGATCGGCTGAGCGTGCTTGACCGTTGCAAGCGCTGCGAGGGCCGATATCAGCGCGGTCTCCACGCACTGCGCCAGGTAAACGCAAAGACCGACATGCGCGAAGACTTCGCGCGCGAGTTCGTCGTCGGGTGGATTATCTAACAGATCATTCATAGCTCTTTCCCCGCGCCTATTCCGGCGCGACCAGTCCGCGAAAGTGTAGCCTACTACGCTGGCCGGAAGTTCTTGAGCAGCACCTCGAGAAGCGAATGCACCGATCGTTGGAGGTCGTCGGCCAAACCGCTTTCTTCCAGCTTTAAAATGCCTTCATCGACCAACTCTGCCAGCTCTTCTTTCGAAAATGCGCCTTTTTGGACTAAAGCCGCCATCATTCCGGTGATCAGGATGAACGAAGCGCCGGCCATCGAATCAGCGAGAGACATCGAAATCGCTCCTGGGCTATTGGACCATCCGTTCAGGGTGTCGGTTATCGCGATTGATCGATTTATGGCGTCGTGATCCGCGTCTCGGTGTCGCGCGAGCCGCAGCGCGGGCAGCAGATCGGCGCCATGCCGACGACGGGGCAGTCCCCGCCGCGCTCGCGGACGAGCGCGCCGAGGTCTACGTCGAATATGGCTCGCCTCGGCGCGCGCCGCTCCTTCACATCCGCCCAGTATCGCGAGGGGGAGCCGCAGGCCGAGCACCAGCCGAAGAGCCCGTGCCCGTGGCGGCTTAACTTTCCGAGCGTGTCGAGGACGATCGTCTCCATGCGCCGGACTCAGCGCAGCGCGGTCGGAAGAGTCAAGGACAGTTGGTTTCCAGCGCCTAGCTCTTAGGCGGAGCCGCCTTCGACCTCAGTCACCTGCGGCCACCACCTCACGCTCATGCGCTGGCCCGGAAAATATGTGCCGGTCATCAGGTAGCGATGCGAGTATTCTGATTTCTCGATCCGCTCACCGGGGAGGCCGAAGCTCGCGGAGCACTGCAACCCAGCCGGCAAGGAGACGTCCATCTCCGGGTTCTTCGTCGGCGATAGAAGGACGAGGGATAGCTCATCATTGCGCCGCTTGATCTCAATCCATTTTGACCGTAGGTGAACGTACTGGTCCGGATACACCAGCACGTCCTCGGTGCGCGCTGTCACCTTCGAGGCGGCTCTCTCGGGCTCAGGCGCGACGATCGCTTCCTTGCCCTCGACCTGAGCCCTGCAGTCGATGATCCTGGACCGCTCCTGCGCGAATCCCCACTCGTCCACCGAGCAGAAGCCCCTGGTCTCTTCCGGAAAGGCGGTGATGTTCCTTAGCCTTCGCTCCAGTTCGCACGTAACCCGGACCGCCTCATCGTCGATGGGCTCGATGATCACTCGCATGTAGTGCCGCTCGCAGATGAATTTGAAGCCGATCGTGCGCCAGATTTCTTGCCTGAACTCCTCCGGGAGTATGTGGCCGACGGCCGCCCTATGGACATCTTGCATCAGATTCGACTTGAGCGACCGATCGACGGTGAAGGCCAGCAGTGCGGCGATGAGGAGCGCTATTCCGACCTCCGGGGCGCGCTCAAGCGCGACGCTTGCAACCGTGACCTTGCCTCGGACGAGGTCGGGAAGGGCGGGGCCGACGATTAACGCCAGCCCGATCAGCGCCATCAAGACCAGCCACGCCGAGAGCGGCAACTTCCGCCAGAACCGCATGCTCCGTCGTCGAACCCGCTCCCGCCAGCGAGGTCCCTTCCTGTTAGCCCAGCCGTTAGCCCAGAACTGAAGTAGTTTAGATAACATCTAAAAAATTGGTATTAACTAATTGATTTTGCTGGTGCCGGGTGAGGGACTTGAACCCCCGACCAACGGTTTACAAAACCGCTGCTCTACCGCTGAGCTAACCCGGCACGCGATGGTCGCTTTTAGCTCCGGTGGTGGTGCGGCGTCTACTGCCGGCGCATCGGCCGTCGGCGCGCATCATCGGTTCGAGCGGATGGTCGCGGTCCCCGCGGCGGCGTAGACGCGGCCCTTCCAGAGGACGCGGCCGCGGGCGCGGGCGATCACGCCGTTCACGGCGATCGCCGCTCCGATCGTGGCGGCGAGCGGGGAGAGGAGCCCGTGCCACCACGGAATTTTCAGGCGAAGGGCGAGAGCGATGGCTGTACCGAAGAAGGCACCGTCGGCGGCAAGCGCCGCCGCGGCGGCGGTGACGCTTGCGGCGGTCGGGTCGGCGATCGCCGCGGCGAGCGTCGCCGCCAACAGCGGCAGCGCCGACCAACCGAGGAAGAGCGCCGCGGCGGAAACGGCGAGCGTTGCCGCGGGCCCGCCATAGACCTCGGTGATGTTCTTCGACAAGCCCTCCCAGAGCTCGCCCAGACTTCCGTACATGCGCGCGCGAATGAAGCGCTCGGCGCCGAGCAGCGCGAAGCGATATCCCGCAGCCTTCATGCGGCACGCCAGAGCGGCATCCTCGCAAATCTCGTCTCGCACGGCGTGATGGCCGCCAACGGCGAAATAGCTGCGGGCGCGAATCAGGAGACATTGGCCGTTGGCGGTCGCCGCGCTCGATGTCGCCGAATTCACCCGTGCGAGATCCTGCGTCGCGGCGATCGCTAGAAAGCCAAACGGCAGAAGAAGACGATCGAAAAAGAAACGCAGCTCCTGGAAGGGAGCGAGCGAGAGCATGTCGAGTTGCCGCGCGCGCGCGAAGGCGATCGCCGCCCGTAGAAGCGGCGGGGCGGCGATTGTGTCGGCATCGAGAAAGCAAAGCCATTCGCTGCGAGCGTCGAGCGCGCCCTGCCAGCACGCATGCGGCTTCCCCGCGCAAGCCGCCGGCAGAGGTCCGGCGCTCATGAGACGCACGCGGCCTTCGGCTGCGGCGTGCCGGCGCACGATGGCGCTCGACCCATCGCTCGAATTGTCGTCGACGACGATCATGTCGAGACGATCGTGGGGGTAATCTTGCGCGCGGAGCCCATCGAGACACGCGCCGATGTTGCCCTCCTCATTGCGCATGGGGACGATGGCGTTGACGGACGGCATCTCGTCGCGGGACATGGCGCGGTCATCCGGCAGGCTCTCGTAGCAGCGGAATTGCCGCACGGCCCGAATGAGTGCGACGGCGACGAGCGTACTGAAAATCGACGACCAGATGAAAAGCGGCATCACCGAGGCGCGCGCGTGTCGCTAGGCGTGCGGTTCAAATGGCACGCGATGAGGCGGCGCTTCGAGATCCAGATTTCATAGCGCCGCCGCGTCACCCTGAGCTTGCGCAGCCCGGCAGGATTGAAGGCGTGAATGAGGCAGAGGATGAAGATGCCATCAGCGAGCGCGGCGAGATCGGCCAACATCGATGGCTTGGGATCGACGAGCTCGAAACCCTTGCGTGCGGCCGCGCGAGCCACCTTCCCGGCCCGGCTCCAGGGGCCGGCAAAAGCAATCGCCGCGCAGAACGCATCCACCTCGGCGAACGCGCCGTGCTCCGCCACATGACGGGCGAGCTGGCTCAGGGAGTGTGAATAGGCGCGCTGCATGGCGACCGCCCAGGCAATCCCCGGTCCGGTGACGGGAATCCGCGGCAATTGCTCGTTCCAGAGATGAAGCTCGCCCACGGGGTCGCCGGCGCGAACGATCGTGCCATCGGACAGATGCACCGTATGCGCCGCGCTGATAGGACGGACGCGGATGACGCAGCGCGGGTCGCTACAGAATTGCTCGATCCGCATGGCCCGCCGGAGAAGCGCGTCGACGCCGCGGAAGAAGCGCGCGAGCCAGTCGAGCTCCGCCTTGTCCTCGCGAGCGCGGGTCGCCGGCGCGCGCAATCGGATGCGATCGACGAAGTGATCGACGAAGTGATCGACGGGGCTCATCTCGCGCCTCCACGCCGCATCTGGGATGCGGCGGAGCGTCGGAATGCTTCGCCCGGCCGTGTGGTGATGCGACGGGCACCCGACAACTGGAACGTGTCGCAGCGGATGAAATTCGACGGCAACTACAAAACCATAGACCCGCTCTTTGGTTCCAACTCCTTGTCACTCGCTGCCGAGAAAGGGCGAGCGTGGCGGGGTTTGTCGTTAAGGCGATCGGTGAAAGTTGCGGCGAGGCAACGCGCGGTTTCAGCGCTTCCGCTACCCTTTGCCGCGCTTGCGGCGTACTTGCGCCTGCCAATGTGATCGACGGGGCAGATTAGGCGGACTTTAAGCTTCCTTGGCGAGGATCGTTCTTCCTCGCGTCACCAGAAAGGCCTGAGGGGCGATGTGCTCCGCTCGGCGGACCGCGGTCCTGCTGTTCATTGTCGCCACCATGCTCGGCGCGGCGCCGGCCGGCGCGCGCGACCCGGTTGGCGCCGCTTGCGGGACGGCATCGCCCGAGCTGCAGCCGCTCGCCAAGGTCGTCAACACGCGCGACACGACCTATCACTGCCTCGGCGTCAGTGTCGATGCGCACGCGGAGATCGTCGCCATTCGCTTCGAGACGCATTCTGCGGCCGAGGCGGGCGGCGCGCGCGTGCGCAGCTTCACGCCGGACGAGATCGCCCGCACGCAAGGTGTCGTGCTCGACGGCACACCCGGCCATGACGCGGTCATTCTCCAGGGCGACATCGTTGCGGGACAACCGAGCACGACGCTCCATCTCAAGTTCCTCCACAACGGCATCACCGGCGAGTTCTATCAATGCGCCGTGACGCTCGACCACACCGAAGGTGCACCCTGGCGGCTCGGCAATCGGCGCCCGGACGCGTTTCCCGTTGTCGTCGTGCGGACCTGGGCCATGCCGTTCTTCGGCACCGTCGGCATCGACACCGTCGAAGGCATCTGTCCCTAGGGCGGGGCACGCCGCGCGCGGCTCTCATCCGCCGGCTCGGCGCAATAGGTGGTGAGAACGATCTTGATCGAAGCAGCGACAGGGACGGCGAGCAAGAGACCGATCACGCCGAAGAGCACGGCGCCTGAGAGAAAGGCGAAGATGATCACCACCGGGTGGAGCCGCGCCATCCGGCCGAGGACGAGCGGCCCCACCAGCTGATCGATCGAGACGCGGAGCACGGCCAAGATGCCCGTGAGAAAGATGCCGTCGAAGGTGCCGGCGCCGCCGATCGAGGCGACCGGTGCGCCAAGCCCCTGCACGTTGCCGAGATTGAGCGAGCCGATGAGCGTGCCAAGGCTGCCGCTGATGTAGGCGAGCGGGGCTGCGATCGGTGCGTCGCGCCCGCCAATCGAGAGGAGCAGCGCCACCGCCGCAGTGGCGAGTGGGGGAACGAAGACTGGAATGGCGACGCCGAGTCCGGACACGGGATGGGCGAGCCAATGGCAGATCGAGGGAAACTGGTCCCTGCTCGATGGTGAGCACGGGAAGCTCATCCTTCGCCGCGACATCGCGCTAAACCGCCGCACGGGCATCAGGAGCCAACGACGATGCAGCGGCGATGAGCGAGCTCTTGGGCGAACTCGCGAGCCGCATCGCGAAAACCCTCTCGGAGCCCCACCAGGTCGGATGACGCGGCGGCGGCTCGGCGGTGCCAGTCGTGCGCGATTGCACGGCGGCTGCGCCCGCCCCATCTTTATTCTCAGTGATATGCGGCAGGAGTCCGGAGGCATGGGCCGGCACGGGGCCACCAGGGCGACACTCGTCGCGCTTCTCATAAGCGGGGCGCCGCCTGCGCTGGCCGGCGGCGCGGTGGTGACGCTCGGTCAGCCGACGCCCGTGTTGGTGCCACCACCCGAATTCATCCCGGCGCCCATCGCGCCCCTCAATGGCGCGCCTGCGCCAAAGATCACGCCACTCCCGCCGCTCACGATCGAAGTGGCGCCTGTGGTGGTCCTGCCGGTTCCACCGCGTGCGAGCGCGCGCAAGTAGGGCACTAGGTCTGCCGTCGAGCCCGCCTGCGCGGCTCGCTCAGAAGAGTTTCCACAGCAGATGCGCGAGGCCGATGACGACCGCCCAGCCGGCGATCGACAGCACCACGGCGACGACGACAGCGCCGCCTCGGTGGCGAAAGAGATTGGTCATTGACGGACGTGCCGCGTCGCGCCCGCTCGGTCCGAAAGACCGGCGCGCGCGCGAGCCCCGCGGCGTTCCAATATGCAATCCATAGCGCATCCCTCATGTTGGGTATGCGCCTCCCCCTTTTTGTGGCGTGACATTATCATGTCCGTATCCGATCGCAACGCGTGTTGCGCGCAAGCGGCGCGGAAAAAGGCTCGAAATCTCTCGTTGCACGTTTGGTGATAAACCGCTGGTTGCTGTAATGAAACCGTTGGTTGCTTGATAAGGTTGCTTCGCGCCTTAAGAGCGAGTACTGCGCTCTTATTCCGCCGCGAATGCCACCGTGACTCGCGTGAGACGCGGCCCCCCGCCGCCTCAGGGATCAATGCGCGCTCAGGCGATCAACCAGCGCGAGGAGGACGGCCGTCAGCACGAACGTCAGGTGGATGGCGAGGAGCCACATCAGCTTCTCGCTCGGCACCTGCTCCACCGCAAAGAATTGCTCCAAGAGGTCGATCGCAGAGATGATGACGATCGAGCCCATGATCTTGACCTTGAGCGAGCCGGTATCGAGCTTGGTGAGCCAAGAGAGGCGTTCCTGCGCTTCGCCGAGCGTGATCTTGGCGACGAAATTCTCGAAGCCGCTCAACATCACCATGACGATGAGGCTTGCTACGAGCACGAGATCGAGCAGCGCCAGCGCCGAGAACGTGACATGCGCGTCCCCACCGATTGCCGCGCGCGCGAGATGCGCGAGCTCGAGGAAGAACTCGACCACCACCGTCAGCAGCACGACGGCAAGGCCGAGATAGAGCGGCGCCAAGAGCCAGCGGCTCGCCAGCAGGATTCTTTCGACCAAGCGCTCCATCGCGCTCAATCGGCGCCGCGCAGAAGATTGCGGGCGATGACGATCTGCTGGATCTGGCTCGTGCCTTCGTAAAGGCGGAACAGGCGGACATCGCGATAGAAGCGCTCGATGGCAAAATCGGCGACATAGCCGGCGCCGCCATGGATTTGCACCGCGCGATCGGCGACGCGGCCGACCATCTCGCTCGCGAAGTATTTGCAGCAGGAAGCTTCCGTGGCGACGGTCTCTCCCGCATCCTTGCGCCGCGCGGCGTCGAGCACCATCGCACGTGCCGCATAAGCTTCGGTGCGGCTGTCGGCGAGCATCGCCTGCACCAGTTGGAAATTGCCGATGGGCTCGCCGAACTGCACGCGCTCCTTGGCATAGCGCACACTGTCGCGGATGAGGCGCTCGGCAACACCGACGCAGACGGCGGCGATGTGGAGACGGCCACGATCGAGCACCTTCATCGCCGTCTTGAAGCCCTTTCCCTCTTTCCCGCCCAAGAGTGCGTCCGCCGGCACATGGCAGTCCTCGAAGATGACGTCCGAAGTGTGGGCTCCGCGCTGGCCCATCTTGCGATCACGCTTGCCGAGCTTGAGGCCGGGATTGGGCGCCTCCACAAGAAAGGCGGAGATGCCGCCGGCGCCCTTGTCCTCGGGATTGGTGCGCGCCATCACCGTGAAAAGCGAGGCTTCGGGCGCATTGGTGATGAAGCGCTTGGTGCCGTTCAGCACCCAGCCATCGCCGGCGCGCCGCGCGCTGGTGCGGAGGCTCGCCGCATCCGAGCCGGCGTTGGGCTCGGTCAAGGCGAAGGAGGCGATGATCTCGCCCGAGGCAAGCCGCGGCAGATATTTGCGCCGCTGCTCCTCACTGCCGTCCATGACGATGCCTTGGCTGCCGATGCCGTTGTTGGTGCCGTGCACCGAACGGAAGGCGGGCGAGGTCTGGCAGAGCTCGAAGAGCACCTGCACCTCCTCGCTCATGCCGAGGCCGAGACCGCCATAAGCCTCGGGAATGGTCATGCCGAAGAGGCCAAGGCGGCGCATCTCTTCAACGATCGCCGGCGGCATCTCATCGCTCTCGGCCACACTCTCCTCCGCCGGCACGAGACGCTCGCGCACGAAGCGGCGGATGGTGTCGAGGAACTGGCCGAGGCTCTCGGCATCGAGCGCCATGCTCAAGCCTCGATTGCCGGCGGCTCGACCGAAAGGCGCCGCGGATTGCGCATGAGAGCGAGGAGCGGCACGGCGGCGAGCGTCACGATCATCATGAGCCAGAAATCGTCGATATACGCCACCATCGCCGCTTGCCGCGTGATCTCGCCGTTGAGCGCCATGAGCCCCGCTTTGCTGTGCATGTTCCAGAGATGGGGGAAGTGTGGATCGTGCAGCATCGCGCGGAAGGGCGTGATGTGCGCGACCATCGAGGCATGCACAATCTGCGTATTGGTGACGAACAGCGCCATCACCACGGAGACGCCGACGCTGGAGCCGGCGTTGCGCGCGAGATTGAACACGCCCGCCGCCTCGGTGCGAAGCGGCGGCGGCAGCGTTGCAAACGCGATCACCGAGAGCGGCGGAAAGACGAGGCCGAGGCCGAGCCCCTGGACGAAGCCCGTCCAGATCACGGGCCAACTGTCCATGGTGAGCGTAAATCGCTGCGCCATGTCCCAGAGCGAGTAGGCGGTGATGAGAAAGCCGATGAAAATCAGTAGCCGGGGATCGGTGCGCTGGATGATGCGGCCGGCGATGACCATGGCGATCATCGTGCCGACGCCGCGCGCCCCCATGACATAGCCAGCGGTGGTGACGGGATAGTCCATCAAACCCTCGAGCAGCGGCGGCAGCAGCGCTGCCGACGCCAAGAGCACGATGCCGACGACAAAGCCCACGACCAGGCTGGAGACGAGATTGCGGTCCTTGAAGATGTGCGGGTGAAGGAAGGGATGACGCGCGGTCGCCGAGTGAACGGCGAAGACATAGAATCCGAGCGCCGCCAGCGCCGCCTCGACGATGATCTCGGTCGACTGGAACCAGTCCTTGAGGGCGCCGCGGTCGAGCATCATCTGCAAGCCGCCCATGCCGAGGCTCAGCATGGCAAAGCCGAAGAAATCGAAGGGCCGCTCGCGATCGCGCTCAGTCTCGGGAATGGTGAGTGCGATGCCGAGCCAAGCGAGCGCGCCGACCGGCAGATTGATGTAGAAGACCCAACGCCAGTTGAATTCGTCGGTCAAGTAGCCGCCGAGCGTCGGTCCCACGATCGGCCCGACCATGATGCCGACGCCCCAGAGCGCCATCGCCGGTCCCCGCTGCTCGCGCGGGAAGATGTCGAGAAGAATGGCTTGCGAGAGGGGCACCAGGGCGGCGCCGAAGACGCCCTGGAGCAGACGGAACAGCACCATTTGCGGCAGCGACTGCGCCGCGCCGCAAAAGCCCGAGGCGATGGTAAAACCCACCACCGAGATGATGAAGATGCGCTTCCGCCCGAAACGGCCCGACATCCAGCCGGTGAGGGGCATGGTGATGGCGGCGGCGATGACATAGGAAGTGAGCACCCAAGTGATCTGATCCTGCGTCGCGGCCAGCCCGCCCTGCATGTGCGGCAGCGCGACATTGGCGATCGTCGTGTCGATCACCTGCATGATGGTGGCGAACATGGTCGAAACCGCGACAAGGGCGCGGTTTCCCATCAATGGATTGGAGCGCGCGCCGGCGGGGAGCGCGGTTTCGCTCATCGGAGATAACGCGGCTGCCGAGCTCCCTCTCCCCTCGGGGAGAGGGTTGGGGTGAGGGGGAAGCCACCAAGATCGTGCCGCGTCGCCCCCTCACCCGGCGCTGCGCGCCGACCTCTCCCCAAGGGGAGAGGCGATGGGATCGGTTCCTTCACGGATGGGCGCGCGCCAGCACCGCGCCGAGGGTGGTCTGGTGGCCGGTGTCAATCTCGACATCGACGCTCATCCCGGCGCGAAGCGCACTCACGTCTTCATCGGATGCGATGCGGAGGCGCAGTGGCACGCGCTGCACGACCTTGACCCAATTGCCCGTCGCGTTCTGCGGCGGCAGGATCGAGAACTCCGAGCCCGTGCCGGCGCCGATGCTGGCGACGTGCGCATGCCAGACGTGGCCGGGGAAGCTGTCGACGGTGAGCGTCGCCTGATCGCCCGGCTTCACATAGGTAAGGTCGGTCTCCTTGAGGTTGGCCTCGACATAGAGCCGGCCGCTTTCGACGAGGCTGCACATCGCTTGCCCCACCTGGACATATTGGCCGGGGCGCGGATCGACATTGGCGACGATGCCGTCGTTGGGCGCGAAGATTTGCGTGTGGCGGAGATCGAGCGCTGCCTGGTCGCGCGCCGCCAGCGCCTGCAGCACGCGCGGATGCTGATCGGTCGGCAGATCGGCGTTGCCGCCGAGCGCGGCGAGCACTTGGGCGGCATCCTGCTGCATCGAGGCCACTTGCTGGCGCGCCACCTCGGCGCTCCGCGCGGCTTCGTCGACCTTCGATTCCGAGGTCACGCTCTGGCTCGCAAGCCGCCGCTGGCGCTCCGCCTCGCGGTGCAGGTACTCGGCCGACGCTTGCGCCGCTTTGAGGTTGGCGAGCTTCTGCTTGTAGCCGGCGCGCAACGCCTCGACCTCGTTTCGCGCCGCCGCCAGCACGCCTTCGGCGCGCAGGAGGGCGATGCGGTAGGGCTCGTCGTCGAGCGCGTAGAGAAGCTCGCCGGCCCGGACGACTTGGTTCTCCACGACGAGCGAGCGCACGACGCGGCCCGCTACGTCGCTGCTGATCTGCACCTTGTCGTTGCGGATATAGGCGTCGTCGGTCGAGACGTAACGGCCGCCCGTCAGATAGAAATAAGCGCCGATCGCGACGAGCAGCAGCGGCCCGAACAGGAGCAGCACCGGACGCGCGTGTCGCCGCTTCGGCAAGAGCCGGGTGCTGGCGCGCAGGACGTGCCCGTTGTCCCTAGGCATAGTCGGCGGCCTCGCTGTTCTTGGCTTCCGGCTTCGCCTCGCGCGCGATGCTCCGTTCGCTGAGATTGGCGCGGATGTGGGTCAAGGTATCGACCAGCGCCTCGCGCGCGCCGGGTGCCAGCCCCTCGAGCGCTTCGTTGCGGGTGAGCTCGGCGAGCTCGCGCATGCGCTCCATCACCGGCGCCACCTTTTCGGTCATGTAAAGGAGGCGGACGCGGCGGTCCTTCGGATCGGGCCGGCGTTCGACCCAGCCCGCCTCCTCGAGCCGGTCGACGAGCCGGCCCAAGGTGATGTTCTCGATCTCGAGGATCTCGGCGAGCCCGCTCTGATTGATCCCTTCATGGCGCGAGAGATGGACCAGCACCTGCCATTGCGACCGGCTGAGCCCCATGGCACGGGCGCGCTGGTCGAACTTCTTGCGCAGAAGGCGCGCGACATCGTGCAACAGGAAGCCGAAGCTTCGCTCGGGATCGTAGGGCATGGCGCGATTGTAAGCCGGCTTTCGTTAAGCAAGCTTATATAATTTTCGCATGCCCGTCACTCGGGCATCGCTATGCTGCAACGCAGCAAATCGGCTTCGTTTGGCAAAATCAGGTTCTGCTCGCTCATTTGCCGCCCGGGACGAACGCGTAATGCGTACTGACCGAAAAGTGGTACTCCATGCGGCGGCGTTCAAGATGCCGCCGCGAAAAGGGTTGGGAGAGAGAAGCGATGGGAACACGCGGAGGATATGGGAAAGCGACGGAAACTCGGCGCGCCGGGCAGCCGCTGTCCGAGGCGCGAGCGGCGCCGCCGAAGACGAAACTACGCCCGGCGCGCAAAGGTCGCGTGCGCAAGGGCAAGTCACGGGCCTAGCCGGGGCTGGAACCTAGGTTGAGCAGATGACCTTGTGATATTGGCGCTGCGGAGCGACGTGGGGATCGGGCTCGAACCGCTCGCCGGTGCGTTCGAGCTTGGTGATGGCGGCGACGATGTACTCGTGCCATTTGCCGAAGGGCTGCGTCGGACCGGCAACGAAGAGCTCGCCGTCCTCGGTTTCGTAGACGAGATAGGGCGCGATGGTCTTGCGATCGTGACCATAGGAGAAGCGGATTTCGTGGCGCGCGGCGACGGCCGCGCACAGCTGTTCTCGTCGATCGTCGTCCATGCGTTCCCGGATCAGGACGGTGCGGAAGCGAGCGCCCCGTGCGCGCCGCGACCGGCTTCGGTGAAGCGGAGACCGATGCAGTCGCCCGCGCTCCAGACGACATGGCCCTCGCGCACGACGCGCGGGGAGCTGAGTTTGGCGAATGTGCCGAGCACCACTGGCCTTTCGACGCGCAGCTTTGCGCCGCCACCCGCAAGATCGAAGACGTAACAGCGGACATCGCGCTCGCCGGCGATCATGAGGCGCGCCTTCCACAGGACCGAACGCCGCTGCTGCACCCGCCGGTCGCCGCCCTGCGGCTGCGAGGCTGGGGCGGACGCGGAAGACACTTCAGCATCTGTCATGCCGACCTCCCAGTTCGGCGATCCCGCCGACCCATCGAATACCGGAAAAATTTAGATGAAAAATCCACCACCGCCCAGCCGGCATTGCCGCAAATACGCGTAAAATTTTCGGCAAATTTTAGCGATCGCGGCCAGCGGCTTCTCAATGAATCTCCCCGGCCCGCCTAATCGCGTCGCGCAGCTTGGCTGGCGAGAAATCGGGGGTTTTGCAGATGTCGAGGATGACCTTTTCTCGGCGCGCCACCACGTCGATGGCGGCGGGGAGTTTCTTGACCGCCTCGGCGGGAATGACGACGGCGCCGTGATAATCGGCATGGACCACGTCGTCATGCGCCACCTGCATGCCGAAGACGTTCACGGGCTTGGCGAAATCGACGAGATGGACATGCGCGTGGCTCGGGCCGACGCGGCCGCCGATCATCTGGAAGCCCTTGGCCCATTGGGTCAAGTCGCGGAACGAGCCGTTGGTGACGCAGCCGCGCGCGCCCAGTGCCTTGTGCACGGTCGACTGCACCTCGCCCCAGAAGGCGCCGTATCCCGGCCGGTCGTCGATGTCCTGCAGCACGACGATGGTCGGCAAGTCGGCACCGGCGACGTAGTCGTACCAGTCGGACCGGTTCGCCACCGCGCCGCGCGGCGGCTCCTTGGCGCGGATCGTACCGGTGCGGGCAAGCCCGACGATCGGCGGCAGGCTCGCATCCACCGCCACCATCGGCTCGACAGTGAAGCCGATGGCGCGGCGCTCGGGCATGACGAGCTCGAGCGCGTTGCAGATGGTGGGCACATCCCAGGTCTTGAGCAAATCGAGATCCGCGCGCGTGAACGGCCGCTCGGCCATGGCAATCCCTCCCTGACATGATGGCGCGCAGCCGGGCTTTAGGCCGCGCCGAGAACGCTAGCCAAAGCTATCATGGGCGGACCGCGGGAACCGCGCCAGCGAGGAAAACGGGGAATAATCGCGCGAGGCGGTTAATCCCTATATGGTAGGAGTAGGTTCTGATCCGCCTCCGCGACGGGCGTCCTGCGCCATTTCTTCGGGGAGACCGCCATGTTCAACCCCACCGAGATCGTCATCGACGCCTTCGTGCGCGAGATCGAGACCTCCTATCGCCGGCTCTACGGCAGCCTCGAGCCCGCTTATCCCGAGATCGTCGGCTTCATCGGTCGGCTGGCGCTGGAAAACATCGCCAATAGCGACGCGCCCTATCACGATGTCGAGCACACCATCATGGTGACGCTCGCGGGGCAGGACATTCTCCGCGGCAAGCACATCGCCGAAGGCGGCGTCAGGCCGCGCGACTGGCTGCACTTCACCGCCTCGCTCCTCTGCCACGATATCGGCTATGTGCGCGGCGTCTGCCTGGGCGACCGCGAGGGCGACTACGTCACCGGCAACGACGACGAGCGCGTGCAGATTCCGGCCGGAAAGACCGACGCTTCCCTCACACCCTACCACGTCAACCGCTCGAAGCTTTTCGTGCGCGAGCGCTTCGGCGCCATCAGCCTCGCCCATATCGACACGGCGACGATCGAGGCCAATATCGAGCACACGCGCTTTCCCGTACCCGAGCGGGGGGATCACGCCGCCACCGACGATTACCCCGGGCTGGTTCGGGCCGCCGACCTCATCGGCCAGCTCGCCGATATCGATTACTTGCGCAAGATGCCGGCGCTCTTCGCCGAGTTCAGCGAGACCGGCATGGCCGAGAAGCTCGGGTGCAAGAGTCCGGCCGAGCTGCGCAAGGGGTATCCGCGCTTTTTCCGCACTGCGGTCTCGCCCTATATCGGCGATGCGCTGCGTTATCTCCGGGTGACGCAAAGCGGCAAGCAATGGATCGCCAACCTCTACGCCCATGTATTTTCGGAGGAGTTCAGCGCCGAGAAGCTTTAGGGTCAGGACCCATAAGAGTGCTTACCGCGGCCGTTTCGTTCGATTCCAAGCATCGGCAGAGCTGAGCGGTTCGTCAGAGCCTGCCCCCAGCCGATATACGCGGCTCACGATTTTGCAATGCGACTCGGCCGTTGTCCCATTGGCCGCCGGCCCATGCCAGAGCGCATGACGCCGATTGAATGGGAATGCCGCGCGACAGCAGCAACGATTGACAAGGAGCCTGCGCCATTTCAGGCGGGCGTGGCCTCGTGCCCCTGCGCGCTCAGAATCGCCCTGAGTTCGGGGATGCAGGAACCGCAATTGGTGCCGGCGCGCAGGATGGCGCCGATCTCCGCGACCTCGGTCAAACGGTGACTCGTGATCGTATCGTACAACGTATTCAGGCCGATGCCGAAACAGGCGCAGATGGTGCGGCCGGCGGCATTGGCTACCCCGCCGCCGCCGGCGAGGACATTGATACGCATGTCCGGTTCGATCCGCATGCCAAGGAGCGCCGCCAACGCCTGCCGCGACGGCAGCGCCGATTGCTTGCGGGCAATGAACAAACAGGCATCGAGGCGCCGGCCGACCACGCTGGCATAGCGAAACGTGGCGCGGGCCGGATCGGCATAGATCACGAGCTCCGCCGTCGGCGGCGCGTCGAGCAGCGTTGCGATCCAGCGCTCCGAACCGGGTTCGTTCGGCAGCGGCTCCCAGCCGGTGATCGTGAAGGCATGGCCGCGTTCGAGCGGCACGCGCGCCCAGTAATAGGGACCGCTCGGCACCTGCTCCGAGCCGCGCAACAGGACGCCGTGCCAACGCGGCTCGACCTTTGTCAGCCGCACGGGCGTCGCCTTCAGCTCGGGCTGGCCAGACACCCGATCGGCCGCAGCGCCGACGATGGCATCAATCGGCCCGGCCGAGGTGAAGCGGTCGGACCAATGCATCGGCGCAAAGATTTCGCCGCTGCGCAGTTCATCCGAAAATCGGATCGGCCATATTGCGGCGCCGTGCGGGCTTTCGATTCGCGCGAGACCGCCGTCGTCGAGATGAAGCCGCTCCGCGTCCGCCGGATGCATGTCGAGCACCGGCTCGCTTTGATGCGCCATCAGCCGCGGCAGCCGGCCGGTGCGCGTCATCGTATGCCATTGATCGCGGACGCGGCCGGTATTGAGAATGAGCGGCCACTGCTCGTCGGCCGGTACCGCCGGCGGCCGGTACGGTGTCGGCACGAAGCGGGCGCGGCCGTCTGCCGTAGCGAAACCCCTGCCGTCGCCGAATAGTCGCTTGGCCTCGGACCGCGCCACGCCGCGCGGCAACGGCCATTGCACTGGCGACAGGCGGTCGTAGTCGCCATCGCTTATCTCGGCCAGCGCGCCGATATCAAAAATGCGTCGCCGCGGCGGCGCATTCTCGAATGCCGAAAGCGCGGCATGTTCGCGGAAGATCTCCACTGGCTTTCGATACGCAAATTGTTGACCCCAACCCATGCGACGCGCCACTTGGCACAGCATCCACCAATCGGGCCGCGCCTCCCCCGGCGCCGGCCGAAACCCGCGCTGCCGCGAGATGCAGCGCTCCGAGTTAGTGACGGTGCCATCCTTCTCGCCCCATGCCACCGCCGGCAACACGATGTCGGCGAATGCCGTGGTATCGGTCGGCCAGCAGTCGCTGACCACGACGAAGGGGCAAGCGCCGAGCGCGGCGCGCACCCGTCCGGCGCGCGGCATGCTGACCGCCGGATTGGTGTTGAGGATCCACAACACTTTGATCCGGCCGTCGAGCGCCGCATCGAAGAGATCGATCGCCTTGAGGCCGGCGCGCGCCGCCATGCGCGGCGCCCGCCAGAAGCGGCATACGCGGTCGAGATCGCCGGGCGCTGCGAAGCTCATATGGGCGGCGAGCTGATTGGCGAGGCCACCGACTTCGCGGCCGCCCATGGCATTGGGCTGGCCGGTCAGCGAAAACGGCCCCCTGCCCGGTCGGCCGATGCGGCCCGTAGCGAGGTGGCAGTTGATGATGGCGTTGACCTTGTCGGTGCCGGCCGACGATTGGTTGGCGCCTTGCGAATAGAATGTGACGGTGCGTTCGGTCGCGGCGAAAACCTCGTAGAACCGTGCCAGATCGGCAGCCGGCATATCGGCGATGCTGGCTACCGCGGCGAGCGACGGCGCTGCTTGTCGCGCGGTTTCGAGCGCGGCGGCAAAGCCGCTTGCAAGCTCTTGGGTCCATGCCGGATCGCAAGCGCCACTCGCAGCAAGATGGACGAAGAGTCCGGCGAATACCGCGACATCGGAGCCGGGACGGATGGCGAGATGAAGATCGGCAATGTCGCAGGTTGGCGTGCGGCGGGGGTCGATGACAATGACTTTGGTGCCGCGTGTGTCCCGCGCCGCGGCGAGACGCTGATACAGCACCGGATGGCACCACGCCGTGTTGCTGCCGACCAGCACGACGAGATCGGCCGCCTCGATGTCGTCGTAGCAGCCGGGTACGATGTCCTCGCCGAATGCGCGAATGTGCCCCGCGACCGAGGACGCCATGCACAGCCGCGAATTGGTATCGATAGTGGCACCGCCGACAAAACCCTTCATCAGCTTGTTTGCGACGTAATAGTCCTCGGTGAGGAACTGGCCGGAGACATAGAGCGCAACCGCATCGGGCCCATGATCGGCGATGGTTTGGGCGAAGATGGCGGCGATGCGGTCGAGCGCTTCTTCCCAGCTGGCGTTGCGGCAGCCGATCTGCGGCGACAGCAAGCGGCCGTCGCTCGTCAGGGTGTCGGCAAGCGCCGCGCCTTTGGAGCAGAGCCGCCCACTATTGGCCGGATGCTCGCCGTCACCCGACAACGCGCCGTCGGCGGCGACGACAAGGCCACAACCGACGCCACAATACGGACAGGTGGTGCGGGTTACGCCGCCTGACACTGCTGCCCCGCAATCGCTCTACCGGCGTCCTCGTCGAGCGGCGGCGCAAGGCCGATTTGCGGCAGCGCGGCGCCAGCCGCTTCAGCGAAGGCGCGACCGAACACGATCTGATCGCGAAACGCCGAGACGTCGGTTTGATCGCGCATCAGCTGCACGTACCACGGCCCGTCGGCGACCGCGCCATACAACACGCTACCAACCACGCGATCCTCGCGCAGGATCACCTTCTTGTAGAGGCCGCGCTTTGCGTCGTGCAGCGTCAGCTCTTCATCGATATCGTCGGCGGCGGCAAGTGCGCCGGCCGAGAACACGTCGACCCCAGTGATCTTGAGACTTGTGAAAACCGGCGGCGGCAGATAGACCGCGGTGGAATCGCCGGCGAGCCGGGCGCCGCAGACCTTGGCCTGATCCCAGATGGGAGCCACAAGGCCGAACACTTGGCCGTTATGTTCGATGCATTCGCCGACGGCGTAAATGTCCGGATCGCTGGTCGCCATGTCGTCGCCGACCAGAATGCCGCGGTTGACGTCGAGCCTGGCATCGCGCGCCAAGTCGATATTGGGCCGGATGCCGACCGCCAGCACGACGAAATCCGCGGCGATACGTCGGCCATCGGCAAGCACCACGGCCTCGGCTCGCTCGGTGCCGACAATTTCTTCAGTCTGGCTGTTGGTGAAAAAGCCGATGCTGCGGGCGTCAAGCTCGCGCTGCAGCAGCGCGGCGGCCGCAGCGTCGAGCTGCCGCTCCATCAAGGTCGGCATCAGATGCACGAGCGCGACTGCCATGCCACGCCGTTTCAGGCCCCATGCCGCCTCCAGGCCAAGCAGGCCGCCGCCGATCACGACGGCGCGGCGCCCGGTTTTCGCCGCTTCGATCATGGCCTCGACGTCGGCGATGTCGCGGAAGGCACGCACATTGGGCAGGCCGAGGCCGGGTATCGCCGGCACAAGCGGCTTCGAACCGGTGGCGAGCAGCAATTTGTCGTAAGGAACGACAGTGCCATCGTCGAGCGCAACCCGCCGCGCGTTCCGGTCGATCGCCACGGCGCGGGTGCCAGACATCAGGCAAATACGACGGTCGGCGTACCAGCTCGGCCCGTTGATGACGATCTCGTCGAGCGTCTTGTCGCCGGCGAGCACCGATGACAACAGAATACGATTATAATTCGGGTACGGTTCGCCACCGATAACGGTGATATCGAAGCGGTCGGGCGTGCGCGCCAGATACTCCTCCAGAGCGCGCATTCCCGCCATTCCGTTGCCGACGACAACGAGCCGCGGACGCTTCGGGCCGTCGCTCTTCATGTCGCGATCAGACCCGCGCGTGCGCCAGACTCGTTGCTGCCGACGCGGCGCGGCCCTTGCGCAGATAGTACCACCAAGTCAGCGCCAAGCAGGTCGCGTAGAATGCCAGATAGATCGCCAGCGCTAGATGCGGACCGCCGGTGGCGGCGATCGAGGCGCCGAAGCCGCGCGGGATCAGATAGCCGCCGCAGGCGCCGATGGCGCCGATGAAGCCGAGCGCCGCCGCGCTCTCGATGCCCGCGCCCTTCAACGCCGCCAACCGGCCGGCTTCACCCCTGCCTTTCGCTTCGCGCAGTTTCTCCTCACGAAAGATCGAAGGGATCATCCGGTAGGTCGACCCGTTGCCTATCCCAGTGGTGACGAACAGGATGAGGAACATCGCGAGGAAGCCGGAAAAGTCCTTCACGTTGACGAAATAAATGACACCGATCGTCGCCGCGCCCATGGCGATGAAATTCCAGAACGTCACGATGGCGCCGCCGATCTTGTCGGCAAGCAGTCCGCCGAAGGGACGCGCCAGCGAGCCGACCAGCGGCCCGAGGAAGGCGATGGCGATGGTCACGGTCGGGAACTGGGTCTTGATCAAGAGCGGGAACGCCGCCGAGTAGCCGATGAAGGAACCGAACGTCCCGATATAGATGTAGGACATGATCCAGGTGTGCTTGCGGCCGACGATAGCCAGCTGATCTTTGAAGGCCGAACGCGCGTTGGTGAGATTATTCATGAACAGGAACGCGCCCATCACCGCGATCGTCAGCGGTACGATCCACATCAAGCCGGCGTCCTGCAGATAGATGCCGCCGGGTCCGGGTGTCGCCAGGTAAAAGTTGACCACGCCGACGCTCAACAGGACCGGGGTCAGCAACTGCACGCTGCTGACCCCGATATTGCCGCCGGCCGCGTTGAGCCCGAGCGCCCAGCCCTTCATCCGGTCGGGATAGAAGAATGAGATGTTGGCCATACTGGAGGCGAAGTTGCCGCCGCCGAGACCGGCGGTCGACGCCACCAGCGCCATGACCCAGAACGGCGTGTCGGGTTGCGTCACGAAATAGGCAAGCGCGATGCTCGGGATGAACAACACCAACGCACTGAAGATCGTCCAGTTGCGGCCGCCGAACACGGTCACCGCGAAAGTGTAGGGAAAGCGCATCAGCGAGCCGACCAATCCCGGCAACGCGACGAGCTGGAACAGTTGATCGGTGCTGTAGTGAAAGCCTGCTTGCGGCAGCTTGGTCGCGACAATGCTCCAGATCAGCCAGATCGAGAAGCCAAGATGCTCGGCAACGATCGACCAGATGAGATTGCGTTGCGCGATGACCTTGCCCTTCGTTTTCCAGAATACCTCGTCTTCGGGATTCCACTCGGCAATCCAGGTCGAGTTCTTCGTCGAATTCCGCGCGCCCATCAGCAATCGATCCTCTTCGGCCGGAGTTGAGCCCCTGAGCGGGACCTCGAACGAGACCGGCCTCGCAAGCCCTGTGCCAAGGATATATCGCTGATAAATCGATGGTTTTACCGCTTGTCAGAGGCTGAATTGCGTCCTTCGTAGGCGCGTTGGGAGTAAACTTTGTGCAGCGCAATATTGTGGCATCGCGCTGCACAATTTCTTCGCAATGCCTGCGAATGCGCAGCAGCCGACAAAGCACTTCGTGCCAATGCGGCACTCATGCGGCGTGGCACCGCATGAGAGTGAAACAAAACTGTCATTGAGCGCCGCTACGCTCTTACGTCTGCCTGGGCGGCGACTTGCAAAGAGCGGCGTGATGGAAAGCGAGCCCAATTTCCTTGGTCTCTTTAGCCGCGAGCGCGAGGTGATTTCGCTCAAGGCCGGCGAGTGCCTCTTCAAGAAAGGCGATGCGGCGCAGTCGACGATGCACGTCGTGCTCTCGGGCGAGGTGCGCATCGGCGACGGCAACATTATCCTCGAGACGGTCGGCCCCGGCGGCATCGTCGGCGAGATGGCGCTCATCGACGGCTCGCCGCGCAGCGCCACGGTGACGGCATCGACCAATACGACTTTGGCGGCCATCGACGAGCAGCGCTTCCTCTTTCTCGTCCACCAAACCCCGGGCTTCGGCCTCAAGGTGATGCGGCTCCTCGTCGGCCGCTTGCGCAAGACGACGGCGCTCGTCGGCATTTAGCCGGCCGGCGGCGCCTCACCAGAACGGCCGCTTCCCGCGGAAGCGAGCGACGCGCTTGCGCAGTTTCTTCTCGCGGTCGACCATGCCGCGTTCATGCCATCCCAAGATAAGGCCGCCGGCGCGGCCGAGCGCAGCTCCCTCCCCCGCCTCATCGAGCTGCGAGAGGATGGCATGCGCGGTCCGCACGTCGTTGGCGTATCCGAGATCGTCCTGCAGCGTCTTGAGCGTGCGCAAATAGGCGTCGACCTCCTTCTCGTCGAACAAACAGGCGAGAAGGTCGACGGTGTAGCGGAGCTTCTTGCAGGCGATGCGCAGCCGGTGCCGGTCGGTCGGCGCGAGCGACTTGAAACGCTTGCCGCGCTTTTTCACCTGACGGAAGCGCCGCGCAATCAGCATGGGGGCGAGCGCCTTGACCGGCTGGACGAGCTGCGCCGATCGCTCGGAGACGGGCTGGTCCCGCCACGCGCGTGCTTCGAACCAGCGCGACAGCCGCAAGATCAGCGCCGTGGTCTCCGGCGACGCGATCGCCCGTCGCACCTCTTGATAAGCGCGGCGGCGATGGCGCTGCGCGACGCTCTGGAGTTGGCGAAGCGCGCCCTTTTCCTCGCTCAAGACCGTCGCCACCGGATGCAGCAGGTCGTCGGCGAAAACATCCCAGTCACGCGGCGCGCCGAGCGATTGGGTGAGGGATTTGAGGCTGTCGTTCACCCATGCGTAATGCTCGGCTGAGAGCATCGGCTTTACCGCCGCCAACGCGGAGCGCAGCCGCCGAAGCGCCACCCGCATCTGATGGATTGCCTCGGCGGTGCCGGCCAGCGCCGCAGGCGCGTTGCGGACGACGTCGAAGAGAGAGCGCCGCCCAACCTCCTGCAGCACCGTCTCGACCGTGCCCTCGGCGGGAAAGCGGACGGGGCGCGCATGCACAACCGGCGGTCGCAGCTTGCGTCGGGCAACGAGACGATAGCCGCGCTCGGCTTTGCTTTGCGTCTCGATGCGGAGCGGCGCCACGTCGAGTAGGCGCAGGGCCATGTCGTAAAGCGCCGCACCCTCGCCGCTCTTGAGCTCGAGCTCGAGCTCGGCGATGGGCTCGGTCGTCGCACCGTCGCTCGCGCGGATCTCGCCCTCGTCGATCGCCGCCTCGATGAGGGTGGTCGGCAGCGGCGCGAGCCTCGCCATCGTCCGCTTCACCGTCGTCGTGAAGAGCGGCTCGAGGGCGGCACCGTTGACGACTGGTTGGAGACGCGTGCCGCTTTGCGGCGCCGCAAGATCGGGATCGGGCCGGGCGATCGCGTCCTCCCATTCGCCGCGCGTGGCGATATCGCCGGCCAGCTCGGCCTTCACCGTCTGCACGAAGCGGCGGCCGCGCTTGCGGACGCGGAGCGCCATCTTTCCCTTGTTGAGCGCGCGGTCGGGTGTATCGAAATAGGTGCTGACCAACGTCGAGCGCGCCGGCCGCCCTTGCGCCGCCGCGGCAATCGCGCGCTTCAATGCCGGCACGTCGCGCGGATCGACAGCGAATTTCAATTCCCGCTCGATCATCTCCCTCCCCTTCCTCGAGCGAACATCATGACATCGATCGCGCTCAAGAAAAAATAGCGGAGCGAGCGGCCGGCGGGATGAGCTGGGGGCGTTTTCCCCACCATCGGCGGGTTGCGGTTGCCGGCGGGCGATGCGATGATCCCCGCCAATGAGAACGAATGTATGGGGGGAGGAATGAAACCATCGCTGTGGTCCGGCATGCTCGCCGGCGTGCTCGCGCTGGCCGCGGTCGCGCCCGCGGCCGCGCAAGAAACGCGCCATTTCCGCTTAGGCTATGACCAGCCGCATTCGACCGGCTATGGCGTGCTCGCCGACATCTTCGGCGATACGCTCAAGGACCTCAGCAAGGGAACGATGATCATCGATCAGTTCCCGGGCGCGCAGCTGGGTCAAGAGCCGCAGGCGCTCCAACTCATCCTCAGGGGCGATATCGACTTCATTATCACCTCGACCGCCAATGCCGCGACCGTCTCGCCGGAATCCGGCGTGATGTCGATCCACTTCATCTTTCGTTCCGAAGACCACCTCAAGAAGGCGCTCGCCGACCCGAAGCTCGTCGCCGCCGTGCGCAAGATGTTCGACGAGACGGTGAAGGGCGCCCATGTGCTGACCGTGGCGACGCTCGGTCTGCGCGATCTCTACGGCAAGCGCGAGATCCACAAGCTCGACGACATCAAGGGGGTCAAAGTGCGCGTCCAGGCGACGCCGACCGAGGACACGATGTTCCCCGCCTACGGCGCGCAGATCGTGCACATGCCCTTCGGCGACGTCTATACGGCGCTCCAGACCGGCGTCGTCGACATGGCCGAGAACGGCATCAACGTCTATCTGACGAACAAGCACTACGAGGTGGCGCCGATCATGTCCTTGACCGAGCACGAGGCCAACAACAGCGTGCTCTGGGTGAGCGATCGCGCCTGGTCGAGCTTCAGTGACGAGCAGAGGAAGTGGGTCCAGGCGGCGGCCGATGCGGTCGGCAAGAACCAGCCGGCCAAGGCGCTCGCGCTCGAGCATGAATCGCTGGCTAAGCTCGAGAAGATCGGCGTCAAGTTCGTGAAGGACGTGGACAAGTCCGGCTTCGTCAAGATCGCCGAGCCGATCCAGGACAAGATCGCCCAGCAGCTCGGGCCGCACGCCGTCGAGATTCTGCAAGTCATCCGCAGCATTCAGTGACGAGGGACCGACGCTGCCGATCAACGTGCGCGCTTCGATACGTTGCAAGAGCGCTTTACGTGCTTCGAGACGCGCTGCTACGCAGCGCTCCTCAGCATGCGGTAGGTCCTTAATGTCACTAACCAAAAAACCTCGTCCTGAGGAGCGCCCGCAGGGCGCGTCTCGAAGGACGAGCGAGGCCGCCGGCAATGCCTGTGCGACGAGGCCGGCGTGAGCGTGCGCTATTGGGACCGGCTCGTGCTCGAGCGGCAACGCCACCTCAAATGGCGCGCGCTCGATCCGCTCGAGAAGTTCCTCATGATGCTGTGCGGCCTCGCCCTCTTCGGATTCTCCGCCTCGACGCTGATCGACATCGCGACGCGCTCGCTGGGCCATCCGGTCTTGTCGCTGCAGGAGACGACCTCGGCCTTCTTCGTCTATGGCGTATTCATCGGCGCGGGCGTGGCGACACGGCGCAACGACCATCTCTATCTGACGGCCATCGCGGAATCGCTTCATGGGCGCACGCGGTTTCTCGTGGAGATGCTGACCCGTGCGGTCGTGCTCGGCGTCGGGCTGTGCATGATTTATTACGGCTATCTCAATTTTCTGAAGGGTTTCGAAAGCTTCCGCATGCCCTCGATGCTGCCCATCGCCTATCTCTTCGCGATCATTCCAGTGTCGGGCGTCTTGGTTACCCTCTTCAGCCTCGAGCAGATGTGGAACGGCTCGCGAAACGGCTTCGAAGGCGCAGACGAGCGGCCCGAGCCCGAAGCTATCATCTGACACGACACCAGCGATGAGCAGCCCGACAATCCTGACCCTCATGGTCGTGCTCTTCCTGGTGTTCGGTTATTTGGGCGTGCCGGTCGCCTTCTCGCTGATGGGCGGCGTGCTCATCGGCACGCTCTTCACCGAGGTGACGCTCACCTCGATGATCACGCAGATGTTCAACGGGGTCGATGCGGTGGCGCTTCTCGCCGTGCCGTTCTTCCTTCTCGTCGGCGAACTCATGACCTCCGCCGATGTGGTGATCCGCATCGCCAATCTGTCGCAAGCGTTGGTGGGGCATCTGCGCGGTGGTCTCGCCCAGGTGGTGACCGTCTTCAGCATGTTCTTCTCGGGCATTTCCGGCTCATCCTCGGCCGATGTCGCGGTGCTGAGCCGGACGCTCGCCAAACCCATGGCGCGCGAGGGTTATTCGCCCGAATTCGTCGCCGCGCTCATCGCCGCGAGCTCGACCATCGCCGCGCTGGTGCCGCCGAGCATCCTCGCCGTGGTCTATGGCGCCGTCGGCAATGTCTCGATCGCCGGGCTTTTCATGGGCGGTGTCGTGCCGGGGCTCATGATCGGCTTCGGCCTCATGATCTATTGCTATTTCTTCGGCCCGGCGGGATTGCGGCGGCCGCGCGCCACCTTCGGCGGCCTCGTCACCGCCGCCGCCGATGCCGCCTTGCCGCTGATGATTCCGGTGATCCTGCTGGGCGGCATCACCACCGGATGGTTCACGCCCACCGAAGCCGGCGTCGTCGCCGTCGCCTGGATCCTGATCGCGGTGATCCCGCTCTTGAACCGGCGGCATCTCCGCGATCTCCCGATCGACTTCTGCCACGCCGGGCTCATCTATTCGCTGCCGCTCATCACCATTGCCGCGGCGGCCGCCTTCGGCTGGATGCTCGCTTATCTGCGCGGGCCTATTGTCGTCTCCGGCTGGATTACGGCGCTCGCCGGCAACGACCCGCATCTCATCATGTTCCTATTGGTGTTGGTGTTCACGGTCGTCGGCGATTTCATCGAGCCGATTCCCGCCGTCATCATCTTCATGCCGGTCGTGAACGAGTTGACGCGCCAGGCCGACATCAATTCCGTCCATATGGGCGTGGTGCTCATCGCCACGCTCGCCTTCGGCCTCATCACGCCGCCCTACGGGCTTGCGCTCCTGATGGCGTCGAAATTCATCGACGTCGGCTTCAGCAAGGCGCTTCGCGCCTCGCTCGCCATCTACGTCGTGTTCTTCGCCACCATCGCCTTCACCATCTTCGCGCCCGACGTGATCCTCTGGCTGCCGAAGCATACGGTGCCGGAATCCGTCGGTTGCTTCAAATCGCCGGCAGGAACAGGATATATCTGTCCCTAAACAGTACCTGGGCCGATCGATTGAATCAGCGCAGAGGACGCCAAGGATGCGCAGAGGACCGCTGCGTCAAAGGCAATTCACGAAGGGCACGCGCACGCGCTCGTTTTTGTCCATCCACTGCGGACGTCGCGCATCCTCTGCGGCCCTTGCGCTAAGCAAATTTTCGCTCGCGGCTCTACTCGTCGCCATCTCGTTCGCTACGCCTATCTCATTGGCGCGCGGCGCGCCAAAAGCCGTCATTCTCGAGATCGACGGTGCGATCGGCCCGGCGGTGGCCGAATACGTCGCACGAGAGTTCCGCGACGCGAACCCGAGCGACACGCGCATCGTCATCCTGCGCATGAATACGCCAGGCGGGCTCGATACGTCCATGCGCGAAATCATCGCCGCCATTCTTGCCGCACCCGTCCCGGTCGCGACCTACGTGGCGCCGAGCGGCGCTCGCGCCGCGAGCGCCGGTACTTACATCGCCTATGCGAGCGCCGTTGCCGCGATGGCGCCGGGCACCAACATCGGCGCGGCGACGCCGATCCAGCTGGGCGGGCCGGGGGAGCCGCCGCGAAAAGGCCGAGAACCCGACACGAGCGGCGATGGCGGCAGGAATGCGGGTGGCGCGGATAACGAGCCGCCGGACGCCGAGGGCCGCAAGGTACTGAACGACGCCATCGCCTATATCCGCGGCCTCGCCGAGCTCAACGGCAGAAACGCCGACTGGGCGGCGGATGCGGTGCGCAACGCGGTGAGCATTCCCGCCTCCGAAGCACTCAAGCTTCACGTGATCGACGTCGTCGCCGACGACGTGCCCGATCTTCTCCGCCAGATCGACGGGCGCAGCGTGACGGTGGCGGGCAAAACAGTGCGGCTTGCGACCCAAGGACTCGAGATCGTCGTCCATCCGCCCGATTGGCGAACACAGCTGCTCGCGGTGATCACGAATCCCAATATCGCGCTCCTGCTTATGCTCGCCGGGGTCTGGGGATTGGTCTTCGAGCTGACGAGCCCGGGCGCGGTTGTACCCGGCGTCCTCGGTGCGATCAGCCTGCTGGTCGCGCTTTTCGCGCTCAACCTGCTGCCGGTCAATTTCGCCGGTGTCGCGTTGTTGGCGCTGGGTATCGGCTTGATGATTGCCGAGGCGCATCTTGGTGCCTTCGGGCTGCTCGGCGTCGCCGGCATTGCCGCGTTCGTCATCGGCGGGGTGATGATGTTTCCCTCGCGCGCACCGGGCTTCGCCCTATCGCTCCCGGTGCTGGCCGGAGCCACGGTCGTCACAGGCGGCCTCTTCCTTGTCGTGCTGGCGTTGCTGCTGCGCTCGCGACGGCGCCCCATCGTGACCGGCGACGAGGGACTCCTGGGTGCCGAGGGCGAAGCGGTGGCGTGGCAGGGCGAGGAAGGGCGCGTGCGCATCAAGGGCGAGATCTGGCGCGCGCGAGCGGCCCGGCCGCTCGAGCCCGGGAACCGCGTCAGGGTGATCGAGCGCCAGGGCCTCGTGCTGACGGTCGAACCGATGTGATGCTCTGAGCTCGACTGCCGAAGGGAGGACCGCCATGCTCGTTTCCGTTGCCACCGTCGTTGTCATCGTCGTTTTGGTTCTGCTGATTCTGTCACAGGCGATTCGAATCCTGCGCGAATACGAGCGCGGTGTGGTCTTCACGCTCGGGCGCTACACCGGCACGAAGGGGCCTGGCTTTTTCCTGCTCATCCCCTTGGTCCAGCAGATGGTGCGCGTCGACTTGCGCGTCGTCGTCGACGAGGTGCCGCCGCAAGACGTGATCTCGCGTGACAACGTCTCGGTCAAGGTGAATGCCGTCATCTATTACCGCGTTGTCGACGCCGAGCGTGCGGTGATCCAAGTCACCAACTTCACCGCGGCGACGAGCCAGCTCGCGCAAACGACGCTGCGCTGGGTGCTCGGCAAGCACGATCTCGACGAGATGCTGGCCGAGCGCGACAAGCTCAATGCCGACATCCAGGACGTGCTCGACAAGCAAACCGAGGGCTGGGGCATCAAGGTCTCCAACGTCGAGATCAAGCGCATCGATCTCGACGAGAGCATGATCCGCGCCATCGCGCGCCAAGCGGAAGCCGAGCGCTCGCGCCGCGCCAAGGTCATCAATGCCCTAGGCGAGGAGCAGGCGGCGCAGAAGCTCGTCGACGCCGCGCGCATCCTGGCGACGACACCGCAGGCGATGCAGCTCCGCTATCTCGCCACGCTCTTCGATATCGCCGGCGAGCGCACCTCGACGATCGTCTTCCCCTTCCCGATCGATCTCATGCAGGCGTGGGCGCGCGGGGCTGCTACCGAGACGCGATGAGCGGCGCCGCATCGTCTCGTCTTCGTCGCCGCTCGAGTCTTCGCGCCGCGCGCGACATCGAGAAGCACACCGACCAGAAGACGAGACCGGCAAAGAAATAGCCGGTGCTGCGGATCTGATCGCCGACGAGCCAAGCGGGATCGGCGGCACCGGCCTGGATCACCGCCAGCAAATCGGCGAGCCCCAAGATGAGGATCACTGTCGTCTCCTTGGTGACGGAGACGCAGGTGTTGACGAGGCCGGGAATGGCGACCTTCACCACTTGCGGCAAAACGACGAGGCCGAGGGTGCGCCATGGCCCGAGGCCGAGACTCGCCGCCGCCTCGTATTGGCTCTGAGGGATCGCCTGGAAGCCGCCGCGGAACACCTCCGCCATGCTCGCGGCATTGAAGAGGATGAACGCGACCAGCACGCGGATGAGCGTGTCGACCTCGACGCCCGCCGGCATGAAGAGCGGGAACATGATCACCGCCATGAAGAGCACTGGAATGAGCGGCACGCCGCGCCAGAGCTCGATGAACGCCACGGCGAGCCAGCGAATGACCGGGAGTGCCGAGCGCCGCGCGATCGCGAGACCAAGGCCGAGCGGGATGGCAAAGGCGATGGTGCCGAGCGCTACCACCAAGGTGAGCGTGAGCCCGCCCCAATCGCGGCTCGGCACTCGTGCCAATCCGAAGATCCCGCCCGCCAGCAGGATCGCGGCAATGACCGGGCCGGCAACGAACAGCAGCGCGGCAATGAGCGTCCGCGGCAGTCGCGGCGCCGCCATGAGCACGAGCCCGGCGAGCGCGAGCGCGGCGGCAAGATCGACGCGCCAGCGCTCGGCCGCGGGATAGCCGCCATAGAGAATCTGGCCGAAGCGCAGGCGGACGAAGACCCAGCAGGCGGCGTCGCGATTGGGACAATCGGCGCTGCTCGTGCCGCGCCAGGCGGCATCGACGACCGCCCACTCGACGAGCGCCGGCACGATGGCGACGATGAGGAGCAGCACCAGCACGGTGAGCGCGAGATTGAGCGGCGTTGCGACGCAGCTCCCAAGGAACCTGCGGAGCGCGCCGACGCGACCTGAGTAAGGGCCGGCTTGCCTCACCGCCGCGGCGTCCCGGTGCGCCGCAAGCGCCGGTTTGCCGCGTTCATCGCCGCGGCGATGGCAAAGCTGAGCGCAAGATACGTCCCGATGGTGATGATCATCACCTCGAGCGGCTGGCCCGTCTGATTGAGCACGGTGCCGCCGAAAATCAGCATGAGATCGGGATAGGCGATCGCGGCGGCGAGCGTCGTGTTCTTGGTGAGGAGAATGTATTGCCCGGCAAGCGGCGGCAGGATGATGCGGAGCGCCTGCGGCACGATCACCTTGCGCGCGACGAGCAGCGGGCCCATGCCGAGCGCGCGCGCCGCCTCGCTCTGTCCCACGGGTACCGCAGCGACGCCGGCGCGCACGATCTCGGCGATGTAAGCGGCGCCGTAAAGCGAGAGCGCCACCGACATGGCGACGAATTCGGGACTGAGCACGAGCCCACCGCGGAAATTGAATCCGGCGAGCACCGGCACCTCCCAGCGGAGCGGCCATCCCTCCGCCGCGGCAATGGCGAGGAAGGCGAAGAGCAGAGAGGCGAGCGCGATCCACGCCGCGCGTGGCGTGCGGCCGGCGATCTCGCGCCGCCCTCGCGCCCAGCGCCAGAGCAGGGAAAAGAGCGCGAGCGCCACGAGCAAAGCCAGCAGCACGGCGCCGCTCCCCGGCTCGAACATTGGCGCCGGCACGAACAGCCCACGCGCGTTCAGGAAGGCGATATGGAGGTGAAGGAGATCGAGGCTCTGCCGCGGCCCCGGCAGCGGCCGCAGCACCGCGAAGTACCAGTAGAAGAGCTGCAGCAGCAGCGGGACGTTGCGGATGAGATCGACATAGGCGCCCGCCGTCGCCGCGACGAGCCGGTTGCTCGAGAGCCGCGCCAAGCCGATGACAAAGCCCAGCATCGTCGCGCAAACGATCGCCACCGCCGCAATGATGACGGTGTTGAGAAGTGCGACGAAGAACGCGACAAAGTACGAGGATGCCTCGTCATAGCTGATGAAATGCTGCGCGATGGCGAAGCCGGCGGGGCGAGTCAGGAAACCGAAGCCGGTATTGATGTTGAGCCGCGCCATGTTGATGGCGGCGTTGCGCGCGATGAAAGCGAGAAACGCCAGCACCAGCAGCAACGCGAGCGCCTGCCAGAGATAGCCGCGGAGGCGCGCAGCGCTCAGCGGGCGAGAACGGATCGTCGGAATTACGAGGGCGCCCTCGGCAGTATGGTGCTCACCCTTCCGCCGCACCCCCTCACCCTCCCGCCGCTACGCGGCGGGCCCCTCCCTCTCCCCGTTGGGGCGAGGGGCATGGGCGGCGCCGAGCGTCCCCTCTCCCCGGCGGGGAGAGGGACAGGGTGAGGGGGAAGCGTGCTGCATGCGGTGTGTCGCGAAACGCGGCCAGTATCGCGCCGTGTTCACCGGAAAGGCGGCGCGTAGAGGAGGCCGCCGTCCTTCCAAAGCGCGTTCAAGCCGCGGGGGAGGCCGAGCCGCGTCTTGGGGCCGAGATTGCGGTCGAAGATCTCGCCGTAATTGCCGACTTGCTTGATCGCCTGGTAGGCCCAATCGGCGGCGAGTCCGTTCTTCTGGCCGAGATCGTCGCCGACGCCGAGGAGGCGCTTCACCTCGGGATTGGTCGAGCTCGCCTTGATGTCGTCGACATTGGCCGAGGTGATGCCGAGCTCCTCGGCGGCGATCAGCGCGGCAAAAGTCCAGCGCGCGATATGCGACCATTGCGAATCGCCCTGACGCACGATGGGGCCGATCGGCTCCTTCGAGATCGTCTCCGGCAGGATCACGTGCTCGTCGCGGTTTTTGAGGGCAAGGCCGCGTGCCGCGAGCGCGCCGCGATCGTTCGACCAGGCGTCGCACCGCCCCGCTTCATAGGCGTTCCGCGTCTCGTCGAGCTCGGCGAAGGTGACGATCTTGTAGTCGAGCTTATGCGAGCGGAAGAAGTCGGCGACGTTGAGCTCGGTCGTCGTGCCCTGGGCAATGCAGATCGAGGCGCCGTTGAGCTCGGTAGCACTTTTGACGCCGAGGGACTTCCGCACCATGAAGCCCTGGCCGTCATAAAAGAGCGTGCCGACGAACTCCATGCCGCCGCCATTGTCGCGGTTGTAGGTCCAGGTGAGACGATGCGTCAGAATATCCTGCGCGCCGGTGGTGAGCGCGGCGAAGGCATCGCGCAATCCAAGCTGCGTCACCTCGATCTTCTTGGCATCGCCCAGCACGGCAGCGGCGAGCGCGTGGCACATATCGACATCGAAGCCGCGCTTCACCCCTTGGTCGTCGGTGAAGGCGAAACCGGGAATGTTGGGCGCAATGCCGCAGTGAAGGACGCCGCGCTGCTTCACCTCCTCGAGCGTCCCCGCCAGGGCGCCGGGCATGGCGGCGATGGCAAGCGCGCCGCCCAGCAGCGCCGCGGCGAAGCGGTATGGGCCCATGGCGATCCCCCCACGCATCTTGTTCCGATCGTGCGCACTCGGGTATGTCATCGCCGTCTCCGCGAGTCAACGCGCTGGCGCCCGAGAGGTGATGAGAGGCGAAACGATGGCCTGGGCCGCCTTATCGCTCCCCCTGCTGGTGCTCGCCGCCACGCTCGCGCTGATGAAGCCGGTCCTGGCGTGGCTCAAGCGTCGTGCCATTCTCGATCGCCCGGTCGAGCGTTCCGCCCATCGCCTGCCCGTACCGCGGGGCGGCGGGCTCGTCGTCGTTCCCGCCGTCCTCGTCGCTTGGCTCGCGCTGGCGCTTCTTGGGGAGGCGCCGCCAGGCATGGTGACGATCGCGCTTGCCACGGCGGCGCTCGCGGCGCTCTCCTGGCGCGACGATGTGGCGGGATTGCCGATCGCGCTCCGGCTTGCCGCCCACGCGGTCGCCGTCGCGGTGGGCCTCGCCGCGCTGCCGCCCGGCGTCTTCCAGGGCCTCTTGCCGCCGCTCGCCGACCGCGCCGCTGCGGCAATCATCTGGCTCTGGTTCCTCAATGCCTACAACTTCATGGACGGGATCGACGGCATCACCGGCGTCGAGACGGCGGCGATCGGCCTCGGGCTCGCGCTGGTCGCCATTGCCCACCCGGCCGGCAGCGACGCGTCGATTGCCGCACTGGCGCTCGCGGCCGGCGGGCTCGGTTTTCTTCGCTGGAACTGGCATCCGGCGCAAATCTTCATGGGCGATGTCGGCAGCATCTCCCTCGGATATCTCGGGGGCTTCCTCCTCCTCGCCATGGCCGCGCACGGGCGCTGGGCGCCGGCCATCATCCTGCCGCTCTACTACATCGCCGATGCCGGGATCACCATGGCGCGCCGCGCGCTGGCGGGCGAGCGCTTCTGGGAGGCGCATCGCCGCCATTTCTATCAGCGCGCGCTGGCGCCGGACGGCGATCATGCCGCCGTGGCGCGGATCGTGCTGGCGGGCGACATGCTGCTCCTGGCGCTCGCCCTCCTCGCCGCCGCCAATCCCTGGCCTGCTCTCGCCGCCGCCGCGGCCGTCGTCGCGGCGATGCTGGCGTTGATGGAATGGCGCGCCCGGGGCGTCTCGGTTAGATAGGATTTGCCGGAGATTCGTCTCGCTCTCGCGGCAAAGGACCGGGCTCGGTTAGCTCCGCCTTAACCCGGACCCGGTCGAATCGGCCTCTCTCAGAGCGGCCGATTTCGAGGAGACGCCGGTGAGCTATGCACTCGAGTTCTATTCTCTCTCCTGGGACGCGCTCAAGGCTGCGCTCCTGGGGCGCAAGCCGGCGTTGATGACGGCGATCGAGGAGCGTCATTGGGACAAGCTGCTCGACGACACCGATCTCGGCGAGCTCGACGACGAGGACGATCTCCGTCATCCCGCCGCGGTCATCGCCGACGCCTTCGACGAGATCGCCGAAGCGATGGCGCAAAAAGTCCCGCCCGGCCACGATCCGCCTGACATCAGCGACCGCGCCGCGCTCATCTTCGCCGCCGTCGTGCGCGAGCTCGGCAAGCCCCTCGGCAGCATCAGCCATGACGCCTCGGCGACGCGCGACCGCGATCTGCCGTTGCGCTTTCGCGAGAATTTCCTCGACGGCGTTGCCGGTGCCTCCTTCAACGACCACACGCTCGGCGAGTCGCTGGCGGCACGACCGCTCTTTGGCCTCTTCCATCTCGACTTCCTGAGCTGGGGCGGACTCACGCAAGCAGAGCTCCAGAGCCTCCTCGGCAAATACGCGCTCACCGACGCGGTGAAGCGGGACGAGGACTGGCAGGCGGTCGCCCCTTACGCCGAACGCTGGCTCGCCGATCTCGTCAACGGACTCCGCGCCGCTGCCGGCGCCAAATCTGACCTGGTCGCGCTTTATCTTACGCGGCGCCACCATTACGGCTCGCTCGGCGAGAAGATCAAAGACGAGGTGCGCGACGACTTCGCCGACGAATAACCCGCGCGCTTAGTCGCGCGCGCCCTCGCGGAAATATTGCGGGCGCACGAAGCTTCCGGCCCAGGCGCCGCGATGCTGCTCCTTCGCTTCCGCTTCCGCCGCGACGTATTGCGCGCCGCGGCCATAGGAAAACGCCAGGCCTTCGCGGACCAGGATTGCGCCCACATCGGCGCCGCGCGCCGTGCAGATGGCGAACTCGCGCGCGTGCCGGTCGATGAAGTCGTGATCGACGTGGCAGGCGAAGTCGGGCGTGGCAACGAGCTCGCGCAGCCGCGCCGTCGCTACCTCGCCGCAAGGCCAAGACGCGCCCGCGGCGTCGCGGCAAGTCTGCTTCGCCTCGAAGGCATCGACGCCATAGAGGCGGAGGCGCTCGCTGATGCAGGCGATGCCGAGACGACGCCACCAGCAGCTCGTCGGCCGTCGCGCCATGGTGTCGCCGTCGAGGACGCTGTACTGAATGCCGTGCGGCGCCGGCTTCGCCCAGCGGAGCACGCCCCAGCCGGCGACGGCCGCGAGTATCAGCAGAGCGAGGCCGCCGAGCGCGCGGAGGAACCGCCGTGCTCGCTCAGGATTTGACGATCTTGTCGTCATCGATGCCGGCATGGGCGCAGGCATTGCGGGTGTCGACGATGAGCGGAGCGTGCGCGACGACGAGGCGGTAATCGACGCCGTCATGATCGGTGCAGATGAGCGCCGCATCGGCCGCGCCGAGCGTCGCCGTCGTCAGCGCCACCGAGCGGCGGCCGGCGAATTCCGGATGCTCGCGCGAGCGCGGCACTTCCGGCACGAAGGGATCGTGATAGGAGACCCGCGCACCCTTTGCCTCGAGCAGCTCCATGATCTTAAGGGTCGGGCTCTCGCGGAGATCGTCGACGTTCTTCTTGTAGGCGATGCCGAGAATGAGAATGTGCGCGCCCTTGAGGCCCTTGCTGAAGCGCGCATTCAGCGCGCCCGCAAGCTTGTCGATGACGTAACGCGGCATCGCCGTGTTGATCTCGCCGGCGAGCTCGATGAAGCGCGTGGAGATGTCGTATTCGCGCGCCTTCCAGGTGAGATAGAAGGGGTCGATGGGAATGCAGTGGCCGCCGAGGCCCGGACCCGGATAGAACGGCATGAACCCGAAAGGCTTGGTGGAGGCCGCCTTGATCACCTCCCAGACGTCGATGCCCATGGCGTCGTAGACCATCTTGAGCTCGTTCACGAGCGCGATGTTGACGGCGCGGAAAATGTTCTCGGTGAGCTTCACCGCCTCGGCCGTCTCGGGCGACGACACCGGGATGGTGCCGGCGACGAATTGATCGTAAAGCGCGGTGACGAGGCCGAGCGCCGCCTCGCCGTCGCCGCCGACCACCTTGGGAATTTTCGTCGTGCTGTATTGCGTGTTGCCGGGATCTTCGCGCTCCGGCGAGTAAGCCAGGAAGAAATCGACGCCCGACTTCAAGCCGCTGCGCTCGAGAATGGGCTGCATCACCTCGCGCGTCGTCCCCGGATAGGTCGTCGATTCCAGCACGACGAGCTGACCGCGGCGGAGATGCGGCGCGATCGCCTCGGTGGTGCGGACGATGTAGCTGAGATCGGGTTCGCGATGTCGCGTCAGCGGCGTCGGCACGCAGATCAGCACGGCGTCGACCGAGGCAAGCTGCGCGAAATCGGTGACCGCGCTGAAACGCCGGTCCTTCACCAGCGCCGCGATGCTGGCATCGGCAATATGGCGGATATAGGAACGGCCGGCATTGAGAGCCGCCACCTTTTCGCCATCGACATCGAATCCCACGACGGCGAAGCCGCTCTGGGCGATGGCGCCGACCAGCGGCAGGCCGACATAGCCGAGCCCGATCACACCGATGCGGCCGTCGCGCGCAAGGAAGCGCCGGCGGATCGCCGCCACGTCGACAGAGTGAGCCGATGACAAGCTGCTCGACACGGGTGTAGCTCTTTGTCGCCAGAAGTGAGCGCGATGCTTAGCATGCCGTCCCCACCCGCTCAAGCGAACCGCCGCGGCATTCATCTGTGATCGCGCCGCGCCAGCTTGTATGGTCATCGCGGGGGAACGGCACTTTGCGATTGGCAGGCGAATTCACATGAGCGCGACCGGGACGATCGTCGTCACCGGTGCCGGCGGCTTCATCGGCCGGGCGCTGGTGCGCCGGCTTGTCGCGCAAGGCGCGCGCGTCGTGGCACAGCTCCGACGCGCGGCGCCGCTGCCGCCTGACGTCATCATCGGGATGATCGGCGACATCACCGCCCAGACCGACTGGTCGGCGGTGCTGCGCGGTGCCAAGGCGGTCGTCCATTTGGCAAGCCGCGCGCACAAGCCCGCAGGCGACGAGCGGGAATGGATCGAGGGCGAGGCGGCGGCGGCCGCCAATCTCGCGCGCGCCGCGGCAACGGCGGGGGTGGAGCGCCTCCTCCTCATGAGCTCGATCAAGGTGTTGGGCGAGCACACGCCCGAGCTGCCCTTTCGCGCGCATCTCCGGCCGGCGCCAGAGGACACCTACGGGCTTGCGAAGTGGCGCATGGAAGAAGCGGTGCGGGCGGCGCTCCGGGAGGGACCGGGGCTCGTCGTCCTTCGTCCGCCGCTCGTCTATGGCCCGGGCGTCAAAGCCAATTTGTTCGCGCTCATGCGGCTTGTCGATCGCGGGTTTCCGCTGCCGTTCGCGAGCGTCGACAACCGGCGCGCCTTTATTTTTCTCGACAATCTGCTCGATCTCGTCGTCACGGCCCTCGATCATCCCGCCGCTCGCGGCGGCACCTTCCTGCTGCGCGATGCGGAAGAGGTCTCGACGCCCGCGCTCATCCGCGCCATCGCAGCGGCGCTCGGGCGCGAGGCGCGGCTCTTCCCCTGCCCGCCGGCGCTGCTCCGTGTCGCGGCGCAGCTCGTCGGCAAGAGCGCGCTCGCCGACCGCCTGCTCGAGTCGCTGCGCATCGACGACAGCCTGACCCGCGACAAGCTCGGCTGGACGCCGCGTGTCGGCCTCGCCGAGGGTCTCGCTGAGACTTGCCGCTGGTATCGCGGCGAGGCCGGTGAATGACGGCGCGGCCGAAGCTCATCTACCTCGTCACCGAGGATTGGTACTTCTGGTCGCATCGCCTCCCGATGGCGCGCGCCGCGCAAGCAGCGGGCTTCGCGGTCGCCGTGGCAACGCGGGTCACGGCCCATGGCGAGCGCATCCGTGCGGCGGGATTCGCGCTTCATCCGCTCGCTTGGCGGCGCCGGCGCATCGGGCCGCTCGCCAGCATCGCCGCCATTGCCGAGATCGCTGCGCTCTATCGGCGCGAGCGCCCGGCCTTGGTCCATCACGTCGCGCTCAAACCGGCGGTGCTCGGCAGCATGGCGGCGCTCTTTGCCCGCGTGCCGGCGGTGGTGAATGCCGTGACCGGCGTCGGCTTCATCGCGAGCTCGCCGAGCTGGCGCGCGCGTCTCTTGCGCCGTCCGCTCGATGTCGCGCTCACGCACCTCCTCGAGCGGCGCAACAGCCGCGTCATCGTGCAGAACGACGACGATCGCCGCCTGCTGCTGGCGCTCCATCCCGCCGCCGCCGAGCGCGTCGCCGTGATCCGCGGCTCCGGCATCGACACCGCGCATTTCGCCCCACTGCCGGAGCCGCCGCCGCCCATCGTCGCGGGCTTTGCCGGCCGGCTCCTCGAAGACAAGGGCGTCGCCACGCTCATCGAGGCGCAGCAGCAAGTGTGGCGAAGCGGCGTGCCGCTCCATCTCATGCTGGCGGGCGCACCCGATCCGGAAAATCCCACCTCGATCGACGAGGCGACCTTGGCGCGCTGGCGCGATCTTCCCGGCATTACCTGGCTCGGCGCGATCGAAGACGTGCGCGAGCTCTGGCGCAAGGCGCACATCGCCGTGCTGCCGTCGCGCCGCGAGGGCTTGCCCAAAAGCCTGCTCGAAGCCGCCGCCATGGGCCGCCCCCTCGTCGCCACCGACGTTCCGGGCTGCCGCGAGATCGCGCGCGCCGGCGTCAACGCCCTCCTGGTGCCGCCCGACGACCCGCCGGCCCTCGCCGCGGCGCTTGCCGCGCTTGCGGCCGACGCCGAGCAGCGGCAACGCTTCGGCGCGGCGAGCCGAGAGCTCGTCGAGAGCGACCTCGCGCAAGCGTCGGTGGGGGCGGCGACGGTGGCGCTCTATCGTAACCTCCTGGACGAAACCGCACGGCAGTAGTGGAGCCTTGCGGGGTTTCTCTCAGAGAGATAACCCCCATAGTTGTGCACCTCGAGCCGAAAGCACCGACCGATAACGCAATTGTGATAATTGCGCCCGTACCGATAGCTTAAATGTCTAACAAGCTCCTGACGCGGGTATTCTGGCTCGTTGCGCGCGCGCTGGCGAGCGCATCCATAGAAACCTAATCCACTTTTTCCCTTTGATTGGTGCGCGCCTATCATTAGAGTGCGTAGCACTTTTTTCGCGCGTTAGTAAAGCCGCCACACCTCCGATGCCGAGTGAAGTAACCCTGCCGCGCCTTCGCGTGAGTCCCCGGTTGTTGGGCGCTGCAGTCCCGATAGCGCCGCTACTACTACTCGCCGCCAGCTTTCACATCGCGGTCACGCTGACGTTCGGGATTACCGAGATTCGGATCGGCCTCTCCGACTTTGTGTTGCTGCTCGTCTTGCCCCTGCTTGGGTGGGCTATGCTGCGACGCGAGATGCCTCTACCGCTCATCCCGCGCGGCGCGTTCTTCTGGCTTGGTGCGCTCACAATCTGGCTCACGATTGCGCTTGTGCATGGCCGAACGGCGATCGGCACCTGGCAAAGCTGGGCTGTGCTCAACAAATATCTCGGCTGGTACGTCCTGCTTCTCTACTTCGTGCTCGGCGCATCGGTCGCGACGGTCGATGTCAACAAGGGCCACATCGTCAATACCTTTCTTCAGATTTTCATCGCCACCGCTTCAGTCATCAGTATTGCCGGATTCGCGCGGGTGATCGGCGCACAGTTGGGTTGGCGCGACATCGCACTGCTCTGGAATCGCCAAGAAGGCCTGCTTGCCAATCCCAACGCTTTTGGGGTCGCGATGGCGGCGACGTGGGCTCTGCTGACGACGATGGGGCGCGAGAGAACGATTTTCTCGCGGCGCCTCGACCGAACCGCAGCGGCGATTGCCGTCGTCGCTGTCGGCTATTCCGGCTCGCGCAGTGCTCAGATCGCTTTGATTTGCGCCGCGGGCGTGCTGGTGCTGCTAGGCGTGACCAATTGGCGGCGATTGAGCCGCACGCTTGGCGTAGCGCTCCTTATCGTCGCAGCGATTGCCGTGCTGCGCATCGAATACGTCCTCTGGGTACTCGCCATTCTCACAGCCGTGCTGAACCGCGTGCTGTTTGCGGTGCGTTGGCTGCTCGCCGAAGGAAGCTGGGTTTTTAATTTGGCGCTTCAATGGGTGATGTCGCTGCTTGGCTACGATCTTGGGCCTGTCAGCGCACCGACTGTCGCTGCGGCGCCGGCGGCGGCAATACCCACCCTCCCCCCGCTCACGCGCAATATCGTCCCGGGGTTGTTGAGCGCGACCGAGAGCATGTCGGTCGGCCAGCGCATGAGCATCACGGTAGCGGCCTTCGAGATGTGGCGAGCGTCGCCGCTATGGGGCGTGGGCCTGGGCACGTTCTTCCATGAGCAGGTCGCCGCCGGCGTGAAGCCCCCGCAGCTCATCCACACCAGCGGCCTTTGGCTCTTGACGGAGACCGGGATTTTCGGAGTGCTGCTGGTTGGCGGGTTTGGACTCTACAGCCTCTGGCTGCTGCACAACCGCCCGGAGCCGATCTGCCGCGCCATGATCGGCGTCATCACCGTGTTCGTCATCGGCTCGATTGGCAACGAGCTCATGTACCAGCGCTATTTTTGGTTCTTGCTCGGCCTTGGGCTTGCCAGTGCGAGGCTCTACAGCGCGCCGGCCTCTGCCCGCCGGTTGAGGTGAACGGGCAGCATGAGCGCGGCAGCGACCACGATGCCGCCGAGCGTTGACGCATAAATAAGCAATGAGACGAGCAAGCCGATGTCGGGGCTCGCGCCGAGCAAGCCAAGTGCCACCATGGTGCTGAATTCGCGGACGCCCCACCCGCCGACGCTGATCGGCAGTCCCGCGAGCAGCATGGTGGCGGGCAGCACCAACATGACATTCAGTGGCGAGGCACCGGCCCAGAGCGAAGCGGTGAGCGCCACACCGATTAGCACGATCACGAGCTGGCTCAGTATGGTCAGAAACACCGCCACCGCGAGTGCGCGGCCGTTGACGAGAAAAGCGCGCGCGCTTTCCAAAACCGCGCGCAAATAACGGAGCGCGGCGCGGACCCAGTGCCGCCCCCGCTGCGATCGCGCGCCGAAGGCAGCGCCGCCGAGCATCAACAGAAGGATCGTCACGCCAGCCCGACCGGCGTAGCTCGGAAGATGCGGTACCAGTTGCGGATGAAGCACACTCAGTCCGGCGAGCGACATCACCGCAAGCACGGCTGTCGCCAGCACCTTCTCCAACGCGGTCGTCGACAGTACCGGCGGTGATGGCACCGCCATTTTGCTGAGCAGATAGATGCGCGTTAGGGCGCCGCCCACGACGTTGATCATCAGCGTGTTCGCCAGGAGGCTGACGATGTTGACCTTGAATGTGGTCGCGAGGCGCAGATGAACGCCGACCGCCCGCAACATGAGATGCCAGCGCCAGGACGCAATGAATACCTGCGCCGTCCCAAGTCCGAGGCAAAGTAGGAACGTCACCAACGAAAGCTGGTGCGCGGCTTCCCACAATCGCTGCGCGCTCACCCGCGACAACGCGAGCCCGAGTAGCGCCAGGCTAAAAATGATTTTGGGCAGGTGAGCTCGGGCTTTCGATAACATCGTGATGCGGCTCACTCCGAGAATGGGCGCCCCATAACACACGCATGCGACGATTTCAAAATCACTTTATCGCGCAACGCATCCTTGGCGAAGTCACGTCAGGGACCGGGAAGAAAGGCATCGGTCCGGTCAAGGAGGCGGTAGGCGATGAGGCCGAGCCACTCCTTCACGGCCAGCTCAAAAAGGCCGAGATGCTGGACGAGGGCCACCGACCAACCGCTATCGAAGCTAGTGCGATAATCGGTGGGAAATGGCACGGGGGCCCAGCTGGCACGGCGGAAGCAGCCCACCGCGCGCGGCATGTGGACTGCGGACGTGACCAGCAGCCATGTCTCGCTGGGCTGCGGTTCCGCGACCGCCTTGGCGAAGATCGCGTTCTCGATCGTATTGCGCGAACGCGGCTCGATCAGCATACGTCGGCGATCAAAACCCTGGGCGACGAGCAAGTCGCGCGTGAGTTCCGCCTCGCTGCGCCCATGCGGGAGGATTGCCGCTTCCCCGCCGACCAGGAGCAATTTCGCATCGGGATAGCGCCGCGCCAGCACCATGAAGCTCAGCAGGCGATCGGCGGCACCATTGACGACCGGCTCGACCTGGTCGCCGACGAAGCGCTGCTCGACCGCGCCGCCGAGGAGGATAATACCATCGACCCGGCCAGGGATGGTCGGCACGGGGAAGCGCGACTCGAGCGGCGCGATGAGCCAGTCACCGAACGGGAATAAGGTGATGCCGACGAACGCCATCGTCACGATCGCAATCAGCGGCAAACCGCGGCGGCCGCGTGAGCGCCAAAGTCGCAGGACGCCGAGCAGCAGCAACAGCACCGCGAGGTTTGCCGGCGCCAAGAAAGGGCGGAGAATTCTCGTAATGACGAACGTCATGGGAGATCGGGCGATGGGAACTCGGTCATAGCGCACCGCGAATTGCAAACCTAGCGCCAGCTCTAGTTTTCCTATTGCCTGTTTCCGCCTCGTTCCCTAACTTCGCCCGGTTCGGGGGCCGAGGCATGATGAGACTGAGCCGGGCGAACGCCGCCTTCAGCCATGACGTGTTCATGGCCGCGCTGTCCTTCCTGCTTTCGTTCTACCTGCGCGTCGGCGACGGCGTCGTCGCTTACTCCTGGAAGCTGCTTCTCGGCTACGATCTCGCCTTTGCCGCGATCGCCGCCGGCGTCTTCTGGTGGACTGGACTCTACCGCGGCATCTGGCGCTACGCCTCGCTCCCCGATCTCCTGGGCTTGCTGCGCGCCGTCAGCGTCGTCGTGCTGCTCTTCTTTCCGGCGATGTTCATGCTGACCCGCCTCGACGAGCTGCCGCGCTCGCTCCCGGGCATCAATTGGCTGGTGCTGATGGCGCTCTTGGGCGGGCCGCGCTTTGCTTATCGCGCCTACAAGGATGGCGGCCTCGCCCATGTGCTGGAGCGCGGCGACGCCGGCATTCCCGTGCTGCTGATCGGCGCGCGCGAGGGCGCCGCCATGTTCATCCGCGAGATGGCAAGCGATCCGGACCGGCTCTACCGCGTCGTCGGCATCGTCTCCGGCACCGACGCGCGGGTCGGCCGCGACCTCGTCGGCGTCCCCGTGTTGGGCCGCATCGAGGACCTGCCGCTGGTGGTGGCGCGGCTCGACGAGCGCGGGCTCCGTCCGCAGCGCCTCATCATCAGCGCGCAGACGCTGCCGGGCGCGACGGTGCGGCGCCTTCTCGACATGGCGGACGAGCTCGGCATTCCCTTGGCACGCCTGCCGCGGATCACCGAATTCAAGAAGACGACGGGCGAGGAGGAAACCGCGACGATCGAGCCGATCGCGATCGAGGATCTGCTGGGGCGACCGCAGACCGTGCTCGACCGCGCCGGTATGCGCGCGCTCATCGCCGACCGCCGGGTGCTCGTCACCGGCGCCGGCGGCACCATCGGCTCGGAGCTGGTGCGCCAGGTGGCGACCTACGGACCGGCGCGCCTCACCCTGCTCGACAACGGCGAGTATGCGCTCTACACGATCGACCGCGAACTTGCCGAGAAGCATCCGAGCCTGCCGCGAAGCGCGATCATCGCCGACGTGCGCGAGCGCGCCCGCATCGATGAGGTGATGGCCGAGGAACGACCCGAGCTCGTCTTCCATGCCGCGGCGCTGAAGCACGTGCCGATGGTCGAGGCCAATCTCATCGAGGGCGTGCTCACCAACGCGCTCGGCACGCGCTATGTCGCCGAGGCCTGCCGCGCCCATGGCGTGCGCGCCATGGTGATGATCTCGACCGACAAGGCGGTCAATCCCGTCAACATCATGGGCGCCTCCAAGCGGCTCGCCGAGAGCATCTGCCAGGCGCTCGACATCGTCGAAGCGCGAAAGGCCGGCGGCACCCGCTTCCTCACCGTGCGCTTCGGCAATGTGCTGGGCTCGACGGGCTCGGTGGTACCGCTCTTTCAGCGCCAACTTGCGGCGGGCGGACCGCTCACCGTCACCCATCCCGAAATCTCTCGCTTCTTCATGACCGTGCGCGAGGCGGTCGAGCTCGTACTCCAGGCCTCCGCCCTTGCGATCGAAGAGGGCGAGGCGCGCGGCAAGATTTTCGTGCTCGACATGGGCGAGCCCGTAAAGATCGTCGATCTCGCGCGGCAGATGATCCGGCTTGCCGGCCGCCGGCCCGACCAGGACGTCAAGATCGAGTTCGTCGGGCTGCGTCCCGGCGAGAAGCTCCACGAGGAGCTTTTCTATGCGAACGAGCCGCTGCTGCCGACGGAAGCCGCGGGCATCCGCCTCGCCGCACCACGCACGATCGATTACGCCATGCTGCAACGCTCGCTCGACGAGCTCGCCGAGCACGCGCGCGAGCGCCGCGAGGAGCGGGTCGTGGCGCTGCTCGCGACGCTGGTCCCCGAATACGCCAAGGCCCGCGCCAGCACGACCCGCGCGGCGGGCGCTTAGTGCTGAGGGGAAACGCTAGCCGCCAAATTTCCCTCTCCGCACGAAGTGGGGAGAGGGAGGGGACCCGTTGCGCCGCAGGCGCAATGGGGAGGGTGAGGTGTCTTTCTGCGGCACCGCGCTTCGGCCTCTCGCGCCCCACCTCACCCCGCCTCTCCGCCCCTGAGGGGCGGAGAGGAGAAGATCATTTGCCGCGCTGAGCAAAACAATGGCGACGCCGCAACCCTTCACGCTGCATATCGCCGACAGCGCGATCGCCGATCTACGCGAGCGCCTCGGGCGGACGCGGTTCCCGGATCAAGCGCCGGGCGCGCCTTGGGCTTACGGCGCCGATGTGGCGTGGATGAAGGAGCTCGTCGCCTACTGGGGCGAACGCTTCGACTGGCGCGCCCAAGAGGCGCGGCTCAATCAGTTTCCGCAATTCCGAGCGCCGCTCCACGGCATCGACCTGCATTTCCTGCACGTGCCAGGCAGAGGGCCCGATCCGTGCCCGCTCCTCTTGTCGCATGGCTGGCCGGGCTCGGTCTTCGAGTTCCTCGAGATCATCCCGCGCCTCACCGATCCCGCGCGCTTCGGCGGTGATCCCGCCGATGCCTTCACCGTGATCGCCCCGTCGCTGCCGGGCTACGGGCTTTCCTTTGCGGCGGGACAGAGGCGCTTCGGCGTCGAGGAGATCAGCGAGGCCTTTGCCGCGCTCATGATGGAGGTGCTGGGCTACCGCCGCTTTGCCGCGCAGGGCGGCGACTGGGGCGCCTTCATCACCACGCGCCTTGCCCATCTCCATCCCGAGCGCGTCCTCGGCCTACATGTGAACGCGCTGCCGATCCGCCGCGACCCCAAGATGGTGGCGGAGCCCACGCCCGAGGAGCGCCGCTACCTCGAGGAGCTCGCGGCCTGGCTCAAGGACGAGACCGGCTATCAGTGGATCCAGGGAACGAAGCCGCAGACCCTCGCCTTCGGACTCACCGACTCCCCCGTCGGGCTTGCCGCTTGGATCGCCGAGAAATTCCGCACCTGGTCCGATTGCGGCGGCGAGATCGAATCGGCCATCAGCAAAGATCATCTGCTGGCGAATATCAGCCTCTATTGGTTCACGGGCGCGATCGGCTCCTCCTTCTGGCCCTATTACGCGCGCATGCACCGGCCCTGGCCCATTCCCGACGGCGCCGCCATCGACGTGCCGATGGGATATTGCCAATTTCCCCGCGAGATGCTCCGCCCGCCCCGCTCCATGGCCGAGCGCATGTTCCGCGACATCCGCCGCTGGAGCGTGATGCCGAAGGGCGGCCATTTCGCCGCGATGGAGCAACCCGACCCGCTCGCCCGCGAACTCCGCGACTTCTTCCGCCCGCTACGGACAGAAGGTTCGGGCAAAAGATAATATCTTTGACATCGTTATCATCGATGCTATGATTTCGGCTTTCCAGCGCCTGAGAGAGGGACAGGTGGGGGTCGAGCAGTTGTTTGCGCGGGATGAGGCGGGCCGGCCCGGGGCGCGGGCGGCGACGCTCTCGGCGCAGATCGTGGCGGAAGTGCGGGACGCGCTCTTTCAGCGCCGCCTCAAGCCCGGGGACTTCCTTGGCGGCGAGAAGGACATCGCCCACCGCGCCGGCGTGAGCCGCATCGTCGCGCGCGACGCCTTGCGGACGCTGGCGGCGCTCGGCGTCGTCGACATCCGCATGGGCGCGGGCGGCGGCGCTCGCATTGCCCGCGGCAATCCCCAGGCTTTCGCCGAGGCGCTCGCCGTCCAGCTCGCGCTCACCGGCGTTGGGATCGGCGAGATCATGGATGCGCAGCGCGTCGTCGAATGCGAGGCGGCGGCGCTCGCCGCCGAGCGCGCCGCGCCGAGGGATCGCGAGCGGCTCGCGGCGCTCATCGCCGCGGCCGAGCGCGAGCGCCACGATCTCGACGCCTTCACCCGCTTGAGCCGCGATTTTCACCTGGCGATCGCCGAGGCGTCGCACAACCGCGTGCTCGTGTTCCAGCTCGTCTCGCTCCAGCACGTCTCCTGGCCGCGCCACAACCGCACGCTCACGCCCGAGGTGGCGGCGCACGTGCTAGCCGCGCATCGCGCGCTCGCAAGCGCCATCGCCGCCAGCGACAGCGCGGCGGCGCGACGGCTCATGGACGAGCATGTGCGCATGATCCGCGCGCGCCGCACCGCCGAGCATGGCGAGAGCGATGATCCCTTAGAGGCTTGTTGCTGAACCATCGATCTCAGAGGAGGAAACCCATGGGCAAGTTCGTCATCGCACCGCATATGCGGCTCCACGAATGGGTCGCCGAGGAGAAGGGCTACTTTGCCGCGGAAGGGCTCGATTACGAGTTCCGCGAGCAGCTCTCCTCGAAGGACGGCAAGCGGCACGATCTCGGCAACAAGGTGGGGGCCTATCAGACCTTCGAGCAAGGCCGCACCAGCGATGTGAGCTGCGCCTGCCACTGGACGGTCAACGTGGCGGCGTCGACGGGTCACGGAAAGCTTTACGCCGACGCCTATTCGCTGGCGCCGTCCGGCATCTTCGTGGCGCCGGAATCGCCGATCCGCGAGCCCGCAGACCTCCGGGGCGTGCCGATTTCGGTGGGCTATCAGTCCGGCAGCCACTACTCCACCATTCAGGCGCTCGAGCAGTACTTGCCGCTTCAGGACATCAAGCTGTCGTTTGCCGACGGGCTGCTCTTCCGGCGGCTGGAGCTTCTGGTCGACCGCAAGGTTCCCGCCGCCGCGGTCTTCAGCGGCCCCTACTACTTCCTGGAGCAGCTGGGCTTCCGCAAGATCATCGACACCACCTTCATGATGGCGACGATGCTCACCGGCACGCCCGATGCCGAGGACGTGCGGCGCTACTTCCGCGCGCTCAGGAAGGCGCAGCGCGATATCGACCTCAGGCCCGAGCGCTATACCCACTACTACAAGAAGGAATTCCCCGAGCGCTTCCTCGCCCAGATGGACACGCGGCGTTGGGGTCCGGGCGAGCGCATCATCTTCGAGCCTTATACGAAAGAGGTCTTCGAGGAATCCTTCGAATGGATCGCCCAGCACGAAATCTTCCCCGAAGGTGGCATGGGCGCCGGGAAGTACGAAGACGCAGTCTGCTCGCTGGCGTAGGGCGGTACAGGCGGAATTATCGTCCTAAAAGCCGTCTTTGCGAGGAGCGAAGCGACGAAGCAATCCATTACCGCGGCAGCTCGCTGCCTGTGGATCGCTTCGCTCCGCTCGCGATGACGGCGATCAGGGATCGCGCAGCCGACCTGACAGGGGTCTGCGCTTAGACCAGCTGCGGCTATTCGCCGCAATCGACCTGGGTGAAGGCGCCGGTCTCGGGGTTCTCGTAGGCAAGCGCGGCGGCCATCAGCGTGCAGGTGCTGCGCGAGGTGTCAGTGGTGAAGGTGTGCGGCTTCGCCATTTCTGCCGTGCGAAATTTGATATGCATCCGCGCCGCGTCGCTGACGAGGTGCATCACCGGCACCGCCAAGGCCGCGAGAACGAGGGCCACGGCGGCGATGTCGTGGAAGCTCGAGCGCCTGATATGCATCGGAACCTCCTCACACGCTCGGGCATACGTGGTTCCACTCGCGCCCGAGAGACCAACCTAACGTTACATATAGATACGCCCGGCCGCGGGAAAACATCCCCGTCGGGGAAGCAGAGCTCATCTGCAGGAGTGTCGCACCCGCGCGCGGGCGGGCGGCGTGGCCTTTATGCGGCCTCGACCCGGTGGGCGATCTTGAGCTCGGGCCGCTTGCTGAGCGTCTGGAACACCACGCAATAGCGTTCGGTCAGCTTGAGCAAGGTCTCGATCTGCTCGGCGCTCGCCGGGCAGTCGATGTCGAAGCGGAGGCGGATTTCGCGGAATCCCACCGGCACGTCCTTGACGATGCCGAGCGTGCCGCGGAAATCGAGATCGCCCTCCGCCGTCACCGTACCGCCCTTGAGCGGAAGGTCGAGCGCGGTCGCCACCGCCTTCATGGTGACGCCGGCGCAGGCGACGAGCGCCTCGAGCAGCATGTCGCCGGAGCAGAGGGAGAGACCATCGCCGCCGGTGGCGGGATGAAGACCAGCCTCGACCAGGGCGCGGCCGGTATCGACCTTGCAGGTGATGCTGTCGCCGCCGAGCGCACCTTTTGCCTTGAGCGTGATCGTCGCCTTTTCCGGCACCTCGCGATAGAGCGCCTTGAAGGGCGCCTGCATCTCTCTCAGCTCGTCGGCTTTCATTCTTCGCTCCCGCGCATTAACCATAAGCGAGCGGCGTTTCTTCGCACTCGCTAAGCATCGATCGAGGGCTTAGAATGCCGGGCCGCGCACTTTTCTTCGATGGCCACCATGCAGGAAGAGTTCTATCGCATCAAGAGGCTGCCGCCTTACGTCTTCGCCGAGGTGAACGCGCTCAAGGCGCGGGCGCGCGCGGCCGGACGCGACGTGATCGATCTCGGCATGGGCAATCCCGACGGCGCCACGCCCGAGCACATCGTCAAGAAGCTGATCGAGGCGGTGCAGAATCCGCGGAGCCACGGCTACTCCGTCTCGCGCGGCATCGCCGGCTTGCGCCGCGCCTATGCCGCCTATTACGCGCGCCGCTTCGGCGTCGAGCTCGATCCGGACAGCGAGATCATCACCACGCTCGGCTCCAAGGAAGGGCTCGCCAACCTCGCGCAGGCGATCACCGCGCCGGGCGACATCGTCCTCGTGCCCAATCCCTGCTATCCCATCCACGCCTTCGGCTTCATCATGGCGGACGCGTCGATCCGGCACGTGCCGCTCGGGCCCGACGTCGACTTCATGCGCGAGCTCAAGAAGGCGGTGGCGCACAACGTGCCGCCGCCGATCGCCATCGTGCTCAACTTCCCCGCCAACCCGACGGCGCAGGTCGTGAACCTCGACTTCTACGCCGAGGTGATAGATTTCTGCCGGCATCACAAGATTTACGTCCTCTCGGACGTGGCTTACGCCGAGATCTACTTCGATGGCGTGCCGCCGCCTTCGGTGCTGCAGGTGCCGGGCGCGCGCGAGATCGCCGTCGAATTCTCGTCGCTCAGCAAGACCTATTCGATGGCCGGCTGGCGGATCGGCTTTGCCGTCGGCAACAAGCGGCTCATCGCCGCCTTGTCCCGGGTCAAATCCTATCTCGATTACGGCGCCTTCACGCCGGTGCAGGTGGCGGCGACGGCGGCGCTCAATGGCCCGCAAGAGTGCATCGCCGAGATCCGCGAACGCTACAAGGCGCGGCGCGACGTGCTGGTCGAGGGCTTGCGCCAGGCCGGCTGGGAGGTGCCGAGCCCGCCCGCCACCATGTTCGCTTGGGCGCCCCTGCCGCCCCGCTTCAAGGAGATGGGGAGCCTCGCTTTCTCGAAGCTGTTGCTCGAGGAGGCGAACGTGGCGGTGTCGCCGGGGGTAGGCTTCGGCGAATATGGCGAAGGCTTCGTCCGCATCGCCCTTGTCGAGAACCGCCATCGCCTTCGCCAAGCGACGCGCAACATCAAGCAATTCTTGGGCGGCCGGCCGCTCGCCGGCGCCAAGCTGCGCGAACGCGCCGTGGCGGCGCCGGCGGCGGAGTGACGCGATCTTGACCACGCCTGCCGCCGTTGCAGCGCTGGCCCGGGCCGGTGAGGCACGGCAAGGGCGATAATGGCCGACCGGACCGAAAGCGCCGCGCCTCCCTCGTTCTTTGCCCGCATCCTCGCGCGCTTGCGCGGCGAGCAGCCAGCGTCATCGCCCGACAGCGCGGCACCGGTCGCGGCGCCACCGGGCGCGAAGGCGACCGCGCCGCGGCGCGCGGGCGAGCCGCAAGCGCCGCTCGATCCGCTCACCGTCCGGCAATGGCTGTGGGGACCGGGCTTCATCGTTCCCGGCACGGCCGAGTACGTGCTCGGCCTGGTGAAGCCGTTCGCCGCCAACCCTGCGATGAGCATCCTCGACATCGCCGCCGGGCTCGGTGGGCCGGCGCGCGTCATCGCCGATGCCTTCGGCACTTACATCACCGGGCTCGAGCGCGATCCCGAAACGGCCGGGCGCGGCATGGCCATGTCAGTGGCGGCCGGCAAGCAGAAGCACGCCGCTATCAATGTGATGAATCCCGAGACGCTCGAGCTCAAAGCCGGCGCCTTCGACTGCATTTTCGGCCGCGGCGCCACTTACGCCGTGCAGGACAAAGAGCGCTTCATGCGCGTCCTCATCATGGGCCTGAAGCCGCGCGGCCAGTTGCTCTTGACCGACCACGTCGTCGACCCCGCGCTCGCGCAGCGCCCGGAGCTTGCCGCTTGGCGGGCGCTCGAGCCGTTCCCGCCGGCGCTCTGGAACGTTCAACAATATACCGACTGTTTCAAGAGCCTCGGCTTCGACGTGCGGATCAGCGAGGACATCACGACCCAGTACAAGGCGCAGATCGTGCTCGGCTGGGACAACCTGCTGCAGAGCGTCGACATCCGCAAATTGCCGCGGGCGCATCAGCTCACGGTGCTCGACGAGGCCGAGCGCTGGGTCAAGACCATCATCGCACTCGACAGCGGCGCCCTCAAGGTCTACCGCTTCTACGCGCTCGCGGGATCGGCGCGCCCGCCGGCCGCCGCGAAGAAGAAGAAGTAGCGCCGCCTCGGCGCCTCAACTCGCCTTGAGGGCGGTGAGGAAGCGGCCGACTTCGGCGCGGAGCGCGTCCGATTGCTGCGCCAACTCCCGCGCCGCCTCGAGCACGTTGTGCGCGGCGCCGCCGGTCTCGGTCGCCGCCGCGTTGACGCCGCCGATATTGGTCGAGACCTCGCCCGTGCGGGTCGCCGCCTCTTGGACGTTCCGCGCGATCTCGCGCGCCGCGGCGGATTGCTGGTCGATCGCGCTCGAGATGCCGGTGGCGATCCGGCTGATGTCGTTGATGGTGCCGCCGATCGTCTCGATCGCGGCGACGGTGTCGCCGGTCGCCTGCCGCATGCTCGCCACCTGCGCCGCGATCTCTTCGGTCGCTTTCGCGGTCTGATTGGCGAGCGACTTCACCTCGGAGGCCACGACCGCGAAGCCCTTCCCCGCCTCGCCGGCGCGCGCCGCCTCGATCGTCGCGTTGAGCGCCAGCAAGTTGGTCTGGCTCGCAATGTCGTTGATGAGCGTCACCACCTCGCCGATCCGCTGCGTCGCCGCCGCGAGGCTCTGGACGGCGCCGTTGGTCCGCTCGGCGTCGCCCACCGCCTTCTCGGCAATGCGCGTCGACTGCTCGATTTGCCGTCCCACCTCGTCGATTGTCGCTGCGAGCTCTTCGGCGGCGCTGGCCACGGTGTGCACATTGGTGGCCGCCTGATCGGCGGCGCTCGAAACGGTGTTGGCGCGGCGGCTCGTCTCCTCGGCGGTCGCCGCCATCGTCCCGGCGGTTGCCTGCATCTCGCTCGCCGCGGCCGACACCGTCGCAAGCGCGCGCGTCGCTGCGCCGTCGAACTGGGCGGCGAGCATCGCCACCTCCTCGACGCGGCGCTGCTGATCCAAGCGCTGGTGCTCGCGTTCGGCGGTGAGCGCCGCCGCTTCGATCGCCGTCTCCTTGAAGATCTGAACCCGGCGCGCCATGGCGCCGATCTCGTCGCGGCGGTCGCGCCCCGGCACCTCGACGGCGGTATCGCCCGCCGCGAGCGCGCGCATCGTCTGGGTGAGCGCGAACACCGGCCGGGTCGTCATGCGCGAGACGCCGACGCTCACCCCGGCCGACACCAGCACGGCGCAGGCGAGGACGATGAGAAAGGCAAGCCGCGCCCGGTCCATGCCGGAAACCATCTCGCTCGCGACATTCGAGCGCTCGCGCTGGAGCTCTCCGGCAAATTCCTGCAAGAGACCGCGCAGCTTTTGAAATTGCGTCTCGGCATCGCCCATCAGCATGGCGCCGTAGCTGGAGTCGGTCTTCGCCATATCCGCGACGGAGAGCGCGCCCGACTTATAGCTGGCGAAGGTCTTGTCGATGGCGGCGAAGCGGTCGCGCGCGCTCGCATCGAGCGTCGCATCGAGGGCCCGCAGCAGCGCCTCGACCTCTTTCATCTGCTGCACCAAGGCGGCGGCCATGTCGTCCCGCCGCTTCTGGTCCGTCTCGTTCGCCACCACCGACATGAGATGATAGAGGTTGGCGTGGAACGAGGTGGCGGCATCCGTCACCGCCATGGCGTGGCGCAGCCGCTCAAAGACGACGGTATCAAGGCGGCCAATGGCGGCGCGCTGCGTGGCGAACTGGCCGAACGTCATCCAGGCCAAGACCAGCATCGCCGCCAGCATCACGGCGGGAGCGATGATCATCTTGGCCCAGAGCGGCAGATCGTTGATGCGTGCCACGAAGCGCATCGGCGCTCACGTCGAGGCGCAGCGCACCGGCCGCGCCTGGCGGCCGGTGGCTCCCGGCCTCAACCCTTGTAGTAGCCGTCGCCGCACACGACGTCGCCGGTGCGGATCACATAGGCGGATTTCGCCTCGATCTTCTTGCTCATGGGGTTGGGCCATTTGAAGCTGACCCAGCCCTCCCCCTGACCGAAGCCGGTGTCGACGATCATGGCGTTGGGCTCGTTCCCGTCGGGGTCCTTGACGTGCAGCAGGTTCTTGCCGACGAAGCTCGGGTTGCCGCCGTGCGCTTTGTTGTTGCCGTCATGGTCGTAGCAGAAGACGTAGAGCTCACCGTTGACGAAGCCGCCGTCGGGCCGGCTGAAATCGGCAAACGCCTTCTCCGCGCCCACCTCTTTGATGTAGGCGGCCGCTTTCTGCGACATGGTCTTGGCCTCATCGGGGGTTGCCGCCTGAGCCGCGAGCGGCGCCGCGACGGCAAAGCAGAGCAGCGCGCCCATACCCGTCCGGCTAGTGTTCATGACGGCTAACCTCTAGAAATGATTACGTTGGTGGAAAGATTAGTCGAGGCCTCTTAATAAAGGTCTAAGTAATCGCGAGGGCGACGCGAACTCGGCGCAAAGGCGCCGGCGGCGGCGCGGTGCGCCGAGCGGTTGACAGCACGCGGCCGGTTCATTATGGTCCGCGCCTTCGCTCGGCCAGGGTTCCAAGATGAAGATCGCCAATTCGCTCAAGTCGCTGAAGAAGCGCGACAAGAACTGCCGCATCGTGCGCCGCAAGGGGCGCGTCTACGTGATCAACAAGAGCAATCCCCGCTTCAAGGCGCGCCAGGGCTAAGGCCCCGCCGAACCGATCGTCTGCCGACGACGCCGCGCCCTTCGGGGCGCGGTTTTTTTGTTGGTCTCTGCCGATAGCGGCTCTACATAGCGCCTAGGAAAAGGGCGCGAGCAGCGCCGCCGGGGATTTCGGGAGGTCCCGCCATGCGCATGCCGACACCGGATGCCGACGTCATCGCGCGCCGCGCCGAGATCGCGGCGGCGCTCCGCGTCATCGTGCCCGGCGAGGGCGTGATCCTCGCCGAGGATGAGCGCCGCGCCTATGAAAGCGACGGGCTCACCGCCTATCGCCAGCCGCCGCTCCTCGCCGTGCTGCCCTCCAATACCGAGCAGGTCTCGCGCGTGCTCCGCTTCTGCGCCGAGCACGGCGTCAAGGTGGTGCCGCGCGGCGCCGGCACGTCGCTTTCGGGGGGCGCGCTCCCCTTGGCCGACGGCATCATTCTCGGCATGGGCAAGTTCAACCGCGTGCTCGAGATCGATTTCGCCAATCGCTGCGCCGTCGTGCAGCCGGGCGTCACCAATCTCGGCATCACGCTTGCCGTGCAGCATGAGGGCTTCTTCTATGCCCCCGATCCCTCGAGCCAGATCGCCTGCACCATCGGCGGCAACGTCGCCGAGAATTCGGGCGGCGTCCATTGCCTCAAATACGGGCTCACCACCAACAATGTGCTCGGCATCGAGATGGTACTGATGAATGGCGAGGTGGTGCGGCTGGGCGGCAAGCATCTCGACGCCGAAGGCTACGATTTGCTCGGCGTGATGACCGGCTCGGAGGGGCTCTTGGGTGTCGTCACCGAAGTGACCGTCCGCATCTTGAAGAAGCCCACCACGGCGCGTGCCTTGCTGGTCGGCTTTCCCAGCAACGAGAGCGCGGGTGAGTGCGTCGCCGCCGTCATCGCCGCCGGCATCATTCCGGGCGGCATGGAGATGATGGACAAGCCCGCCATCCACGCCGCCGAGGACTTCGTCCATGTCGGCTATCCGCGCGACGTCGAGGCGCTTCTCATCGTCGAGCTCGACGGCCCGCCCGCGGAGGTCGAGCATCTCATCAAACGTGTCGAAGAGATCGCGAGGGCCAAGGGCGCGGTGTCGCTGCGCATCTCCAACAGCGAGGAAGAACGGCTCGCCTTCTGGGCCGGCCGCAAGGCGGCTTTTCCCGCGGTGGGACGCATCTCGCCCGATTATTACTGCGTCGACGGCACGATTCCGAGGAAGCGCCTCCCCGAGGTGCTCGCCCATATGCGCGAACTTTCTAAAAAGCACGGGCTCCGCGTCGCGAATGTCTTTCACGCCGGCGATGGCAATCTCCACCCGCTCATCCTTTACGACGCCAACAAGGCGGGCGAGCTCGAGCGTGCCGAGGAATTCGGCGCCGACATTCTCCGCTTCTGTGTCGCGGTGGGCGGCGTGCTGACGGGCGAGCACGGCGTCGGGGTCGAGAAGCGCGACCTGATGCCGACCATGTTCAACGAGATCGACCTCAATCAGCAGCAGCGATTGAAATGCGCCTTCGACCCGGGCGGCCTGCTCAATCCCGGCAAGGTCTTTCCGCAGCTCCATCGCTGCGCCGAGCTCGGCCGCATGCACATCCACCGCGGCCAAGTGGCCTTTCCGGATTTGCCGCGGTTCTGACTCGCCGCGCATGACCACCTTCCGCCCCAGCGACGAGCGCGAGCTCTCTGACATCGTCGCCGCGGCGCTCGCGCGCGAGGAGCCGCTCGAGATCGTCGCCGGCGGGAGCAAGCGCGGTCTCGGTCGGCCGCTCCAGCTGCCGCACACGCTCGACATGTCGGCCTTCTCCGGCATCCGCAGCTATGAGCCCGAGGAGCTCGTCCTCACGGCGGGTGCGGCGACGTCGATGCGGATCATCGAGGCGGCACTCGCCGAGCGCGGCCAGATGCTCGCTTTCGAGCCGCCAGATTGGCGGCGCTTGCTCGGCAGCGGCGCGGCCGAGCCGACGCTCGGCGGGGTCACCGCCTGCAACCTCTCCGGTCCCCGCCGCATCAAGGCGGGAGCGGCGCGCGATCACCTCTTGGGCTTTCACGCCGTGAGTGGCCGCGCCGAAGCCTTCAAGGCGGGCGGCCGCGTCGTCAAGAACGTGACGGGCTACGATCTCCCGAAGCTGATGGCCGGCTCTTACGGCACCCTCGCGGCGCTCACGGAAGTGACCTTCAAGGTCCTGCCGCGGCCGGAAGCGGAGCGGAGCCTGGTGGTCGCCGGGCTCGACGATGCGGCGGCGACGCGCGCCATGGCGGCGGCGCTCAACAGCCCGCACGAGGTGAGCGGCGCCGCGCATTTGCCGCGGGGCGCCGACGGCGCCGATCGCCCCCTCACCGTGCTGCGCCTTGAAGGACCGGCGCCGTCGGTTGCCGCGCGCGCAGCCGCGCTCGCGCAAGAGCTCGGCTCGTTCGGCACGATCGACGAGGCGCGCGAGGGCGCCTCACGCGAGCTCTGGCAGGCAGTCGGCGAGGTCGTTCCGCTGGCGCACGACGCGCAACGTACGCTCTGGCGCCTCTCGGTGGCGCCGAACGCGGGCGCTCCGCTCGCGGCGGAGCTTGCGCGCCGGCTCGATCACCGCCACTTCTTCGATTGGGGCGGCGGCTTGCTTTGGCTCGCGGTGAGGGGTGGCGACGATGGCGGTGCCGCCATCATTCGCGCGGCAATTGCCAGGCTTGGCGGGCACGCGACGCTCATCCGCGGCGCGGACGCGCTGCGCGCCGCCGTGCCCGTGTTTCAGCCGCAAGCACCCGCCCTTGCTGCGTTGAGCCGCCGCGTCAAGGAAGGCTTCGATCCCCGACGCATCCTCAATCGCGGCCGCATCTACGCCGATCTCTGAACCGCTCATGCAGACAAATTTTTCCCTCGCGCAACTGGCCGATCCCGAGCTTCGCGAAGCCGACAAGATCCTCAGGACCTGCGTCCATTGCGGCTTCTGCACCGCCACATGCCCCACATACGTGCTGCTTGGCGACGAGCTCGACGGGCCGCGCGGACGCATCTACCTCATCAAGGAGATGCTGGAGAATCGCCGCGACGCCACGGCGCCGGTGGTGAAGCACATCGATCGCTGTCTCTCCTGCCTCTCCTGCATGACGACCTGTCCTTCTGGCGTGCATTACATGCACCTCGTCGACCAAGCGCGTCAGCGCATCGAAGCAACATACAAACGGCCCTTCGCCGAGCGTTGGCTGCGCCGCCTGCTGGCGACGGTGCTGCCGCGTCCCGGACTTTTTCGCCTCGCATTGGTGGCGGCGAAGCTCGCGCGACCCGCCGCCGCGCTGCTGCCGGGCCGTCTCGCCACGCTCGCGAGAATGGCGCCGCGGCGGCTCCGCGGACCCGCCCAGACCGAGCGCCCGCAAGTCTTTCCTGCGATGGGCACGCGGCGGAAGCGCGTGGCGCTGCTCACCGGCTGCGCACAGCAGGTGCTCGCGCCCGAGATCAACGAAGCGACCGTACGGCTCCTGACGCGTCACGGCTGCGAGGTGGTGGTGGCGGAAGGCGCCGGCTGCTGCGGCGGCATCGTCCATCACATGGGGCGCGACGCGCTCCACTTCGCCAAGCGCAACATCGATGCGTGGACACGCGAGATCGAGGGCGACGGGCTCGATGCGATCATCATCAATACCTCGGGCTGCGGCGTCACGGTGAAAGACTACGGCTATATGCTGCGGAGCGACGTCGATTATCGCAAGAAATCGGCACAGGTCTCGGCGCTCACCAAGGACATCACCGAGTTGATGGCGGAGATCGGCATCATGGCGCCGGTGAACGCCACCGGGCGGCGCGTTGCCTATCACGTCGCCTGCTCGCTGCAGCACGGGCAGAAGGTACTCGCCCCGCCGAAGCAGCTCCTCGCCGCCGCCGGTTTCACCGTGCTCGACATCCCCGAGGCGCATCTCTGCTGCGGCTCGGCCGGCACCTACAACATGCTGCAGCCGGCGATCGCGGAACGGCTCGGCGAGCGCAAGGTGCGCAACATCGAGAGCACCAAGCCCGAGCTCGTCGCCGCCGGCAATGTCGGCTGCATCGAGCAGATCGCGCGCGGCACGGACCTGCCAGTGGTGCACACGGTCGAGCTCTTGGACTGGGCGACCGGCGGGCCGATGCCGGCGGCGCTCAGCCGCTGAGGCGAGAGCCGCGGCGCGCGAGTCGCGGCAGGACGATCGAGAGCGCGAGCACGATGACGCCGACGAGTGTCGGCACCAGCCAATCGGCGCGGCCGGCGGCGATGCGCTCGCCCGCGGCGCCGAACTCGACGCAGGCGATGGTCATCGGCAGCTGGCCCAAGAGCGAGCCCAGCGCATAAGCGCCGAGATCGAGGCGCGTCAGACCGAGCGCATAATTGCTGAGGGAATGCGGGATCACCGGCACCAAGCGGAGCATGGCGACCGCGCGCCAGCCGCCGCCCTCGGCGCGCAGCAGAATTGGACCGATGCGCCGGAGATTCTCGAGATCGATGAGCCCGCGATTGGCGGCGCGCGCCAGGAGAAAGCCGGCGACGGCACCGAGAACGCTGCCAAGCGCCGCCCAGAGCGTACCCCACCAGACGCCCCAGAGCGCACCCGCCGCCACCGCCAGCACGGTACGGGGAAAAAAGATGAGGCTCGCGATGATGTGGCAGACGAGGAAGACGAGTGGCGCCGCGGGATAGCGTGCGAGCGTCTCGGCGATGGCGGCGGCGTCGAGCGCGCTTCGATGGGCGAAAGCGAAGCTCGCGCCCGCCAGGACGAGCAGCACGAGCGCGACGCGCCCGGTCGCGCGCAAGAAGCGGAGAGCGGGTGTCGGTTCAGACATCGTCGGGAACGATCTCCGCGGTCTTGGCGCGCCGCATCAGCCACATCACGCCCACGAGGTCGACGATGCCGACGAAGAGGCGATCGAGCGTGCCGTAATTGGAGCGGCCGCGCTCGCGCGGGCGATGGTTGACCGGCACCGAGAGGACGCGTCCGCCGGCGCGCCGCACCAACGCGGGAAGAAAGCGATGGTTGTGATCGAAGAAGGGCAGCTCGAGATAAAGCGCGCGCGGAAAGAGCTTGAGGCCGCAGCCGCTATCGGGCGTGCCGTCGCCGAGCAGCGCGCGCCGGACGGCATTGGCGATACGCGAGGAGAGCCGCTTCACCGCACTGTCGCGGCGCCGCGCGCGAAGGCCTGCCACGAGGAGCGGCGGTTCGCTCGGTGCTGTCTTCGCCATCTGCCAAAGCCGCGGAATGTCGGCGGGGTCGTTCTGCCCGTCGCCATCGAGCGTCGCGATCCAGGGCGCGCGCGCCGCTTTGACGCCGGTGCGGATCGCCGTGCTCTGGCCGAAGCTCCGGCGGTGGCGGATAAGACGGAGCCGTGGCGTCGCGCGCGCGAGCGCCGACACCGCCGCCGCCGTATCGTCCGCTGAGCCGTCGTCGACATAAACGATCTCGTAGTCGAGCGCGCCCTCGAGCGCGGCGGCGATTTCGTGCACGAGCGGCGCGATGTTGGGCGCCTCATTGCGCACGGGAATGACGACGGAAAGGTCCATGGGGCGAGCCGGTCTAGCACGGCGGCCCCGCTCGGGCAAAAGGTCGGCGGCGGTTCGTTCTTTGTTCGGTCGATCGTTCCGCTTACGCGCGATGGAGCGGCACGTCTTCGACCCGCGCGAAGATCGTGAGGCCCAATTCGCGCACGACGCGCACCATGGCGTCGGCGCCCTGAGACGGGCCGCCGATGCGCAGGCAGGCGTCACAGCGGCTGAGCACGCGCTTGGCGATCGGATGGAAGATCTCGTTGAAGGTTGCGTCGCCGATGCCCTAGGAGCCGGCGCTCTCGATGAGCGGCAGCGCCAGCGCCTCGCCGGTGATCGGCAGATGGCCGGCGCGGAAGAGCCGGAGCGCCGCCTCGTTCATCGCCCGCATGTTGGCGGCGATGAGCGCCGGATCGTCGTTCGTGCCGGAGCGGTAAGGACCGGCGGATGAGTATCATCAAAGGCGCTTCCGCCATGTTGTCTCCCGGCGTCGCGTATCGTGATTGGCGTTATCGTTGGCGGAGTCTATCATTCCGTGCATGGCCCGGGCCGGTCGATTTCTGAGCGCAGCCCTCCTCCTTTCGGCTTTCGCAGCTCCTCCCGCGGGAGCGGCGCAAGACGATGCACGGCTCGATCCGCTCTTCGCGAAGCTCAAAGGCGAGATCGCCGACAACGAGGCACGCGCCATCGAGCGGCAGATCTGGCAAATCTGGACGGAGCATCGCAATCCCGAGATCGAGCGGCTGATGCGCCACGGCCTCTCGGCGATGAGCGAGGACGATTCACAGGAAGCGCTCGACACGTTCAACACGATCGTCAAGCACGACAAGAATTTCGCCGAGGGCTGGAACAAGCGCGCAACAATGGAATTCGTTATGGGCGACTTCGAAGCGAGCGTCGCCGACATCGAGCGCACGCTGGCGCTCGAGCCGCGGCATTTCGGGGCGCTTTCGGGATTGGGACGGATCTATCTTGCCTTGAAGAAGAAGGCGGCCGCGCTCAAGGCCTTCCGCGCCGCGCTCACGATCGACCCGCATCTCGACGGCGTGCGGCTGAAGGTGGAGGAGCTGGAAAAGGAAGTCGGCGGCAACCCGATTTGATCGTTCCTACTTTAAAAGAACATCCCGTCATTCCCGCGAAAGCGGGAATCCAGGGTTGCAGAGTCCCATCGCCGGCCCGGGGTCCCTGCTTTCGCAGGGACGACGAGGTTGTTAAGGCCGCTGCCATCAGATCGTCTTAGGGATATTTGAACCTTCATCACCCTATCACCAGCGAGCCTTCTTTCCGGTGATTTGCTCGAATGCCAGCGAATGCCGCCCATGATGCGCTGATCGCCGCGACGCGGTTCGGCATTGCCGCGCGCGGCGACGATCTCACCAAGATCGGCCGCGATCCGCGCGGCTGGGTCTTGGGGCAGTTGGCGCATCGCCCGACGACGCTTTCCGGCAATCTCCCCAATTCCGCCAAGATGGTCGCGGCCGAGTTCGAGATGCGCCGCGACAAGCGGCAAGGCGATGACGCGGCGAAGCGCGAGTTCAATCAGCGCATGCGCGCCGTCTACCTCGACGAGATCGAGGCGCGGACGCGGGCCGCCATCGAGAGCGAGACGCCGCTCCTCGAGCGGTTGACGCGCTTCTGGAGCAATCATTTCACCGTCTCGATCTTGCGCCCGGCGATCCGCGGCTTTGCCGGCGCTTTCGAGCGCGAGGCGATCCGGCCTTATGTCACGGGCCGCTTCCGCGACATGCTGCTGGCGGTCGCACGTCATCCGGCGATGCTGCTTTATCTCGACAATGCCATCTCGATCGGACCCGACTCCGTCATCGGCCAGCGGCGCGACAAGGGGCTCAACGAGAATCTCGGCCGCGAGCTCTTGGAGCTGCACACGCTCGGCGTCGATGGCGGCTATACCCAGGCCGACGTCGTGGCGCTCGCGCGCATTCTCACTGGGTGGTCCGTGGCGCGCCTCGAGGAGCCCAATTCCGGCATGTTCCGCTTCCGCCCGATGGTGCACGAGCCCGGCGCCAAGACGCTGCTCGGCCGCGTCTACGACGAGGCGGGCGAAGGGGAAGGCGTGGCGGCGCTCGCCGCCATGGCGGCGCATCCTGCGACGGCGCGGCACATCGCAACGAAGCTCGCTCGCCATTTCATCGCCGACGCGCCGACGCGCGAGGCGGTCGAGCGCATCGCCCGCATGTTCCGCGAAACCGAGGGCGATCTGCGCCAGGTGACGGCGGCGGTGGTCAAAGAGGAAGCGGCGTGGCGAACACCACTCGCCAAGCTCCGCGCACCCGAGGACATGGTGCTGGCGGCCGAGCGGGTCACCGGCTTTGCGCTGCCCGCCGAGCCGCTCGCCAACGGCTTGAAGCTGCTCGACCAGATGCCGTTCTTCGCCCCCTCGCCCGCGGGCTGGCCCGATGCCGCCGTCAATTGGGTCTCGCCCGAAGCGGTGCTGCACCGCGCGCAATGGTGCGAAAGCTTTGCTCAGCGCGTGCCCGATCCGCCGGAGCCGATGGCGCTCGCCGAGGTGGCGTTCGGACCCACGCTCGCCGCTGAGACGGTCGAGGCGATCCGCCGCGCCCCCTCGCGCCGCGCCGGCCTCGCCCTACTGCTCGCGAGCCCCGAATTCCAGAGGCGATGAGAGGAATGCCCATGACATCGCGCCGCGGTGTTCTCCGTCTCATTGGCGCCGGCGCCGGCGCTTTCGTGCTGCCGGGCCTGCCCGGCGCCGTCTTCGCCGCCGCGCCCGGCGAGCGCCGCTTCATCGTCGTGCTGCTGCGCGGCGCGCTCGACGGCCTGGCGGCGGTGCCGCCGCTGGGCGACCCACGCTATCGCGAGGTGCGCGGCGCGCTCGCCTTGAAGCCGCCCGGCGAGGCGGGCGGCTGCCTCGCGCTCGACGGCACGTTCGCGCTCCACCCGGCGCTCGCGCCGATCCATCCCTATTGGGCAAAGCGCGAACTCCTCTTCGTCCACGCCGCCGGCAACGGCTACCGCACGCGCTCGCATTTCGACGCGCAGGACCTGATGGAGAGTGGGCTTGCGGCGAAGGAGCGCATCAGCGACGGCTGGCTCAATCGCGCGCTCGCGCTGATGCACGCCGGCGAACGCCGCGTCGGGCTCGCGGTGGGTGGGGCGGTACCGCTCATTTTGCGCGGCGCCGTACCGGTCGCGTCGTGGGAGCCGGCGGGCGGTCTGCGCGACGCCTCGCCCGAGTTTCTCAGCGCGTTGACGGCGCTCTATGCCAAAGACGCACTCCTCGGACCGGCGCTGGCGGACGGATTGAAGGCCCAGAACTTCTCGCAGACGGTGCTCGGCGGGAACGCGGCGCCCGACGCGCGCGGCTTCGGTCCCAAGAGCTTTGCGCCGCTGGCGGAAGCAGCCGCCCGGCTCGTTGCCGCGCGCGACGGTCCGCGCATCGCCGTGCTCGAGATGGGCGGTTGGGATACGCATGTGAATGAGGGCGCCGAGACCGGACGGCTCGCGCAAAATCTCGAGGGGCTCGCCACCGGCCTCGATGCACTGGCGAAAGCGATGGGGCCCGCCTGGGACGAGACCGTGCTCGTGGCGGTCACCGAGTTCGGCCGCACCGTCGCGGTCAACGGCAACAACGGCACCGATCACGGCACCGCCTCGGTGCTCCTCGTCATGGGCGGCCGAGTAAAGGGCGGGCGCGTCGCCGGCGATTGGCCGGGCCTCGCCCAGCTCGAGGACAATCGCGATCTCCGCGTCGCCACCGATTCGCGCCGCGTGATGAAGGGGATTTTGCGGGATCACCTAGGCCTCGATCCGGCGCGGCTCGACCGCACGGTCTTTCCTGATTCCAGCGCGCTGCGGCCGTTCGACGGGCTGCTGCAGGCTTAAGGCGATCGAGGCGCACTAGACAATGGCACACGTTGACCACCATCGGTTCAACAGAGACGATGATACCGAAGGCGTCACACAGGCACTTTGTGGTTCTCGGCACATTCGTTGTCTCGCCTGACTGGTGGTCCGATCCGGTTTCCGCCCCGTGGCGCCCTACTGCGCCAGAGGGCCTCAGCGTCGAGACCTTGCGCGTCGTGCTGCGTCGCGACCACCCGCTCGCGGGCGCCCAGCAAGTCGCATTCGAGGACCTCAGGGATACTGCGCTGGTATCGCTGCCGACGCGCTCCCGCACACAGCGGTCGGTCGACGCTGCCGCAACGTCCGCCGGATTCGCGCTGCGACATTCAGTGACCGTTGGTCTTCCGCTCACGCTCTTCAACCTCGTCAGCAGCGGCGCCGGCGTGGCGATTGTTCCTGGCGGCCCTCCGCCCTTGCCAGCGTTCAAGCATCTCGTCTCGCATCTGTTGGTGAAGCCAATCCTTTCGAGCGAAGTCGGCATCAGCCACCTGCGAGAGCGGGGACCGTCGCCAGCCGCCGCGGGCTTGCTGGCACGCGCCGTCGCTCGATTAGCACGCAGTCCCAGAAGCATCGAATTCGTGAATACCTCTCGCGCTCGCTCTCAAGCTTTCGAGATGATGGCCGAGAGCGCAGAAGTTCCCTCTCGTCTCCGGAAGCACCCTACCGCGCGCGGGTGAGACTAGCCGAACCTGCCCTGCTTCTTGCCCAAGTGTCCGCCCAGGCGTGGAGTTGCAGAATCAGTGGCGTCAGCGATTGCCCCGCTTCGCTCAGACGATAGCCGCCATCGTCATGATCAACGAGGCGCGCCGTTCGCAACTCCTTGAGGCGCCTGTTCAGCACGCTGGGATTCGTCTCGGCCGCCGCTTGGAGCGCGCGGAAGGTCAGCGGCTCCTCGGCACGCGACAGCTCCCAGAGTACCCGCAGCGCCATGCGCCTGCCCAGGAGGTCGAGCAGCGCCATGATGGGACGGCCGCTTTTTGAACCGCGTACGCGCCGGCCGGGTCGCAGCAGATTCATGCTATCTTTTTCATAGCAAGTTGGATATCTTGGCTATGAGTTTCATAGCACGGAGCACCCGCTGATGACAGCCCGCATCGCACCGGCCCAACCGCCTTATGCCCCGGCAGTGCAGGCCGCTTTCGACCAGATCTTGCCGCCCGGCGTGCCGCCGTTGGTCTTGTTCATCACCATCGCCCGCGACCAGCGGCTGTTCGGCCGCTTCCGCGGCGGCAGTCTGCTCGACCCAGGGCATCTCACTTTGCGCCAGCGCGAAATCGTCATCTACCGCATCACCGCGCTTGCCGGCTCCGAGTACCAATGGGGCGTGCATGTGTTCTTCTTCGCCCGCAGCGCGAACATCGATTCGGAGCAGCAGCGTTCGCTCGTGCGCGGCGGCAGCGACGACCCGTGCTGGTCGCCGGAGGAGCGTCTCCTGATCCGCGCGTGCGACAGCCTGCACACCAGCTGCGATCTCGACGACGCATTGTGGGGCGCCCTCAGAAGCGTCTTGAGCGAAGAGGCGCTCATCGAACTGCTGATGCTCGCCGGCTTCTATCGTACCGTGAGCTATCTCACGAACGCCTTGCGGTTGCCGCTGGAGCATTATGCGGCACGCTTTCCTACCTAGTGGTACCAATCTGACATTTGGAATCCTATCCGCACGAGTCCGATCAATGGGATAGGAGATGCGGGCCGGAGCCAAGTGTCAGATTCGATCCACTAGGCCCCCAATGATCGCTCTGGTGCAGGTCTACTCGACTTTCGTTAGCCCCTATGTCCGTCTGAAATGCCGGAAGACGTCAAGCAGCGAGCTTCGTTCGTCGCGAAATAATAACATAATATATATGTATTTTCTGTGATATTTACACTAAGTTGGTGCCAGTATATTTCTATAATACAAACACACTGGCGTCGGTGGACCTTAATGAACCAAAGGCTGGAACAGGCGCTCGCGCTGCTGCGCGAGGCTGCCGAGACATTCAAACCAGTCGCGCTCGCCTCGAGCTTCAGTGCCGAGGATATGGTCCTGACGGACCTCATCGATCGCCATCACCTCGCGATCAGCATCTTCACGCTCGACACCGGACGCCTCCCCGAGGAAACCCACCGGCTGATGCAGGCGGTGCGAGAGCGGTACCGTGCGGCGATCGCGGTCTTCGCGCCCGAGCCCGCCGATCTCGAAGCATATCTCGCCGCGCACGGACCCAATGGCATCTACGACAGCCTCGCACTGCGCGAGGAATGCTGCCGCCTGCGCAAGCTCGCGCCGCTGCGGCGTGCGCTTGCCGGTAAGCGAGCCTGGATTACCGGCCAGCGCCGCGAGCAATCACCGACGCGGCGGGCGCTCGCCTTTCGCGAGCGCGACGGCGAGACCGGGCTCGAAAAGTTCAATCCGCTGGCCGACTGGTCGACCGACGAGGTCTGGGCCTACATTCGCGCCAACCACGTTCCCTATAACGCGCTCTACGATCAGGGCTACGCCAGCATCGGCTGCGCCCCATGCACGCGCGCCATCGCGGCGGGCGAAGACCTGCGCGCCGGACGCTGGTGGTGGGAGGATCCAGAACGCCGGGAATGCGGCCTACATCGCCGCGCGAGGGCGTCGTGAGCGCCACCGAAGCGGTACGGCGCAGCGTCGTCGTGCCGGTCCCTCCCCTCTCCCATCATCTTCGTCACCTCGAGAGCGAGGCGGTCCACATTCTGCGCGAGGTCGCCGCCGCGTTCGCCAATCCCGTCGTGCTGTTCTCGGGCGGCAAGGATTCAACCGTGCTGCTTCGCCTCGCCGAGAAAGCGTTTTGGCCGGCGCCGATGCCGTTTCCACTCTTGCATATCGACACCGGCCACAACTTCCCCGAGGTCATCGCGTTTCGCGACCGCATCGCCGAGCGGCTCGGCGCACGCTTGATGGTGCGCTCGGTGCAAAGCTCGATCGACGCCGGGCGGGTTCGCGTCAAGACGGCCAATGAGAGCCGCAACGCGCTCCAGAGCGTGACCTTGCTCGATGCCATCGAAGAGCTCGGCTTCGACGCCTGCATCGGCGGCGCGCGGCGGGATGAGGACAAGGCGCGTGCCAAGGAGCGGATCTTCTCGTTGCGCAATAGTTTCGGTCAGTGGGATCCGCGCCGCCAACGGCCGGAGCTGTGGAACCTTTACAATACCGGCCTCGAGGCCGGCGAACATATGCGCGTCTTTCCGCTCAGCAATTGGACGGAGATCGACGTCTGGCAATACATCGCCCGTGAGCGGCTGGAGCTGCCGTCGCTTTACTACGCACATCGGCGCGCCGTCACCATTCGCTCTGGCACGCTGTTGCCGGTCGCGGACGTGATCGAGCCGAGACCCGGTGACCTGATCGAGACGAGAGTCGTGCGGTTCCGCACCGTCGGCGACATTTCGTGCTCGCTGGCCACGGAGTCGCATGCGGCAACGGCGGAGAGCGTGATCGCCGAAATCCGAGCGGCGGATTTGAGCGAGCGTGGCGGAAGCCGTCTCGACGACCGCACCTCGGAGGCCGCCATGGAACAACGCAAGAAAGCTGGATACTTCTGACGTGCCGTTCGATCCGCAACCAGACGGCGGGGTGTTGCGCTTCATCACCGCCGGCAGCGTCGACGACGGCAAGAGCACGCTCATCGGCCGCCTTCTCCACGACGCCGGCGCCGTGCCGAAAGACCAGCTGGCAGCGCTTCGGCGGATCGCCGCCCGCCAAGGCGAGAGCGAGATCGATCTCTCGTTGCTCACCGACGGCCTCATCGACGAGCGCGAGCAGGGGATCACCATCGACGTGGCGTACCGCTACTTCGCAACCGCGCGGCGCCAATTCATTGTCGCGGACACGCCGGGCCACGAGCAATACACGCGCAACATGGTGACTGGCGCCAGCACGGCGGACGCCGCGGTCATTCTGGTTGACGTCCGCAAGGGCATGACGGCGCAGACGCGACGGCACCTCTATCTCAGCCATCTGCTCGGCGTCGCGCATCTCGTGGTGGCCGTCAACAAAATGGACTTGGTCGGGTTCGCGCAATCCGCCTACGAAGCGGTCGCCTCGCCGATCGCCGCTTTTGCCGCTGCGCTCGGGGCGAACTCGCTCCATCTCGTGCCGCTGTCGGCCAAGCATGGCGACAACGTCGTGCGGCAGAGCGAACGCATGCCGTGGCACGCAGGCCTGCCGCTCCTTGCGCTTCTCGAGGCGCTTCCCTCCGCCGCGCGCATCCGCGAGGGGGCGCTGCGATTTCCCGTCCAGCTTGTCCGTCGTGTCGCCAGCGCCGAAGGGGACCAGCGCCGCCTCGTCCTCGGCCGCGTCGAATCCGGTCGGCTTTCGGTCGGTGACGAGGTGATGGTGATGCCAGCCGGCACGCCGACACGGATTCGCTCGATCGTCACTTACGACGGCGTGCTTGCCGGTGCGGCGGCGCCGCAAGCGGTCACAATCGAGCTCGCCGACCCCGTCGATATCCGTCGCGGCGATCTTCTCGTTCACGCGGAATCGCCGCCGCGCGTCGCGCGGAAATTCGCGGCGACGATTTGCTGGCTGGCGGACGAGCCGCATCAGTCATCGAGCCAGCGTCGCTATCAATTGAAGACCGGAACGCAAATGGTTCCGGCTCGGCTCGAGCACATCGTGGAGCGTATCGATGTCGCGACGCTCTCGACCGTGCCGGCACCCGAGACGATCGCTCGCAACGACATTGCGCGTGCGCAGATCGCACTTGCGTCACCGATCGCCTTCGATGCCTATCGGGAAAACCGCGCCACGGGTGGCTTCATCTTGATCGATGCGCAGACCCAGGCAACGGTCGCCGCAGGCATGATCGAGCTCGACGCGCGATGAATCGCAAACCACGCGTCTACTACACCCGAGCGCGGTCGATCGCCAAATCGATCAGCTGGCGTCTCCTCGGCTCGCTCGACACCTTTGTCTTAGGCTCCCTCGTGAGCCACCAGGCAAAGATCGGCGCCGTCATCGCCGGCTCCGAAGTGCTGACGAAGCTCGTCCTCTATTACCTGCATGAACGCGGCTGGGCGCGTGTCCGATGGGGCGCCTGGGGGCAGCGCGGGTGAAGGGTGGCCGCCCGCATCGCGTTGCGGAAAATCTCGTTGAGCTCGCATGAACCCCGCTTGGTGCGCGTACTGATCGGCGGTGCCTCAGCGCTCCTCGCGACGGTGGCGAGCGCGGCATCGGCGGCGGACGATCCGCTAAGCAATTCGGCAGGGCATCAAGGCGCTGTCGGCGCCGACCTCGCTGGCTTGGCCGAGCGCGTGCGGCGGGCGCAGGCGACACAGCCCGATTGGAGCAGCCCGCTCGTCACCACGACCGGCATGCTCGAGCAGCGCCTTCGGTTCGATCTCGCGCATCAGCACGCCGGCAACGCGACGGACACCACGGTGATCGATGGCGGCCGAGGTCTCGACTTGATCGTCTCCGAGACCAACGAGGTGCAGATCGCCGCGATCCCCTACGACATTCGCACCGGCCCCGCCGGCAAGGGCGCGCTCGCCGGCTTCGCCGACTGGCCGTTCCTGCGGGTGAAGCAGCGGCTTGCGAGCAGTCCCGCAAGCGACGGCAATTATGTGCTGACCACTTGGCTGCAGGTGCAAGCACCCGCCGGCGTCGCGGCCTTGTCGAACAACGCCTGGACCTTTCTGCCCACGCTTGCGTTTGGCAAGGGCTGTGGAAGCTTCGATGTTCAGGGCACCATCGGCGGCGTGCTCCCCGTTGCGCATACCGACAAGCTTGGGCAACAGATCGTCACCAACGTCGCGCTCCAATACCACGCGCTGGGCGTGCTCTGGCCGCAGCTCGAAGTGAACTGGACACATTTCGTCGGCGGCCAGCGCCATGGCCTCAACCAAATCTTCCTGACGCCGGGGCTGGTGGTGGGCCGATTTCACATCGCCGACGTGGGAAGGCTCACGGTTGGCGTGGGTTATCAAAGCGCCGTTGCCCCGCCCTTCCGCGCAACACCGTTGACCCCCGCGTTTGATCACGCGTGGCTCTTCAGTTCGCGCCTGAACTTCTGAGGCGGGAAAAGGTCTCAGTGCTGCCGCAGCGGCCTTAGCGGCGGCAGCGAGAAGAGCTGCGCCATCAAGCGCTGCCAGGGCCAGAGGTGATAGCGCCGCTCCAGCGGATATCCCCGCGCTTCGGCCTCGAGGTTGTGGCAGATGCGCCGCAGCACCTCGAGCCGGTCATCGGCATCGGCGCGGATGAGAAGGCGCTTTGCTTCCCACGCACGGAGATCGAAATCGCCGATCGCCGGCGCATCGGCGATCTCGGCGGCGAGCAGGGTGAAGCGGCGATAGAGCGCGTCTTCGACGCGCGCCCGCTCCGGCAGCGAGAAGGCGAGCCCGAGCGCGCCGGCGACCGCGACGGCGATGGCGAGATATTCCGCTTCGGCAAAGAGGCCGCCATAGATGGAGGCGACGCCGGCGCTGCCGCCGATCGCGATGATCAGCATGGTGAGGCGATGGAAGCGGTCGTACCAGGCGCGGCGCCGCGCGTGGTAGCGCATGCTGACATGGATGCTGAAATCGAGCGGGGCGAGATGCTGCAACAGCTCGCGCTGGTGCGCCGCATCGGACCGGGACTCGGCCCCGGCGTCTTCGCTGCGCCGACGCTCGGCACTGTTGTCCAACGGGAAGCGGAGCGGCGGAACCGCGCTGTCATCGTCCTCCTCGGGCTCGACCGCGGCGATGCCGGGGGCCGCGCGGGGCGGTGCCTCCGGCTCGAAGCTGCGCGGGTAGGGATCGACCGAGCGAAAACCGGGAACCTGCTCCATCTCCATCATTGCCTCCCCGGGGAGCACGTCACCGGCAAGCTCCCCAAACGGCCCAACAAGGCGCGCCGGAAATCGTTCCATTGCCGGTTATGCATGCCTCACACTTAACACGCAGGGCGATAGAGGCGTCGGCACGAGGCTCTAATCTTGGGTCAGGAAGCGGCGGTAATCCTCGCTGATGTCGCGCACCGCAGTCTCGACGAAGCGGCCGCCATGCTCGGGCGTGGCGAGGCTCGGATCGGAGCCGATCCGCCCGTCGGGAAAGAGTCGGCGATAGTCGGCCGCGTCGGCGAAATCACGGACGCGCCCGTTGGGCGGGCCCATGGCGGCGCGCTTGATCGCCTCGGGATAGGCCCATTGCGTCACCGAAACCTCGCTGGGCGTCGCGTGGCTGCCCTCGCGATTGGCGAAGAGCTCCTTCGAGAGCCGCTGCACGCCCGGTGTCTCCCACCAGTTCTTGAGCTTGCAGCGGAGCCCCGGCGCGTTGTTGCCGGGTCTGAGCGACGCGGCTGCGTAAATCTCCTGGAAGGCCGCCCCCACCGTCGAGATATTCCCGCCATGCCCATTGATGAAGAAGAAGCGCGCGAAACCATGACGCGCGAGCGAGGCGACGTAGTCGCCGATGACGGCGATGAGCGTCGAGGGGCGAAGCGTGATCGTGCCGGTGAAGGCGAGGTGATGCTGCGCGTTGCCGACGCTGATCGTCGGCCCGACGAGCGCGCCCGTCGCCTCGCCGACGCCTTTGGCGATGACCTCGGCGCAGATGGCGTCCGTCCCGATGAGACCGTTCGGCCCGTGCTGCTCGGTCGAGCCGATCGGGACGATGATGCCGGTGGAGCTCTTCAGATACGTCTCGACTTCTTGCCAGGTCTGGAGATGCAACAGCACGGCGCAGGCTCGCTTTTGCTTCGGGAAGGGCGTCACCATAGCACGGCACGGTGACGCCGCCAGTGGAGCGGGTCAGCCCGCCAAGGGCGAGATTGTTCTTGCTGCGATTTCGCGCGGGCATTACATCGCAGCGCAACATGGCGGCCCACGCAAAGGAAAAGATCGGCACTCTCCCGGTCGTGCGCAGCGTCGCGGCGCTCCGGCATGAAGTCTCGCGCTGGCGAAACGCCGGCAAGACGGTCGCCCTCGTGCCGACCATGGGCGCTCTCCACGCCGGCCATCTGGCGCTGGTTGAGCGGGGCCGCGCGCTCTCCGACCGCGTCATCGCCAGCCTCTTCGTCAATCCCGCGCAATTCGCGCCGCACGAGGATTTCGCCCGCTATCCCCGCGACGAGGCGAGCGACGCGGCAAAGCTCGCCGCCGCGCGCACCGATCTCCTCTACGCACCGCCGCTCGAGGAGATTTATCCGCCGGGCTTCGCCACCATCGTCGATGTCGGCGCCATCGCCGCCGGGCAAGACGGGCACTTCCGCCCCGGCCATTTCCGCGGCGTGGCCACCGTGGTTGCCAAGCTTCTGCTGCAGGCGCGCCCCGATATCGCGTGCTTCGGCGAGAAAGATTACCAGCAGCTTCAGGTGGTGAAGCGGCTGGTGCGCGACCTCGACATCCCCGTCCGCATCGAAGGCGTGGCGACGGTGCGCGAGCCGGACGGGCTCGCCCTCTCCTCGCGCAATCTTTACCTCTCGCCGGCTGAGCGGGCGGTGGCGCCGGCCCTCTACCGCGTGCTCGGCGAGACTGCGGCGCGGCTCGAGGCGGGTGAAGCCGCGGCCCCGGCGCTCGCTGATGCCGCGACGGCGTTGATGCGCGCCGGCTTCGCCAAGATCGATTATGTCGAGGCTTGCGACGCGCTCACGCTGGCGACGCTCGAACGCGCCGACCGCCCCGGACGCCTGCTCGCCGCCGCCTGGCTCGGCAAGACGCGGCTCATCGACAATGTTCCCGTGGCGTCGGCGGCTGGTGCTTCTCAGCGATAGCAGAAGATGCGGACGAGATTGTCGGCGAAGGCCTCGGGCGAGGTCGCGGCGCCGCCGTTCGCGGGGTCGAGCCGAACGCCGGCTTCGTTGAGGAACCCCACGACGTCATGGGCCGGGGCCGCGAAACCGACGCTGCCGTGGATACCGTTCTTCTGCAGCAGCTCCTCGTGGAAGGCGACGGCGAGGACGACGCCGATGACCCGGCCCCGCCGGTCGATCAGCGGTCCGCCGCTGTCGCCGCGGGCAATCTCGCCGAAAAGCGCATAAGCGTCGCCCTGCCAGGCGATGTTGGTGAGCCGCGTCGCCAGCAGCTGCGAGACCGGCGTCACCACCGGCTGCATCGAGGCGCTCGCACCGGGATAGCCGAACACCATCGCGCCGCCCTCGAGGTCGGGCTTGACGAGACCGTGCTCGCCCGCCGCCGTCCAAGCGGGTGCCGCCGGCCAGATGTCGTGGAGCTCTACGCCGACGGCGTTTGGGGGCGCGGGATCGAGGCGGAGCAGCGCGAGATCCAGCGACGGCCGCGTCGGCAGCGCCGCCACTGTCGCGGAGACCGCTTGGAAGGCGCCGGAAGCGGCCGAGACGCGGATCGCCTTGCAGCCCTTCACCACGTGCCATGCGGTGACAACCCCGCCCCCCGGCGCGAGGAAGCCCGTGCCGCCGGCGAGGTTTTGCGCGCCTGAGGGGGCGCGGCCCGCGACCGGGACCCAGTCTTTGCCGGGAAGGGACGCACAGGCCGCAAGCAAGGTGGCGAGCAGCGTGGCCAGCACGCCGGCGACAGCGGCGTTCAGGCGACGACAAAACATGGCGCCCCCCGCCCCTTCGGCGCGGACCGATAAAAGATTGCGGCACGCCCTTCAACCTGTGGTCGAAAAGCGAGCCCCTGGGATGCGCCGAAGCACCGTGCTTTCATGCCCCTGCCAACGATTGCGAGCGATCCCCCATGGCGTACGAGACCATCCTCTGCGAGCGTCGCGATGCCGTGGCGCTGGTCACACTCAACCGCAAGGCGCGCCTCAACGCGATGAACGCAACCATGCTGCACGAGTTCCATCGCGCCATGGACGAGTTCGAGGCCGACAACGGCGTGCGCGCGATCGTGCTGACCGGTGCCGGGGCCAGCTTTTGCTCCGGCTTCGACCTCCAGGAGCAGGTGGCGCGCCCGCCCGCCGGCATTGCCGACTGGCGCTCCGTGCTGCGCCGCGACTTCGATGCCATAATGCGCTTCTGGCATTCGCCCAAGCCCACCATCGCCGCGGTTCGCGGCGCATGCCTTGCCGGCGGCTGCGAGCTGGCGCTCGCCTGCGACATCACCATCGCCGCCGAGGATGCGGTCTTCGGCGAGCCCGAGCTGCGCTTCGGCGCCGGCATCGTCGTGATGCTGCTGCCATGGCTCGTCGGACCCAAGCGCGCGAAACAAATCATCTTGACGGGCGACGACAAGATTTCCGCGGGGCGCGCCGAAGCGATGGGGCTCGTCAACGAAGTCGTCCCCGTCGGAACGGAACTCGACCGCGCGCTCAAGATCGCCGCCGATCTCGCGGTGATCGACCCGATGGCGTTGCGCGAGACCAAGCGCGCGCTCAATCGCGCCTATGAAATCATGGGGATGGGCGAAGCCCTCGAAACGGCGCTCGACATCGACCTGCAGATCGAAGGCCGGGGCACCGCCGAGAAGCGCCAGTTCCTCGAGATCGCCCGCCGCGACGGCTTGCGCGCAGCCCTCGCTTGGCGCGACGCGCGCTTTTCACCGCGCAAGTAGGACGCGCCGCCAAAAGCGAGCGTCTCGAAGGCGCGCCTCGCTTACTCCGCCGCCTCGGCGCGACGGTGCGAAGGCTCCGCGCGGGCGCTCGATTGCCACATGGTGAGGCTCTCAAGCATGGCGCGCGTGCCGAGATCGGCGAGCTTGCTCGCCTCGGCGAAATAGTCGCGCACGATCGAGCGCGCGTAATCCGCCTGCAAATCGATCGCCTGGTCGAGACTGCTCGAGCGCGCGATCGCCTTGCTCACCTCGAGATTGCGGTCGAGCCTCGCGCGTGAGAATTCCAGCAGCTCCGATCCCACCGCCGCCCAATTCTCGAACCATTTGTTTCCGGCATGGATGAGCGGCTCCAAGCCGGCGAGCGCCTCTCTCGGATCGAGCGAGGCGGTCATCTGAATATCGCTTCGCTTCACCCGCATGTCTTCCGCTTGGGTCTTGGCCATGGCCGTCTCCCTGTGTTGCTGGACGAGGATCGATGTTGGAAGCGGTACCCGACGCCCACCGCGCGACGTTCCGCTCAAGAAACGAGCATACGACTCGCCTCCGCCATAGCAACAGCGATTTCGTATCAAATGGTAATCGCAGAGGTTTCGTCGCGTGCGAAAATGACCAAGTGGCCGACGCCACAGAACACTTTTTCGCCGCGGCTCGCCGCGCTCGACAGCGCGGACGAGTGCTCGCCTGCTGCGTTCACACGGATGACATCAAACCGGCGTGAGGCGCGGCATGGAAGGGCGGCAGACGATGCATACCGACGTGCCGGCGCGGCTCGATCGCCTGCCCTGGAGCCGCTTTCACACACTTGTCATCGCCGCGCTCGGTATCACCTGGATCCTCGACGGGCTCGAGGTGACGCTCGCGGGGTCGGTGGCGGCGGCGCTGCAGCAAAGCCCGCGGCTGCAGCTGAGCGCCGAGGAAGTGGGCCTCACCGGCAGCGCCTATCTCGCGGGCGCCGTGCTGGGCTCGCTCTATTTCGGCCATCTCACCGATAAGCTCGGACGCAAGAAGCTCTTCAACGTCACGCTCGGCCTCTATCTCGTCGCCACCGCGCTCACCGCCGTGTCGTGGGACTTCGCGAGCTTCGCCTGCTTCCGCTTCTTCACCGGCGCCGGCATCGGCGGCGAGTATTCCGCGATCAACTCGGCGATCCAGGAGCTCATCCCGGCGCGGCTGCGCGGCCGCACCGATCTCGCCATCAACGGCAGCTTCTGGGTGGGCGCCGCCTTGGGCGCGGCGGGGTCGGTGTTGCTGCTCGATCCGGCGCTGCTGCCCGCCGATCTCGGCTGGCGCGTCGCCTTTGGCACCGGCGCCGTGCTCGGGCTCTTCATCCTCTATCTCCGCCGCTTCCTGCCGGAGAGTCCGCGCTGGCTCATGACGCATGGGCGGCTGGGCGAAGCAGCGGCGGTGGTGGGCGAGATCGAACGGCGCGTCATCGCCGCCACGGGGGACGAGCTGCCGCCGGCCGAGGGCGGCATCGCGCTCATCGGCGGTGCGCGCGTCTCGCTCGGCCGCGTCGCCCACACGCTCCTCCGCCTTTATCCCGGACGCACCGCGCTCGGCGTGGTGCTCATGGCGTCGCAGGCGTTCTTCTACAACGCGATCTTCTTCACCTATGCGCTGGTGCTGACCCGCTTCTACGGCATAGCATCCGATCGCGTCGGCCTCTACATCCTGCCTTTCGCGGTCGGCAATTTTCTGGGACCGCTGCTGCTCGGGCCGCTTTTCGACACGCTCGGGCGGAAAGCGATGATCGCCGCCACGTACACGCTCTCGGGTCTGCTGCTCGCGGTTTCGGCCGCGCTCTTTGCCGCGGGGCTGCTCGACGCGGAGACGCAGACGCTGCTCTGGACGGTGATTTTCTTCTTCGCCTCGGCGGCGGCAAGCGCCGCTTATCTCACCGTCGGCGAGAGCTTTCCCTTGGAGCTCCGCGCGCTCGCCATCGCGCTCTTCTATGCCTTCGGCACGCTGTTGGGCGGCGTCGGCAGTCCCTGGCTCTTCGGCGTCCTCATCGAGCACGGCGCAATCGTCGCCGGCTATGCCGTGGGCGCGGCGCTGATGGTGGCGGCGGCGCTTGTCGAGCTGCGCCTCGGCATCCGCGCCGAGCGCCGCCCGCTCGAAGAGGTGGCGGCGCCGCTCTCGCTCGATCTCGGCGCCGGACCCCGCTAGAAAGACGGCGATCCGCTTCCCGGAGGCCGTTTGCTTCTCGCCGCGCTCGTCGCCGCCAATCTCCTCACCGCCGTGGCTCTCGGGCTCGCGCTCCGGCGGTTGCTTATCCATCGCGCGCGGCGGCGTCAGCGCAATCTCTTCTCGCGCTGGCCCATTCCGACCGTGCCGGCCGGCGAGATCGCGCCGGTGCTCGCGGCGGGGCCGATCGGGCCCAGCCCGCAAAGCGAGATCGTCGCCATCGCCAACGAGCGCGTGCCGGGCGGCATCAGCGATCTCGAAACCTGGATACTCTGCAATCTCGCCAAGACCGCTTCGCTCATCTTCGAGTTCGGCACCGCCACCGGCAAGACGACGTACCTCCTCGCGCGCAACGCTCCCCCCGATGCGCGCGTCGTCACGCTCACGCTCGCGCGCAGCGCCGCGCATCTTTATCGCGAAGAGATGGCCGACGATCCCGCGGCGAAACGCGCGGCTCTCGCGGAGTCGCTGAGTGAATTTACTTATGCCGGGACCGAGGCGGCGGCGAAGATCACGCAAATCTTCGGCGACAGCAAAGATTTCGACGACAGTCCCTATCGCGGCCGCTGCGATCTCGTCTTCGTCGACGCCTCGCACGCGCGCTCTTACGTCGAGAGCGACAGCAAAAAGGCGCTCGCCATGGTGCGCCCGGGCGGCTTCGTGCTGTGGCACGATTATGCGGGACCTCGCCATGCGCGCGGCGTCTACGAGGCGCTGAACGCGCTCGCGCGGGAGTTGCCGCTTCACCACGTCGCGGGCACGATGCTGGTCGTCTATCAGCTGCCGCTTAGCCCATGAGCAAGCGGCCCGTCACCTCATTGCCCATGAGCTTGATCTCGTCTTTGCTGACGCCGGCCTTGATCAATTCGGCGGCGAACACCTGGAGACCATCGGCGGGGGAGGGATTGCCGGTCTGTCCGAGGTCCGTCCCCAAGGTGAAATTGCCGGCGCCCACGGTTTTGATCGCCTGAGCGGTTTCGGCGATCTTGACCTGACGCCAATGGGTCATCCATTCGTAATGCGCTTCGGGGCCCATCCATTGCCCAAGCGAACAGAGCTCGAGCTTTGCCCCCATTGAAGCCGCCTGCTTCATCTGCTTGAGCGACATGTTGACCACTTCGAACTGAGAGTGGGTGACGACCATGCGATCGACCCCCATGTCGCGACCGGCCTCGATCACTGCGAGCGCCTCGGTGGGCGAGATGTGCCCGGTCTGGATGACGAGCTTCTGTTGCGCCGCGACCTTG
>DASZAN010000114.1:0-17494 GCA_035945115.1 Allostellaceae bacterium
GAGCTGGCGCGTCCGTCGCGGCGGCCAGCTCGCCTGGGCCGACGCGACGCGGCTCGACGGCGATGTCGGGGCGGCGCTGGGCCGGCCTGCGGGGTTCGGCGGCGCGGATGCCTTTGCGACGGTGCTTTACGTCGGCGAGGATGCCGCATCGTTGCTGGGAACCGCGCGCGATCTCGCGGCGAGCAATACCTTCCGCGGCGGCGCCACGGTGGTAAACGGGGTCCTGCTCGCGCGCTTCTTGGGGGGCGCCGTCAGCGTGCGCGCGGCGGTGGTGCGCTATGTCGCCGGCTTGCGCGAGAAGGCGGCGCGCCTGCCGCCGCGCTTGCCGCGTCTCTGGCACAGTTGAGGGGAAGAATCCATGAACCTGACGCCCCGCGAGAAGGACAAGCTGCTCGTCGCCATGGCCGCGCAAGTGGCGCGGCGCCGCCTTGAGCGCGGCGTCAAGCTCAACCATCCCGAAGCGGTGGCGCTCATCACCGATTTCGTGGTCGAAGGCGCGCGCGACGGCCGCAGCGTCGCCGAGCTAATGCGCGATGGCGCCGCTGTGTTGCGCCGCGATGAGGTGATGGAAGGCATCGCCGAAATGATCCACGAGATCCAAGTGGAAGCGACATTCCCGGACGGCACCAAGCTCGTCACCGTCCATCACCCGATCCGCTGAGGTGCCATAATGATTCCCGGCGAAATCATCACCAAATCAGGCGAGATCGAGCTCAACGCCGGCCGCGCCACCGTCGAGATCGAGGTGGCGAACACCGGCGACCGCCCCATCCAAGTGGGCTCGCACTATCATTTCTTCGAGACGAATGGCGCGCTCCGCTTCGATCGTGCGAAGACGCGAGGATTCCGCCTCGACATTCCCGCCGGCACCGCGATCCGCTTCGAGCCGGGACAGACACGCACCGTGCGGCTCGTCGCCTTCGCCGGCGCGCGGATCGTCCACGGCTTCAGCAACAAGATTTCGGGCGCGCTCGGAGGATAAGACCATGGCCCTTCGCTTGAGCCGCAGCGCTTATGCCGGAATGTTTGGTCCCACGACGGGCGACCGCGTGCGCCTTGCCGATACCGAGCTCTTCATCGAAGTGGAAGAAGACCGCACCATCTACGGCGAGGAAGTGAAGTTCGGCGGCGGCAAGGTGATCCGCGACGGCATGGGACAAAGTCAAAGGAGCCGCGGCGAAGGCGCCGTCGACACCGTCATCACCAACGCGCTCATCCTCGATCATTGGGGCATCGTCAAAGCCGATATCGGCCTCAAGGATGGCCGCATCGCCGCCATCGGCAAGGCTGGCAATCCCGATGTGCAGCCCGGCGTCGACATCATCATTGGTCCCGGCACCGAGGCGGTCGCCGGTGAAGGCAAGATCGTGACGGCGGGCGGCATCGACACGCACATCCACTTCATTTGCCCGCAACTCATCGACGAGGCGCTCTATTCGGGGGTCACCACGATGATGGGGGGCGGCACCGGCCCCGCGGCCGGCACCGCCGCCACTACCTGCACACCGGGCCCCTGGCACCTCGCGCGCATGCTGCAGGCGGCGGAAGCTTTTCCCATGAATCTCGGCTTCTTCGCCAAGGGCAATGCCAGCCTGCCGCGCGCGCTTGTGGAGCAGATCGAAGCCGGCGCCTGTGGGATGAAGCTGCACGAGGATTGGGGGACGACGCCCGCGGCGATCGACAATTGCCTTGCGGTTGCCGATCACTACGACGTGCAAGTGGCGATCCACACCGATACGCTCAACGAGTCCGGCTTCGTGGACGATACCATCGCCGCCTTCAAGGGCCGCACCATCCATGCCTTCCACACCGAAGGCGCCGGCGGCGGCCATGCGCCCGACATCATCAAGGTGTGCGGCGAGCAGAATGTGCTGCCGTCATCGACCAATCCGACACGGCCTTACACCATCAACACCGCGGACGAGCATCTCGACATGCTCATGGTGTGCCATCACCTCGATGCGAGGATTCCCGAGGATGTCGCCTTTGCCGAAAGCCGCATCCGCAAGGAGACGATTGCCGCCGAGGACATCCTCCATGATCTCGGCGCCTTCTCGATGATGTCGTCCGACAGCCAGGCGATGGGCCGCGTCGGTGAGGTGATCATCCGCACCTGGCAGACCGCGGACAAGATGAAACGCCAGCGCGGCCGCCTGCCCGAGGAGAATGGCGAGAATGACAATCTCCGCGTCAAGCGCTACATCGCGAAATACACGATCAATCCGGCGATCGCGCAGGGCATATCGAAGCAGGTGGGGTCGGTCGCGCCGGGGAAGCTCGCCGATCTCGTGCTGTGGTCGCCGGCGTTCTTCGGCGTGAAGCCGGACCTCGTGTTCAAATGCGGCAGCATCGCCGCCGCGCCGATGGGCGACCCAAACGCCTCCATTCCGACGCCGCAGCCGGTGCACTATCGGCCGATGTTCGCCGCCTTCGGCCGCGCCGTCGCCGCGAGCGCCGTCACCTTCGTGAGCACCGCGGCTGTCGGTCTCGGCGACAAGCTTGGCCTTGCGAAGTCGCTCGTCGCCGTCGAGAACACGCGGAGCGGCATCTCGAAAAAGAGCATGGTTCTCAACGACAGAACGCCGAAGATCGAGGTCGATCCCGAGACCTATGAGGTGCGCGCCGACGGCGAGCTCCTGACCTGCGCGCCCGCGACAGAGCTCGCGATGGCGCAGCGGTATTTTTTGTTCTGATGAGGATGAGTCCACGGTTGGCCCCCCTCCCCAACCCTCCCCCTCAAGGGGGGAGGGGGACGTTACGCGTTGATGGCAAATCCCCCTCCCCCCTTGAGGGGGAGGGAGGGGTGGGGGGTGCTGCCCCGATGCATCAAGCGTAATACGATGCGCCGCGCCCTCAAATATGAACGCCGAGGCCATTGGCCCGCCGATGCCGCCCATGACACGGTGACGCTCGCCTATGACGACCGCCATCGCCGCCGCCTGCGCCTCGAAAGCGATGGGGGTGAGCCGTTCCTGCTCGATCTTGCCGAGACGGGCGTGCTCGAGGATGGCGACGGCCTCGCGCTCTCGGACGGAAGCTGGCTCGCGGTGAAGGCGAAGCCCGAGCCGCTCATTGAGGTGACGGCCGCCGATCCCGTGGGGCTCGCGCGGCTCGCCTGGCATCTCGGCAATCGTCATCTCCCGGTCGCGATCGATGGCGCGCGGCTGCTCATCCGGGACGACCATGTGATCGCGGCGATGCTCGAAGGTTTGGGTGCACGCTTGCGCCGCATCGAAGCGACCTTCTCGCCGGAGCGCGGTGCCTACCATGCGGCGGCACACCACCATGACCACTGAGGCCGCGCTCTATCGCCTGATGACGTGGCTCTCGCCGGGCTATCCGCTGGGTGCGTTCAGCTACAGCCACGGTCTCGAATACGCGATCGAGGCAGGCCTGGTGCGCGCCGGCGATGGCCTGGCGGAATGGATTGCAACCGTGCTCGAGGCCGGCGCGGGCTTGAGCGACGGCGCGTTTCTCGCGGCCGCATGGTCGGCGGCAATGGCGCGGGATGACGCGGCGCTCGACGAGGTGGCGGCGCTCGCCACGGCATGGCGTGGCACCGCGGAAACCGCGCTCGAGAGCGCGGCGCAAGGTGCGGCATTTCTTGCGACGACGCGTGCCGCCTGGCCGCATCCGCTGCTCGATGCGTTGGCGCTCCGGCATCGCGGCACGGTCGCGCTCGCCGTCGCGGTCGGCGCCGCGGGCGCCGTGCACCAGGTGCCGCTGCCGGCATTGCTGACGGCCTATCTTCACGCCTTTGCCGCGAACCTGGTCTCGGCCGGCGTCCGGCTCATTCCGCTCGGCCAATCCGAGGGGCAGCGCGTCATCGCGGGGCTCGAACCGATCATCGCTCGCCTCGCGCAGCGCGTCGAAGCAACGCCCATCGACGAGATCGGCACGGCGGCGCCGCTCGTCGATTGGTGCTCGATGCGGCACGAGACGCAATATACGAGGCTTTTTCGCTCATGATACGCTCCTCTCACGGTCCGCTTCGCGTCGGCATCGGCGGTCCCGTCGGCTCCGGCAAGACCGCGCTCGTCGATCGCCTCTGCAAGCATATGCGCGAGCGTTACGACATCGCCGTGGTGACCAATGACATCTATACGAAGGAGGACGCCGAATTCTTGACGCGCTCGGGGGCGCTCGCACCGGAACGCATCGCCGGGGTCGAGACCGGCGGCTGTCCGCACACCGCAATTCGCGAGGACGCTTCGATCAATCTGGCGGCGGTGGCGGCGATGCGCGAGCGCTTTCCGGCGCTCGACCTCATCTTCGTCGAATCGGGCGGCGACAATCTCGCCGCCACCTTCAGTCCCGAGCTCGCCGATCTCACGATTTACGTCATCGACGTCTCTGCCGGCGACAAAATTCCGCGCAAAGGCGGTCCCGGCATCACACGCTCCGATCTCCTCGTCATCAACAAGATCGATCTGGCGCCGCTGGTGGGCGCGAGCCTCGACGTCATGGACCACGACGCCAAGCGCATGCGCGGCGAACGGCCGTTCTTCTTCACCAATCTCAAAGCGAATGAGGGCGTGACGGAAATCGCCCGCTTTATCGAGCGCCAGGGTGGGTTGGGCGAAGACGTGCGCAGCGGGAGTTAGCGGCGGGACGGCGCCGGGCGGGAATTTCCAGCGATAGTCCCGAGTCAAGTCGAGATGATGGACTGAGCGCGCGCGCCGTGTTAGGCGAGGCGCGATGGCAAAGGAGTCGTGCGGTCAGGTGGCGACGTGATCCGGCAGATCAGGCTCACCTCGGGCCTCGTCATGTTCGCCTACGTGACGACGCATTTCCTCAATCACAGCTTGGGCCTCATTTCCGTCGGCACGATGGATTGGGTGCTCCGCGGCGTCTATCGCGTCTGGGCGAGCGATCTCGGCACGCTCGCGCTCTATGGCGCCTTTTCCGTCCATTACAGCTTGGCGCTGTGGGCACTCTGGCAACGGCGGTCGCTCAAAATGCCGCCGGCCGAGGCGGCGCAGCTCATTCTCGGATTTTGCATTCCCTTCCTCTTGGCCGAGCATGTCATTCAAACGCGCGCCGGCGACAGTCTGTTCGAGGCCGACTACGGGTATTACTCCTCGGTGCTGCTGACTTTGTGGGTGGCGAGCCCTTGGCGCGGCGTGCTGCAGTTCGTCGTGCTCGTGGTGGCGTGGATCCACGCGATCATCGGCTTGCGCTTCTCGCTGCGCCTTAAGCCGTGGTACGAGCGCTGGCAACCCTTCTTGTTCGCTTTCGCCTTACTCGTGCCGACGTTCGCAGCGCTGGGCTATTTCGAAGGCGGCCGCCAGGTGGCGAGCCTGGCGCAAGATCCGGCCTGGGTGGCAGAGAACGCGGCGGCGCACCCGCGCGCCGCCCCAGCCAATCTCGCGCTCCTCACTGCCGCTGTGTTCTGGGCACGCATCGGCTTTTTCGCGGCACTCGTGTCGGTGTTGCTGGCGCGCGGTCTGCGGCGCTATTGGCAGCGCCGGCGGGGCCTGTTGCGGCTCACTTACCCGAACGGGCGCGTCATTGAGATCGTGCCCGGACTTTCCGTGCTCGAGGCGAGCCGCTTCTTCGGCATTCCCCACGCCTCGGTCTGCGGCGGCCGCGGCCGCTGCTCCACCTGCCGCATCCGCGTCGAGGGCGACGCGGCCGCCACGCCGCTGGCCGACGCCGCCGAGCGAACGGTGCTGGAGCGGGTCGGTGCCGCGCCCGATGTGCGGCTCGCCTGCCAGCTTCGCCCCGGCGGCGATCTGCGTGTGACGCCGCTGCTGCCCGCCACGGCGCATGCGCGCGACGGCTTCCGCCGCCCGGCTTATCTGCAAGGAAGCGAGCGCGAGATCGTCATTCTCTTCGCTGATCTCCGCGCCTTCACCAGCCTTGCCGAGCGCAAGCTCCCCTATGACGTGGTCTTCCTCCTCAATCGCTATTTCGCGGAGATGGGCCATGCGATCGAGGAGTCGGGCGGTCATATCGACAAGTTCATCGGCGACGGCATCATGGCGCTCTTCGGCCTCGATCGCGGCGCCGCCGCGGGGTGCCGCGAGGCGCTCGCCGCAGCCAAGGCGATGGGACTGCGCCTCGCGCATCTCAACGAGACACTTGCTCATGACTTGCCGCAGCCGCTTCGTATCGGCATCGGCATTCATGTCGGCCACGCCATTGTCGGCGAGATGGGCTATGGCCGGGCCGTCTCGCTCACCGCCGTCGGCGATAGCGTCAACACCGCAAGCCGGCTCGAAGGCCTGACGAAAGGTTACGGCGCCGAGCTCGTGGTCTCGGCCATGGTGCCGGTTCGTGCCGGCGTCGAGCTCGCGGGTGCGCGAAGCGAGGAAATCGAAATCCGCGGCCGCGACGAGCGACTCAGCGTGCGTATCATCAAACGCGCGACCGATCTTCCCGATCTCGCGCGCCGCGCTCAGCCAGCGACAGCGCCGTAAGCGCGGCAAAGAGCGCCGTCAGCATCGCGAGCAAGCCGTGCGGGTTCCAGAGATCCATGGCAACGCCGCCCAAGGGCGGACCCATGAGCGAGCCTAAGCCATAGGCGATGATGATGGCTGCGTTGATGGTGACGAGGTCGGCACCGCGGAAGCGCTCACCCGCCATGCTGAGCGCCACCGGATAAATGCCGGTGGCGAAGCCGCCCCAGAGGAAGAGCACGATGAAGAGCGGTACCGCGTCGGCGCCGATCGCCATCACCAGAGCGGCGCCCAAGAAGCCCACCAGCGCGCACAGCAGCATCGCGGCGCGGCGCGTGAGCCTGTCCGAGAGCCAGCCGATCGGCACTTGCAGCGCGATGGCGCCGAAATAAACGGCGGTGAGGCAGGCGGCGGCGAGCCGTTCGTCGAAGCCCATGCGCACGCCCCACACCGGGAGGAGCGAGATGAGGGCGGATTCGTAGAAGCCGAACATGGCGACGGCGGCGACGATGAACGGCGCCCGTGCGAACATCGCGAGCGGGTTTCTCGCGGGCTCTCGGCCGAAGCCGCGCGCGCTGCCGCCCGCCATCAGGAGCGGCAAGGCCGCCACCGCCGAGATGGCGCTTGCCGCGAGGAAGGGCGCCCATCCCGTCGTGCCGGTCGCCGCCAGCATCAAGGGGCCCACGCCGAATCCAGCCGAAAGGAATGCGGCGTAGATACCGATCACGCGTCCGCGCTCGTCATCGCGCGCGAGCAGATTGATCCAGGCTTCGGTGGCCGTGAAGATGCCAGAGCCGACCGTGCCGAGCAGCACGCGCAACACGAACCAGGCGGCGAAGCTCTCGAACACCTTCAGCGCCAAGAAGAACACGATGTCGAGCGCGAGAAAGAGTAGAAGAAATCCGCGGATGCCGAGCCGACGCACCAGGAGCGGCGCCAGCATCGGTCCCAGCACTACGCCCAAGAAGATCGCCGATGCGTTGAGCCCGGTGAGCGCGGCTTCGGTCCCGCTTCGCTCCAGGAGTAGCGACAAGAGCGGCGCCGCCAAGCCGATACCGATGCCGAACACGGCGACGCTGGCGATCGCCGCCGCCAGACCGCGACGCCGCTCGGCGATCGCGACAGCGGCCTCACCGCCTCGCTCCTCAGATTGACGCGGCGTGGACACGACTCATATCCTCGCTCCATGCGAGAGTGGCATCGCTACTACTCCCAAAAGCGCATCGGCCATCAATGGCAGCAGCTTGACTTGGTGGGTCGCTTTCATCACGGCGGCGAGATTCTCGAAATTGGTCCTTACCTCGGCCTGGTGACCGCGTTGCTGGTGAATGCAGGATACGAGGTCACGACGCTCGACATCGGCGAAAAGCAATTCCGCGCACCCGATACACGCCATATCGTCGCCGACATCCGCCATCTCGATCCTGCAACCATCGCCCGCTTCGACACGGTTCTCTGCTGCGAGATGCTCGAGCATCTGCCATGGCAGCAAACCGACGGTGTCCTCCGCGCGCTCGGGAGGCCCGGCCGCACCATGATCATCTCGGTGCCCTATGAGGGTTGGCAAGTCTTCGCCCAGCTCTACGCCAACCGGCACACGGCGCGACAGACGTTCCAGTGGCGAAAGCTCCGCGCGCTGCGCCGCTTCCCGATCGAGCACGACGGGCCCGAAACCCACAAGTGGGAAGTGGGATATCTCGGGCACGCGCTCGCCGCGTGGGAGCGCAAGATCGCCGCGGCGGGATGGACGATCGTCCACCGCGAATTTACGTCGCCGACGCGCTCGGTTTTCCATGTGCTCAGGTCGTGATGATGTCGTCGATGATGGGTGTCGGCCATCTATCTCGTCGTTACCACCGAGCCGACACGGAGGCGCACCATAGCAAGCGCCGTGGCGCAGGCGCGAGCGGCTCGGCTATGCTCGCACATCAACGGAGGAGGAAACGCCATGAGCGAGCCCGTCGTGCTCTATGACGTGAAGGACCGCATCGCCATCATCACCTTCAACCGGCCCGACCGGCTCAACGCCTTCAATGCGGAGATGGCGGCGGGCTTGCGCCAGGCGATGGAGAAGGCCGCGCGCGACGAAGGCGTGCGCGTCATCATCCTCACCGGGGCCGGCCGCGGCTTTTGCGCCGGCGCGGATATGGAGCGGCTTTCGGGCACGGTGGGATCGGGCGGCGCCAATCTCGCGCGCGAAGCACCGCCGCCTGCGCTCGAGGTGGGCGGCTCGCGTCGGCCGGACTTTCAGCAGCGCTATTCGTACTTTCCGTCCATCCCGAAGCCGGTGATCGCCGCGGTCAACGGGCCCGCTGCGGGCCTGGGCTTCATCTTCGCCTGCTACTGCGACATCCGTTTCGCTGGCAGCGAGGCGATCTTCACCACCGCGTTCTCGCGCCGCGGCCTCATCGCCGAATACGGCCTCGCCTGGCTTTTGCCGCGTCTCGTCGGCCCCGCCCACGCTGCCGATCTCCTTTACTCCGCGCGCCGCGTTTCCGCCGACGAGGCCACACGCATTGGCCTCGTCAATCGCACAGTCCCACAGGCGAAATTGATGGATGAGGTGCGCGCTTATGCGAGCGAGCTCGCCAGCGCCGTGTCACCGCGCTCGATGGGCGTGATGAAGCGCCAGCTCTGGGAAGGATTGCTGAGCGGCCTCGGCGAGGCGATCGACCTCGCCAACGGTGAGATGCCATCCGCCTTCAAGAGCGAGGATTTCCGCGAAGGCGTGGCGCATTTCGTCGAGAAACGGCCGGCGCGATTCACGGGGCGCTGAGGCGTCTCCTCATCCCCATTTCGCGGGGAATTCGCCGAGGATCGTGCAGCGTTGCAGCACGTCGCGGTCCTCGCGCGGGAGGCGATGCGCCGCCGCGAAGGCGCGCCAGCGCCGCGCGAGATCGGAAATCTCGAGCTCGCGGTTGAGATACGCCAGCTGCACCACGTTCTCGCTGAGGGCGCGCGGACCCAAAAAAATGGAACGACCGCCGAAAGCGTCGCGGATCGCCTTCGCTTCCTGGCGCGCCGTCGCATCCTCGACGAAGGCCGCCCAGTTGACGGCAAGGCAGCCGCCGGGCGCGAGGGCGTTCCGGCAATCCTGCCAGAAATCCGGCTCGAAGCTTTCCATGCCACGACCGTCATAGAGATCGGCGAGCACGACCGAGAATTCGCCCTGCATGTCGGCGACGATCTCCTGCGCGTCACCGTCGACGATCTCGCGCTCGATATGGAAGAAGCGGCGCGCCAGGTCGAGCACGGCGCCGTCGCGCTCGACGATGGTGAGCTGGCAATCCGACAGATAAGCCTGAAGATGCCGGCACATGGCGCCGCCACCCAGGCCCAGAAGCAGTGCCGAGCGTGGCTCTTTGACGAGCGCGAAGGCCAGCAGCATGAGACGCTCGTAGAGAAAGACGAGCCGCTCGGGATGCATCAGATCCATCGCCGACTGCTCGGTCACATCGCCCCGTTCGTCGACCGCACCCAGGATGCGCGTCAGCCGCGCGCCCTGCATGAGATCGGCGACGAAGAGCGACGAGCGGAAACGCGGCGTGCGCCGCACCTGGTGAATGCGGCAGCCCCGGCCGTATTGCTTGATGATGCGCTCGCGCATCTACCCCCTCCCCGCCCTGAAGGGCAGAGAGGAGAATATAGCTGCCTCACCGCACCTGCCGCACCAGCGAGCGGTGGCCGCGGTGCCAGTAAAGCGGCGGCTCCTTCGGCGCGGTGCCGCGCCAGGCAGCGATGGCGCAACGCAGCATGAAACGCGTCACGTTCTGCATCTCGCCGGGCGGTTCGCCTTCGATGGGATGCCAGTGCAGGTGCTCAAGTTCTTCACACGGCGTGAGCTCGCCCGCGGCCGCTGCGCCGTCGGCGACGAAGAAGCGCGCGTGAAAGCGGATCGGCGAGTTGGTCGGCGTGATCGCGCGGCCGACGAGACGGAGCTGATCGGGCGCTGGCGCGAGGCCGTGGCGCGCATAGGCTTGCTCGATCGGCGACAGCGTGCCGTTACTGCCCGCCGACCGGCCCCGCGCGGCGCGGCCGATGACCAGGCCCGTCTCCTCGAAGGTCTCGCGCAATGCCGCGTGCTTGAGCGCGCGAAGTTGCCGCGCGTCGCCATCCGGCTCGCCGGCCCACAGCCGTGCATCATCGGCGCCGACGCGGCCGCCGGGAAAGACATAGCGCCCCGGCATGAAGCGCGCGCCTTTGCCGCGCCGGCCGATCAGCACCTCGAGCCCGCGTTTTCCCTCGCGCAGCAGAATGAGGCTCGCCGCGTCGCGCGGCCGCACCGGCCGCTTCTCAGCCATCGTCGCGCTTCTTCTTGCCGCCCATGCCGAAGAGATGGCCGGCGACGCGGCGGATTTGGATTTCCTCCGAACCCTCGGTGATGCGGTAGCGCCGATGATGGCGGTAGATGTGCTCGAAGGGCTTGTGGCGCGAATAGCCCAACCCGCCATGGACTTGGATCGCAAGGTCGGCTGCCTGGCAGGCGAGGCGATTGCCGCGGTAATTCGCCATCGACACCCACTCGCTCACCTTGAGATGCTCGTTGCGATCGAGATGCCAGGCGGTCTTGTAGACGAGGTTGCGCACCATCTCGCATTCCGTGTGGAGCTCGGCGAGCGGCCATTGGATCGCCTGATTGACGGCGAGCGGCTTGCCGAAGACGACGCGGTCCCTCGCGTATTTGACGCTTTCGTCGATGCAGTATTGCGCGACGCCCACGCCCGAGGCCGCCTGGCGGATGCGATTCTCGTGAACGAAATGCTGGGCGACGATGAGTCCTTCGCCCTCGCCGCCCAAAATTGCGCTCGCCGGCACCCGCACGTCTCTAAGCGTCACTTCGGCGTGGTCGCTCGGCATGTTGAAGGTCCACCACATGAATTCGACCTTGAAGCCCGGCGCGTTCGTCGGCACGAGAAAGGCGGTGATGCCGCGGGCATCGCCGGGCTTGCCGGAGGTGCGGGCGAAGATGAGGTCCAGCGTTGCGGTGTGAAGCCCGGTGTTGAAGCGCTTCGCGCCGTTGATCACCCAATCACCGCCTTGGCACACCGCGGTCGTCTCCATCCAGGTCGCGTCCGAGCCGTGATGGGGCTCGGTGAGGCCGAAGGCGATGCGCTGGCGGCCGGTAATGGCGTCTTCGATGAGCGCCTTCTGCTCTGTCGTGCCGTATTCTGAGAGGAGATGCACCACCGGAAAATTGCCGACGATCGAGCTTTCGTTCTGGAGGTCGTTGTGGAGGCCGAGGCCTTTATGGGCGAGATGCTCGCGGATGACCGCCATGGCGAGGTTCGAGCCATCCTCGCCGCCGAGCGCTTTCGGCAAGGCAAAGCGGAGATGCTTGGCCCGATCGGCGCGGCGCCGCATCTCCGCCAAGAGCTCCTCCCATTCGCGCCGGGGGGTGCCGTCCTCATCCCAATTGGTGCGGGCGTGCTCGCGCCGGTGGTCGAAGAATTGCAGGTTCTCGCGCTCGAGCGGCTTGATCTCGCGCTCGATGAAGTGGTCGAGCGCGGCGAGCTTCCGCGTGATCTCGGGGGGAATGGCAAAATCCATGAGGGCCGCCGCGGTCGGGTGAGGTGGGGCAGTAGATCATGGCGCGGCGAGCGGCGCAAACCGCCCCCTTTCGGGTGGTTCGGCGTCCGAATTTAGGGTTCTTTTACGCTGGTGAATTAGAGGTTTGCATAGATTCCGTTGGATGACACCGCCCGTCTGAGGGCCATGCGGCTCAGCGATTTTCCCATCAAGGCACGTATTTACGCCGGCTTCGGCGCCGTGATCGGCATCGCCACACTGCTCGCCGGGATCGGCCTGTGGCAGCTTTCCGCCATCGACAGCCGGGTGGCGCATCTCGCCGTCGTGGCCGAGGCCGCCCAGCGCGATCTCACCATCGGCCAACGCATCGAGGGGTTGCGCCGTCTCGGCATGATCTACAAGTCGACAGGCGACGCTGGGGCGGCGCGCGACTTCGCGACGCTCCGGGCGCGTGCGAAGGAGGAGCTCGCGACTCAGATGCAGCACGCCGCTCCCGCGGAGCGAACGCGCTACGAGGCGGCGATTGAGGCGCTGGCTGGGGTCGGCGGCAACTTCGACAAGCTCGTCGATCTCAGCGTGCGCGGCCAGGCCGACTACGAGCGGACGCTCGTCGCCGGCAATGCGCTGACCGCGGCGACGCAGCAGCTCGCCGATGAGATCGCCGAGAGCACGCCGATCGACATCGCGCGCCGGGCGCAGCTCGTCGAAAGCAGCGTGCTGCTGCTGCGCATCGCCGTCTGGCACTTTCTGGCGACGCACGACCCGAAGGCGCCCAGCGAGTTCGCCTTCAGCGTCGGCACCACCAACACCGCCATCGACGCGCTGGAGCGCGCCGAAGGCGCCGAAAGCCTCGTCCCGCTGCTACAACCGATCAAGACCACGCTCGCAGAATACGCGACGAGCTTCGATGCGACGGCAAAAGCGATACTTGAAGCGGGCGCGCTCTATGACACGACGATGCGCCCGCAATTCGCTGCGATCGACGCCGACCTGCAGCAGGCGCAGCAGGCACTGGCCGCCGATTTCGGCCAAGTGCGCGCGGAGACGGCGCAATCGATCTGGCGGACGACGGTGAGCCAGGGCGGCTTGGCCGGCGCGGGATTGGTGCTGGGCGCCCTCTTCGCCATGCTGATCGGCCGCAGCATCGTGCGGCCAGTGGCCGGCATGACCGCGGCGATGGGACGGCTTGCCGGCGGCGACCGCTCGGTGGCGATTCCGGCGCAAGATCACCACGACGAGATCGGCGCCATGGCAAAAGCCATGGGCGTCTTCCGGCAAAGCATGATTGAGGCCGACAGCATTGCCGCGGCACGGCGCGCCGAAGAGGCGCTGAAGGCCAAGCGCCAGGACTATATCGAAGCCACGATCGCCGATTTCGACCGTTCGGTGCGGCAGCTGGTGGCGAGCCTCGCCGGCGCCGCCGATCAACTCCGCCGCACCGCCGAAGCCATGACGGCGACGGCGTTGGAGACGAGCCGCCGCGTCACCGCCGTCTCGGGCGCGTCCGACCAGGCGGCAAGCAATGTGCAGACGGTCGCCGCCTCGAGCGAGGAGATTGCGGCCTCGATCGCCGAGATCAGCCGCCAGGTGCGACAGTCTTCCGATGTCGCAACCCGCGCCGTGGCGCAAGCGAGCGAAACCGGCGGCACCATGCGCGGGCTCGAGGATGCCGCGCAGAAGATCGGCGCGGTGGTGAGTCTCATTCAGGAGATCGCGAGCCAAACCAATCTGCTGGCCCTCAATGCCACGATCGAGGCGGCGCGCGCCGGCGATGCCGGCAAGGGTTTCGCGGTGGTGGCGTCCGAGGTGAAGTCGCTGGCGACTCAGACAAGCCGCGCCACGGAAGAGATCGCCGATCAGGTGAGCGCCATCCAGGGCTCGAGCAAAGGCGCGGTGGTGGCGATCCAATCGATCGACGCCACCATCCGCCAGATCAACGAGATCTCCGCCGCCATGGCTGCGGCGATGGAGGAGCAGGGCGCCACCACCGGCGAGATCGCGCGTCATACCCAGGAAGCGGCGCGCGGCACCGGCGAAGTCTCGCAGAACATCGCCGGCGTCAACCGCGCCGCCGAAGACACCGGCGCCGCTGCCAACGAGGTGCTCGCTTCGGCAAGCGCGCTCGGCACGCAGACGGAAAAGCTCCGCCTCGAAGTCGACCAGTTCCTCGCCAAGATCCGCGCCGCTGACGACGCTGCGGCTCCCGTCTATAACGGCGGCATGATGGCGCGGCGTGCCCCTACCCCAATCCTCCCCCGCTGGCGGGGGAGGGAGGGACCCGCGTGAGCGGGAGGGTGGGGGCAAGTGCCCCGAAGCTTTCGAAAGGAAGCTCGAGGCGGCGGTCGCGCGGCATGTGGGCGCGCCCGGCACCATCGCCGATCTGAAGCGGCTCACCGGTGGCGCCGCCAAGGAGACCTGGCTTTTCTCGGCCCGTATCGGCGGTGAGAGCGTGCCGCTGGTGCTGCAGCTTTCGACGCCGCGGGCGCGGCTCTCGCCCGATGATGCACTGGCGGCGTTGCCGCGTGTCGTCGGCAAGGACGACGCGGCGATGATGGTCGCGGCGGCCGCCGCCGGCGTACCGGCGCCACCCATCCGCGCCATGCTCGCACCTGACGACGGGCTCGGTGCCGGATACATCATGGCCTTCGTGCCGGGCGAGACGATTGCGCGGCGCGTCCTGCGCGAGCCACAGTTCGCGCCGTTGCGCGCGCGCTTTGCCGAGGAATGTGCCGCCATCCTCGCGCGAATCCATCGCCTGGACGTTGCCGCTCTGCCGTTTCTCCAGCCCTGCGGCGCGGCCGAGCAAATCGCGCTCTATCGTCGCGTCTACGATGCGCTGGGGCATCCCCAGCCGGTGATCGAGCTGGGCCTCTGCTGGGCGGAGCGGCATCAGCCGCGGGGTCGGCGCGCCGCGGTGGTACACGGCGATTTCCGGCTCGGCAATCTTATCTGTGGCGCCGACCGCATTGCCGCCGTCATCGATTGGGAGCTCGCGATCGTCGGCGATCCCGTGCAGGATTTGGGCTGGCTCTGCGTCAAGACCTGGCGCTTTGGCGGTCCGGCACCGGTGGGCGGCATCGGCACGCGCGCGGCGCTTCTTGCCGCCTACGAGCGCGCCGGCGGCATGGCCGTCGATCCCGACGATCTCCGTTTCTGGGAAGCCTTCGGCTCGATCAAGTGGGCGGTGATGTGCCTCATGAAGGGGCTCGAGCACCGCCGCACCGGCAAGCGCTCGCTTGAGCAGCTCGCGATCGGCCGGCGCATGGAGGAGCCGCTTCACGATTTCCTCGAACTGCTGGAAGGGAGGGATTGAATGCCGCTCTCGCTCTCGCCTGCGACGGAGATGCTCGAAACCGTCCGCGGTTATCTCGAAACGACGATCCTGCCGGAGCTCGAGGGCGAGCGCTGGTTCAACCTCAAGGTCGCCTGCAATATGCTGGCGATGGTGGAGCGCGAACTCGCACTCGGCGCCGAGTCGTCAGCGGCGGAACGGGCGCGGCTTGCCCAACTCGTCGGCGAAGGCGGCACGCTCGCGGAGATGAATGCGCGTCTCGGCCGCGCCGTTCGCGTCGGCGAGATTGCGCTCGACGACCCGCGGCTTCTCGAGCATCTCCGCCGCACCACCGCCGATGCGCTCGCCATCAACAATCCGCGTTGGCTCGCGCCTCAGAACGGGAGGCGAAACGACAGGCTGAGCGCGCCGTAGTGATCGGGCGCGTTCTGATGGATGAACTCGGGACTGCGATAGATGTAAGTGTAGGCGAGGCGGAAGTGGCGATGAACGACGGCAGCGCCAAGCTCGAGGTCGCCGACGGCGGGAATCTTGTCGACGTGCGCGCTTGATTTGAAATCGTTGCCGTCGAGAAAGATGTTGTGTGCCACCGCGCGCGCTTCGCCACCGAAAAAGAAATAGAAGCCCCAGTCGGTTCCCGGCGTTAGCCGATCGGAGTTGGTGTAGTCGGCGCCGGTGTTGAGGTCGATATGCGGCGGACCGTAGTCGACGCGCAAGTTCCGACCGAAGCGCAACAGCCCGCCCACCGCTGCGTAGTCGTAGACGTTGCCGACGCGAAGGCTCCATTGCGGGATCGCGTCCCAGCCGAAGCCGCCCTCGTCCTCGTCATGGAATCGCCATTTGTGCTCGTAGGAGAGATCGCCCGCCCATTCGTTGCGGAGCTGCGCATGCCAACCTTTGAACGGAGAGACATCGATGAGAAGGTGGTAGCGGGTTTGCGTCTGGTTGGCGAGCGAGCCGGGCCCGACGATGCCGAGCTTCAATGCCAGCTCGTCGAAGCGGTCGATCCCGCCTGGCGCCGCGTCGGGTGTGTCCTGCATCAAGCCCGCGCCGCTGTAGAGCCAGCCGGCATAAGGCCGGTCGCGCGGGTTGGGATTGAAGCGAGTGAAATCCTCGGGCGTGTACATGTTCTGCCCGAGAAGAATGAGATTGTAGCGCCGCGCGGCGTTGTCGTCGGTGGGAAAGATTAGCGTGAGCCAGCGGAACGGCGCGCGCCAGAAATCGTCGTGCACGTCGCCCGAGGCGGTGGAAAGGCGGATGCCATGCGTGTAGTGGCGATCGCGGTTGTCGGGCGCCCAGAAATCATCCTCTTCGAGAATGCTTGAGGTCCAGCCGGAGTCCGCATGCGCGGCATCGGCGGCGATGGTCAGCACCGCCGCCCACAGCACGCTCGCGAACGAGCGGCGCCCTAAGTCCAACGCGCGGCGGATCAGAGCCGGACGACCTTGCCGGGGTTCAGGATATTGTCCGGGTCGAGCGCGCGCTTCACCATGCGCATCACCGCCACGCCTTCGCCGTGCTCGGCGTTGAGGAAATCGATCTTGCCGGAGCCGACGCCGTGTTCGCCCGTGCAGGTGCCGTCCATGGAAATGGCGCGCCCAACGAGGCGGTCGTTGAGCTTTCCGGCAGCGGCGATTTCTTCGGGCCGCGCGGGATCGACGAGAATGCCGACATGGAAATTGCCATCGCCGACATGACCGAGGATGCCGCCCTGCAATCCCGATTGCGCCATGTCCCGCCGCGTCTCGCTGACGCATCGCGCCAGTTGCGAGATCGGCACGCAGACATCGGTCGCCCAGACGCGCGCCCCGGGTCGGCTCGCCATCGCGGCATAATGCGCGTCGTGCCGCGCCTGCCAAAGCTTCGAGCGCTCCTCAGGCGTCGCCGCCCAACGGAACGCGGTGCCACCATGCTCGCCGGCGAACTCTTTCACCTGCGCCACCTGCTCCTCGACGCCGCGCGGCGAGCCGTGGAATTCGAAGAAGAGATGCGGCACGGCAGCGTAACCCTCGAGCTTGGCAAAGGCGGCGATCGCCGCCATCGACACCTCGTCGAGAAGCTCGATGCGCGCCACAGGCACGCCCGCCTGGATGGTGGCGACGACCGTGTCGACCGCCGCCTCGATCGAGGGAAAGGGACACACCGCGGCGAGGATCGCCTCGGGAATGCCGTAGAGCCGGAGCGTCACCTCGGTGATCACGCCGAGCGTGCCTTCCGAGCCGACAAAGAGCCGCGTCAGGTCGTAACCGGCCGAGGATTTCCGCGCCCGCCGCGC
>DASZAN010000115.1:0-7150 GCA_035945115.1 Allostellaceae bacterium
GCGTTGACGAGGATGTTGCCGTTATAGGCGGGATGGAAATTGCACTCGCCGCCCACCGTCGGCACGCCGACGCAATTGCCGTAGCCGCCGATGCCGGCGACGACGCCGGCGACGAGACGCCGCGTCTTCGGATGCTCGGGACTGCCGAAGCGGAGCGCGTTCAAATTCGCGATCGGCCGCGCGCCCATGGTAAAGACGTCGCGCAAGATGCCGCCGACGCCCGTGGCCGCACCCTGGTAAGGCTCGATGAAGGACGGATGGTTGTGGCTCTCGATCTTGAAGACCGCGGCATCACCGTCACCGATATCGACGACGCCGGCATTCTCGCCGGGCCCGCAGATGACGCGCGGGCCGGTGGTGGGAAGCCGCCTCAGCCACTTCTTCGAGGATTTGTAGGAGCAGTGCTCGCTCCACATCACCGAGAAGATGCCGAGCTCGGTGAGGTTCGGCATGCGGCCGAGGATGCGCTGGGCGCGCTCGAACTCGGCACGCGTCAATCCGTACTGGGCTGCAAGCTCCGGACCGATCGCGGGTCCGGCGGCGGCGATGCTCAAGCGAGCGCCTCCACCAAGCCGGCGAAGAGGCCCTGACCGTCTGTGCCGCCGAGCAGCGGATCGGTCGCGTCCTCGGGGTGCGGCATGAGGCCAAGCACCGTTTTCGTCGCGTTGAAGACACCGGCGATGTTATGCGCCGAGCCGTTGTGGTTGCTGTGCTCGGTGAGCTCACCGTCCGGCGAGCAATAGCGGAAGGCGATGAGGCCGTCGCCTTCGAGGCGGTCGAGCGTCGGGGGATCGGCGAAATAGTTGCCGTCGTGATGGGCGACGGGGACGCGGATCACTTGCCCCGCCTCATAGCCGCAGGTGAAAACGCTTTGGCTCGTCTCGACGCGAAGATGCACGTCCCTGCAGTGGAATTTGAGCGTGCTGTTGGTGAGGAGCGCGCCAGGGAGCATGCCCGCTTCGGTCAAGACCTGAAAGCCGTTGCAGACGCCGAGCACGGGCGTGCCGCGCTCGGCCTGCGCCTTCACCTCGCGCATGATCGGCGAATGCGCCGCCATCGCGCCGCAGCGCAGGTAATCGCCATAGGCGAAGCCGCCAGGGATGACCAGAAGATCGACCTTCGGGAGTTCGGTCTCGCGATGCCACACGAGAAGGGGCGTCCGTCCCGCCGCGCGTGCCAGCGCGTCGGCCATGTCGCGCTCGCGATTGGAGCCGGGAAAGATGATGATCGCGGCTTGCATCGGCGGGCCTCGCGAACGGGAAGGGCGGGGATCGCTTGAGATACCCCGCCCTTCGCCGCCATTCAAGCGCGGCCGATGCGCCGGCTCAGCTCGCGCGCTTCGGGCCGCGCCCGCGCGTGTTGCGCCGCCGCGTCGTGCGGCGGCTCGTGCTCGACTTGCGCCGAGTCGTCGATCTGCGGCGCGAGCGAGTCGAGCTCTTCCGCCCACGGCGGCGGCGCGACTGGCCCGACTCGGACATGGCGATCGCGATCGCCTGCCGGCGGCTCTTCACCTCGCCGCGCCGTCCACGTCCGCCTTTGAGCTTGCCGCGCTTGTATTCGTGCATCACCCTCTTCACTTTGCGTCTCTGTCGTGGTGACGCCATCACGTTCCTCCGTTTTCGGTCGTACCTATAAAAAAGGAACGATGTCGCGCCGCCGACGTTCCGCCGGGCCCTGGCGGCGATCACGAGCGAGTGCTCAGCGGAGAGGTGAAGAAAGGCCGAAGATCAGCCCTTGAGCTCGATCTGATAGCTCTCGATGACGGTGTTGGCGAGGAGCTGCTGGCACATCTTCTCGACGGACGCCCGGGCGCGGGCGGCGTCGGTCTCGGCAAGATCGAGATCGATCACCTTGCCTTGGCGCACTTCGCCGATGCCGGCGAAGCCGAGCGATCCTAGGGCGTGAGCGATCGCCTTGCCCTGCGGATCGAGCACGCCCGGCTTGAGCATGACATGGACGCGCGCCTTCATCCCCATCTCACTGCACCGTCTGGGGACCCTTGAGGTCACTGGGGCCGCCTTCGGGCAGGATGCCAAGGCGCCGCGCCACCTCTTGGTAGGCTTCCTCGACCCGTCCCAAATCCTGGCGGAAACGATCCTTGTCCATCTTCTCGTTGGTCTTCAGGTCCCAGAGGCGGCAATTGTCCGGGCTGATCTCGTCGGCCAGCACCAGGCGCATCTCCTCGTTCTGGAAAAGGCGGCCGAATTCGAGCTTGAAGTCGATGAGCTTGATGCCGATGCCGAGAAAGAGACCAGTGAGGAAGTCGTTGATGCGCAGCGACATCTGCATGATGTCGTCCAAGTCTTGCGTCGTCGCCCAGCCGAAGGCGGTGATGTGCTCCTCCGACACCATGGGATCGCCGAGCTCGTCCTTCTTGTAGTAGTACTCGACGATCGAGCGCGGCAGCGCCGTGCCTTCGGCCAGGCCGAAGCGCTTGGCGAGCGAGCCCGCCACCACGTTCCGCACCACCACCTCGATCGGGATGATCTCCACCGCGCGCACCAGCTGCTCGCGCATGTTGAGGCGGCGGACGAAATGCGTGGGGATGCCGATTTCGGCGAGCTTCATCATCAGGTATTCGCTGATGCGGTTGTTGAGCACGCCCTTGCCGGTGATCGTGCCGCGCTTCTGATTGTTGAAGGCAGTGGCGTCGTCCTTGAAGTACTGGACGAGGGTGCCGGGCTCTGGGCCCTCGAAAAGCACCTTGGCCTTGCCTTCATAAACCTGCTTGCGTCGGGACATGGCCGGGACCTGGGAATGGCGCGAGACGCCGCCAAGGGCGGCAAAAGCGCGTGGGGTCGGACATCCGCTGTATAGCAAGCCAATCCCGGCGAAACAACGACGGTAGGCCCGCCAGCGGTCAGAGGGCGATGCTCTCCCAGGGGCTTGCCTCTGGCTGCCAGGCGCGGAAGCGGAAGACCGGCTTCACGTCCCCCCGGCCAACCGCGGGAAGCGCCAGCAAGGCGCTGGAAACCGTGGCAAATCCGCGATCGGTGATAAAGCGCATGGCGCCGCTTGGGCCATCATGGGGCGTCGACTCGGTCTCGGCGAGAAGCGCCTCCCAAGCATCCCAATCGCCGCGATCGGGGTCCGGGGTCGGCGCCGCGGCGAATCGCGGGCGGTAGCGGCGGAGCCGCGGCGTTTCGGTCTCGTCGAGATCGCCGGCGGCGATCATGGAGAGGCCGGGCGTCAGCGACCGGACGGCTATTCGTTGTCGCCCGCTCGCATCGGCGTGGCGCAGCCAAAAGGCGTCGCGGTTGTCGGCAACGATCATGTTGAAGGGGCGGTAGGCGCGGGGATCGAGGTCGGCCAAAGCCTCCGCCGCCACCTCGGCATCGGCATGGTCGAGCGCCTCGAGCACCAGCTCGCCGCGCGAGCGCTGGCCCGGCGCGGGACCGAGTGTGCCGAAGCGGTTCAGAACGCCGGCGACGACGCCGTGGCCGTTGACGCCGAGCCAGGAGCCCTGCGCGAGCTCGTCGAGCCCGGCAACCACTTCCGGCCGGTCGGGCCAGTGCCGCGCCGGCGGCCGCCAGGGACGGCCGATCATCTCGTCGCGGTTGGCGGCGAGAAGAAGCGGCCACTCGTGGCCCGGCCGGGTGAGGACAACCATTGTGCACATGGGCTACTCTTGCGGCCGCCACGTTGACGTGCGGAGGGACGATCGGCAAGAGATCGTCGGGCGGAGGAACGATGAGCAGCTTCGAGGAACGGGAAAAGAGCTTCGAGCGCAAATTCCAACAGGATCAGGAGCTCGCCTTCAAGGTGCGGGCGCGGCGCGACAAGCTGCTCGGCCTCTGGGCGGCTGGCGAGCTTGGTCTCACTGGCGAGGCGGCGCAGCACTATGCGCAAAACGTCCTCTGCGCCGATCTCGAGCAACCCGGCACCGGGGACATCATCGACAAGGTGGCGGGCGACTTCGCCAAGGCGGGCGTCACGCACGATGCCACGCGCGTCCGCGTCGAGCTCGAGCGCTGCACCCTCGAAGCAAAGAAGCAGCTCGGAGCGCCGCGCTGAAGCACCCGCGGCGCCGGGTCACCGTCGATGCGCTTTCCGCGGCCGTTGGTACGCAGCGTTCTGCTGCGCCGCTACAAGCGCTTTCTCGCCGATGTCCGCCTCTTGGACGGGACCGAGACGACGGCACATTGCGCCAATCCCGGGAGCATGCTGGGCCTTGCCGAGCCCGGCATGGAGGTATGGCTGCTGCCCCACGCCGATGCGCGGCGCAAGCTCGCCTGGTCCTGGGAGCTGGTCCGCGCGGGCGAGCATCTCGTCGGCATCAACACGGCGCATCCCAACCGGCTCGCCGAGGAGGCGATTGCCGCGGGCCGCATTCCGGGCCTCGCGGGATATACCAGCTGCCGGCGCGAGCAGCGCTACGGCGCGGCGAGCCGCATCGACCTGTTGCTGGAAGCGCCGGGGCGCCCCATCTGTTACCTCGAGATCAAGAACGTGCATTTGCGCCGCGGCGATTTCGCGGAGTTTCCCGACAGCATTACGACCCGCGGCGCGAAGCATCTGGCGGAGCTCACCGCGATGAAGGCCGCCGGCCACCGTGCCGTGATGCTCTACGTGGTTCAGCGCGCCGACTGCGGGTCCTTCCGCATCGCCGCCGACATCGATGCCGTCTACGATCTCGCCTTCCAGGACGCGCGTGCCGCGGGCGTGGAGATGTTGTGCTATTATTGTACGGTTAATCTTGACGGTATAGAGATCGCCGCGCCGCTGGCGATCGCGGCGGGAGTTGATTGAGGGATGATGAACTTACGGCAGCAGTTGAGCTGGGATAACCGACCCGATATCGAGACGGCGCGCATCAAGCTTCACGGCGCCGAAGGCTTCGAAGGGATGCGCAAGGCGGGCCGGCTTGCCGCCGAGGTGCTCGACTTCATCACGCCCCATGTGGTGCCGGGCGTCACCACCGATGCGCTCGATCGGCTCTGCCACGGCTTCATCGTCGATCACGGCGCCATTCCCGCGCCGCTCAACTACCGCGGCTTTCCCCGCTCGATCTGCACCTCGATCAATCACGTCGTCTGCCACGGCATTCCCGGCGACCGCCGCCTCGACGAGGGCGACATCCTCAACATCGACATCACCGTCATTCTCGGCGGCTGGCATGGTGACACGAGCCGCATGTTCCTCGTCGGTGAGAGGGTGCCGCTCAAGGCGCGGCGCCTCGTCGATGTCACCTACGAGGCGATGATGTGCGGCATCGAGGTCGTGCGTCCCGGCATCCGCACCGGCGCGATCGGCCACGCCATCCAGGCCTATGCCGAGGCACGGCGCTTTTCCGTGGTGCGCGATTTCTGCGGCCATGGCATCGGCCGCATCTTTCACGACGCGCCCTCGATCCTGCACTTCGGCACGCCCGATGAAGGCCCGGAGCTGCGGGACGGCATGTTCTTCACCATCGAGCCGATGATCAACGCCGGGCGCTGGGAGGTGAAGGTGCTGAGCGACGGCTGGACCGCCGTCACCAAGGACCGCTCGCTCTCCGCGCAATTCGAGCACACCGTGGCCGTGACCAAGGACGCCTACGAGATCTTCACGTTATCGCCTAACGGCTGGCACCGCCCGCCTTACGAGCCCTAATCGGTCCCCCACTTTAGTTTCAATGATTTAGGTCTGATTTTCAGGGTCAAGTCCTTGACTGCAAAAACTACGTAGGACCTTATCGTAGACCTCATTAGATACCGCTTCGCTGTTGCAGAGCCGAGCGCCGGGCTATTGTGGGTTGTAGGGAGGGTAGGGACTCATGATGCCGAGCAAATCCGACGAGATAACGGTAAAGCTCACCGGCACCGGGCTGTCGTTCGACCGAAAGGTGAGCGAAGAGGCTGCAAGCAAAATCATCACATTCATCATCGGCGGCGGGACTGGGACGCTGGGCGGCGGAACTCCAAGCGCTGCAAATCCGGGCGCTGCACAACCGAACGCTCTGCTCGGAGCGGCGGCTTCGGGAATGACGCCAAAACAGTTTTTTAGCGGCGAAGAAGCCCGACACCGACTACGAACGGGTCGCCTGCCTGGGCTACTACCTCACCAATGTGCGCAACACGCCGCATTTCAAGACGGTGGATATCTCGAAGATTGCGACGGAGGCGGCGTACAAATTCTCGAACGCCGCGACCTCCGTCCACCACGCGTCTGTCACGTACAAGTACTTGGCACCGGCGGGTGGAGGCAAGAAGCAGATCACAGCCCTCGGTGAAGCTGTTGTCGAAGCAATGCCGGACCGCGAGAAGGTTAAGGTTGCCGTGACTGAGCATAGACCTGCCACCAAACGGCGCGGACGCAGCAAGAAGCGGGCCAAGTAATTCACCGAGATGCACGACGTAATTGCTAAAAGCCTCGGCGCGAAGTTCGACCAGAAGCTGGTTGAGGAATTGCTGGAAGCCTATCGGGAGACGAAGGACAAATTCCTGCTCGGTGGGTTGCGCCTAAGCGAGGTCGAGGGCGGGCGTTTCTGCGAAGCGGCGATGCGGCTCCTCGAACAAGCGGCCTTCGGAACGTTCACGCCACTTGGACCGCAGATCGACAGCGAAAATCTCTTCAATCGATTGAGGCAAATTCCGCGCGGCAAGCAGCACGACTCAATTCGGCTGAATATCCCGCGCGCGATCCGCGTTATCTACGATATCAGGAACGGGCGCGACGCCGCGCATTTGGGGGCGGGCGACGTGGATCCAAACCTTCAGGATGCGACTCTCGTAATCTCGAACATCGATTGGGTGCTCGCGGAGTTCGTCCGTCTGTACCACAACGTCAAGGCGGATGAGGCTCAGCGCATCGTCGATGGTCTTGTCGTACGGGCTGTGCCAGCGGTTCAGGATTTCGACGGCTTCCTAAAGGTTCTCAATCCGAAATTGAAAGCCTCCCAGTACGTGTTGTTGCTTCTTTACGAGCGCGGAACGACCGGCGCGACGCTCGATGAGCTTCGCGGATGGGTACAGCCGAAGATGCGCGCGAACTTGGGAACGACGGTCAAGCGGTTGGTCGATGATATCGCACTAGAGTCTGATTCGTTTGGGCGGAATCGCTTTTGAGGATTCCCAAGGGGCTCGATTTCTGATTCAAGATGCTGGCTGGAGTTGGGGGGCCAGCATGGATGGCGAGACCCTATTCGCTTGATCTTCGCGAGCGCGTCGTT
>DASZAN010000116.1:0-70024 GCA_035945115.1 Allostellaceae bacterium
TTCAACAAAGAAGAGGACATGCTCGATATCCCCGCTTTCCTGCGCCGCCAGGCCAATTGACGGCGGGATCGGCGTCCGCCGGTTTTGAGCACCCCACGGCCACTTGGCCGTGGGGTGTCGACTCCAAGTCGAGAGTCGATCACTAAGCACCTGTCGGAAAAGGGGATTTTCCGTAATAATCTGTAATAAAGAGTGATTTGGGTGGATGTGCGCGCTCCGGTAGGGTACGCGCGTTTGAGTGGGGGATGGTTTCGGTGGCTGCGATGGACGACGAGGGGATCGCCCAGCAACGGACTCTGAAGACGGCGATACATTGCCGCGGCGTCGCGCTGCATACCGGCGCGCGCGTGGCGATGATGCTGTGCCCGGCTGCGCCCGATACCGGGATCGTCTTCCGCCGCACCGACCGCGACGCCACGGATGTGGCAGCGCGCTGGCACAATGTCGCGGCGCAACCCCTGTGCACACGCATCGATGACGGAAGCGGCAGCTCGGTCTCGACCATCGAGCACCTGATGGCGGCGCTCGCCGGCCTCGAAATCGATAACGCGGTGATCGAGATCGACGGGCCCGAGGTGCCGGTCATGGACGGCAGCGCGGCGCCCTTCGTCTTCCTCATCGAATGTGCAGGGATCGTCGAGCAGGACGCGCCGCGTCGCGCCATCCGCGTGCTGAAGCCAGTGCGCGTTGGCGAGGGCAGCAAGTCGGCGGCGCTCACGCCCGACGACGCCTTCCTCATGAGCTTCGCCATCGACTTCGCGAGCGATGCGATCAGCCGGCAGGACATCACCCTCGCCATCGATCCCGATAGCTTCAAATCGCATATCAGCCGCGCCCGCACGTTCGGCTTCCTCCACGAGGTGGATCAGCTCCGCGCCGCCGGCTTGGCGCGAGGTGGCTCGCTCGACAATGCCGTCGTTATCAGCGGCAACGAAGTGCTGAACCGCGAAGGACTGCGCTACGTCGACGAGTTCGTGCGGCACAAGGTGCTGGACGCGCTCGGCGATCTCTATCTCGCGGGCGCACCGATCGTCGGCCATTTCCACGGCGTCCGCTCCGGCCACGCGCTCAATCAACAATTGCTGCGCGCGCTCTTCGCCGATCCTTCAGCATGGTGCTACACGAACCTACCGGCGCGCACGCCGTTGTGGGAGGACGTGGCGCCGCGCCGCGCCCGCGCCTAGCTCAAACCCCGCCGCCGCATTGTCGGTGGCTCCCCGACCCAAGCTCGTGCTATAACGGCGGCTGCCCGTTGGGGGGCTTGTCACACCGTTCTTGGGGGCGGGCCGTCTTGATGTCCGTTGCTTCTCGCTTCTGCTGGCTGGCCGTCGCCGGATGCGCCGTCGTCTCGGGATGCGCTGACAAGAAGGACACGTACGTCGAAAAGCCGGTCGAGGATCTCTACAACAACGCGATGAACCATCTTCTCGACGAGAACTATGAGAAGGCGGCGAAGGGATTCGCCGAGGTGGAGCGGCAGCATCCCTATTCCGTCTGGGCGACCAAGTCCCAGCTCATGGCCGCCTACGCCCTCTACGAGGGAAACAAGTACGATGAATCGATCGGCGCCGCGGAGCGCTTCATCTCGCTCCATCCCGGCCACCGCGACATCGCCTATGCCTACTATATAAAGGCGCTCGACTACTACGTGCAGATCGCCGATGTCGGGCGCGACCAGAAGACGACGCAGCAGGCCATGACGGCCCTCAACGAAGTGGTGCGGCGCTTCCCCGAGAGCAAGTACGGCCGCGATGCGCGCCTCAAGATCGACCTCGCGCGCGACCACCTTGCCGGCAAGGAGATGGAGATCGGCCGGTATTACGAGCGGCAGGGCTCCTATCTTGCGGCCGTCAATCGCTTCAAGCGGGTGGTCGACGAATATCAGACCACGACGCATGTGCCGGAGGCTCTCCATCGCCTCACCGAGTGCTACACGGCGCTCGGGCTTTCCGACGAGGCGAAGAGGGTGGCGGCGGTGCTCGGCTACAATTACCCCGGCAGCCAATGGTACGGCGACACCTACGCCATGGTGAAGGATACGGCACCGACCGCGCTCGCCGAGGCGCAGGGGGAAAGCGGCACGAGCGCCGCGTCGCCCACGCAGCCGCCCGAGGGCTGGTTCACGCGCGTCATGAACTCGGTGACCTCGATCTTCTGATCCCGCCCGCTCCGCGTGGCCAGCCGTTAGATCGCATGATAGAGTTTCTCGTGCACCGCTCCTTGCGGCGCACGAATGCACGTTTCTAGGGGGAGGCAATGACCGCTCTTGCAGCGCGTGTCGCCATCGCGGCGTCACTCTTATATTCCGCCTCTTGCGTCGGATTTGCCCATGCCGCTGATGTTCCGGGCGCGAAGGATCCGCCGGGATTCAAGCGCTATGAGGGCTCGGCGATCATTCATCAAGCCGAAAGCCGTTATGCCGAATACCTCCTGGACAGAGACGGCGGGTGGGGCAAGACGGAAGCCGCCGAGGGCGAGATCGGGCGTGTCGTCTACCTTGTCCCGGAGGGCCCGACGGCCTTCGAAGTGCTGCGCAACTACGAGCAGATGCTGACGGAAGCGGGCTTTCAGCAGACCTTCGAGCTCAAGGCTGACGCCGTTTCGGTCATCACCTCATACTTCTGCGAGCACTTCTTCTTCGGCTTCGAGAAAAACGACTCTGTTCACCCAAGCGCGTCCTACCGGTATTGCGGGGCCGCCGCCAATCCGCACTACGCCACGTACAAAGGGGCGAAGGACGGCAAGGACGTGACGGTCGCCGTGCTGATCGGCGAGTCGGCCGCCATGGATTGGGCGGAACCGGGCGTCAAGAGCCCGATCGCCGTCAAGAAGGGCCAGGTCGTCGCCGCGATGGACGTCGTTACCGGCAAAGCCATCGAAAACAAGATGGTGCTGGTGAAGGCTGCCGACATCGCCGACGCTTTGGCGAGCAAGGGCAGCATCGACCTCTACGGCATCTTCTTCGACGTGGACAAGACGGACATCAAGCCCGACAGCACAAAGACGCTCGACGAGGTGGCGAGCCTCCTCAAGATCGACCGCTCGCTCAAGCTCGAGATTTCCGGGCACACCGACAATACCGGCACCGCCGACCACAATATGAAGCTCTCCGACGGCCGCGCGCATGCCGTCGTCGATGCGCTCGTCAAGAATTACGGCATTGACGCCGCGCGGCTCGAGGCGAAGGGCTATGGCGATACGAAGCCGGTGGCGCCGAACGACAGCGAGGATGGCCGCGCGAAGAACCGCCGGGTCGAGCTAAGGAAGCTCTAGACCCGAGTGCCGCCGGGCTGCGTCGGGCTTTCGGGCGGTACCGCGCCCTGGCCTCCCTTAGACCGCGCCGCTATCATCGCCGGCGATGGCGATGCTTCCCTCCGCGCGTCTCTGATGTTGCTCAGCCTCACCATTCGCGACGTCGTGCTGATCGATCGGCTCGACCTGACGTTTCCGACGGGCCTTTGCGTGCTCACCGGCGAGACCGGTGCCGGGAAGTCCATTCTCTTGGATGCACTGGGGCTCGCGCTTGGCGCTCGGGCGGAGGCCGCCCTCGTCCGCCATGGCGCAGCACAAGCCGTGGTCACGGCGGAATTCGCCTTGGCCCGCGACCATGCCGCCCGCCGCCTCCTCGCCGAAGCCGGCTTTCCCGCCGAGGGGGAGACGCTGGTCTTGCGGCGCGCCGTGGGTGCCGACGGGCGCAGCCGCGCCTTCGTCGACGACGAGCCCGCCAGCGTCGGCTTGCTGCGCGCGCTGGGCGCGGTGCTGGTGGAGATTCACGGGCAATTCGAGCAGCAAGGTCTGCTTGATCCCGCCACCCATCGCGACGTCCTCGATGCCTTTGGCGGCCATGCGCCCGAACTCGCCCAGCTGAGCGAAACCTGGCGCGCTTGGCGTGCTGCAAGCGAGGAGCGCGCGGCCAAGGAAGCCGCCCTCGCCAAGGCCCGCGCCGAGGAGGATTACCTGCGCCACGCGCTGGCCGAGCTCGAGGCGCTGGCGCCCGAGCCGGGCGAGGAAACCTCGCTCGCCGAGCAGCGGAGCCTTCTCCTCAATCGCGAGAAGCTGAGCCAAGCGCTCGAGGGGGCGCTCGCCGAACTTGCGAGCGAGCGCGGCGGCGAGCACGCGCTCACCGCCGCCGCACGCCAGCTCGAGCGTCTTCGCGACAAAGCGGCGGGGCGCCTCGATGCGGCGCTCGCCGCGCTCGAGCGCGCCATCATCGAGACGCGGGAAGCGGTGGCGCAGCTCGAAACCGCCGCTCGCGACATGGACCGCGACACGACGAGCCTCGAGAAGATCGAGGAGCGCCTCTTCGCGCTCCGCGCGCTCGCCCGCAAGCACAGCCTGGCGATCGAGGCCCTCCCTGCGCTTCGCGCCGAGCTCGCCGCGCGCATCGGCGCGCTCGACGACGGCGGCAACGAGCTCGCGCGGCTCGCGCGGCGCGAGGCGGACGCGCGCCAAGCCTATGGCGCCGCAGCCGAGGCGGTGAGCGCGCGCCGCAAACGCGCGGCGAAAGCTCTCGACGCCGCGGTCATGAAGGAGCTGGCGCCGCTCAAGCTCGAGAAAGCCCGCTTTGCGACCGTGCTCATGCCGCTCGAAGAAGACGAATGGGGCGAGCTCGGACGCGAGCGCGTCCATTTCGAGGTGGTGACGAATCCCGGTGCGCCCCCCGGGCCGCTCGCCAAGATCGCTTCCGGCGGCGAGCTCTCGCGCTTCATGCTGGCGCTCAAGGTCGTGCTGGCGAAGACCTCGCCCGCGCCCACCCTCGTCTTCGACGAAGTCGACAGCGGCATTGGCGGCGCCGTGGCGGCGGCGGTGGGCGAGCGGCTCCATCGCCTGGCGCAAGAGCTCCAGGTCCTGGTCGTCACGCACTCGCCGCAAGTGGCAGCGCGCGGCGCGCATCATTGGCGGGTCAAAAAGCAGCAGGCGGAAAAGCGCACGCTGACGCGCGTCGAGCCGCTCTCCGCCGAGGAGCGGCGCGAGGAGATCGCGCGCATGCTGTCGGGAAGCGCCATCACCGCCGAGGCGCGCGCCGCCGCCCAGAGCCTGATGGCCGGCCATCGCGCATGAAGCGCGGCTCCCAGCCGAAGCCGGTCGAGGCGCTGAGCGAGACAGAAGCGAAAGCGGAGCTGAAGCGGCTCGCCGCCGAGATCGGCCATCACGATCGCCTCTACTACGCGAAGGACGCACCGGAAATCTCCGATGCCGCCTACGACGCCTTGCGCCAGCGCAACGTGGCGATCGAAAAGCGCTTCCCGCATCTCGTTCGCGCCGACAGCCCGAGCCAGCGCATCGGCGCCGCGCCCGCCACCGGCTTCGCCAAGGTACGGCATGCGAAGCCGATGCTGTCGCTCGACAACGCCTTCGACGAGGAAGATGTGCGCGCTTTCTTTGCGAGCGTGCAGAACTTTTTTCGCAGCCCCGAGGATCTGAAGCGCGTCGATCCTGCGACTATCGCGGTGGCGGCCGAACCGAAGATCGACGGGCTCTCCTGCTCGCTCCGCTATGAGGAAGGCGAGCTGGTGCTGGCGGCGACGCGCGGCGACGGCGTCACCGGCGAGGACGTGACCGCCAACGTCAAGACGGTGAAAGACGTGCCGCACCGACTCAAAGGCCGCGGCTTGCCGAAGCAGATCGAGATTCGCGGCGAAGTCTATATGGAGCGGCCCGGCTTCTTCGCGCTCAACGCCGAGCGCGAGAAGGCAGGAGAGCCGGTTTTCGCCAATCCGCGCAACGCCGCCGCGGGATCGCTGCGCCAGCTCGATCCCTCCATCACGGCGTCCCGCCCGCTCAAATTCTTCGCCTATGCCTGGGGCGAGGCCGACCGGCCGATTGCCGACACCCACTGGGACGCGCTGCGGCACTTTCGCGACTGGGGCTTGGCGGTGAACCCGCTCTCAAAACTCTGCCGCGGCATCGATCAGGTGCTGGCGTTTCACGCGGAGATCGCCGCCGGGCGCGCCGAGCTCCCCTACGACATCGACGGCGTCGTCTACAAGGTCAACGATCTCGATCTCGAGGAGCGCTTGGGCTTCGCGAGCCGCGCGCCGCGCTGGGCCATCGCGCACAAATTCCCGGCGCAGCAGGCGCAAACCGTGTTGAAGGAGATCACCATTCAGGTGGGTCGCCAAGGCTCGCTCACGCCCGTGGCGATGCTCGAGCCGATTACTGTCGGCGGCGTCGTCGTACAGCGGGCGACGCTTCACAACGAGGACGAGATCGAGCGCAAGGATATCCGCGCGGGCGACACCGTCGTCATCCAGCGTGCGGGCGACGTCATCCCGCAAGTGGTCTCGGTGGTGAAGGAACGTCGTCCGAAATCGAGCAAGCCCTACCGCTTTCCCGACCATTGCCCGATTTGCGGCAGTCTCGCCATACGCGAACCGGGCGAAGTGGTGCGGCGCTGCACGGGCGGGCTCATTTGCGCCGCACAAGCGGTCGAGCGTCTACGGCATTTCGTCTCACGCGACGCCTTCGATATCGAGGGTCTCGGCGCCAAGCACATCGCCGATTTCTGGGAGGACAAGCTCATCAAGACGCCCGCCGACATCTTTCGCCTCGATCCCGCCCTCATCGCCGAGCGCGAAGGCTGGGGCGAGCAGAGCGCCGGCAAGCTCCGCGACGCCATCGAAGCGCGCCGGCACATCTCGCTCGAGCGCTTCATCTATGCGCTCGGCATCCGCCAGGTGGGGCAGCAGACGGCGAAGCTGCTGGCGCGCCATTATCGCGGCTTCGCACGCTGGCGTGAGGCCATGCTGGCGGCACGTGACAAGGAGAGCGACGCCTGGCGCGAGCTCAACGACATCCATGGCGTCGGCGAGGACATGGCCGAGGACATCGTCGGTTTCTTCCGCGAGAAGCACAACCGCGAGCTTCTCGACGATCTCCTCCGGGAACTGGATGTTGCCGACTACGTGGCGGCGCAAAGCGCCGCGCGATCGCCGCTCGCCGGCAAGACCGTCGTCTTCACCGGCACGCTCACCGCGATGTCGCGCTCGGAGGCGAAAGCTCGCGCGGAGACGCTCGGCGCCAATGTCGCCGGCAGCGTCTCCGGCAAGACCGACTACCTCATCGTCGGCGCCGATGCCGGCTCCAAGGCGGAAAAGGCGCGCGCGCTCGGCGTCAAGACCTTGAGCGAGGAAGAATGGCTCGCCTTGGCGAAGGGTGGGTAGGTGCGCACATTGCCGCGGCGCGAGCCCTACAGCTATCGTCGCGATTCCACAGTCCCACCCTTTTCCCGACGATCACCCCATCATCATCTTCGACGGTTACTGCGCGCTCTGCTCGGGATGGGCGCGCTTCGTCTTGCGCCATGATCGGCGCCGGATCTTTCGCCTGCTTCCAGCGCAGTCGCCGATCGGGCGCGCCCTCTACGTCCACTATGGCCTCGATCCCGAGGAATTCGAGACCAACATCCTGCTCGCTGACGGCGTCGCCTGGTTCAAATCGGAGGGCTCGATCCGCATGGCGGAGGGCCTGGGCCGTCCCTGGTCGCTCGCCCGCCTCTTCGGGATTCTGCCGCAGCGCTGGCGCGACGCCCTCTATATGACCGTGGCCCGCAATCGCTTGCGGTGGTTCGGTCGCCGCGCCCTTTGCTACCGTGCCGAGCCCGGACAAGAGCATCGGTTCATCGCATGACGCGCGTCTTGATCCTGGGCGGGTATGGCGTCTTCGGCGGACGCGTCGCGCAGCTGCTTGCCCACGATCCCCGGCTGGCCTTGATCATCGGCGGACGCTCGCGTGAACGCGCGGCCCGTTTCTGCGAGACGCTTGTCGCGAGCGCGCCGACGATCGCCGCGGCAGTCGACCGCGATGGCGACTTGCATGCCGCGTTTCGTGAGCTTCGACCCGATGTCGTCGTCGATGCGACGGGACCGTTTCAAGCCTATGGCGGCGCACCCCATCGCGTCGTCGAGGCCTGCATCGCCGCCGGCATCGACTATCTCGATCTCGCCGACGGATCGCGTTTCGTCGCCGGCATCGATGCTTTCGATGAGGCGGCACGGGCACGCGGCGTCTTCGTGCTCTCGGGGGTCAGCAGCTTTCCCGTGCTAACTGCGGCGGTGGTGCGGCATCTTTTGCGCGACATGGCGCGGCTCGACTCGGTGACGGCCGGGATCGCTCCCTCACCTTACGCCGGCGTCGGCCTCAACGTCATTCGTGCGATCGCCGGCTATGCCGGGCAGCCCCTGGTGCTGCGTCGGAACGGAGCGGAAGCGACCGGATATGCGCTTGTCGAGACGATGCGCTTCACGATTGCGCCGCCCGGCCGCCTGCCATTGCGCAACCTCCGCTTCTCCTTGGTTGATGTACCCGATTTGCGCGCGCTGCCGGTGCTCTGGCCGGAATTGCGCAGCGTTTGGATGGGCGCCGGCCCGGTCCCGGAGATCCTGCATCGCGGACTCAACGGCCTTGCCTGGCTGGTGCGTCTGCGCCTCCTGCCGTCGCTCTCGCCGTTCGCACCGCTCTTCCATCGCACAATCAATGTGCTGCGCTGGGGTGAGCACCGCGGGGGCATGTTCGTCGCCATCGAGGGAGTGGACGACGACGGTCGCGTCTGCCGCCGCTCGTGGCATCTCGTGGCGGAAGGGGATGACGGCCCGCTCATTCCATCGATGGCGGTGGCGGCGATCATCCTACGCAGCCTCGCGGGCGGGAAACCCGCGCCCGGTGCGCGCGCCGCCACGCGCGCGCTCGCGCTCGCCGATTACGACGCGCTCTTCGCGCGACGACGGATTTATACTGGATGCCGTGACGAAACCGCGGTCGGCGACGGGCAGACGCTCTATCGAAAGCTCCTAAGCGACGCCTGGGACGCGCTGCCGGCCGCGGTCCGGGCCATGCACAGCGCCGATACGATCGCGGCCGATGGCATAGCGAGCGTCGAACGCGGGCCGGGCGTGCTGTCGCGGCTTGTCGCCGCGTTCTTTTACTTCCCGGCCGCCGGTGCGCAGGTACCGGTCAGCGTCTCATTCGTGCGCCACGGCGCCGGCGAGATCTGGCATCGCCGCTTTGCAGCGCGAGCGTTCTCGAGCGTGCAGACCGCGGGCCGCGGCCGCCGGGAGCACCTTCTGGTCGAGCGCTTCGGCCCCTTCAGTGTCGCCTTGGCGCTGGTTGTTGAGAATGGCACGCTCTCATTCGTGAGCCGCGACTGGCGTTTTCTCGGCGTGCGGCTACCAGCGATCCTGCGCCCGCGCGGACATTCCTATGAGCGCGAGGACAACGGCCGCTTCCATTTCCAGGCGGAGATCGCCCATCCGCTCACGGGATTGATCGTCCGCTATCGCGGCTCCCTCACCCCGCGCGCGGCAGCGGCGCCACCTGCTGAGCGCGGCGGCTGACGGCGGCGTGCCAGAGCGTCGCCACGACGGCAATCAGTAGCGCCGGGGTGATCGTGTAGTTCACCGCGTTCCAACCGGCGAGCGCGAAGACGCCGCCCGAGGAGAGCGACGCCAGCGCCACCGTCCCGAATGTCAAGAACTCGTTGAGACCCTGCGTCTTGGCGCGCTCCTCGGGGCGGTAGGCGCTGGTGAGCAGCGTGGTGCCGCCGACATACATGAAGTTCCAGCCGAGCCCAACCAAGGTGAGTGCCAGCCAGAAATGGACGAGGCTCGTGCCGGCGAGCGCCACCAGCACGCTCACGAGCACGCTCGCCGCCCCCGCGAGCAAAATGCGGGTCACGCCGAAGCGTGCAATAAGCCGGCCAGTGATGAAGGACGGCGCGAACATGCCGACGAGGTGGAGGCGGATGATGCCGATCGCGTCATCGCTGCTGTGGCCGCAGCCGACGGCGGCGAGCGGCGTCGCCGTCATGACGAATGACATGGCGGCATAGCCGAGCACACTGTTGGCGACGGCGGCGATGAAGACGGGCTGGCGCGCGATCACGGAGAGCGGCCGGCCGCCGCCGCTGGCGGCGGGCGCGCTCGAGTGCATCGCTGCGAGGAGCGAGAGCAGCAGCACCGTCGCCGCCGCGAGCACGCTGATGGCGAGGTAGGCGCCGGCGAACAGCACCGGCGCGAAGAGGTCCTTGCTGAAGCCGGCGACGCTCGGCCCCAGGAACGCCGCGGCGACGCCGCCCGCCAGCACCCAGGAGACGGCACGGCCCTTGTCGGTGGCCTCGGCCGCATCGGCAGCGGCGAAGCGGTAGTACTGCGCCGTCGCCTGAAAGCAGCCCATGAGTGCATTGCCAAGGCAAAAGCCGACGAAGCTCTGCTGGAAAATCGCCACGGTGGAGATGGCGCCGCCGAGCCCGCCCAGCGCCGCACCCAGCATGAAACCGGCACGCCGCCCGATGCGCGCCATCAGGAAGGACGCGGGAATCGTCGTCGCGGCAGTGGTGAGCGTGATGAGCGAATAGGGCAGCGTCGCCAGCAACGTCGCCGGCGCGAGCGTCGCGCCGACAAGGCCCGAGAGCGCCGCTTGCACCGAGCTCGCGGAGAGATAAAGCCCCTGGCAGATCGCCAGGATCACGACATTGCGCCAGGCGCGGGAATGCATGCGCGCGTGATTAGCCGCTGGGCGCGGCAGTGTCTAACGCAAGGAACGCATGCCAGCGTTCCGCCCGCCTCTCCCCTCGGGGAGAGGGTTGGGGTGAGGAGGAAACTCGGCACCAGCCATCGCGCGGCTCCCCCTCACCCGGCGCTCCGCACCGACCTCTCCCCAAGGGGAAAGGCTATATGTGAACCGCGACAGAGAGACGGACCCTTACTTGTCAACGATCGGCCGCGTCGCCTCCGCGAGCCAACGCGCGGTCTTCGCATCGACGAGCGGCGTGAGCTCGGTGCGGACGCGCGCGTGATAGGCGTCGAGCCAGGCGATCTCGGCGGGATCGAGCAGGGCCGGATCGACGAGCGTGCGGTCGATCGGCGCGAGCGTCAGCGTTTCGAATCCCAGGATTTCGCGCTCGGCGCCCGCCGCGGAAGCGGGCGTCACCACCACAAGATTCTCGATGCGGATGCCGTAGGCGCCCGTCTTGTAGTAGCCGGGCTCGTCGGAGACGATCATGCCGGGCAGCAGCGCCTGCGCGTTGGGTGCCTTCGATATCCGCTGCGGCCCTTCATGGACGCCGAGATAGCTGCCGACGCCATGGCCGGTGCCGTGGTCGTAGTCGAGCCCCGCTTCCCAGAGCGCAGCACGCGCCAGGGCGTCGATCTGCGCGCCGTTGGTCCCCTTCGGAAAGCGACAGGTGGCGAGCGCGATGTGGCCCTTGAGCACGCGGGTGAAGCGCTCGCGCATCTCCGCAGTCGGCGTGCCGATCGCCACCGTGCGCGTCACGTCGGTGGTGCCGTCGAGATACTGCGCGCCGGAATCGACGAGATAGAGCATGCCGGGCCCGAGCTGCCGCTCGCTGTCGGGGCTCGCGCGGTAGTGCACGATCGCGCCGTTGGCGCCGGCGCCGGAGATGGTGGGAAAACTCAGGTCGCGGAAATGCTCGCCCGCGCGGCGAAATTGCTCGAGCCGATCGGACGCGGCGATCTCGCCGAGACCGCCTTCGGGCGCCTTCTCCGCGAGCCAGTCAAGAAAGCGCGTGAGCGCCGCGCCGTCGCGGCGGTGCGCACGCCGCGTGCCCTCGATCTCGACGGCGTTCTTGCAGGCCTTCGGCAATTGGCAGGGATCGCCGGCGCGACGGATTTCGGCGCCGGCCTCAGCGAGGCGATCGAACACCCAAGCGGCGGCGCTCATCGGATCCACTTGCACGCGGCGGTGCGCCGCGCCCAACGCCCCGAGCGCAGGAGCGAATGCCTCGCGCTCGGCAATACGGACGCGATTGCCGAGATGCGCGATCGTCTCCGGCAGGAGCTTGCGGCGGTCGATGAAGAGATCGACGCTGGCGTCGCGGTGGAGCAGGGCGAAGGAGAGCGGCAGCGGCGTGTGCGCGACGTCGCCGCCGCGGATGTTGAGAAGCCAGGCGATCGCGTCGGGCGCGGTCAGCACCACGGCATCGACGCGATCGGCCGCGAGCACCTCGGCGACGCGCTCGCGCTTCTCTTGGGCACTTTCGCCGGCGAAGTCGATCCCGTGCGGCATGACGGGGGCAAGCGGCGGCGGCGGCTGGTCGGGCCAGATGGCGTCGATCGGATTGCGGTCGAGCGGGGTGAGCCGCCCGCCCGCCTTCTCCGCCGCCTGGCGGTAGCGCTCGACCTCGACCGGCGTGTGCAGCCAGGGATCGTAGGCGAGGATTTCGCCGGGCTTCAGCGTCGCGGTGATCCACTCGCTCGCCGGCTGCTCGACGAGGTGACGGCGGGCAAAGAGCGTGCCATCCACCTCGTTCTCCGCCTGGAGGGTGTAGCGGCCATCGACGAAAATCGCCGCTTGCTGCGACAGGACCACCGCAAGCCCAGCCGATCCGCCGAAGCCGGTCAGCCATCGCAGCCGCTGCGCGCGAGCCGCGACGTATTCCCCTTGGTGCTCATCGGCGCGTGGGACGAGAAAGCCGTGGACGCCATGCCGGCCGAGCCAGCCGCGCAACGCCGCGAGCCGGTCCGCCCGGGGCATCGTTGCCGGCCGCGCCGCGGCGATTCCATCGGCGAGCGCCTGAAGCTCGGCCTTGAGGTCGGATGAGGGCCGCGGCGCTACCAGCGCCATCCATCCATCGCGCTCAGCCCCCGGCGGTGCCGCCAACACACCGGCGATGAGGTTGCGCACACCGGCGGGATCATACGGGGCATCCGCCTCGCGCAGCAGGTTCCCGAGCCGGGCATCCCCGCCATATCGCCCTGCCGAACCCACCGATCGCGCCATGAGGTCCCTCCTCCGCGTGAGGCTAAGGTGCCACCCTGCAAGTGACAATGCCACCCCGCCCATGCATCCGCGCCAGGGCTGGGTTGCGCCTGCCTCACTCCCCTTCCACGGCAACAATGCTTACCTATTGTGCGAATGCGAAGGAAGCTTCGCACTTGCGAAAATATGAGGCTAACATGCTGAAGATCATTGGCAATTTTATCGAGCATTCGCTCGATGCCTGGGCCGCTTGGCGGCAACGCCAGCGGGCCATCAACGAGCTTTATGCGCTCGACGACCGGGCGCTGGCCGATATCGGCATCAACCGCGCCGAGATCCCCTTCGTGCTGTCGCGCTCGAGCACCGGCGAGCGGTTCATCCCGGCCAACGCCGTCAATAGCAACGTCCCGCACGCCGCCTGAGCGAGCCTTCCGCGGCGATTTTCTCTCTTGTGGCCTTGGTGACTACGGCCGATCCTGCGGCGGCGAAGGGGTTTTGCCGATGCTGTCGCCCTCGACGGAGGAGCACCGCCACCACGCGCATGGTGCTGCGGCCCATGATCACCACGCCCATGGCGCGCCGGATTTTGGCGTCGCCTTCGGCGTCGGTGTCGTGCTCAACCTTGCTTTCGTCATCGCCGAGGCCACCTACGGCGTCCTCGCCCATTCGGTGGCGCTTCTCGCCGATGCCGGCCACAATCTCGGCGACGTCTTGAGCCTCGCGGTCGCGGGCGCGGCCGCCATCCTGGTGCGGCGCCATCCAAGCGACCGCTTCACCTATGGGCTGCGTAGCTCGTCCATTCTCGCTGCGCTCTTCAACGTCATCGTCCTCTTGATCGCGGTCGGCGCCATTATCGTCGCCGCGCTCGACCATTTCGTGACGCCGGAGCCGGTGGCGAGCGGGACGGTGATCGTCGTCGCCACGCTCGGCATCCTCGTCAACGGCGGCACGGCCCTCCTCTTCCGCAAGAGCCACGGCGACCTCAACGCGCGCGCAGCCTTTGTCCATCTCCTCGCCGATGCTGCGGTCTCCTTCGGTGTCGTCATTGCCGGCGCGGTCATCGCGCTGACGGGATGGCTCTGGATCGATCCGGCGGCGAGCCTCGTCATCGCCGCCGTCATCGTCGCCGGCACTTGGCAGCTCCTGCGCAACGCCATGACCCTGGCGCTTCACGCCGTGCCCGCCGGCATCGATCCCGGCGCGGTGCGCGCCCATCTCGACGCCGTCGCCGGCGTCGTCCAGGTGCACGATCTCCACATCTGGCCGATGAGCACGACCGAGACCGCGCTCACCTGTCATCTGGTGATGCCCGCCGGTCATCCCGGCGACCGCGTGCTCGCGCATCTCGTCCAGGAACTGCACGATCGCTTCGGCATCGAGCACGCGACGATCCAAGTGGAGACGGGCGATCCCGATCATCCTTGCAAGCTCGTACCGGATCACGTCGTATAGCGGCGCTCCCGCGCTCTTCGACGAGGTTCGCCGCGTTTGTCTGCTCAAAACCCGCTTCACGCCGTTCTGATCCTGCTGCTGGCCGCCATCGTCGCCGTGCCGCTCGCACAGCGGCTCAGGGCGAGCCCCGTCTTGGGCTATCTCGCCGCCGGTGTCGTCGTCGGCCCCTTCGGCTTCGGCTTTATCGGGAACACGCAAGAAGCGGAGCGGCTTTCCGAGTTCGGCGTCGTCTTCCTGCTCTTCACCATCGGCCTCGACCTGCCGCTGACGCGACTTCAGGCGATGTGGCGCTATATTTTCGGCCTGGGCGTGGCGCAGGTGGTCCTGACCGGACTCGCTATCGGCGTCGCCGCCTACGCGCTCGGCCTAGCGCCGCGCGCTGCGCTCGTCGTCGGCGGCGCGCTCGCCTTCTCCTCGACGGCAACGGTGCTGGAGCTCCTCGGCGAGCGCGGCGAGCTCGCGAGCCGCACCGGCCGCGTCGCACTTGCCATCCTGCTCTTCCAGGATCTCTGCGTCGTGCCGCTGTTGGCGCTCCTGCCGTTGCTCGGCGCCAGCGCCGAAAGCCTCGCTGCGGCGCTTGCGCTCGCGCTCGGCAAAGGCGTCGCCGCGCTCCTCCTCATTGTCGTGCTCGGGCGCCTGGTGCTACGGCCGCTTTATCGCGTGATCGCCATGACGCGCATCCGCGAGACCTTCGCCGCCACCAACCTCTTGGTGGTGCTCGGCATCGGCACGGCCACCGCCTATGCCGGCATGTCGATGGCGCTCGGCGCCTTTCTCGCGGGATTGCTGCTGGCCGAAACCGCGTACCGCCACCAGGTCGAGGCCGACATCCTGCCCTTCCGCGGCCTTTTCCTCGGCCTCTTCTTCATCACCGTCGGCATGGTGATCGACACGTCCCTGGTGCTGGCGCATTGGGCCAAAGTGCTGACGCTCGCCGCCGCGCTCATCGCCGGCAAGGCGCTCCTCCTCATCGCCATCGCGCGTGCGACCCGCGTCGGCGCACCGCTTGCGCTGCGGGTCGGGCTCCTCCTCTCGCAATGTGGCGAGTTCGCTTTCGTCATCTTCGGCATCGCCTTGCAGCTGGGACTCCTCGGCCGCGATCTCGGCGAGATCCTGATCGCCACCGTGGCGCTTACCATGGCGACGACGCCGGTGATGGCGAGCCTCGGCCGCCGCGCCGCGCTGCGCTCGCAAGGAACGCGCGCGGCCGAGACGGCGCGGCTTGGCGAAGAGACGGCCGATGTCTCGGGCCACGTCATCATCGCCGGCTACGGTCGCATCGGCCAGATCGTGGGCCAGCTCTTGGCGGCGCAGCAAATTCCTTATGTGGCGATCGAGCAAAGCGTGCCGATCGTGGAAGAGAGCCGCAAGCGCGATCGTCCCGTCTATTTCGGCGATGCGAGCCGGCCGAGCTCTTGCGCGCCGCCGGCGTCGAGCGCGCAAGCGCCGCCATCATCACCATCGATCAGCCCGAAGCGGCCGAGCGCGTCGTCGCCTCGCTCCGCCGCCAGCACCCCGATCTCCGCATCATCGCCCGCTCGCGCGACGCCGAACATGCGCGCCGGCTCGAGCAAGCCGGCGCGAACGACGTCATCCTCGAAGCGCTCGAGCCTGGCCTGCAAATGGGCGCCGCCGCACTCCGCCGCAGCGCCACCCCCGAAGACGAAATCGGCCGCGCCCTCGAGCGGCTGCGCAAGGGTGGCGCCGGCTAAGCGCGCTCCACCAGCGCTTCGTGCGTCGTCCCTGCCTTCGCAGGGACGACGAATAACCGGCAAATACTGGCCACGAACTCACTCCAGCGGCAGCCCCGCATGCACCGCGCGGGCGTCGCCCAAGGGCGTGAAGTTCGTCGCCAGCGACGGCATCGCCACCTCGGCGATGGTCTCGGGCGTCCAGCCGCCATGGCGATGCACCATGCGGATCGGCCGCGTCAGGCTGTAGAGCGAGAGCTCGGCGGCGCGTTGATGGAAGACCTGGCCGTTGACGTACTTCGCCTGCTCGGAGGCGAGAAAGACGCAGAGCGGCGCGATGGCATCGGCGCGGCTGCGGCGCAGCCGCTCCTCGCGCATCGCCGCCACCTTGGGGTCCTTGGGCGTCGGCACGGCGCGGGTCATGCGGGTGTCGGCCGAGGGACAGACGACGTTGACGGTGATGCCCTTCTCGGCGTTCTCCATGGCGACGATGCGCGCCAAACCCACCACGCCCATTTTCGCCGCACCGTAATTCGCCTGGCCGATATTGCCGAGGAGACCCGAGGTGGACGATACCATGATGAGCCGGCCGTAGCCCTGCTCGCGAAAGAGATTGATGGCGGCGCGGTTGACGTTGAAGTGCCCGTTCAGATGCACGTCGATGACGGCATGCCAGTCCTCGGGCGACATGTTGTGGAACATGCGGTCGCGCAGGATGCCGGCGGAATTGAAGATGATGTGGAGGCCACCGAAGGCGTCGCGCGCCTGTTTCACCATGGCATGGCAATCTTCAAAGCGCGCGACCGAGCCGAAATTTGCGACGGCCTTGCCGCCCGCGCGCTCGATCTCGGCGACGAGCTCCTCGGCGGGCGCCTTGTCGCCACCGCCTTCGCCGCCGCCGCCCACGCCGGGATCGTTGACGACGACGCGTGCGCCATGCGCCGCCATCAGCTTCGCTACTTCCGCGCCGACGCCGCGGCCTGATCCGGTGCAGATCGCGACGCGCCCCTCGAGCATGCCCATGAGCTCGCCTCCCCAATTCTTTTAAGGCGGGCGATCGTGCGGAGATGGAGAGGGCGTGTCAAATCAGCTGCAGTAATGCCACGCGTCCTTCGACAGGCTCAGGACGAGGAATCTCTGAGCGTGGCATTTGCCCGATGCCACGAAGAAGGAACCTCATCCCGAGCCTGTCGAAGGACGCACCGGCCTGAATGCGGCCGATGCTTCCAGCTTTACTCGACCGGAACGGCGGCCGCGGCTCCGTCGGCGAGCACCTCACCCTCGGCGAGCTGGGCGTAGACATAGGCGTAGAAGGCGGCGGTGAGCGTCAGCACGAAGAAATAGCAGCCATAGCCCGCGAGCTCGACGAGCGGCGCCGCGAGCGCGCCGAGCGCGTGGTCGAGCGCGAGCCAGAGGCTCTCCCAGAGCGCGATCGGCGCGAGAATGCAGGCGAGCCAACCGAAAAAGAGCGGTCGTGCATTCTCCGCGGTATGGGTCCAGGCGTCGCGCAGCAAGCGGCCGGGCTCGTCGATCGCCGCGGCGGGGAGCGCCAGCAACAGCCGCGTGGCCGCTGCGGCACTCGCAACGATGAGCGGCAGGATGGCGACGAGACCGCCGATCACGAAGAGAAGCCCGAGCGGCTGGAAGCCGCCGCCCCACAAGAACGCGAAGGCGTCGCGCCACCATTGGGTCTCGCCCATCCACAGCACCAGCAGCGCGAAGGGCGCCAGGAGCAGCGCCGCGATCGCGGTCTGGAAGCGCGCGTAGCGCAGCTCGCGGGCGCCGAAGCTGAAGGGGATGCCGCCGTAGTAGACGTCGTTGTGCAGCACCGCGCGGTAACAGCCAACGGAGATCGCCGCCGAGGCGATTGCGATACACGCCGCCGTGAGGAGATCGAGCAGGAGTGCGACGACGCCGGGCCATGGCAGCATCTTGATGACGACGCAGGCGAGGAGACAGGTGAGCCAGCCGAGAGCGAGATGCACGAACTCGCCCAGATGCTCGGCGACGATGCGATAGGCCGCGCCCGCCGTGTGCCACGCCGCGATCTTGACCATGGTTACCCTCAGATTGCCGCTCCGGCAATCATGCGCGCGCCCGCGCCGCAGCCACAAGGCGTTTCGCGTGGGATTTTCCCGGTATCCGCGCCGCGACGCGGCCTGTCGAATGACAGCGAATTTTTCGATTTTATCCGCGCGAATCCCGTTCTAATTTCGCGAAAACTGCGGCGTCGAAGGGGAGCTAGATCATGACGGCAAGAACATCGAGACGAGCCTCGCTCATCGCGGCGCTGACGCTGATCGTGTCGAGCACCGGCGTTGCGGCGGAGACTGTGGTCAAGGTCGGCGTCATCAACAGCTATTCGGGATTCCTGGCGCAGCCGGGCGACGAGCTTGAAAAGGGCTTGGCGCTTTATCTGAAGGAGCACGGGAAGGAATTGCCGGCGGGCGTCAGCATCGAGCTCATCCGCCGCGATGATGCGGCGCAGCCCGATGTCGGCAAGCGCGTGGCACAGGAGCTCATCGCGCGCGAGCATGTCCAGTTCCTCACCGGCGTCATCTCTTCGCCGGTCGCCGCGGCGATCGCCCCCTTGACGGTGGAGGCGAAAGTGCCGTTCGTATTGGCGAATGCCTCGGGTGTGAGCCTGACGCGGCTTTCGGCTTATATCGCGCGCGTCTCCTTCACGCAGTGGCACACCTCGTTTCCGCTCGGCAAATGGACGGCGGAGCAAGGGTGGAAGAAAGGCTACACCGCCGTCAGCGATTACATCCCCGGCCACGACGCCGAAGCCGCTTTCACCAAATCCTTCACCGCAGCGGGCGGCACGATCGCCGGCGCCGTGCGCTTTCCGCCGACCAATCCCGACTTCGCGCCCTTCGTCCAGCGCATCAAGGATGCGAAGCCTGACGTCGCCTTCATCTGGGTCCCCGCCGGGACGCAAGCGACGGCGATGCTGAAGGCGATCAAGGATTTGGGGCTGCGCGAGGCCGGCATTCACATCGTCTCGACGCAAGACCTCGTGCCCGATGAAGAGCTGCCGAACATGGGCGACACGGCGCTGGGCGTGATCACCGCCGGGAACTACTCATCGGCGGCGAAGCGTCCGGCGAACGAGACTTTTCTTGCCGCATGGACGCGCGAATACGGCACCAAGGCCATTCCCGACTACATCTCGATCGGCGGCTGGGACGCGATGGCGGCGATCGTCGATGTGGTGAAGGAGACGAAGGGCAAGGCCAGCGCCGAGGAAGCGATGGCGATTTTAAAGAATTGGAAGAACCCCGAAAGCCCGCGCGGCCCGATCATGATCGATGCCGCCACCCGCGACATCATCCAGGACATTTACATCCGCCGCACCGAGACCGTCGGCGGCAAGCTCGCCAATGTGGAATTCGACACAATCCGCCAAGTGAAGGACCCCTGGAAAGAGCTCAATCCGCAATGAGCCTCAGGGCATGATGCGCCAGACCATGGCGTTGCTGTCGCCACAGGGCGCGGTCGACGCGAGCGCGACGACGACGCTGCCCTCGATGCGGCGCGCGATGTTATGCGCCTCCTCGCAGGTGTTGCGGTCGATATCGGGCAGCGTGACCGCCACGAGCACCGGAAACTTCGTCGCATCGATGCGGACATCGCGGCCGGCGAAGTGGCGCGCGACGGCGGCGACGACCTGATCGCGCGAGCGGTTCCAGGGCAGCGCCGCCGTCTCGGCACCGGCTGCCTCGAGCTGGCCGCGGATCAGCTGCCCCGGCGTTTGCAGCGCGAGCGACACCTGGTAACCCCCCGCCATCATCAGGCCGGCAAGGGCGAAGGCACGCACGCCGAGCGGCACGCGGTGAAGCCAAGCGGCAGCACCTTCGATCAGATTGAAGCGGATCGGCGCATCGAGCGAGGCGATCGACATCGGAAAGATCCTCCACGCAGTGGGCGTCACGCGGAGGACTCTAGCCGAGTTCGATTTAATCAAATGATAATCTTGTCGTGCCTTTTAGATTCATTTGACGAAAACTTCAGCGAATTGCCGCGAATACTTTTTTGAGGAAATCCGCCACGGCGACGGGCGCTTTCTCGCGGCCTTCCATGTCGCCGCCGACATAGACCCCGCGCGTCACGCATTGCTTGAGCTCGGCGGCAGCCGCCTCTCCCTCTACCGCGCCGTTTTTCGTCATCGCTGTCACCGCGCCGGTGTCGACATCGACCGCGCCGCGGCAGTCGCGGCCGGTGGTGAAGGCGGGGAAATAGCGGGGCGAGCTCAGGCCGTCGAAACCGTGGCGCGCCTCGGGATAGACGACGACCGACACCTCAGCGCCTTTGGCGCGGAGCGTTTCGGCATAAGCGACGCACGGCGGAGCCGGCGTATAGTCGTCCTTGCCGCCGAGCAGCATCAGGATCGGCGCGCCGTCGAGATGGGCTGAAACATAGGGAACATTGCAGCCGGGATAGAGCGGCACATGGGCGGCAAAGCGGAGATCGTCGTCGATGATGCCGCGGCGGATCGGCTCAAGCGCGGTATAGAGGGCGGCGATACCGCCTCGCGAGAAACCCATCACGGCGATGCGCTTACGATCGATGCGGGGATGACTCGCGAGAAGCCGCAGCGCCACGAGCCCGTCCGCCATGTCGCTGGCCATCGACAGCTGACTCTGGTCCGTCACCGTGTCTTTGATGCCGCGGCCGGTGAAGCTGTCGACGATGAAGGCGGCATAGCCCAAATCGTTCATCCGCTGCGCCCACGTTGGCTCGCGCCCACTGATGCCGCCGCTGCCGTGGAGGATGATCATGGCCGGCACGAGGCCGGCACCGCTCTGCGGCAACGTCAGCACGCCGGAGATCGTCGCGTGCGCCATGACACTGCGCGTCACCAGATCGCGCGTGGTCTTGGGCGTCGGCGACTCGAACGTGATCTTGCCGCTGCGCCCATCCGCTAGGCTGGTCACGGCCTGCGCATGCGCGGGAATGCCTGCGGCGATGAGCGCCAGCGATGTGGCGCCCGTCAGCAGAGAACGCATTGAGCCATCCTCCGGAACGAAAATTCCGCAAACCCATCATAGCGGCGTGCGCGATCGCGCAAAGCGACAGCTCGGCCGGCCCGGTCCGCACCTCCGGCGGGTAACCTCGACTCGGCCCGACTCGGCTGCCGCCCAAGAAAACGCGGGTGGTTAACGGTTTCTTAACCTTGGGGGCCAAATCTGGGCACGAGCTTACTATTACTGGTGGGTGTCCCATGGAAATCACGCGAGAGGTAGTCACGGTTTTCGCCAATCCGGCGGCGAATCAGGTTCACATCGTTCTTTCGGGTTACCGCCTCGTTCTCACCACCGAGGAAGCACAAACCCTCGGCCGGGCGCTCAATCGGCTCGACCGGCCGAATGCCGAGGCGGCGGAAGCGACCGGCGAGGCCTCGTTGGCCACTGCGCTTGCCACCATCACCGATCACCCCGCCGCCAACACGTCGGTCCCGCGCCATCTCGTGCGGCCGAGCACGGCCGAAGCCGAAGCGGTGCAGCAGCGAGCGCGCGCCCTCATTCAAGGGAGCATCCGCGAGAAGGGGCTCTCGTTACGCGAGGAACACAGCACATGACCGCGACCATCATCACCATCGCGCAGCGCAAGGGCGGCGCCGGCAAGACGACGCTCGCCGCCCATCTCGGCGTGGCACTTGCCACCGCCGGGCGCGTCGTCGGCCTCATCGACACCGACCCGCAAGCGAGCCTCGCGATCTGGCACGAACGGCGCGAGCAGCGGCTCGGACACGGCGAGACCGGCCTCGACTTCGCTGCGGTGACCGGCTGGCGCGCCGCTGTCGAGATCGCGAGCCATGCGCGAGATTGCGAGATCGTGCTGATCGACAGCGCCGCGAGCACCGACATGGACACGCGGAGCGCCATCCGCTGTGCCGGCCTCGTCCTCGTTCCCGTGCAACCCTCGCCGGTCGATCTCTGGGCGACGTTGCCGACGCTCGACATTGCCGAGCAAGAAGGCGTGCCTGCCCTTCTCGTCCTCAACCGCGTGCCGGCGCGGGCGCGGCTCAACGCCGCGATGCGCGAACGGTTGGCGGAGTACGATGTCGGCTTGGCGACGACCGGCATCGGCAACCGCGTCGCGCTCGCCGCCGCCTTCGCCGAGGGCAAGGGCGTCGTCGAGAGCGCGGAGGCCGCGCTCGCCGCGGCCGAGATCGCCGCGCTCGCCGATGAAGTCTTGCAGCTCCTGCCGGCCGCCGCCTAAAGGACGAAGACGAGCAGCGCAAGCGAGATGAGACCCGCCGCCCAGCAGTAATAGGCGAAGGGGTCGAGCGCCTCGAAATCGTGGCGCCGGAAGTAGCGCATAAGGAAGGCCGTGCTGGCGTAGGCCGTGACGCCGGCGACGATACCTGCGACCCACACCAGCGGACCAAACGCCGCCGCTTCCGCTTTGAAAAGACGCGGCACTTCATGGACGCCGGCCGCGAAAATGATCGGCGCGGCGATCAGGAACGAGAAGTGGGCGGCCTCGCGATGATGAAAGCCGCTCAACAGACCCCCCACCATGGTCGCGCCCGAGCGCGAGATTCCCGGCAAGAGCGCCGTGCTCTGCCAAATGCCGATGATCAGCGCCTCCCGCCATGTCATCTCGCCGAGCCCGCGCGCGCCGGCTTGACGCCTCAGCCGCTCGCCGACGAAGAGCACGCCGCCATTCGCCAGGAGAAACACCGCCGCCGCAATAGGCGAGCCGAAGAGGCCGCGAATGAAATTCTCGAACGCCACCGCCAACACCACTGCGGGCAATGTCGCAAGCACGATGAGCCAGAGCAGACGCCATTGTGCCTTCCGCTCCGCGACGGTGCCGACGCCGAAGAAGGCGGTGACGAGGACGAGCCAATCGCGCCAGAAATAAGCGAGGAGCGCGATCGCCGTGCCGAGATGAAGGACGACCAGGAACGGCAAGAAGCTGGGGCTGTGCTGATCGATGTTCCAGCCGAAAAGCTTTGGCAGGACGACGGCATGGCCGAGACTGCTCACCGGGAAAAGCTCGGTCACGCCCTGAAGGATCGCCATGACGAGCGCTTGCAGCGTGTTCATTCCACCTCCAACCCTTTGGCCATCATCAGCGTACACCAGCCGTCGTGCGCGATCCGCCGCCGCAGCACGAGGCGCTGCGCGCGATGGGTGGCCAGCACCGCCCGCTCCTGCCGCGCGAGCAGGCCCGATAGCACGGCGATCCCGCCGGGCGCCAGCGCGCGCGCGAGACGCGGTGCCATGCGCATCAGCGGCCGCGCGAGAATATTGGCGAAGACGAGATCGAAGCGGCGGCCGATGATGCCGCGCGCGAGGTAACCGTCCGAGCGCCGCGCGATCACGAGCGGGCCGACGCCATTTCGCGCGACATTGACGCCGGCGACCCGCACCGCCTCATGATCGATGTCGCGCGCCTCGACCGGGCGGCGCCAAGTCTTCGCCGCAGCGATGGCGAGGATACCGGTGCCGGTTCCCATGTCGAGGACGTGACGCCGACGCCGGCGCCGGGCGAGCGCGTCGAGCGCCAGGAGACAGCCGCGCGTCGTCGCATGCTCGCCCGTGCCGAAGGCCGTCGCCGCATCCATGCGAAGGCCGATGCGTCCCGCCGGCACGCCGCCGCGATGATGCGAGCCATGAATGAAATAGTGGCCGACGCGCATCGGCGGGAAGCTCGCAGCGCTCGCGGCGAGCCAGTCGCGCGGCGGCACGCGCTCGCATGCGAGCGCCGGCACCGCGTCGGCGCGCCCGGTCCAGGCGACCGCCAGCATCGCCTCCAGCAACGCCAGCGGCGGCACGGTGGTGGTGAAGCCTTCGACGCGCCAGCCGTCCGACGCCAGTTCGAACGCACTCACCGTGCCGCAGGCATCGCCGAGCACCGCCGTCAACCGCTGGGCCGCCTCGGCGTCCGCGGCGATCGCCGCCACGCGCCAGGTGTCGCCACCCCTCTGATGCCGCGCACCCACGCTCGATCTGCAATTAAGTTTTCCCCTCTCCACCCGCTCTTGCGGGAGGAGAGGGTAGGGTGAGGGGGGTGGCGCAACCGGCTCGCTGGCTGAGTTCGTTCACGCGGAATTACCCCCTCACGCTATCCTCTTCCCCACTTCGTGGGGGCGAGGGCGAAATGATTAAGCGACAATTGAGCACTGCCGGGTAACTCTAAACACTAACTACCCCGCCAATCCCCGAAGCGCGCGGCGTTGCGCCTCAATTGCCTGCTCGAAGATCATGTCCTTCCAATCGTCGGCGTCGCCATAGAAGGTGGCGCGAATCATCGCCTTGATGTCGCGGCCTTGCGCGCTATCGAGGCGGCCGCGCGTATGCAGCCAATTGTCGGCGCGCACCGCGTCGATCGTCTCGTCGAGCGGCCGGACACCATATTCGAGCGCCATCGTCGTCACCTCGGCGTGCGGCAGCGCATCCTCGAGGCCCTGGAGAAGATCGCCGGAGATCTCCGACGAGCGCGAGGTGCCGAGCGATGTGGAGGTGATGTTGTCGCCATACCATTGCTGCGCGCGGCCGAAGCCGGCGCTTGCCGGGGCGTGCGTGACGATGCGCTCGCCATGGCCGTAGGGACCAAGGCCGGTGTGATAATCGATGACGGCCACGCGCTCGACATGGGCGAGGTGGCGCTTGGCAACCGCGAGAATCATACGGTGTGACCACACCGGCGCCTCGCCGCCGTAGAAGACGCCATCGGCATGGCTGTACTGGCCGCTGGTGATGGCGCGCTGCAGCGCCGCCGCGCCATGGCTTGCGCCGAACGCATCGAGCCGCGCCTTCGCTGCGGCCAGCCCGGCGGGCGTCCACTCGGCCGGACAAATGGCGTCGGCGAGCAGAGCGTACCCCTCGTTTCGCGGCAGCGGCGACCTGAAAGTGATGAAGTTGCGGTTGAGATCGACATTGTCCTCGGTGACGCGTCGCACCCAAGCGAAACCGTAGGGATTGATCGCGTGGACCGCGAGCAGCGCCGTGCCGTGCGACAGCTCGCTCGCCGCGCCGCTCAGGAACGTGCCGGTCTGCACGCCCGAGCCGCAGAAGCCTTCGGCTCCGTGCGTCGCGGACACCGTCACCAGCACGCGCTTGGCGTCGGCGGGACCGAGCCAGGCGAGATCGGTGGCGAGCGCCTCGCCCGCCGGCCCCTTGGCGCGCTCATTGCTTTCGGCGAAAACGCGCGCCCCCGCCGTCGTCGCCGCATCGCGAAATTTCTGCCGCGCTTCGGCGTAGCTCGCGGAGAAATACTGGCTTGGTCCCATGTCAGACCTTCTCGACGAATGCGTCCATGACCATCTTCTCGCCGGCCTTGTCGAAGTTGATGGCGAGCTTGTTGTCTTCGACCGCGCGCACCGTGCCATAGCCGAATTTCTGATGGAAGATGCGGTCGCCCTTGGCAAAGCCGCCGATGCGGCGCACCTCGACACCGCGCGGCGGTACGGGCCGCGATTCAATGATGGGCGCGCGGCGACCGAGCGGACCCAAGCGAGTGAGGTCGGGCCGAGCGAGCTCGGGCCCGGGCCGTGTCATCGACCAATCCTCGCGCTCGAACGCGCCGGCACGTGGATAAAGTCCGGGATCGGCAACGATGTCGGTATGCTCGCGCGGCAGCTCGGCGATGAAGCGCGACGGCAAGGTCGGCTGCCATTGACCGTACATACGGCGGTTGGCGGCATATGAGACATAGGCGCGGCGCTTGGCGCGGGTGAGGCCGACATAGGCGAGCCGCCGCTCTTCCTCGAGGCCGGCGCGGCCGGTGTCGTCCATGGCGCGCTGATTGGGGAAGAGCCCTTCCTCCCAGCCGGGCAGAAAGACGGTGTCGAATTCGAGTCCCTTGGCGCTGTGGAGCGTCATGATGCTCACCATGTCGCCGCCGGCTGTCGCGGTGTTTTCCATGACGAGGCTCACATGCTCGAGAAAGCCCGCGAGATTGTCGAACTCGGCCATGCCCGCGATGAGCTCTTTCAAGTTCTCGAGCCGGCCCGGTGCCTCCGGCGATTTGTCCGCCTGCCACATCGCGGTATAGCCGGACTCATCGAGAATTTGCGCGGCGAGTTCGGTATGGAGAACGCGATCGGCGAGACCCTGCCAGCGCGAGAGCGACGTCAGAAAATCGCGGAGCGCTTTGCGCGCGGCGGGCTTGATCTCGTCGGTCTCGACGAGCCGCGCCGCCGCCTCAGCGAGCGGCAGGCGTTGCGCTCGGGCGAGCGTGTGCAGTGATTGCAGCGTCGCCTCGCCGATGCCACGCCGCGGCACGTTGACGATGCGTTCGAAGGCCAAGTCGTCGGCGGGCTGGTGCACGAGGCGCAAATAAGCGAGCGCGTCGCGAATCTCTTGCCGCTCGTAGAAGCGGGGACCGCCGATGACGCGATAGGGAAGCCCCAGCGTCAGAAAGCGCTCCTCGAATTCGCGCGTCTGGAAACCGGCGCGCACGAGGATCGCCATCTCCGAGAGCGCCTCGCCGCGGTGCTGACGCGCCTCGATCTCGTCGCCGACCCAGCGCGCCTCTTCTTCGCCATCCCAGACGCCACGCAAGATGATCCGTTCGCCCTCGTTATGCGCCGTCCACAGCGTCTTGCCGAGGCGCCCTTCATTGTGCGCGATCAATCCCGAGGCGGCGGCGAGGATATGCGGCGTCGAGCGGTAGTTCTGCTCGAGGCGGATGATCTTGGCGCCGGGAAAATCGCGCTCGAAGCGGAGGATGTTGCCGATCTCGGCGCCTCGCCAGGAGTAGACGGACTGGTCGTCGTCGCCGACGCAGCAGAGATTGCGGTGGCCCTGCGCCAGAAGCCGCAGCCACAAATATTGCGCGACATTGGTGTCCTGATACTCGTCCACCAACATGTAGCGGAAGCGCTGCTGGTAATCGGCGAGGATGTCGGCGCGGACGGCGAAGATGGTGAGATTGTGCAGCAGAAGATCGCCGAAATCCGCGGCGTTGACGGCGAGGAGCCGTTCCTGATAAGCGCGGAAGAGGCCGGCGCCGCGCCCATCAGCAAGCCCCCGCTGATCCTCGACCGGCACCTTGTCGGGACCGAGGCCGCGGTCCTTCCAGCGCTCGATCGCGCCCAACAGCGTGCGCGCCGGCCAGCGCTTCTCGTCGATCCCTGCCGCGGCGGCGAGCTGCTTCATGAGGCGCAGCTGATCGTCCGTGTCGAGGATGGTGAAGTTGGGTTTGAGGCCCACCACTTCCGCGTGCCGGCGCAGGATGCGCGCGGCAATGGCGTGGAAGGTGCCGAGCCAGAGCCCCTCGGCGCTCTCGCCGATCATGCGCTCCAGGCGCGCGCGCATCTCGAGCGCGGCCTTGTTGGTGAAGGTGACGGCGAGGATTTGGCTCGGCCACGCCCGCCTCGTGGCGAGAATATGGGCAAGCCGCGTCGTCAGCACCCGCGTCTTGCCCGTCCCGGCACCGGCCAGGACCAGCACCGGCCCTTCAACCGCCTCGACGGCGCGGCGCTGCGCCTCGTTGAGGCCGGCGAGGTAGCTGGGCGATGCGGCGGCGGGAGCGGCGGTAAACTCGGACTCTGCCATTGCGGCGGTATATAGCACGTGCAGCGCCCAGAGGGAGGAGCGGTTTGGCTCTACTGCATGACCACCATACGCCGGTCTTGCAGCGAAATCAGAGGGGTGTTCCGGCGGGAAAACCCTTATGATGCCCCGCCCTCAGCCCCGCGCCCATGCACGCCTTCGTCATCATCGCCGTCTTCGTCTTGACCTACCTCGGCATGGCCGCCGGGCGGCTGCCCTGGCTGCAGGTCGACCGCACCGGTATCGCGCTCTTGGGCGTGATCGCGCTGCTTGCCACCGAAGCGGTGACGCTTGATCAGCTCGGCGCCACCATCGACACATCGACCTTGGTGCTGCTCTTCGCGCTGATGATCATCTCGGCGCAGTTCGTTCATTCCGGCTTCTACGATTTCTGCGCCGAATGGATCACCAGCCGGCGCGGCGGTCCCGCCTGGCTCCTCGCCACCACCGTCGGCGTCTGCGGCGGGCTCGCGGCACTCCTCGCCAACGACATACTCGTCTTCGCCATGGCGCCGCTTCTCGTCACTGGCGCTCGCTCGCGAGGGCTCGATCCCCGGCCGTTTCTAATTGCGCTCGCGAGCGCCACCAATATCGGCTCGGCCGCCACGCTCATCGGCAATCCGCAGAACATCCTCATCGGCCAGGTCGGGAACCTCAGCTTCCACACCTTCCTGCTCGCCTGCGGCGTGCCGGCGTTGGTCGGCCTGATCGCCGTCTTCATCGTTACCTGGTTCCTCTGGCACGACCGCATCGAAGGCACCGTCCTCGCCGTCACCCGCGACGGGCCGGAAGTGGCCATGCACCCCCATGACCGCAATCAGACCATCAAGGGCGCGGCGGCCTTGGCGGCGCTCCTCGTGCTCTTCACCACGCCGCTGCCGCGCGAGACGGGCGGCCTCGCCATCGCCGCGCTGCTGCTCGCGACGCGCAAATTCACGAGCCGCAGCATGATCGCCGCGGTCGACTGGCCGCTGCTGCTGCTCTTCGTCTGTCTCTTCGGCATCACCGGCGCGCTTGCCGATACGGGCTTGCCGTGGACGGTAATCTCGGGCTTGCAGGAGTTGGGGCTGCTGCCTGACAACCTCGCCGTGCTGACGCCGCTCACTCTCCTCATGAGCAACACCATCGGCAACGTGCCGTCGGTCATCCTCCTGCTGCAGGTCTGGCCCAACCCGGCGCAAGGCGCGCTCTATGGGCTCGCGCTCCTCTCCTCGCTCGCCGGCAACCTGCTCCTCGTCGGTAGCCTCACCAATCTTATCGTGGTCGAGCGCGCCGCCGCCTTCGGTGTCCGCGTCACCTTCGCGGATTATGCCCGCGCCGGCGTGCCGATCACTCTCATTTCCATGGGCTTTGCCGTGTTCTGGCTCGCCTGGACCGGCTGGCTGCCGCTCTGGCCCGGCGGCACGGTGCAATGAGGCGCGCGCAATGACTCGAGTGTCGATCCGTTCCTGGACGCCTGATGATGTCGGCTTGGTGCTCTACTTCGTGCGCGCGCTCGCCGCCTTCGAACGCGAGCCCGATGCGGTGAGCGCCGGCGAAGCCGATCTGCTGCGCGACGGCTTTGGAGCGAAGCCGTGCTTCGAGGTGCGGCTCGCCTTCGTCGACGATCGCCCGGCCGGCTTCACCCTCTTCTTCACGACTTATTCTACCTGGGAAGGCCGTCCTGGGCTTTATCTTGAGGACATCTTCGTCGAGGAATGGGCGCGCAAGAGTGGCGTCGGCCGCCGCCTCATCATCGATCTCGCGCGGCTCGCGCAAGAACGGAACTGCCGCCGCCTCGATCTCTCTGTCCTCGACTGGAATCCCGCGCGCGGCTTTTACGAGCGTCTCGGCATCCACCCCAACAAGGGCTGGCTTCCCTACCGTGTTAGAGGAGAGGCGCTGGTGCGCCTCGCTGCGGAAGCTGAGGATTAGCCGCCGGCGGCCGCCGGCTCCATGGCGTCTTCCGTCACCACGCGGTTGCGGCCGTTGCGCTTTGCCTGATAGAGCGCGGCGTCGGCGCGGCGCACGGTCTCGACGAGCTGCTCGCCGGGACGGTAGCAGGCGACGCCGATCGACATCGTGATGGTGCCGTAGTCGTCGCCGGTGTGCTTGCGCACGACGCGGCGGCCCATGATGGTGCGGCGGATCTGATCGGCCAAGCCCTTGGCGTCGTTGAGGCGAGTCTGCGGCAGGATGATCGCGAACTCCTCGCCGCCATAGCGCGCCGGCGTGTCGCGGCCTTTGACGCTGTCGGTGAGCGTGCGGGCGACGAGGCGCAGCACCTGGTCGCCGAGCTGGTGGCCATAGTTGTCGTTGAATAGCTTGAAGTGGTCGATGTCGAGGATGAGCAGCGAGAGCGCCTCGCCACTTTCCATGGCATCGCGCGCCGCTTGGCGCAGCCGCGTCTCGAAGAATTTCCGGTTGGGAATGCCGGTGAGCGCGTCGGTGAGCGCTTCGCGCCGCACCTCCTCGAGACTCTGGCGGAGCTCGGCGATTTCGCTCGAGGACTGGTTGAGGCGATCCTCCAGCGCACCGTTGCGCTCGATCATATGCTGCGTCTCGAAGATCAGGCCGGAGAGGAGAGCGCGGAATTCGTGGTTGTTTTCCACGGCCGCGCCCATCTCGTTCGAGAACTGGTCGAGGGTCTTGCCGAAATCGCTCGCCTCGCCGCTTGCCGATTTCAAGAAGCGCGAGACCTGCTCGATCGCGTAGTGCAGGCGGCCGCTCGTCTCACTCACCACGTTCAGGTGGCGGTTGCTGTCGCAGAAGCGGCTGTAGAGCTCGGCGTTGAGCGCTTCCGAGAATTCCTGCTTGTTCGAGATGAGGATATCGATGGTGCGCCTGAGCTCGGGCATGCCCGTTGCGTAGGCATACCAGACCGCATAGTTTTCCGGCGTCGGCGGCACCTGATGGCCGATCATGGCCTGCAAGGCCGCCTCGGCATGCGTCCGTGCTTGCCGGAATTCGTCGGCCTTCCCCTGTCCCATCGCGCTCGCCTCTGGGTCGATGAACGGACGGCAGAGCGGCCGCCAGCATCAAGCGGAGGACTATGCCCATCCTTCATTGCCAAATGGTTGCCAAAGCCGTCTCGGCCGCTCGAAGATTGCGCCCGTCCCTCCCACTTTGGAGAGAGTGCGCCGATGAGTGAACACCGACTGGTCGCCTTCCGCGGCCGGGTCGAGCCGCAGTGGATCGACTACAACGGTCATATGAATGTCGGCTACTACGTGGTCGCCTTCGACAAAGGGACGGATGGGCTCCTCGACCATCTCGGCCTCGGCGAGGCCTATCGGCGTGCCACCAATCATTCGATCTATGTCCTCGAGGCCCATGTCACCTACGTGCGCGAGCTCAAGCTCGATGCACCATTCATCATCGACACGCAGCTCATCGACGCGGACGAGAAGCGTCTTCACTTTTTTCACCGCATGCATCACGCCGATCAGGGCTTCCTCGCCGCCACCAACGAACTGTTGGCGCTTCACGTCGACCTCGCGGGGCCTCGCGCCGCCGCGCTTCCCACCGACGCGGCGGCACGCCTGGCGCCGCTCGTCGCCGCCCACCGCCGCCTGCCGGCGCCGCCCCAGCTCGGGCGGCGGATTGGCATCAAGCGGAAGGCGGGATAGTGCAGCGCCGGCTCGAAGCAGCCGTTAAACAACGCTGCAAGACGCGCCGTGAGTCCTTGATGCAACGGGGCTCCGCGCGATGATCCTCTCCGTTCTCGCGCGCCTCGGCCGGCATGGCACCTGGTTTCTCGCGGGCGGGCTTTTCGTCGGCCTCTTGGCGCCGCCGCTCGCGGCGCTGCTGCGTCCTGCCTTGCCAGCGCTCATCTTCGTGCTCACGGCCACGACCTTTCTCAGCATCGATTGGGCGGCGCTCGCCGTTCATGCGCGCCGGCCGGGCCTTCTCGCGCTGATCCTCGCCTGGAGTCTGCTGGCGACGCCGCTCATCGTCGCCGCCGCAGCACGACTCCTGGACCTGCCAGCCGGGCTCACACAGGGCTTGGTGCTTTGGGCGGCGTCGCCGCCGCTCATCGCTGTGCCGGCGATTGCGCTTTTGTTGGGATTGGACGGTGCGCTGGCCCTCTTAGCGATGGTGGGCGGCACCCTCGTCATGCCGCTCACCTTGCCGCCGCTCGTTTTGGGCCTTATCGGCTTGACGGTCGGCATGAGCATTCCCGTCCTGATGCTGCGGCTTGTGATGTTCATCGGCGGTGCGGCGTTGCTCGCGGCCTTGCTGCAACGCCTTTACGGCGCCGAGCGATTGCGCCGCTATACGCTCGAGCTGAGCGGCCTCAACGTGCTGATCCTGTTGCTCTTCGCCATTGCCATCATGGAGGGCGTCACGGCGCGGCTTCTCAGCGAGCCTGGCGCCGTGCTGCTCTATGCCGCGGCAGCCCTTGGCGTCAGCCTGTCTCTGCAGGCCCTGAGTTTCGCTGTCTTCTTCCGGCTCGCGCGCCTTCCGGCGCTCACCATCGCCCTTGTCGGCGGCAACAAGAACATGGGGGTCGCCTGGGCCAATCTCGCGGGCGCCGCGAGCCCGGAGGTAAACCTCTTTTTCGCCGCCGTGCAGCTGCCGATCTATGTGCTGCCGGCGCTTCTGAAGCCGATCTATCGCCGCTTGGGCGCCGCGCCAGCGCCGGGGATCAGCCGGTCGGGCGCCAGCGCAGCAGATGGCGCTCGAGGCGATTGATGGCGAGATCAATACAGAGCACCACGGCCGAGGTGAGGATGAGGCCGGCGAAGACGCCGGTGGTGTCGAAGACGCCTTGCGCCTGCGCCACGACGTAGCCGATGCCGCGGGACGCGCCGATATATTCGCCGACCACCGCGCCCACCAGCGCGAAGCCGATGCTGGTGTGAAGGCTGGAGAAGATCCAGGCCATCGCCGAGGGCAGATAGACATAACGCAGCATCTGCCGGTCGCTCGCCTGTAGCATGCGCGCATTGTTGCGCACGACCGGATCGACCTCGCGGATGCCTTGGAAGGTGTTGAAGAAGACGATGAAGAAGACGAGCGTCACCCCAAGCGCCACTTTGGAGGCGACGCCAAGGCCGAACCACAGAACGAAGATCGGCGCGAGGATGACGCGCGGCAGCGCGTTCAAGATGCGGATATACGGATCGAACACTGCCGCCAGAAGCTCGATGCGGGCGAACGCCAAGCCGGCGGCGACGCCCAGCACCGCGCCGATGACGAAGGCGAGCAGCGCCTCGAGCAGGGTCACGGCGAGATGCGGCCAGATATAGCCGCCCAAGAGCCACTCCCAGATTTTCGCGGCGATCGCCGAGGGACGGCTGAAGAAGAAGGGATCGATGAGATTGAAGGCGGCAAGCGCCTGCCAGACGCCGACGAGGAGCACGAACACGGCCACCTGGAGAACGCGCACCTTCATGACGCTTGCGCGGCGAAGGAGCGCTTCACCTCGTCGCGGAGATCGGCCCAGATACGGCGGTAGAGCGCGGTGAAGTCGGGATCGAGGCGAATCTCCGCGACGTCGCGCGGCCGCGGCAGCGGCACGTCGTAGACACCCTTGACCCGCGCCGGGCTCGCCGTCAGCACGACAACGCGGTCGGCGAGCGCGATCGCCTCTTCGAGATCATGCGTGATGAAGAGCACGGTCTTGCCGCTCTCCTGCCAGAGCTCCAGGAGCTCGTTCTCCATGTTCTGCCGCGTCTGCACGTCGAGCGCACCGAAGGGCTCGTCCATCAGGAGGATGCGCGGATCGACGATCCAGCTTTGCGCGATGGCGATTCGTTTTCGCATGCCGCCGGAGAGCTGATGGGGAAAGCGATCCTCGAATCCCGCGAGCCCGACGCGGGCGATGAAGCGATGTGCGCGCTCGCGCGCCTCGGCCGCGGAAACGCCGCGGATGTCGAGCCCCAAGCGGACATTGTCGAGGACGCTTCGCCAGGGCAGCAGCGCATCCTGCTGGAAGAGATAAGCCGCCTCGCGGTTGATGCCGGAAAGCGGCGCCCCGAACACGCGGACGCCCCCTTCCGCCGGCGCCAACAATCCCGCCGCGACATTGAGCAAGGTCGATTTGCCACAGCCGGAGGGCCCGACGATCGCAACGAACGAGCCCGGCGCAACCGCGAGCGAAATGTCGCTCACCGCCACGTGCACGCCTTTCGCTGGCGTCGCAAAGCGCACGCTCACCTGCTCAAAGGCGAGCGCGGACGGCGCGTCTTTAGGCGGCATCATTCTTTCTCCTCTCCGCCCCCAAGGGCGGAGAGGGAAAGTACGGCGGCGCACTTATAGTCATGCGAGCCGACCTACTGCGTCACGCCGAGCTTCGCGTCGGCCTTCTCGGCGAAGCGGTTGGTGAAGGTCTTGGCGAGATCGATATGCGCGTTGGCGATCTCCGGCACGGATTGACTGAAAACTGTCAGCACCGCCGCGGCACCCTTCGGGTCCATAAGGCCTGTCGTCGAGTACATCGGCAGCGTGTTCTTGAGCGCCGCCAGATAGAGCGCACGGTCGGGTCCGACCATCTCCGCCGGCATCTTCGCCACGATCTCCTCGGCGCTGTGTGCATGGATCCATTTGAGGGTGGCGACGATCGCCTCGGCAAGCGCTTGCGCCTCAGCCTGGTGCGCGGCGACCCACGAGCTTTGCGCATAAAGCGCGCCGCCCGGATATTCGCCGCCGAACACGGCCTTGGTGTCGGCGAGCGTGCGCGTATCGGAGAGGATGCGCAAATCGGCGAATTTCCCTTGCAAGATGGTGACGGCGGGATCGAGCATGACGGCGGCGTCCACCTGGCCCTGCTCCATCGCCGCGAGTGCCGTGGCATCGAGGCCGACGCCGATCACCGGCACCGCATTGGGATCGACGCCGTTCTTCGACAGCAAGTATTTTAGGAAAAAGTCGGTCGACGAGCCGGGCGCGCTCACCCCGACCTTCTTCCCGGCGAGGTCCTTCACCGATTTGATCGCGGCCGTCTCCTTCGGCGCCACCACCAGCACCAGACCGGGGAGCCGATCATAAGTGACGAAGGCCTGCATCTCTTTGTTCTTGGCGGCGAGATTGACGCAGTGGTCGTAATAGCCCGAGACCACATCGGCGCTGCCGCCCAGCACCGCCGTGAGCGCGGTGGACCCGCCCTTCACATTGATAAGCTCGACCTCGACACCCGCCTGCTCATAAGCGCCCAATTGCTGGGCCAGCACGGTCGGCAAGTAGCAGAGGCAATTGGCGCCACCAACGACGACTTTGACATGCGGCAGGTCCTTGGCTACCGCTGGCGCCAAAACCCATAAAATGCCGAGCAGTGCCCCGGTGATCGCCGCCTTTCCTCGCATCCTCGCCTCCGCCGTCTTGAGCGCGCGCAAGCTTAGGCGCGCGCCGTCCGCGATGCCAGTCCGCGCCGTTAACGGCGTATCAGGGAACGCACGGCAGAATACGCGCCTCGCGCAAGGAGGAAGAGCGTGTTCGACGGCGTGATGGCCCGCATCGGCGGCAAGAAAGATGAGCGCACGCAACGCGGTTCGGCGGCGCGCCTGCGCCAGCTCGACCAGGAGCTCGATCAGGAGCAGGCGCTGCAGATCGGCGCCGCTGCGCTCGGCTTTCTCGGCGCCATGTTGAGCGTCACCGTGAGCGTGTTTTTTGCGCTGTTGCCGGTCCTCGCCTTCGCCACGCTCGGACAGTTCGCGTTTCAAGGCTGGTCGCCGGCGCTCATCCTGCTGCAACGCTGGGGGCTCCGCAGCAGCCGCGACATCGATGGCGAGCGCTATGCGATCGCGGGTACGCTCGCCGAGCCCCCGCTTCCGGCGATCCAGGCAGACGCGGCGGACTGAAAGGCTTTTACCGTTCGCGCATCTGGCGGATGGCGATGAGGCCCTGTTTGAGCGCCATCAGCCGCGCCGTCTCCCCCTCGCTGTCGCGCTCGCGCAGGAGCCCGCGCGCGGCGAGTTCGCCCTCGGGAATGCCGAGTTCGCTCGCGATCTTCTTGATGAGGCGCTCGATCTGACCGCTCGTCGTCGGCCACTGCCGCTGCAGGCGCACCAGCACCGGCCAAGCTTCCGCCGGCGCGAGCGTATCGAGCACGCTCACCAGCGCCACCATGACCTTGTCCACATTGTGCTTTGGTTTCCATTTGGCGTCGAGCAGCACCAGCGTGATCGCTGCCACGCGCGGATCGCCGGTCAGTGCGGCGTACCAGAGGAGTCCACGAAGCACGTGGCTGCCGGCGACGCTCAACGCCTGCGGCTCGCCGCGCTCGACGGGCGCGAGCCACGCGGCAAAGCGCTCGCGAAACTCGTCGACACCGACCGCGGCGAGGCACTTTTCCGCCTCCTTGCGCCAACTCGACGATGGCTTCGCCGGCACGTTCCCCTTGATGTGTCGGAAGAGCGCCTTCCAGGCGGATTTGCGCGGCTCCGGCATGGCGCGCAAATCGCCGCGGACGAGATCGCTCCAGCAGCGCGCGGGATCGAGCGCATCGCCCTCGTCGTGCCAGAGCATCATGTGCACTTGCTGCACCGCCGATTGGTAGCTCGCTTGGCTCTGGTACCTTCCCTGCCCCGACCCGCCTTTGAGCTCGGCCTGGAAGCGGCGGAGCTCGTTGCCGAGGTCCGGCGAGAGATCATGCGTGGCAAGAAAGACGCCGACGAGCTCTTCCGCCCCGAAGGACCAGAGCACGGAATAGCGCCGATGTCCTTCCACCATGCGTATGAGATCCGTTTCCTCGAAGGGGAGATTCGGCGCGTACAGATTTTGCGCGAGCTGCGCCAGCAGCCCCTGCCAGCGGCTCGGCTCCGAGAGCGCACGCGCTTCGCTGGCGATCCAGGCGATGCGGGCGTGAATGGCGCGAATGAGCGAAACGAGCTCGCGCTTGCCGAGCTCCTTGCGCAGCCGCGGCAGGATGCGCTCGAGCGCCTCGCCGCCCGTCGCTTGGCGCTCGCGCAGATAGTCGCTCAAGATCACATGGGCGGCGTAATCGGCGACATCCTCGGTCGCGAGAAAGCCGTCCGGTCCCATGGTCACTTGCATGGCGCCCTCCCACAGCGGCGCCCGAGAACCTAAGGACGCGCCATTGCCGAAGCCTTAAGCTGGATTGACAGCCGCCGTGTTCTTGCCGCTCACTTGATAGAGGACGCCGCAAGAATGATTTGAATTTTTCGAAAAAGCGTCCGAGGGAGGCGCGATGTATCCGGGCGTTCATGCACAGCGCCGGCCGCAGCAGCCGGCCTTCATCATGGCCGGCACCGGCGAGACGGTGAGCTATGCCGAGCTCGAGCGGCGCACCAATCGGCTCGCGCATTTCCTCCGCGCCGAGGGCCTGAATCGGCTCGATCACTACGCCATCTTCATGGAAAATAATCCGCGCTACGTCGAGTGCTGCGGCGCTGGCGAGCGCGCCGGCCTCTATTACACCTGCGCCAACTCCTATCTCACGCCGGACGAGCTCGCCTACATTCTCGACAACAGCGAGTCGAAAGTGCTCATCACTTCCGTGGCAAAGCGCGAGGTGGCGGTGAAGGCGCTGGCAATGCCGCCGCGCATCGAGCGTTGTCTCGTCGTCGATGGGCCGAGCGAAGGTGAGCGCATCCTCAATCTCGATGCGGCGCTGGCACGCTTTCCCGACACGCCAATTCCCGACGAGTGGCTCGGCACGCCGATGCTCTACTCGTCCGGCACCACCGGGCGGCCAAAGGGCATCCTGCGCCCGCTCCCGGAGAATCCACCAAGTCAGCCGCTGCCGCTCTTCGATTGGCTGGTGAAGCTCTGGCGCTATCGCGAGGGCATGATCTATCTCTCGCCGGCGCCGCTCTATCACTCGGCGCCGCAAGCGGCGGTGAGCCTCACCATCCGCATGGGCGGCACCGCCATCATCATGGAGCATTTCGATCCTGAGCAGTATCTGGCGCTCATCGAGCGCTACCGCGTGACGCACAGCCAGCTCGTGCCCACCATGTTCTCGCGCATGCTGAAGCTGCCGGAAGAGGTTCGGCGGCGCTACGATCTCTCCTCGCTCGAGATCGCCATCCACGCCGCGGCACCCTGCCCCATTCCCGTCAAGGAGCAGATGATCGAATGGTGGGGACCGATCATCCAGGAATATTACGGCGCCACCGAAGGCTTGGGCTTCACCGCTTGCGACAGCGCCGAGTGGCTGGCGCATCGCGGCACGGTCGGCCGCGTCCTGTTGGGCGAGCTCCACATTCTCGATGAGGAGATGCGGCCGGTGCCGCAGGGAACGTCCGGCACGCTCTGGTTCAAGACGGCAACGCCCTTCGAGTATTTCAACGATCCCGCCAAGACGAAAGAGGCGCGCTCGCCCGACGGCACCATGAGCACAGTCGGCGATGTCGGCTATGTCGATGCCGACGGCTTTCTCCATCTCACCGACCGCCGCACCTTCATGATCATCTCCGGCGGCGTCAACATCTACCCGCAGGAATGCGAGAACCTGCTCATCACCCATCCCAAGGTGGCGGACGCCGCCGTCTTCGGCGTCCCCAACGACGATCTCGGCGAAGAAGTGAAGGCGGTGGTCGAGGTCATGCCCGGCATCCGCCCCGATCCCGCTCTCGCCGAGGAGCTCATCCTCTTCTGCCGCACGCATTTGGCGCACCTCAAATGCCCGCGCTCGGTCGACTTCGAGGAGAAGCTGCCGCGCCTTCCCACGGGGAAGCTCTACAAGCGGCTCTTGCGCGACCGCTATTGGGGCAAACGCAAGAGCCGCATCGTCTGAGCCGCGCGCTCAGCCCTTGAGCGGGACCCAGATCTCGATCGTGCCGGTGCCGCGCGCGGGATCGAAATCCTCGCCATAGCGCTCGAAACTGGGTGCATCCGCGATCTCATGGCCCGATTCCGGCACCCAGCGGTTCCAGATCGTGGCGATGGTGCGGCGGATGGTCGAGACGTGCTCTTTGTGAGCGAAGACCGCATAGCGCCGTTCGGGAATGCGCAGGCGCGCGAATTCGGCGGGAAGCTCGGAGAAGCTGGCGACCTCGACGGCGGCGACGTAGTCGTAGTTGCCGTGATCGTCGCCGTTGCAGCAGACACCGTAGGCGACGCCGCCGATCTGGCCGGGAATGTTGCCGAGATAGCGCTGGAAGCGTTGCCATTGCGCGGGGATGCCCTTGCTGGTTTCCCAGGTGTAGCGCTCGCTCAGCCCGGCGATGAGTAGCGCCCTGCCGTTCTCGAAGCGCGGCGGCGCGAGCGTGGTCAGAAGCGTTTCGTCCATTTTGAGGGGCTCCACGAGATTGAGGTTGGTGCGCGCGCGTCGCGCGCGCACCGCTTCGGGCGTCTCGCCGAAGTGGTCGCGGAACGCGCGGGTGAATGCTTCGTGAGAGCCGTATCCCGCATCGAGCGCTACGCCCAGAATGTCCGACGCGCCCGCCGCCAATTGGCGGGCGGCCTCGGTTAAGCGGCGACCGCGCACGTAGCGCATGATGGAACGGCCGGTCGCCTCGCCGAAGGCGCGCGTGAGATAGAAGCGCGACACGCCAACGGCGGCGGCGATCTCCTCCAAGGTGATCTCTCCGGCGAAGTGGCTTTCGACGTACCAAAGCGCCTTGCCCACGGGATTCATCGGCCCCTCACGAAAGCATTGCCGATTATGCCCGCGCCTCATCCACCCGCTTGATCGTTCTTGCGCTCGCGAGAGAAAATCGCGCGCTCACACCGAGAAGTATTTCGCCTGCGGGTGCGTCACGACGATGGCTGAGGTCGATTGCTCGGGGTCGAGCTGGTCTTCTTCGGTGAGGGATACGCCGATCTCCTCGGCGTTGAGAAGCGCGAGCAATTGCCGCTGGTCGGCGAGATTGGGACAGGCGGGATAGCCGAAGGAATAGCGGCTGCCGCGATAGCCTTGCTGGAGGAGCGCTTCGATGTCGCGCGCTTCGTCGCCAGCGAAGCCGAGCTCGGCGCGGATGCGCTTGTGCGTGTATTCTGCCATCGCTTCGGCCATCTCGACGGAGAGACCGTGCAAATAGAGGTAATCCTGATAGCGGTTCTCGGCGAACCATTCGCGCGCTGTGTCGGAGGCGCGTGGCCCCATGGTGACGACCTGCAGGCCGATCACGTCGCGCGCATCGTCGCTCACATCGCGGAAGAAATCGGCGATGCACAAGCCGCCGTCCTTGTTCTGGCGCGGGAAGGTGAAGCGCGCCACCTCGTGGCCATTTTCCGGCGCGAACAGGATCACGTCGTTGCCCTCGGCGGCGCAGGGCCAATAGCCGTAGACCGCCTGCGGTACGAGGATGTCTTGCTGGATCGCGGTGTCGAGCATCCGTTGCAGGATCGGTCGCAGCTCCTTCTGCGCCCAGAGTTTGAATGCGTCGAGCGTGCGCCCGTCCTTGCGATAGCCCCAATGGAATTGATAGAGCATGCGCTCGTTGAGATAGGGCACGAGCGCCTTCACCGGCACGCGCGCCACGGTGCGCGGTCCCCAGAAGGGCGGCTCGACCACCGGCAATCCGCGCGTCAGCTCCTGGCGGCGGAAGCGAATCTCCTCGACGTCGATCGGCCGCAGCGGCCGCGCATCGGCGGCACGGCCGAGCTTGCGGCTTTCGTTGACGACGCGGCCGCGGTTCTTGGCGCGCACCTCGGCCAAGTGATGGTCGAAGCGGCCGTTCACCACCTTGTCCATGAGCGCCAGACCGTCGAAGGCGTCGCGCGCATAGGCGACGCGGCCTGAGGCATAGGCCTTGACGCAATCCTCCTCGACATAGCGGCGCGTGAGCGCGGCGCCGCCCAACATGACCGGCATGGAAATGCCGCAGCGTGTCATCTCCTCGAGATTCTCGCGCATCACCACCGTCGACTTGACGAGGAGACCCGACATGCCGACGGCGTCGGCCTTGTATTGCTGCGCCGCGTCGAGAATGGCGGCGATCGGCTGTTTGATACCGAGATTGACGACGCGATAGCCGTTGTTGGTGAGGATGATGTCGACGAGATTCTTGCCGATGTCGTGAACGTCGCCCTTCACGGTGGCGAGCACGATCGTCCCCTTCTGCTGACCCTCGATGCGCTCCATGTAAGGCTCGAGGTAAGCCACCGCCGCCTTCATGGTCTCGGCCGATTGCAGCACGAAGGGGAGCTGCATCTTGCCGGCGCCGAAGAGGTCGCCCACCACCTTCATGCCGTCCAAGAGAAACGTGTTGATGATGTCGAGCGGCTGGTGCTTTTCGAGCGCGAGCTTCAAATCCTCGTTGAGCCCCTGTCGATCGCCATCGACGATGCGCTGTTTGAGGCGCTCCTCGACCGCGGCCGGTCGCTCCTTCTTCGCCGCCTTCGTTGTCACTCGATTCTCGAAGAGGGCGATGAAGGCTTGCAGCGGATCGTAGCCGGGGCGCCGGCGATCGAAGATCAGATCCTCGGCGATCCGCGCTTCCTCCTCGGGAATGCGGTGGAGCGGCATGATCTTCGAGACGTGGAGGATGGCGCCGGTCAAGCCGCGCTTCAGCGCGTGATCGAGGAACACGGAATTGAGCACGTGGCGCGCCGCGGGATTGAGGCCGAAGGAAATGTTGGAGAGGCCGAGAATGATCTGGCACGCCGGCAGCTCTTTGGCGATCCGCTCGATCGCCTCCAAGGTCCAAAGCCCGAGCTTGCGGTCGTCCTCGTTCCCCGTGCAGATGGTGAAGGTGAGGGGATCGAAGAGGAGATCGGCGGACGGCAGCCCGAACCGGCCACAAGCGAAATCGTGCAGGCGATGCGCGACGTCGACCTTGCGGTCGACCTCCTTCGCCATGCCTTGCTCGTCGATGGTGAGGGCGATCACGGCGGTGCCGAAGCGGCGCGCCAGCTCGAGCCGCTTCGCCGCCGGTGTCTCGCCATCCTCGAAATTGATGGAATTGAGAATGGGCTTGCCGCCATAGAGCTTGAGCGCGGCTTCGATGACCGGCAGCTCCGTTGAGTCGATAACGAGGGGCGCGTTGACCGCGCCGCGCAGCCGCGTCACCACCTCGCCCATCTCCGCCACTTCGTCGCGGCCGACGAAGGCGGTGCAGATATCGAGCGCGTGCGAGCCTTCCTTCACCTGGTCGCGCGCCATCTCGACGCAGCCGTCCCAATCGCCCTTCTCCTGCAGCTCGCGGAAGCGCTTCGAGCCGTTGGCGTTGCAGCGCTCGCCGATCGAGAGATACGCGTTCTCCTGGCGGAGCGGCACCTGCGCATAAAGCGAGGCGATGCCGGGTGCCCAGGCCACGCGCCGCGGTTTCGGCCGCGGCCGGAAGCCATCCTCGGCAAGGCGGCGCAGCATGGCATCGAGCGCCGCGATATGCGCCGCCTCCGTACCGCAGCAGCCGCCGATCATGTTGACGCCATCCTCGACGACGAACCGCTCCTGCCATTGCGCAAGCTCGGCCGCGCCCAAGGGATAATGCGCCGCGCCGTTCACCAGCTCCGGCAGCCCCGCATTGGGCTGCACCGAGATGAGGTGCGGCCAGTTCTCGCCGAGCCATTTCACGTGCTCGGCCATCTCGAGCGGCCCGGTGGCGCAATTGATGCCGAGAAGCGGCACGTCGAGCGCATCGATGATGGTGGCCGCCGCGGCTATATCGGCGCCGACCAGCAAGGTGCCGGTGGTCTCGACCGTCACCTGCACGAAGATCGGCGTCTCGAGCTTCGCCTCGGCGCGCGCGCGTTTGGCGCCGTTCGCCGCCGCCTTGATCTGGAGGGGATCCTGGCAGGTCTCGATCAGGATGGCATCGACGCCGCCGGCGACGAGGCCGCGGCACTGCACGGTGAGCGCATCCTCGAGTGCCTGGTAATCGATGTGGCCGAGCGAGGGCAGCCGCGTGCCGGGCCCGAGCGAGCCGAGCACGAAACGGTCGCGGCCGTCGCCTTTCACATCATCGATCGCTTCGCGTGCCAGCTCCGCCGAGCGCTTGTTGATGGCGAAGGCCTTCTCGGCGATCCCGAACTCGCCGAGCGTGACCGGCGATGCGCCGAAACTGTTGGTCTTGGTGAGATCGGCGCCGGCGCGGAGATAGCCCAGATGAATCGACCGCACGAGATCGGGCCGCGTCTCGACGAGAATGTCGGTACAGTTCTCGTGCCCATGATAATCATGCTCGGCATGAAGATGCCGCGCCTGCATCTGCGTGCCCATGGCGCCATCGCAGAGCAACACCCGGTCGGCGAGGAGATCGAGGAGATGGGGCATGGTGCTTAGCGCTGTCCCCCCTCCCCCCCCTCCCCCTCAAAGGGGGAGGGGGATGCTTGCACAAGCGCCGACGCCCCCCTCCCCCCTTGAGGGGGAGGGTTGGGGTGGGGGGTCGCGGCCCCGCCGCGCACGCCGATCATGTGGCAGATGGCGACGATGAGGTCGGCGCGGTTCAGCGTATAGAAATGGAACTCGTTGATCCCTTCCGCTTGCAGCAAGCGGCATTGCTCGGCGGCGATCGAGGCCGCCACCAAGCGGCGCGTATCGGGATCGTCGTCGAGACCGTCGAACATCGCGCCCATCCATGGCGGCACGCTCGCGCCGCAGGTGGCGGCGAATTTCTTGACTTGTGCGAAATTGCTGACGGGAAGGATGCCCGGCACGATCGGCACGGCGATGCCGTGCGCGGCGGCACGCTCGCGGAAGCGGCGATAGACGTCGACGTCGAAGAAGAATTGCGTGATGGCGCGGGTCGCGCCGGCCTCGATCTTGCGCCGGAGATTGTCGAGGTCGGCCTCGGCGCTCGCGGCCTCAGGATGGGTCTCGCAATAAGCGGCGACACTGAGCTCGAAGGGGGCGACCCGGCGCAAGCCCGCCACTAGCTCCGCGGCATAGGGATATCCCTCGGGATGCGGCCGGTAGCCGCCGGCCTCGGCCGGCGCGTCGCCGCGCAACGCGACCAGGTGGCGGATGCCCGCCTCCCAATAGCGCCGCGCGACCTCGTCGATCTCGGCGCAGGGCGCGCCGATGCAAGTGAGATGCGCCGCGGGCTCGAGCCCGGTTTCCTGGCGGATGCGCAGCACCGTCGCATGCGTGCGCTCGCGCGTCGAGCCGCCGGCGCCATAGGTGACGGAGACGAAGCGCGGCGCCAACGGCTCGAGACGCTTCACCGTCTGCCAGAGCTTCGCCTCCATCTCCGGCGTCTTCGGCGGGAAGAACTCGAAGGAGACGAGCGGCGGCTTGGTGCCGGCGGAGAGCGGCTCCGCCGCAAGCAGCGCGGCACGGCCGTTGCCGAGGGGCGATCCGCTCACGACGCCGCCACCCAATGGTCGCTGGAGGTGGCGCGCTCGTTCGCTGCGGCGCCACCCGGTCGCAGCGCCGGCCAGAGCGACACCGTGAGCGGCTCACCCGGCAGATGCTGCACCTCGCCCGGCTCGAGCCCGGCTGCGCGGCACCAGCCCGTGATCTCCGCATCGGTGAAGCCCAAGCGGCGATGGGCGTGCTCGCTGCGCAGGAATTCGAGGTCGTGCGGCGCGAAATCGACGATCACGAGGTATCCGCCGGGCCGGAGCACGCGCGCCGCCTCGGCGATCGCTTGGCCCGGCCGCTCCGCGTAATGCAGCACCTGATGGATGATGATGGCGTCGAAGGAACCGCCCGGCAGCGGCAACTGATACATGTCGCCCAAGCGAACCGAGCAGTTCCGTCGCTCGCTGCGCTCGAGATTGACGCGAGCCACGGCCAGCATCTCGCGTGAGAGATCGATGCCGAGGGCGCGTTCGACCTTCGGGGCGAAAATCTCGAGCATGCGCCCGGTGCCGGTGCCAATGTCGAGGAGATCGCGGATGCCGTCGCGCGGCAGGATCGCCGCGAGCGCGGCCTCCACCTCATGCTCGGCCACGTAAAGCGAGCGGATGCGGTCCCATTGCGCGGCGTTGGCGCGGAAGTATGCCGCGGCCTGTTCGGCGCGCTGGCGCTTGATCTGGGCGAGGCGCTCGCGGTCGAGCGCCAAGGTCGAATCGCCTGCCGGCAGCAGCTCGACTAGAAGCCGCGCCAGGGCGCCGCCGCGGGCGCGCTCGGCCAGGCGATAAAAGACCCAGCTCGCCTCGCGGAAGCGGTCGAGCAGGCCGGCCTCGCAGAGCAGCTTCAGGTGCCGGGACACCCGCGGCTGGCTTTGCCCCAATATTTCCGTGAGCTCGCTGACGGTGAGCTCGCCGTCGGCACAAAGCCTGAGGAGCCTCAGCCGAGTGGGCTCCGCCGCCGCCCGCAATGCCGCCAAGACCTGCTCCACGCCCGATGCCTCCAAAGCTCATGCTTGGCTATGGATATAAACATATCCTTATGCAGTTGGTTCAGCAAGTGGGCAGTGGGACGCCACCGTGGGCGAAGGCGCAAATCTATTTCGCCAGCACCGCCTCCGCCGGCACGACCTTCAGAGCGAAGGAGGTAGGCGCCTCGTTTGGCCCGAAGGGGCCCGGTGCGCGGTTGCGGATGGGTGGCAGGCTCTTCAAATAGAGCGCGACGGCGCGGGCATCGCTTTTGCTGAGCCCGGCGAAGGAGCGCCACGGCATGATCGGCGCAAGCTCACGCCCGTCGGGGCGCTTGCCGATGGTGAACGCGGCGACGATCTGCGCGGTGCTCCAGCGCCCGAGGCCGGTCTCCATGTCCGGCGTGAGGTTCGGACCGTAGAAGGTGCCGAGATTGGGAACATAGAAGCCGACGTCGCTGCCGCCCAAGCGGCGCGCCATGTCGGGCTTGCCGAGGAAATAACCGGGGGTGTGGCAATGGACGCAGCCGCCGAGCTCGACGAGGTAGCGGCCGCGCTCGAGGGTCTTGTCGGCGGCCGCGGCGGGCCAGCCGAGCGGCAAGCTCGTCGTCACCGCGAGCGCAAAACGGATCACGTTGCGGCGCATGTTCCCCCCTTTCGACAAATCCTTCGCTCGAAGGGAGCACAAGTACCACGATTGCGCCTTGGTGCGACAGCGCTCCTGCCCGGACTTGTCGGCGGACGCCGTTCTCCATATTCTCGGGCGCCAGCGCGGGCGGCGATCCAAAACCTCGGGAAAGGGATGGTCCCGCCAGGCAACTTGCTGAACCGCCGGGGTGATCCCGGCGTTGGTTCGAGCGGAGGCAAAACCGACAATGTTTGCGCGCCGTCCCCCGATCTGGCTGAGCCTGGCATTCGCGCTGGCCCTCTTCACCCTGCCGGCGAAAGCCGCCGCGCCGAGCGATGCAGCGGGCTTCGTCAACGACCTCGTGAACGTCGCCCTCAAGACCCTCGACAACAAGCAGCTGAGCACCGAGGAGCGCGACAAGACCTTCCGCGATCTCCTCGACAAAGACTTCGACATGCCGCGCATCTCGCGCTTCGTGCTGGGTCCCTATTGGCGCGAGGCGAGCGATCAGGAGAAGCAGCAGTTCCAGAAGCTCTTCGAGGATTACGTCGTCCGCTCCTACGCCAAGAGCTTCAGCGAATATAGCGGCGAGCAGGTGAAGGTGACCGGCAGCCGGCCGGAGAGCGAAACCAGCACGCTCGTGCAGAGCCAGGTCGTTCGCCAGAACGGCCCGCCCGCCAAGGTCGATTGGCGCGTCCGCAAGGATGACAAAGGCTTCAAGATCGTCGATGTCGACGTCGAAGGCGTGAGCATGGTGCTGACCCAGCGTGAGGAATTCAGCTCCGTCATCCAGAAGAGCGGCGGCACCGTCGCCGGCCTCAACAAGGAGCTGCAGCAGAAGCTCGCCCAAGGCGATACCAGCCTCGCCGCCCCGATCCTGCCGGAGAAGAAGTAGCCGGGCGATGCCCGGCTGATCGTGCGTCCTTCGACAAGCTCATCCAGGATGAGGTCTTTTCTTCGTGGCATCGGCAGATGCCATTCTCGATTTTTCTCATCCTGAGCCTGTCGAAGGACGCAACCACGGTTTTGCAGCGTATGTGAGCCGGCGCAGGCGCCTTGCCCGGAAGCCCGTTCTATGGGTTGATAAGCCCATGAAAAATGAGGGGCGCGCCGAGGCGACGCGGCGAGTGTGGCTCGAAACGATCGAGCGTCATCGCCATGATCGCGATCGGCCGGGCTCCCACAGATATTGGTCGCCAAAGCTCGACACCGCGTCGCGCGACGAGCTGCGCGCCATCCAGGACGACAAGATCGCCGCCGTCGCGCCGTTTCTCTACGAGAACAGTCCGTTCTATCGCCGCCGCTTCGGCCGGCTCGGCCTCGTCCCGTCCGACATCAAGAGCGTCGACGACCTCGTTGCCAAATGGCCGGTGCTCGACAAAGCCGAGATGGTGGAGGATGCCGCGGCCCATCCGCCCTACGGCACCTTCACGGCGATGACCGACGCCCTTTGGGCAGAGCGCGGCTGGATGATGTTCTCGTCGTCCGGCAGCACGGGTACGCCGCGCGTCTTCCGCTACAGCCACGTCGATCGCGAGCTCTGGGCCTGGGCCAATGCGCGGGCGATGCACGCGATGGATTTCCGCCCCGGCGACACGGTCTTCATGATTACTGGCTTCGGCCCCCATGTCTGGGCCTGGGGCGTCGAGATGGCGCTCGCCAAGATGGGCTTGCCCAGCATCCCCGGCGGCGGCATGGATGCGAAGGCGCGCGCCAACATCGTGCTGCGCTTCAAGCCGACGATCCTGCTCTGCACCCCCTCTTACGCGCTGCATTTGGGCCGCGTGCTGCAAGAGCTGGGCGCCGACCCGCGGCAAACCGCGGTGCGGACGCTCTTCGTCGGCGGCGAGCCCGGCCTCAGCGTCCCCGCGACGCGCGGGCGCATCGAGGAGCTTTGGGACGCGCGGCTCGTCGAGTTCTACGGCTGCACTGAGGCCTCACCCCACGCTGGCGGTTACTCCTGTGATGCAACCCAACGCGGCAAGGAGCCGGTCGCGACGCACCTCATGGAGGATACGCAGGTCTGGGAGGTGGTCGACCCGCAAACGCGCGCCGCGTTGCCCGACGGCGCGCGCGGCCTTACCGTCTGCACCAACCTCAATTCCGAATCATCGCCGCAGCTGCGCTTTCTCGTCGGCGACTACACGGTGCTCGATCGTAGCACTTGCGCCTGCGGGCGCACCCATGCGCGAGCCAGGGGATCATTCTCGGGCCGCGCCGACGACCTCATCAATCTCCGCGGCATCAAGATGTTTCCGGTGCAGATCGAGGAAGCCGTGCGCGCCATCGCCGGTTCGGGCGACGAGTTCGAGATCGTGCTCGCCGCCAACGCCGACGGGCTCGACATCATGACGGTGCGCATGGAGCACGCGACGCACGAGGCGCCCGATCGCCTGGCGCGCGCGCTCGCCGATGAAATCCGCAGCCGCTGCGAAGTGCGGGTCAGTATCGAGGTGCTACGCCCCGGCAGCTTGCCCAAGACCGAGTTCAAGGCAAAGCGCGTGCGCGATCTGCGGCGAAAGACGTAAGGCCGCGCCCTTCGCCACGCGCAGGGTTTCCGATCAATGCGCGGAGAGAGCTGCCATGCCTGAGATCAAGACAGAATTTCTGTTCACGATTGCGCTAGACGTCGACGTCTCCAACCTCGGCGACACGCCTTATGGCAGCCGGCGCGTCGCTCGCTTCACTAGCGGCAGTTTCGCGGGACCGAAGCTCAAGGGGACGGTGCTGCCGGGTGGCGCCGGCTGGATGCTCTTCCGCCGCGACGACGTGCTCGAGATCGAGGTGCGGATCATCCTCGAGACCGACGACAAGCAGCAAATTTGCATGAGCTGGAAGGGCTTCCGCCACGGCCCGAAGGAGGTGATTGAGCGCCTCAATCGCGGCGAAGTTGTCGACCCCGCAACGTACTATTTCCGCACCACGCCTTACTTCGAGACGAGCTCGCAAAAGTACGGCTGGATGAACCGCATCTGCTCGATCGCCACGGGCTCCCGCACGGCAGGCAAGCGGAGCTTCGAGGTGTTCCAGGTGCTGTAGGGCGATGCCCTAGAAACAACCCGTTCGGAGTCATCGATGTCGCCACTCCCCGCCCGCAATCCGCCATTCACCGTCGAGCACATCGGCAGCCTCTTGCGCCCGCGGACGCTGACGCAAGCTTTTCGCGCCTTTGCCGCCGGCGAGATCGAGGACGCGGAATTCCGTTCGGCGCAAGACACGGCGATCCGCGAGGCGATCGCGATGCAAGAGTCACTCGGCCTCGCCGTGGTCACCGACGGCGAGTTCCGCCGCGGCTCCTATTGGGGACATTTCATCGAGGCGGTCGACGGCTTCACCACCAAGCCCGCGCTCTTCGAGTTCCATGACGAGCACGGCGCGACGCAACGCTTCATCGCCGCGCAGGTGGTGGGACGGGTGCGGCGGCGCCATGGCATCTCGACCGAGGAGTTCAAATTCGCCGCGAGCGTCGCGCGGAAGGCCACCGTCAAGATCACGCTCCCCTCGCCGTCGACGCTGCAATTCTGGCGCGGCCGTGCCGACATCGAGAAGACCGCCTACGCCGATCTCGACGCCTTCTTCGCCGACCTTTGCAGCATCTACCGCGACGAGCTTGGCGATCTCGCAGCGCTCGGCTGCCGCTACGTGCAGCTCGACGAGGTGCCGCTCATCATGCTCGCCGATCCGACCGTGCGCGAAATCGTGCGCGGCCGCGGCGATGATCCCGACCGTCTCGTCGGGCTCTACATCGACGCGCTCAATCAAGCGATCGCCGGCCGCGCGCCGGGGATGCGTCTCGGCATGCATATGTGCCGCGGCAACTTCAAGGGAAAATGGCTCGCCGAAAGCGGCTACGACGCGATCGCCGAGCGGGTCTTCGACGACGTGGCCGTCGACGTGCTCTTCCTCGAATACGACACGCCGCGCGCCGGCGATTTCGCGCCGCTCCGCTTCGTGCCGAAGGAGAAGGGCGTGGTGCTGGGCCTCGTCTCAAGCAAGACGGCGACGCTCGAAGACCGCGACGAGATCAGGCGCCGCGTCGAAGAAGCCGCGCACTACGTGCCGCTCGAGCGCCTCGCCATCAGTCCGCAATGCGGCTTCGCCAGCACCGTCGCCGGCAATCCCATCACCATCGAGGACGAAAAGGCCAAGCTGCGGCTGCTGGTCGAAACGGCGCGCGAGATCTGGGGCGCTTAGCGCCCTTCACCCTCCCGCGAGGGGAGAGGGAGAAGAAAGGCCGGCGCCACAGCGTTCCCTCTCGCCTCGTCTTCGCCAGCGAAGCCCGGTACTAGGCGCGCATCAGCGGCTTGTAGCGGATGCGGTGCGGCTGGTCGGCGGCGGCGCCGAGGCGGCGCTTGCGGTCGGCTTCGTAGTCGGCGTAGTTGCCTTCGAACCAGATCGTTTGGCTATCACCCTCGAATGAGAGGATGTGCGTGGCGATGCGGTCCAGGAACCAGCGGTCGTGCGTGATGACGACGGCGCAGCCGGGAAATTCGAGGAGCGCCTCCTCGAGGGCGCGCAAGGTATCGACGTCGAGATCGTTGGTGGGCTCGTCGAGCAGGATGACGTTGGCGCGGGTCTTCAGCATCTTCGCGAGGTGGACGCGGTTGCGCTCGCCGCCCGAGAGCTGTCCCACCTTCTTTTGCTGATCGGAGCCTCGGAAGTTGAAGAGCGCGCAATAGGCGCGGCTCGGCATCTTGCGGCGGCTCAGATCGATCTCGTCATTGCCGCCGGAAATCTCCTCCCAGACCGTCTTGGTCGCGGCGAGCGTGTCGCGGGATTGATCGACATAGCCCAACTTCACCGTCTCGCCGACGCGGAAGCTACCTTTGTCGGGCGTCTCCTGTCCCGTGACCATGCGGAAAAGCGTGGTTTTGCCGGCGCCATTGGGGCCGATGATGCCGACGATGCCGCCGGGCGGCAGGCGGAAGGACAAATCCTCGATGAGGAGGTTGTCGCCATAGGCCTTCGCCACATGCTCCGCCTCGATGACGAGATCGCCGAGCCGCGGTCCCGGCGGCAGCACGATCTGCGCCGTCTCCGGCGCCTTCTCCTTGCTTTGCGCGACGAGCGCGTCATAGGCGGAGATGCGCGCCTTGCTCTTCGCTTGCCGCGCCCGCGGGCTCTGCCGCACCCATTCGAGCTCGCGCTCGAGCGTGCGCTGGCGCGCCACCTCTTGCTTCCCCTCCTGCTCGAGCCGCTTCTGCTTCTGCTCGAGCCAGCCGGAGTAGTTCCCCTGATAGGGAATGCCGCGGCCGCGATCGAGCTCCAAGATCCAGCCCGCCACCTCGTCGAGGAAGTAGCGGTCGTGGGTCACCGTGACGACGGTGCCGGGATACTCCGCAAGGAAGCGCTGCAGCCAGGCGACGCTTTCTGCATCCAAATGGTTGGTGGGCTCGTCGAGCAGCAGCAGATCGGGCTTCTGCAGCAAGAGGCGGCAGAGTGCGACACGGCGCCGCTCGCCGCCCGAGAGCGTCGCCACCTCGGCATCGCCCGGCGGGCAGCGGAGCGCGTCCATGGCGATCTCGATGGTACGGTCGAGCTCCCAGCCGTTGACGCGGTCGATCTTCTCCTGGAGCTCGCCCTGCTCGGTGATGAGCGCATTCATCTCTTCCTCAGAAAGCTCCTCGGCAAAGCGCGCGCTCACCTCCTCGAAGCGCTCCAAAAGCGCCTTCACCTCCCCCAAGCCTTCCTTGACGTTGCCGGCGACGTCCTTGGTCGCAGCGAGCGTCGGCTCCTGCGGCAGGAAGCCCACCTTGACCCCGTCCGCCGCCCAGGCTTCGCCGGCGAAATCCTGATCGAGCCCCGCCATGATGCGCAGCAGCGTCGACTTCCCCGCGCCGTTCAAGCCGAGCACGCCGATCTTGGCGCCCGGCAGGAACGACAACCAAATGTCCTTCAGCACCTCGCGCCCGCCCGGATAGGTTTTCGACAGACCTTTCATGACGTAGATGTATTGATAAGCGGGCATGCGTTCGGGTTTCCTCTTAGTCCCTGGTCTGCGCTATGGGAGATGACAATGGTGCTGGTCGAGAAAGATGGCAAGACGGCGGTCGTCGGCGGACGGTCGAAACCCGGTAGCATCGCCGACGCAATGCCTACCCGGCGCCGATCCGGTGCGTCGTGCGTCCGCTCCAGTGCAAGAGACGCGCGATGATGGCTCCTATCTTTCACCTGATCCCCGGCGCGCCGAAACCGGTTGGGCCTTACAGCCATGTCGTCGAACTCGACGGCTGGCTCTTCGTCACGGGACAGCTCGCAACCGATCCCGCGGATGATTCGCGTCCGCTTCCCGACGGTATCGAGGCGCAGTCGCGCAAAGTTTTCGACAACCTGCGGCGCGCGCTCGCCGGCGCGGCGGCAGGCTTCGAGCATGTTCTGATGGTGCGGGTCTTCCTCACCCACTTCGAGCGCGACTACGCCGCGTTCAATCACCTCTATCTCGACTATTTTCCGGCAGCGCGCCTGCCGGCGCGAACGACCGTGGGCGTGACGGCGCTGGCGCGTGGCGGCATCGTCGAAATCGATATGATCGCCTACCGCCCGTCGCGCCACTGAGCGCGGACGCGCCCGACGACCGCCGCGAGGCGCGCGGAGAGGAGTTTGAGAAGGATACGCCCGAGACCCAGCGGTGCGCGGACAGCGGCACCGCCACCCGAGAGGCGCGCTTCCAAATTGCGCGCCGCCTGTCGCACCACTTCCTCAGCGACGAGCTCGACGATGCCGGACCGGCTGAACTGTGCCAGCGGACCGCGCAGACCGTAGTCGACCGAGAGTTCGACGACGCTTGCGGTTGATCCCTCTTCGGCGACGCGAAAGCGTGCCTCGAGATGGAGGCGTGTACCAGTGGCGCGATCCTGGCCGTGCCCGGTGAGGATTCCCCTCCAGGCTTCATCGTCATAGGAGACATCGGCGGCGCCGGCGAAGTGCGCGCGCACCGGACCGAGCGCCACCGTCATCCTTCCGGCTACCCGACCCGGCGCATCACTGGGTGTCAGCTCCGCGCCCGGCACGCAGGCGACGATGACCGCCGGATTTTTGATCGCGGCCCAAACCTCGGCGCGCGGAATGGCGATGCGAACCGTCTGGCGAAGCGTCGTAGCCGCGCCGTCCTCCCCGGTGGTAACGGCGGCCGTTGCGACCAACGGCGATGCGCTCGCGGCGGACGCGAGACGCGAGAGCTGCGGTCGAGACGGCAATGCCGCACGCGGCACAGCGGCGTCGGTCGTCTCGGGGTCGCGCAGCACGCTGCCAATGGCACGAACAATGCCGACATACCCGGTGCAGCGACAGAGATTGCCGCTGAGCTCGAGGCGAACACGCGCTGCGTCCGCGGCGGGCAAACGGAGCGCTATGTCGCGCGCGGTCATGAGCATTCCCGGCGTGCAATAGCCGCATTGTAAAGCGTGTTCGCGCGTAAACGCGGCGCGCAGTCGTACCATGATCGGGTCGTCTTCAAGACCCTCGATGGTTTGCACCGTGGCACCATCAGCCGCGACCGCGAGCGTGATGCAGGAGCGCACGGGCTGCCCGTCGAGAAGAACCGTGCAGGCGCCGCAGACGCCATGCTCGCAACCGAGGTGGGTGCCGGTCAGCAAACAATTCTCGCGCAGGAAGTCGGCGAGATGTCGGCGCGGCTCTACCGTGGCCGACGTTGGACGGCCATTCACGTTGAGCGATATCGCCTTCACACTCGCGCCGCCGCGAATGCGCGGCGGAGGGCGACGCGATGGACTTGACGGTCGATTGCGTCGAAGCGGTTACTGGCGCTTGCTAGGGCGCGGTCCGCGGCGTCGGCCGACGCGTCGTCATCGCGAAGTAGCAGCGGGCGGCCACCGGTCGCACTGACCACGGCGCGGCGTACATTGCGCTCGGGATCGATGAGCACGGCGCCGATGGCATCTGAAAACTCGCCGGGCTTGCGGCAGACTTTGTACCAGCCCCAACGGGCCGCGCGCGAAAGCTTGGGGATACGCACGGCGACGACCAACTCACCCGGCTCGAGCGCGGTGGTGAACGGACCGCGATTGAAGATGTCGATGGGAATCATGCGCCCGCCGCGCGCGCGATAGGTGATGACGCAAGCATCCAAAGCGGTGAGCGCCGTCACCCAATCGGCCGCCGGGTCGGCGTGACAGAGGCTCCCCGCGACGGTGCCGCGGTTGCGTACGGCGCGGTAAGCGATCCCGGCAGCGATCGTCGACAGCACGCGATCACCGACGTCCGGGACCCGGCCATCTTCCACGGCGGCATGGGTGACGGCGGCGCCGAGCAACACCGCATCGGCAGTGTCGTCGACGCCGCCCAGATCCGGAATATGCGTGATATCGACGACCACGCGCGGATGGGCCAAGCGGAGGTTCAGCATCGGCCCTAGCGACTGGCCACCGGCCATCACACGCGCGTCCGCGCCACCTTCAGCGAGAATGGCCGCGGCTTCCGCGATGTCGGTCGGACGGGCGTAATCGAAGGGAGCCGGCTTCATGGCGGCGGCATCACACCTACTTTCGCCAATGCGGCGAGCAACCGCCGCGGCGTGATCGGCAAGTCGCCGATTTCCGCGCCGAGCGGGCGCAACGCGTCGTTGACGGCATTGGCGATGGCCGCGGGCGGCCCGATGGCACCGCCTTCGCCGATGCCCTTTTGGCCGAAGGTCGTATAAGGCGACGGCGTTTCCATATGGGTGATGCGCACGTCTGGTACTTCGGTGGCGCCGGGCAGGATGTAGTCGGCGAGGGTCGATGCGAGCGGCTGGCCGGCGCCGTCGTACGGCATTTCCTCGTAGAGCGCCGTGCCGATCCCCTGTGCCGTACCACCGACAACTTGGCCATCGACGATCATCGGATTCACCAATACGCCGCCGTCCTCGACGACGACATAGTCGAGAATGCGCACCGCGCCGAGGGCAACATCGACAGCGACCACCGCGGCGTGTGCTGCATAGCTGAACGTGCCGCTGTCGCGAACGGCTTTGTAGCCGCTTGTCACTTCGAGACCGCCCGGTGACACATCGTCGGGCAGATCCTGTGGCCGCAAATACCAAGTCCGCCCGATGTCGTCGATCGAGACCGAGCCGCGCGGGCCGATCACGACGCCATCGCGCACCACGACTTGGTCGGGAGTCGTCTGCAGCAGATGCGCACCGATCCGCGCCAAGCGCTGACCGAGCTCGCGGCAAGCGGTGGCGACGGCGCCCCCGGCCATGACCATGCAACGCGATCCCCACGTGCCAGTGGAGTAGGGCGTGACCGCGGTGTCGCCGTGCACCACCATGATGCGCTCGATGGCGATGCCCAACAGCTCATGCGCCACCTGCGCCAGGGTCGTCTCGAGCCCTTGGCCGTGCGATTGGATGCCGACCCTGAGCTCGAGCCCGCCGTCCGGCGTGAGCCGCGCGACGGCTTGCTCGAAGCCCGGCACCATTGGGATGCCCCACCCTGAATACACTGACGTGCCATGCGCTGCCTGCTCGCAGAAGATGGCAAAGCCGACGCCGATGCGCTCGTCTTCCGGCCTCGCGTCGGCTTGCCGACGGCGCACGCCCGCGAGATCGATCGCTGCCGCCGCACGGCGCAGGCATTCCGGATAGTCGCCACTGTCGAAGTGCTTTCCGGTGATGTTGTTGAACGGCATTGCTTCCGGCGGCACGAGGTTCAAGAGCCGCACATCAAGCGGTTCTTTACCGATGGCGCTCGCGACAGCGTCGATCATCGTTTCCATGGCAAAGCAAACCCCGGCGCGCGCGACACCGCGGTAGGGAAGAATGGGCGGCTTGTTGGTGGCGGCCGACCAGGTGCGACAGCGATATGCGTCGAAACGATAAGGACCCGGCAGGATGCTCGCGACTTGCGCTGCCTCGAGGCACGCCGAAAAGGGATAAGCCGAGTAGGCGCCAGCGTCGACCGTCACCTCGGCGTCGAGCGCCAGCAGTCGGCCCATGGCGTCAGCGTAGGCGGTAATCTCGTAATCGTGCTCGCGGCAATTGGCGTTCGCGGTGAGCTGCTCGCGGCGGTCCTCGATCCACCGCACGGGGTGGCCAAGGTGGCGTGCAAGAAACGCGGCGCAGACCTCTTCGACCAGCAAGATGCCCTTGTAGCCGAAGCCGCCACCGATATCCGGAGCGACGACGCGGATACGGCCGTGATCGAGCCCGAGACAGCCGGCAAGGCCCGTGCGCACGATGTGCGGCATCTGCGCCGCACTGTAGACCAGGAGCTGCTCGAGGCGCCGGTCCCACTGGGCGACAACCCCACGCCCCTCGATCGGCGACATGCATTGGCGCGCCGTGCGCAGGTGGCGCGTCACCGTTACCGCAGCGGTGCGCTTGATCGCCTCGAGGTCGGCATCGACGACGGTTTCGAGGAAGACGTTGTCGCCCCAGTGCTCATGCACCAGCGGCGCGCCCGCCCCGCGCGCGGCGAGCATGTCGCTGACAGCCGGTAGCTCCTCGATGTCGAGCTCGACTTCGGCGGCAATGTCTTCGGCGCTCGCGCGATCCGGCGCGACGCAGACCGCGACGGGCTCGCCAACATAGCGCAGCTTGCCGGAAGCGAGAACCGGCTGCTCCGACGGCTTGAATCCGGGAAGACGCGAATTGGCGACGATCGGACCAACGCCGACGAGGTCCGCCGCGGTGAACACCGCATTTTCCGCGCCCGCCGGCTTGCGGACGCCGCGCAAGCGCGCATGCGCGACGGGGCTCCGAACGAAGGCGAGCTCTTGCATGCCGGGCAAGCGAATGTCGGCGATGAATTCGCCCTTACCCCGGAGGTAACGGTCGTCTTCTTTGCGTGGGACCGAGGCACCGATGCCGGTAGCGCGAGCGTCAGTACGCTGCATCGCGGTTTCCGCCGTCCTGGGCGTACGCCTTCACGCGGCCATAGGGATGGGTTGCGGCAGCAGCGGGCTGTCGACGTCGATGCGATGACCGGCGCGCAACGAGAAGGCGGGTACGATCATCTGGGTCGCTTCGATAGACATGGGCATGGGTGTCGATCAGTCTCGGCACCACCACCTTCCCCGCGACCGACACCACAGAAGCCGCGTGCGTGGTCGGCAGGGCCGGTGCCACGCCGATGATCTTCCCCGCAACGATGGCGACATCCGCCACGCCATCCCTGCCGGTGGCGGGATCGATTACCCGGCCGCCGCTGAGAATGAGATCGGCCCTCAGTTCCGGCATTTTCGCGCCTCTCCGCTCACCGACCTCGATCTTAGCTCAGTCCCAACCGGGGCAACAATCATGCCGGCAGTGCTCACACGCCCAAGGAACCGTGATCATGCGGAAGAGCGTGGCCTCGCCGGCGGGCGTTGGGGCAGATAATGCCGACGATCCCGCCCGGGGAAATGTAGTCGGCAAGGGGGGTGGACTGGCGCAAACGACATCATGACTGGTCGATATGTGACCGCAAATTAACCGCAACACCCTATCGCCTTGCCAAAACTTGGCTCTTTCCCTCACGCCCAGCGGCGTGGCAAAGTCCCTGAAACAAGACGCCACGAGGGGCGGCGGGGCTTTCCTGCCGTGAAAGTGGTCCGTCACTGCTCGGGAGGATCAAGCGATGAAAAGCTCGAACTACGTGCGTCTGTTGCTCGGCGGCGTTGCCGCCGCAGGGGTGGCGGCCATGCTCGGCATGGGCGCCCTTGCCCAGGACAAGGGACCGATCAAGATCGGCATCACGCTGCCGCTCACCGGCGCCGATGCCGAGGACGCGCTCCTCATCAAGCAGGGCGCGATGATGGCGGTCGACGAAGCCAACGCCAAGGGTGGCATCGACGGCCGCAAGATCGACGTTGTCGTCTATGACAGCGGCACGGCGAGCGCCGGCCAGTACGACCCGGCACAGGCCGCCACCAACACCAAGAAGCTCGTCTCCGACCCGGCGGTGGTCGCCAATGTCGGTCCGCAGATGAGCGGCGAGGGCAAGGCGATGACGCCGATCCTCTCCGAGGCCGATCTCGCCACCATCACGCCGAGCTCGACCAACCCCGACATCACCAATCCCGCCTTTGCCGCGCAGTTCAAGCCGAAAGGCAAGGCGATCTATTTCCGAACGGTGACGACCGACGCCTTCCAAGGGCCGAACATGGCGAACTTCATGGCCCAGCAGCTCAAGGTCAAGACGATCTACATTCTCGATGATTCCGGCGCCTATGGCGTGGGGATCGCCGACGCCTTCCAGAAACAGGCGGAGAAGAACGGCATCAAGATTTTGGGCCGCGATCAGCTCAATCCCAAGGAAGCCGACTACACCACCGTCCTCACCAAGATCAAGGCGCTCAATCCTGACGCCATCTACTACGGCGGCGTGGGGCAAGCGGGCGTCAAGGTGGCGAAGCAGGCCTATGACATCGTTCCCAAGATGATCAAGGCCGGCGGCGACGGCGTCTATGGCGGTACGTTCCTCAGCGCGGGTTTCCCCGCGGTCGAAGGCTGGTACGCGACCAACGCATCGCCGCACAGCACCGAGGAGAGCGGCGCGCAGGCCTTCGTGAAGAAGTTCCAGGAGACCTACAAGCAGGCGCCGAGCGACTATTCGATCACCGCCTATGACGGCACGCTCGTCGTCCTCGATGCGATCGACCGCGTGATCAAGAGCGGCAAGCCGGTCAACCGCTCGAACGTGCGCGACGCCATGCAGACCTCCAACCTCAAGACCCTGCAAGGCACGATCTCGTTCGACGAGAACGGCGACCTCAAGGACCGTGTCGTGAGCGTGTTTCAGGTCAAGCACGATGCGAAGGCGCCGGACAACGACGTCATCCGTCAATACAAGTACATCGGCGTGGCGCCGCAGTCCTGATCGCGTCATCACGTTGCACGTCGATCGTGCGCCCATCGACAGGCGTCCTTCGCTACGCAAAGGACGCCGCTCAGGGTGAGGACGAATTGGTCATGGCACCAAGAAAGAACCTCATCCTGAGCTGGTCGAAGGACGCACACCGGTCGCGAGCGCCGCAGCCCGCTGATGCCCAGGCGCTGAGATGACCTTTCAGGACGTCCTGCTGCAGCAGATCATCAATGGTGTAAGCCTGGGAGCGATGTATGCGCTCCTCGCCCTCGGCTTCACCATGGTCTACGGCATTATCGAGCTCATCAACTTCGCCCATTTCAACATCTTCATGGTGGGCTCGTTTTTCGCCCTGTGGGTGATGCAGGCGATGGGGATCGTCGGGCAAAGCACGATCCTCTGGGGCTTTCCGCTCGTGGGCGTGCTCTTGATCGCCCTCGTCGTCACCATGCTGGGAACGGGAATTTTGGGCGTCGCCATCGAGCGCCTGGCGCTCAGGCCGCTCCGCGGCGTCTCCGGCACGGCGCCGATGATCACCACCATCGGCCTCTCCTACATTCTCTTCAACCTGATCCTCTTGAACGTCGGCGCCGATTCCAAAAACTACTCGAACCCGCTGCCGCAGCTACGCTGGGAGATTGGCGGCGCCACCTTGCGATTGCGCGAGCTCATGCTCTGGTCGATCGCACTCATCCTCATGGTCGGGCTCCACTACTTCGTCCGCCGCACCAAGATGGGCAAGGCCATGCAGGCGACGGCCCAGGACCAGGAGGCCGCGCGCATGATGGGCGTCGACGTCGACCGCGTGGTGGTGATCACCTTCTTCTTGGGCTCCGCGCTCGCGGGCGCGGCGGGCCTCATCTTCGGCCTTTATTACAACTACACGAGCTTCATCATCGGCTATAGCGCGGGACTTCGCGCCTTCACCGCCGCCGTGCTGGGCGGCATCGGCAACATTCCCGGCGCCATGCTGGGCGGCATCTTAATCGGCCTCATCGAATCCTTGGGCGGTCAGTACGTAGCGGTGCGTTGGACCGACGTCATCATCTTCTCGATCCTGGTGCTGGTCCTGGTGTTCCGTCCGAGCGGTCTCTTGGGCGCAGCGGCGCCCAGCAAATCGTGAGCGCGCACGCATGAGCCTGCCGCCTGTCGCCCGGCCACAACGCAACGGCGTCTCCGCCTTCTGGGAAAAAGTGCTGAGTGAGAAGTGGCAGGCAAGGGTCGCCGTCACCCTCATCATCCTGGCGGCGCTCTTTCCGATCATCGACAACAATGAGGGCGACATCGACGCCGCCGCCAACGCCACTGCCTTTGCCATGCTGGCACTCGGCCTCAACATCGTCGTGGGCTTCGCCGGGCTCCTCGATCTCGGCTACGCCGCCTTCTTCGCCATCGGCGCCTATACCTGCGGCATTCTCGCCTCGTATCAGGTACAGCCGGACTGGAGCAGCTTCTGGGAGCCGTTCCAGTGGCTGGGCCTGGTGGAGCACCTCCATACGACGACAGCCGACAAGGTGCATTTCACCGTCTCGTTCTGGCTGGTGATGCCGCTCGCGGCGCTCGTCGCTGCATTCTTCGGCGTGCTGTTCGGCGCGCCCACCTTGCGCCTCAAGGGCGACTATCTCGCCATCGTCACCTTGGGCTTCGGCGAGATCGTGCCGATCGTCGCCCGCAACACGCCTTATCTCACCAACGGTGCGCAGGGGCTCAACGGCGTCAACACGCCGAAGCTCTTCGGCTACAGCTTCGGCGTGATGTCGACACCCTATTATTACGTCGGCCTCATCATGATCGTGCTGCTGATCTTCGCCAGCATGCGCCTCAAGGATTCGCGCATCGGCCGCGCCTGGATGGCGATCCGCGAGGACGAAATCGCCGCCGAAGCCATGGGCGTCAACCGCACGCGCTTGAAGCTTCTCGCCTTCGCCATCGGCGCCGGCTTCGCCGGCGCCACCGGCACCTTCTACGTGGCGAAGCTGCAGACCGCGACGCCCGAGATGTTCATGTTCCCGGTATCGGTGATGCTGCTGGTGATGATCGTGCTGGGCGGCATGGGGAGCGTCGCCGGCGTCGTCGTCGGCGCCGTCTTCCTGCAGCTACTGCAATCCTGGTTCCTGCAGGACCTGACGCAAGGCGTGCATTGGCTCGGCCAGGTCACCGGCATCGCCTTCTTCGAGCGCATCGACCTCGTGCAGTCGATCGAGCTCATCTTCGGCATCGTTCTCGTCATCATGATGCTTTACCGCCGCGAGGGCATCATCCCCGCCCGCCGCGCGGTGACGGCGCTGACGGTCGCGGAGCAAGCGGCGATGCCGACGCGTGGCGCCGACATCAAGGGCCCGGAAAAGCTCCATCATCGCGCCGTCGATCTGGCGAAGCCGCTCCTCGAGGTGCGCGGCTTGCGCAAATCCTTCGGCGGCATCCAAGCGGTACGCGGCCTCGACCTCACGGTGATGCCCGGCAGCATCGTCGCGGTGATCGGCCCCAACGGCTCGGGCAAGACCACCTTCTTCAATCTGGTGACGGGGTTGATCGAGCCCTCCGGCGGCCAGGTGGTGCTCGCCGGCGAGAACATCACCGGCCTCAAGCCCGACGCCATAGTCGCGCGCGGTGCGGCGCGCACCTTCCAGAACCTCCGCCTCTTCGCCAACATGACCTTGCTCGAGAATGTCTTGGTCGGCGCCCATGCGCGCACCCATGCCGGCGCCTTGGGCGCGGTCATCCGCCCGCCGCGCGTCCGGCGCGAGGAGCATGAGGCGCGCGAGGGCGTGCTCGGCATCCTCGGCATTTTCGGCAATCGATTGATGCCGCGGATTCAGCATCTGGCGCGCACCCTCTCCTACGCCAACCGTCGCCGCCTTGAGATTGCCCGCGCACTCATGACGGAGCCCGTTCTGCTCCTCTTGGACGAGCCCACGGCCGGGATGAATCCGACGGAGACGCTCGAATTGACCGAGCAGATCCGCGGGCTGCGCGACCGCGGCCTCACGATCCTCTTGATCGAGCACAAGCTCAATGTCGTCAACGAGATCGCCGACAAGGTGATCGTCCTCGACCATGGCGAGAAGATCGCCGAGGGAACGCCGGAAGAAGTTCACCGCAACAAGGAAGTGCTCAGTGCCTATCTCGGACGCACAGCCGCAACCGTCGCGGCGACCGCTTCTTGAGTTCAAGGACGTCGACACCTACTACGGCGAGCTCCACGTCCTGAAGGGCGTCAACTATGTCGTCGGCGAAGGTGAGATCGTCGCGCTCCTGGGCGGCAACGCGTCCGGCAAATCGACGACGATGAAAACGATTCTCGGCATCGTGCGGCCGTCCTCGGGCACGGTGAGCTACAACGGCGCCGTCATCAACACCATGCCGACCGCGGAGCGCGTGAAGCGCGGCATCGCCCCGGTCCCGGAAGCGCGCCGGCTCTTTCCGCGCATGACCGTCCTCGAAAATCTCGAGATGGGCGCCTTCACGCGCAACGACACGGAAGCCATCGAAGCCGACAAGGAGCGCGTGTTCCAGCTCTTTCCGCGCATCAAGGAGCGCCTCGGCCAAGCCGCCGGCACGCTCTCGGGCGGCGAGCAGCAGATGGTGGCGATGGCGCGCGCGCTGATGGCGCGGCCCAAGCTCCTTTGCATGGACGAGCCCTCGATGGGCCTCTCGCCCGCTTTCGTCGAGCAAGTGTTCGATCTCATCCAGGCAATCAACCGCCAAGGCACCACCATCTTCATGGTGGAGCAGAACGCCAACATGGCGCTCTCGATCGCCACCCACGGTTATGTGCTGCAGACCGGCGAGGTCGTGCTCGCCGGCAGCGCCGAGAGCTTGCGCAACAACACAATGGTACAAGAGGCCTATTTGGGCGGCGCGTGACACTTCATCGCGAGAAGCGTCCTCTCCGGAGCTTGTCGCAGGGCTGAGCGTGTCGAAGGACGCACGAACCGCCCTGCAGCTCACCTGCTCTTCGACAGCGCAATCAGGTGATTGATTGCATCCGCCAGCCGCTGCGCATCCGCCGCCTTGCGAAGCGCGCACGGCAACGTCGCCGTCTGGTAGTTGAAATCGGGATTGGCTTGGCCGCCGACGCTGGCCGCCGCCGTGACCGCTTGGGCCAAGCGCAGCTCGACGACATAGGGATATCCCTGCGCCTCGCTGCTGCGGGTCAGGCGTGCCTGTTCCATGATCGCGATGGGCACCTCGGCGCGGCGATCGACCTTGACGCGCCCCGTCGACCGCGTCTCCCAGACGAGGTGGTCGCCCTGAAGACGCCAGCTCTGCTTATGGCGCGGTTCGACATAGCAGCGGCCGAGGCCTGTCAGCACCTCGCGCGTGGTCGCCTTCCAGCTCGCGTCTTGCGCCGATGCGTGAGAAAGCGAGCCCGCGAGCGCAAGCACTGACGCCGCGGCACAGATAGGGAGCCGGAGCCAACCAATTCGGGTAGAACCTTTCGGCGATGTAATGAGCGCCTCAGCCATCCTCGCTTTATAGTGCCGCCTCGAGCATCACGAGAGCAAATGGTGCGGGCGAAGCTGATCTTGATCGTTCTTGCGTTGAGTACGCTCGCTGCTTGCTATGACGGCCCCAATCTCCGGGATTGTTCGGAATGGCGTACCCGCTCGATTGCCGGCTGCTATGACGGTCAGGGCGGCGTCAATTGAGGAGGCCTCGACCATGAGCCATCTTCGTCGCCTCACGCTCGCACTTCTCCTTGGCCTTGCCGCCTGCACCGGCCCTTCGGGAACGCCCTTCCCCGAGGTGGCGGCCAGCCTGCCGCCGTTGGCGGCGGAGCGTGGCCGCATCTACTTCTATCGCGACTACGAGCCTTACGAGAGCCTGTCGCGCCCGCCGCTTTATCTCAACGGGCAGGAAGTCGGCGCCTCCATTCCAGGCGGCGTCTTCTATCGCGACGTCCCGCCCGGCACTTACGAGATCAAGGTTTTATCGCTGGGCCTCTTTCCCAATCAGTTCAAGACCGTGGTCGTGCGGCCGGGTGACATCTACTACGCCAAAATCGAATCGCTGCGCTCGTGGCAGGGCGGCGACAACGGCGATCTCAGCTCCTTCGTCACCGATACCTTCGTCGTCGTGGTGATCGATCCCAATCAGGCGCGGCGCGAGCTCGACCTGATGCGCTATGTCCAGGCCGAGCAATAACAGCGGCAAAGTGCGCGTCATCTCGCCACTGCAATGATCCGTCTTTAGAGCGAGGACTCACCTACCCGTATCCCTTGCAATGGGGTGCGATTAAGCAATTAGCAACGGGACACGCATAGCGTCGCTTGCATTCTGCCCTTTGTTTGCGAGGATGCCGTGCAAGCCCCCAAATGGTTCAGCGTCTTGTTGGCTGCTGCCGTGGTGCCGTCCATCGCTTACGGCGCCGAGACGTTGTCGCTCGAACGCATGAAGGCGCTCTATCAGCGCCCGAAGTCGATACCGTTTCCCGCCGACAATCCCTTTAGCGCGGAGAAAGCGGCGCTCGGCGAGATGCTGTTCTTCGATCCACGCCTCTCCGGTGCCAACTACATCTCCTGCGCCAGCTGCCACAATCCGGCACTGTCGTGGGGCGATGGCCTGCCGCGCGGCATCGGTCACGGCATGACCGTGCTTGGACGTCGCACGCCCACCGTGCTCAATGCGGCGTGGGCGGACCTCCTGATGTGGGACGGCCGCATGCCCAATCTCGAGGCGCAAGCGTTGGGTCCGATGTCGGCGCCCGTCGAAATGAATCAGGAGTTGGCGAAGCTGCCGGCAAAGCTGAGCGCCATCGCCGGCTATCGCGAGCGCTTTGCCGCGGTATTCCCCTACGAAGAGATCACCGTTGCCAACGCGGCAAAGGCGATCGCCACCTACGAGCGCACTGTCGTCTCCGGCACCGCGCCCTTCGACCGCTGGATCGCCGGTGACGAGAAGGCCATCTCCGAATCGGCCAAGCGCGGCTTTGTGGTGTTCAACACCAAAGGCAATTGCCAGGCCTGCCATTCCGGCTGGAACTTCACCGACAACAGCTTCCGCGACATCGGTCTGCCGGATGCAGATATCGGCCGCGGCAAGATCCTCGACCTGCCGAGCATGCAGCACGCCTTCAAGACGCCGACCTTGCGCGATGTCGAGCGGCGCGCGCCCTACATGCATGACGGCTCGGTGCCGACGCTGATGGCGGTGGTCGAGCATTACGATCACGGCTTCGTGCAGCGGCCGAGCCTCTCAGAGGAGGTGAAGTCGCTCCATCTCACGGCGGAGGAAAAGACCGACCTCGCCGATTTCATGATGACGCTGACCGGCGAGAACCCGCCCGTCCACGTGCCCGTGCTCTTTGCCGGACCGCAGACGGCGCAGCGCTGATCCATCCAAGAGGGGAACCGTCATGGCGAGAGTAGCGGCTTTGGTCTCGATGGCACTGGCGACGGCGCTTACCGCCGCCATCGCCCGCGCGGAAGGCACGACCGTCTACCAGGAAGACAAGAAGTTCTCGGAACCCGAGGTTACGATCAAAGCCGGCCAGTCGGTGGTCTTCGCCAACAAGGATCCGTTCACGCACAACGTCTACTCGAAAACGCCGGGCATGTCCTTCGACTTGAGAACGCAGAAGTCCGGCGAGTCGAGCGAGGTGAAGTTCGATCATGCCGGCGAGTCCGAGGTGCAGTGCGCAATCCATCCGCAAATGAAGATGAAGATCAAAGTCACGGACTAGTCGCGAGCCTCGTTGGCTCTGTTCGAGGGGATGTTACACATGAAAATCCGCTCCACCGGCGTCATCGCGACCATGACGAAGCTCGCGGGCGGCGACACGAACGTCTACGTGCCGGCGGTCAACCGCTCGGACGAGGTGGGCGAGATCGCCGAGGCGGTGGAAGTCTTCAAACGCAGCCTGATCGAGACCGCACGCCTCAGCACGCTCCAGGCAGCACGCGAGCCGCGAGGAGCGCGCCAGGCAGATCGACGCTTGCACCGCCGCTTTCGATTCCAGCATTTCGACGTTCATCGACACCGTCGTGGGCGCGGCGAACCGCATGGAGGGGATGGCGCGCAAGATGGCTCGGCCACCGATCACGCTAGCGACCGCGCGAGCGGCGCCGCGCATGCCGCGGAGGAGACCGCGGGCCACGTCAACGGCGTCGCCGCCGCCACCGAGGAGCTTTCGGCCGCGGCCGCGGAAATCGGTCAGCAGATGTCGTCCTCGACCCGGGTCGTCGAAGACGCGGCGCGAGAAGCGACGGCCGCCGATACGCGCGTCCAGGCGCTCGCGGATATGGCGCAGCAGATCGGCCAAGTGGTCCAGCTCATCGATCAGATCGCCGGCCAGACCAACCTGCTGGCGCTCAACGCCACCATCGAGGCGGCACGCGCCGGCGAGGCGGGCAAGGGCTTTGCCGTGGTCGCCTCGGAGGTGAAGGGCCTGGCCAATCAGACGGCAGGCGCCACCGAGGAAATCCGCTCGCAAATCGCTCGCGTCAACGAAATCGCCGCGACGGTCGCTGCCGCGATCGAGGAACAAGGCACCGTCTCGCGCGAGATCGCGCAAAACGCGCAGCAAGCGGCACAGGCGACGACGAGCGTCTCCACCAATATTGCCGAGACCAAACAGATGACCGGCGACGTCACCACCGCCGCCGCCGAAGTGGTCGAGGCCGCGGGCGCGCTCACACAGCAATCGCTCCGCCTCAAAGCAGAGGTGGAGACCTTCCTGCGCCAGGTGCGGGCGGCGTAGAATCGATCAAAAAAGCTGGTTCGGTCGGATCGAAACCCGCCCTAGATTGCGAGCTGCCGGCCGGCCGTTTTCTGGCCAACAGCGGTGGCTCGAACCCGCCCGCAGCGACAAACACGACCCCGAACGCCAACCAGGATGAGATGCACAACACCGATACGGGCAATCCGGCGATCAGCAACAAACCGACGAGCAGCTACTGAGCTGATCGCTACTCGATCACCTCGTCGGCGCGGGCGAGGAGTGTTGGCGGGATGGTAATGCCGAGCGCGGCGGCGGCCTTGAGGTTGACGATGAGCTCGACCTTCGTTGCCTGCGGCACCGGCAGGTCGGCGGGTTTTTCGCCCTTCAAGATGCGGCCGGTGTAGAGGCCGGCCAAGCGATAGGAATCCGCAAGGTCGTTGCCGTAGCTCACGAGACCGCCGGCGGCGGCAAACTCGGGCCGGATGTAGATTGCTGGCACCGCGTGGCGCGCCGCCAGCGCGGCCAGGTGCTCGTTCCGGCTGGTGAAGAAGGGGTCGGGGCTGATGACAAGGCCGCGGCCCGGCGAACGGCTGACCGCCACAAAGACGCCATCGAGCTCACCTTCCGTGCTGGCGTTCAGCTCCTCGAACTCGAGCCCCAGCGTGCGCGCCGCCGCACGCACGCCGCGCGCGACATCCTCGGCGATCCTCGGAGTGGAGGGATTGAGGAGCAGCGCCATGTGATGCGCGGCGGGCAATAACTCGTGGAGAATTTCGAGCCCCTTCGGCGCCAACAACGAGGTCAATTGGGTGACGCCCGTGACATTGCCGCCGGGCCGGCTGAGGCTCGCGACCAAACCGAGCGCGACCGGGTCGCCGCCGGTTTCGAAGACGATCGGAATGGTCGCGGTCGCCGCCTTGGCCGCGAGCGCCGCGGGCGTGGTGGTTGCCGCGATGACGCTCACCTGACGCTGCACCAGATCGGCCGCCATCGCCGGCAGCCGCTCGTTTCGGCTCTCGGCCCAGCGGTATTCGATCGTCACGTTCTTGCCGTCGACATAGCCCGCTTCGGCGAGGCCGCGCTGAAACGCTTCGACAGGCCGCACAAAAAGCGGCGGCGAGTTGCTGTTGAGAAAGCCGACGACCGGCATCGCCGCCTGCTGTGCGCGCACGGCGACGGGCCTCGCCGCCACCGCGCCGCCGACCATGGCCATGAAGTCCCGCCGCTTCATGTGTGGATGGCCCCCGTGATGCAAGAGGTCATTCAATCACCTCGTCGGCTTGGGCGAGGAGATTGGGCGAGATGTCGAGTCTGAGCGCTTTGGCCGTCTTGAGATTGAGCCTCAATGTGAACTCGCTTGCCTGTTCGACGGGTAGATCGGCCGGGCGCGCGCCTTTGAGAATGCGATCGGCATATGTGGCGGCGCGTCGACCGAGAGCGGTGAAATCCGCCGAGTACGACATCAGCAAGCCCGTCCGTACCCATTCGGCGTCTCCGGCGATCGCCGGCAGCCGATGCTCGGCGGCAAAGACGCTAAGCCGCGGCGTGAGCCTGTTGATGGATGCGTCATCGGTGATGACGAGCCCGTCCACCCCTGCGCTCGAGATTGCGGCAAGGCTCGCGTCGATATCGTCCGCCAACACGTGAAATGCGGCAATCTCGAGACCGAGACCGGCGGCCACCTGTCGTACCTGTTCAACCTCGGCGACGATGACGGGATTGTCAGGGTTCCACAGCACGCCAACCCGGCGCAGCGAAGGCACTGCCTCCTTCAACAACGCCAGCCACTTCCGACTGTATTCGCCTGATAGCACCGATAAACCGGTGAGATTGCCGTTTGGCCTCGCAAGGCTCGCCACCAGGCCAGCGCCGACCGGATCGCCGCTTTGAAAGACGATCGGCACTGTCGTCGTCAGTCGCTTGGCGATGAGCGCGGTTTGCGTGCCCGCCGCGTAAAGGACATCGACATGCTGTGCGAGGATGTCGGCGACGAGCGCGGGCAAGCGATCCGCCGCACCCTCGGCGAATCGCTCCTCGATGATCAGATTCTGACCCTCGACATAGCCCTTCTCAGCCAATCCACGACGGAACCCGACGACGGGACCGCCGGTCCCTGTGGAGTTCGAGACAACGCCGACCCGCGCCGGCTTCGTTGGTGCTTGTGCGTGTGCCCGAGCCGCGGCTACCGCCACGGCGCAAGCCGCAATGAACGCGCGCCTCCTCATTCAATCACCTAGGCTGCGCGGGCGAGCAGCGTGAGTGGGGTGGTGAGGCCAAGCGCCTTCGCGGTCATGCGCAATCAGCGGGTGGATCACTGGCACAAGGCCCAGAATTGCGACGAACGCTCGCCGCTTCATTTGTCCCCCTTGCCGCCGACTATGGCCGGGCCTCGCTGCGCTAAATTCTGAGTACTCTACCAAGCCCTTGAGGCGGCCGGTGTGCCAAACCTCACAGGCTTGGCGGCGCTGCCCCCCTCCCTACCCTCCCCCTCAAGGGGGGAGGGGTGCCGGGCGTGCGGAGGAGGGGTACGGAAGGCTTCGCGGATCAGCCACAAAAAAGCCCCATCATCCGTCATGCAAGCATTCATGTTTGGTTTACGAACGGTTTCTTACCGTTGGACTGTCGTTCCACGGGCTGGGCGCGGTTTCGTCAAAGCTTCGCGCAGTTTCGTCAAAGCTTCCGCGATCTCATTTGCTAGCGATGGGACGCCGTGCCTACCCTGATCCGGATCTGCATATTGGATCGATCATGCGAATTGCACGCACTTTAGGGGTTTTTGTCGTTGCCCTGGCGCTCGAAGGCTGCGCCGCCGTCGGCTTGGCGGTGGTCGGCGGGGCCGCCGGCGTCGGCGCTGGCGCGGGCGTCGAGCACACGATGAATGGCATCGTCTACAAGACCTTCGATGCCTCCACCAACGAGCTTCGTTTTGCCACCCTCAAGACGCTCGATCACCTCGCCATGCCGGTGACGGCGGACGAGAAGAGCGAAAAGGGCTGGAAGCTCTCGGCGACGGCGACCGAACGCACGATCGACATCGAGCTGCAGCAGCTCACGGACAAGACGACGCGCATGCGCGTCGTCGCCAACGACGGACAAATCTTCTTCAAAGACGCGTCGACAGCGACGGAAATTATCAGGAAGACCGCGGAAACGCTGCAGGACGATCGCGACGCGGCGAAGAACGAACCGAACCGCAAGAGGAAGCAGACATGATGAACCTTAAACAAGGTTTGGCCTTGACTGCCGGGCTCATGCTGATGGCAAGCGCGGCGTTGGCCGAGACGACATCGGGCGGGTCAGGCAGCTTCAGCGACTTGTCGCCGGGCAACCAGAACATTGCGCGCGCTCTGTTCAACGCGCAACACGCGACGGCCAATGGTCCGCAGCCGCTCAGCCTCAACCAAATTGCCGCGCTCAAGGGCAGCCATGAAGGATGGGGCGAGGTGTTCAAGCAAATGAAGGCCGAAGGCCTGGTGAACGAGAAGAACCTCGGACAGGTCGTCAGCGGCTATGAGCACCACCTTCACGACAGCCACGCCGCCTCATCGAACGGTCGCACGAATGTAACGACCGCCAACGGTCACGCCTTCGCCTCGGGATCGGACAATGGTCATACCCCGACCGGAAAGTGGGACGAGACCGGATCGGACGGCGCGGGGCATGGGCTTGCCTCTGCCGACCATGGCCATGATGTGACGGTCTCGACGGCCAGCGGCGCGACGAATGGCGGCGGCGTGTCGGCATCTTCCGGCGCCGCAGGCGGGACGCATGGTGGCGCGACGGGCCACGCGCGCTGAAACTGCGTTGCTGTTGAGGAGTACGCCTATGAACCTTTCGCACCTTCGCCTCGGCGCCGCTGCGGTCGCCCTGGCTTTCGCATCGGCCTCGCTCTCGTCCGCTCCGGCCCTTGCCGATCCACCGCCTTGGGCGCCGGCGCATGGCTATCGCGACAAGCATCACGGCCGCGACGATGACGATGCGCCCCGCGTCATCGTCAGGGAGCCGCCGCCCGTCGTCGTGGTGCCGGCTCCGGCACCCGTCTATGTCGCGCCACCGCCGCCCGCGGTGGTCTATCAACCGGCCCCGGTGGTCGCCCCGCCAGCAAGCATCGATATCGTCGTTCCCCTTCGTCTCGGGCATTGATCCAGCTGCGGCCGAGAAGGGCGTGTTTCTTCAGATGCTGCCACAACTGATCATTTAAAAGCTTGCGGCGGCATCTCTCCACCCTGCGGGCCAGTGTGATCTAGCTCACGATCGGGCCGTCAATCGCGCGACTGAAGTGAATTGATTCACAGGGCCCTCGCTCGCGACCGCTTAAGTGGATGCGGTTGGCAAGCGAAGCCTAGTGGATTGAATCTAACACTTGGTGCCCTCGTTTGACGGCGGCGATGATCATGTTGGGGTCCTTGGTCCAGGTAAAGGGCTTGGGATTGGCATTGGTCTGGTCGAGGAAGCGATGGATGGCGTCCTTGAGTTCGTGCA